>JAEEYQ010000062.1 GCA_016288215.1 Lentisphaeria bacterium | reverse complement strand
TTGACGCAGGTGATGGAGCGGCCCCGTTCCCGGGCCTGCTGCAAAGCGGGCAGAAGCATGGCCGCAAGTATTGCGATGATGGCGATGACCACCAGCAGTTCGATAAGCGTAAATCTCTTTTTCATGATCAAAAAACCTCTCTTTGGATTTGGTATGCAACCGTTTCGGAATGATAATATAGCATCGGGTCCGGCATTTTGCAAATCCGGTATTGCCGCAAAAACACCGGAATCGGGGAAAAAGGACGTCCGTCAAAACGAGGCGGCGACAGCTCCCGCGCAGATGCACAGGAGCCCCGCCAGAGCCGCCGGTTCGCGCTTTTCGCGGAGATAGAACCAGCTGTACAAGGTGAATCCGGCCAGCGAGGCGCTGATGGCGAGGGGGGAGCCCAGTCCCACCGCATGAGCCGGGGCCAGATGGTCCAGCGCCTTGAAGAAAAGGCTCATGGAGCAGACGTTGAGCACCGCGGCGATGACGCCGATAAGGAGCAGCGCCCGATTGACGGCGGCAGGGCCCGTCCGGCGGCGCAAGGCGGCCGCAGTCGTCATCAGAAGCGAACTGCCGCAGTAAAAGAGGAAGGTGCGGTATTTTCCCGCGCCTTCCGGCAGGACCATCAGCGAGGGCAGCGCCAGCATGGTATGGGCGACGCCGAAACAGCCGAAGGAAAGGAGCGCGGGCAGAAGCCACGCAAGCTTTTTCCCTCCGGTGTCCGGCTTTCTTTCCCGGAGCCCGGGAAGGGCCGCCAGCGCCATCCCGGCGAAGATCAGCACGACGCCGCCGATCTTGCAAAACGAAGGCTTGTCGCCCAGCAGGGTCATCCCGGCGATGAAGGGAATGGCGGGCGAGGCTTGGGAAATGAGGAAGACGATCCCGTGATGGCCTTTTTGAAGCGCCTTCTGGAGAAACAGCGCGCCGGAGGTGTTGATGACGCCGGCCAGCATGGAAACCCCGGCGAAAAGGAGCAGTTCCCGCCGGAAGATCCCGGCGATCCCGCCCGAAAGGATCCCGGTGAAGACCGCCGTGAAGACCACGTTGGTCAGCAGATAGGAATACAGGTCGTAATCCTTTTTGGCGCAGATGCTGTTGACGATGCCGCTGACGTTCCAGAAAAGCCCGGTTACCAGAGCCAGCAGGATCCCGGTCAGGATCATACCTCCTCCACATTGACCACGGTCCACGAGGAGTTGATCGTGAGCCGGAGTTCGGCGAAGCCGCTTCTTTGCCGGACCGCCGCCCTTCTGCCGTTCACGGTGACGCGGAGTTTCCCGCCGGTCTTCACCCGCAGGAGGGCGGAAACCTGCGGCCGGGGGGTGATGACCTGTTCGGTCATGGTGAAGGGTCCTCCCCGCAGGCTGTGGCGCAACCCGCCGTGATGGAGGATGATGAAGGAGCGTCTCTTCCCGTCGGGACTTTTTCTCGAGACCAGTTCCAGACCACCTGCGGAGGTGACGAGTTCGCATTCGGGCGCGTGGAGTTTTTTCAGCAGTGTCCGCGTCCACTTCAGCAGTTCCACGCTCCGGTCGGTGTACTCCGTGAACACGGGCGCGTTGAGGAACCATACCTTCCCTTTGCCGTAACGGTTCACCGTGAGCAGGGGCACTTCGGCCTTTTCCGCGGCGCAGGAGTTGTACCCCCCGCCCATGAGGGTGAAATCGTACTGGGGATAACCGTAAAGCACCGGGCGTGCGCCGGTAAGTTTCAAGTTCAGGACATCCCCCGCACAAAGCGTTTTTTCTTCGTCGGCTTCGTTTTCGCGCCACGGGGGCAGGTAGACGGCCCGCTGCCAGGGCTCCGGGCCCGCTTCGACGCCCAGATACTCCGGGATCTTGCCGCTGTTCAAACGGGGGAGCGTTTCGGCGAAGAGCACCTTGCCCCCGGAAAGAACGAATTTCCGGATCGCTTCATCGCTTTTGTCATCGAGCCAGGCCGCCCCCGAGACGATGAGGAGCCGGTCCGGCCGCAGATGATCGGCGAAGGTCATCTCGGGCGCGATCATGAAGGGGAACCCCGCATCCGCCAGCAGTACGGGGAGTCCGAAGAAGATGGATCCCGGTCGGGCGAAGTCGAATCTGCCGGAGGTCCCGAAAAACTCCCAGTTCCGCCCGAAAATCGTCGATGAGGGGAACAATGCGATGAATTCGGGATCGAGGGGCATCTCCCCGTCGGGCAGGAGAGCGTTGATTTTGTCCACCGTGCCGACGATCCGCTTCATGGCGGCGGCAGATCCCGGTGCCATGCGGCACTCGGGGTGCATCCGGTCGCCCACGCAGAAGCGCTGGCCGTAGGCGCTTATGCACGCCGTCTTGTAGGCCATGGTCTCCTGCGAACAGCCGCAGCGGTCGCCCCAGCCCCGCAGGAATCTTTCGATGAAGACATCTCCCGTGACCTCGAAGGAGGAAAGGTAGTTGGCCATGAACTCCGGCCAGGGATAACAGGCCCGGGGGTCGCCCGAAACGGGAACGGTGTGCAGTCCGGGGATCTCCCACGGCACCAGGGGGCCGCCCTCGTGGTTGAAGATGATCTTGAGTTCAGGGTTCACCGCCAGCAGTTCGGCCCTGATCCTTTCGACGGTTTCCGCGGTGAGCTTCTTCTTGTAGAGCCCGTAGGCGGGAAGTTCGGGGTCGTCGAGCTCCACGGGGATCTCCTTCCCCGAATATTCCCGGTAGAGCGCCCGGCACTTTTCGCAGAAACACCTGCGGAAGGCGCTCATGGTGTCGAGGAAGAAGCCGTCCACGTGACACGTTTCCGCCATTTCCTTCATCACGGGCATGAGGTACTCATCGAGATAGCCGGAGTAGAGGCACAGGTTCCCGAAGTGTTCCGGGACGAGATAAGATCCGCCCGTGGGGGAGCGCATGAGCCACTCCGGGCGCCGGCGGCCCGCCTCGCCGTCCATGCCCAGATTGACGTAGGCGATGGCGGTCATGCCCCTCTTGTGGAGCTCCGCCGTCATGATGCCCGTCAGGTCGACCTGAAGTTTCGGGTGCGGGACCCCTTTCCGGGTGGGGTAAAAACAGAATCCCGTGTGGTCTTTGCCGAAGACCACCGCTTCGGTTATTCCCAGTTTATGCGCCTCTTCCACCGCTTCGGCAATGGCGGGGGCCGCTCCGACCCGGGAACGGGCCCGGCTCTGCATTCCGTAACTCCATGCGGGTTTTGGGATCTTCATTTTCGTTTCCTTTTCGCTTTCGGTGTTCAGGTGTCTCAAATTTCGTCCGGAGTCCGCTCCGGCAGCTCGATCTCCCGGGGAGCGGAGGTGACGGCAAAGACCTTGCCGTCACAGCGGATCTCCAGCTCCCTGCCCTTCAGCGCGAAGTCCAGCACATGCCCGAAAGCGGGCACATCGTTCAGTTCCGACTCGGGAACCGCCGCGGGAGGATTCGGGGCGGCGGTGAAGCGCCGCAGACCGGCGGGAGTGAGGCCGAACCAGCCTTCGGTGAAGATCCGCGCGTAGAGGGCGGACTCCGCCGAAGTCTGACGGCAGTCGTTTTCGGGCCACGCTTCGAAGGGGTAGGGGATGTGTTCCCCCGTGAGCCGGGTTTCCGAATAGTCCCGGAGCAGGGGGAAGACCCGGTCCCCCTGCCCGGAAAAGATCGCGCCGCGGAAGGCGTAGAGGGCGCTCCGGTCCCACACCTTTTCGTCCCCTTCGGCGCTGAGCATGCCGCCGCCGATCCAGAGCCGCTCCGAAAAGAGGGCCGCCGCCGTTCCTTGCGCCCGGTCGAAAAGTCCCATGCAGAGGGGGATCCCCATCCACGCCCGCAGGACTTCGCACTCCTTGTAGTAGCGGTAGGTGTCGAAGCCGCGGAGCCGGGCGCCGAAGTATTTTTCGATGGCGTTCCCGAGGGTCCGGGCCTGCGCCGCATATTCCGCCGACCGGGCGGGATCCCCCAGATCCCGTTCCAGCGAGGAAGCCGTGCGCAGCGCGTCGTAATAGAGGGAAGCGGTGCAGAGATTGGCCTTGCCGGAAGGCAACCGGGTTTCCAATTCGTCGGTGTCCGATTCGGGAACGCCTTCGTCGTTCAGCCTGCGGCGGCAGAACTCCAGACACCATTCGACGGGAGATTTTAACCTCAGCGCGATGTCCCGCCTTCCCGAGGCGAGGGCGAAGCGGGCCGCACCGTAAGCGTACATGGCGGCGTCCCCCCGGTCGCCCCGTTTGTTCCAGATGCCCACCCCTTCCGAAACGACGGAAGAGGGAATGGGCTTGTACTCCCGCCCCATGAAAGGGACGTAGAGTTCGAAGGCGTTGAGGGAGGCTTCGATCCCCGCCGGGTCCCCCGTGAAGCCGAACCATGGGGCGGCGTACTCCAGCTGATCGTTGGCCCAGACGCTGGCGTAGTACCGCCTGCCCCCCGGGGAGTGAAGCAGTCCCGCCCGGGTGAGAAAGATGTTTTCCCCCGCCCGAAGCTTGGAAAAGTAAAATTCGCTGTCGATTTCGGGGACTCCCGTACGGAGCTGGAGCGGGGCCGTCAGCTGAGCGATGCGGGCGTACCGGGCGTACATTTCCGCCCGCCCGTCGGGGCGGGGAAGCTCCCGGTCGGGAGTCCGGGCGCAGAAACTCAAGGTGTACTCCGCCTCTTCCCCGGGAGCGAGGACCCGGCGGCCCCGGCTGAGGTACAGCGAGGCCGAGACGGGATAGACGCCCCGGCCCCCCTCCCCCGCGGGGAAC
>JAEEYQ010000006.1 GCA_016288215.1 Lentisphaeria bacterium | reverse complement strand
GTCCAGTGGATGTCCGTCGCCGAGGCTCCTGCCTAGACAGTCAGAGTGCCGCCGGCAGATCGGGAGGGCGTCGTGTCGGGGAAGAGGGTGGCGCTGGGTGGGAGGCCTACCACTTCAACTGTCGCATTCTCCACCAGACCGTTTTCAAAGACATACAGGCTACCATTACCTACCACTATCTCCGAAATCGACATTCCGCTTCCCTGAGGGGTGTTGCCGCTTCCCAAATAATATCCGCTATTGGCAAATGTCGCGTAGCCACCGGATTGGATATTTACCTTCCCTTGGAGGAAAGGCGTCCAGGCGATGTCCGTTGCCGAGGCTCCTGAATAGACAGTCAGAGTGCCGCCGGAGACCACCAGGGAACTCGCCACGCCGCCGCTGTAAATCATCACGGTTCCATTATGCATTGTAATGGAGGATGCCGTGCCGCCGTTCACATGCACGACGCCTGAAATCAAGTCGGTGCTTACCACGGTGCCGCCGCCACTGATGGTCAGGCCGCCGGCGCTTATGGTCACGTTCTGTACTTCACCGCCATTGTTGACGACCAGGGTGCCAAAATTGTTAAACACGCTGCCCACATTGCCGCCGACAAACATGCTGCCGTTACTCAGTGCCGCATTCGACACCACACCGCCGCTATTTACGGACGTGATGCCGTTGAAATTCACTATCGCACTCGACACCACGCCGCCGTTGTCAACGGTCATGACGGCGGAGGTATTTACCGTCGCTTTCGACACCACACCGCCGCTTTGAACGAGCAGAGTGTCTGTTCCGGGGCCAATAGCCATTGTAGCGCTTGATCTGCCGCTTGACACGACGTAATCCGACGCATAGCGAGTCAGGCCCTCGCCGCCGTGGTCCATGCCGTGGACGATGTGCTCCGTCTCATGGGCGATGACGGAGGTGACGAATTCGGCGGAGGAAGCGGCGTCCAGCAGGACGAACGCGTTGTCGTCGTGGATCTTGTTGCCGGAGTCGATGGTCTCCGCGATGCCGAGGAAGGAGCCGTAGGAGTCGAATGCGTCCGTGGTTCCGATGTAGATGGTGGAATAGGTGGCGGAGACGGGCAACTCCGCCGTGAAGACGATGTCGTCTCCGAACATCCTGTTCAAGTCCGCCACGATGAGGGAGATCACCGTTGTGTCGAAGCCGGAGGAACTTACGGTTATGTCCTCAATGGAGAGCCCCAGGGCCTCGTTGAAGTAGGAGGCCTCCGCTCCGTCGAAATCCAGATAGACCACCTGGGGGGCCGGATTCGAGACGGCCGTCATATTGTCATTATCTTCACGCAAGAGTTCAATGTCGCTAGACATGGCTTTTCCATTCTTTATATGAAATCAAATATATTATTAATACAATTAGAAGATAATATAATAGATTGAAGGAATTCTGCAATTGCAAAAACACAGGGGGAACGAGAGAGTGAATTAGGAATGAGGAATTAGGAATTAGGAATTTGTCGTGGGAAATTGTGGGAAATTAGGAATGAGAAATTAGAAATTAGGAATTTGTCGTGGGAAATTTGTCGTGGGAAATTTGTCGTGGGAAATTAGGAATGAGAAATTAGAAATTAGGAATTTGTCGTGGGAAATTTGTCGTGGGAAATTAGGAATTAGGAATTTGAAAAGTGAAGAGTGAAAAGTGAAAAGAGACACCTCTCGTCTCCCGTCTCTCGTCAAGAGAAAAGTGAGACACCTCCCGTCCCCCGTCTCCCGTCTCACGTCCCCCCATGTCTCACACCTCTCGTCTCTCGTCTCCCGTCTCCCGTCAAGAGAAAAGTGAGACACCTTTAACTGGCTTGCAATATTGGAGAGGGGCATTATTCTATTGTCATGGCAGGAAGGGCCGTCGGGATGGGCAATGAACTCATGAATTAGGACAACATATTGAAAATGAACAAGTTATTGATATTTCTATGCACCGCGGCGCTGCTCCATGCCGCAGAAATGGCGATTGAACTGAAGGACGACGGCGCGGACTACGGCTGCGGCGCCAAAACCATGATGTTCTACTATCCGACGGGCATTCCAGGCGGCGTGGGCTGCTTCGTGGGCCATGCGAATCCCCTGACACGCAACGACCGCGTGCTGATGCGCTTCGACATCGGCGGCTGCTATCTGCAGGAGCACCTTCCAGCAATACGGGCGGCCTGGCTGGAATTCAGCGTCTGCTCCTTAACCTACGCCGACGGACAGGAACTGATTGTGGAACATCTTGATTATGAACGAGATACGATAAAACCGGAGGATTTGGCCAGCGACGAGGCGACGAAAGTCGCGCAAGTGCCCATGGAGATCAAACGCTTTCGGATGGATGTCACGGCAATGGTCCGACGGGATTTGGCCGAACGGAGTCTCCATGCAGTCTTCCGCTTTTCATCGACATGCGGAAATGCCGGCAACACAACGGCTAAGCCCATTGGCTGCTCAATCCGCGTGCCCTGCGAAAAGGCCGGAGACAATCCTGTGCTGATTTTAGAATACTGAGGCAAGAAGCCGCCGCATAGGAATCGGCAAACGCGTCCCCTACAACCAAAAAAATCTATAACATACTGGGAAAGAATATCTTATGAAGAAACTCATCAACTTGGCCCTGCTGTTGTTCTGCACCCTGTCCCTTTCGGCGGCGGTCCTTTTCGAAGACGGACGGGCGGCGGCCAGCATCGTGGTGGCGGAGGAGGCGTCGGAGCCGGTGCGGCGGGCGGCCTCCGAACTGGCGCTATGGCTGGGCAAGGTCTCCGGACTGGAGTTCCAAATTGCCGCCAAACCCATAGATGGCCTCACGCCTATCTATTTGGGGGACAGCGAGTTCGCGCGGGAGCACGGCTTCGACCGCGAGGCCCTGAAGCCCGATGGCTATCTGCTGCGCTCCACAGGGGACTGGCTTCTCATCGCTGGGCGGGACTATCCCGGCGGGCCGCAGCCGGGTCTGCTTCATCCCCACCGCATCCAAGAGACGTGGAGCGAGGAACTTAGGCTCAGTTCCTTCGGCGAAATGGGCACGCTCAACGGCGTGGAGCGCTTTTTGGAGGAGTTCGCGGGCGTGCGTTGGTACATGACCGGCGAACTTGGCACGGTGGCGCCGCATCTGCCGCGGCTGGAAATCCCGTCGCTCGAAAAGACGAACGCCCCCGAATTCGACTACCGCTTCGCATGGCTCTGCAATTTTCCCGCCTCCGCGCAGGACGCGCTGTGGTACCGCCGCGTAGGCTTCGGTGCGCCGGCCTCCGTATGCATCACCCACAGTTACTTGATGATGCAGGATTTCAAGGACTCCCATCCGGAATATTTCGCCATCATCAACGGCAAAAGGGATTTCGACCGCGCCTCCAACATCATCGGCGGCGGCGGCTACTGCCTCACCAACGAAGGGCTTCAGGACGCATGGGTGGACTATATCTGCAAATACTTCCAGGAGAACCCCTTGCAGGTTCTCTTCCCCCTTTGCCCCAACGACGGCATGATGAAAATCTGCGAATGCCCCCGCTGTCAGGCGCTCCTTTCCCCCGAACTGGGCGACCGCGGCAAATTCTCCAATTATGTATGGACGTTCACCGACACGATCGCGCGGCGCGTCGCCGAACGCTGCCCCGGCAAGATGGTCGGCTGCTTCGCCTACGAGCACTATCGGGAGCCGCCCACTTCGCCCGCGAAACTGTCACCGAACGTGGCGGTGATGTTCTGCTACACACGGCAGTCGCTGGCATCACCGGAGCACAAGGAGCGGATTCTCTCGAACATCGAACAATGGAGCAGCCGCACCGCCAACATCTACCTGTGGACCTATCCCATCTTCGACTACTGGAAGCCATGGCGCGGCATGCCGCGTTTCTATCCGCATCTGCTCAAGGAGAACTTCGAATTTCTGCACAAACTTGGCAACGTGCGCGGCGAGTTTCTTGAATCCGAATCCAGCCCAGGTGGAGACGACATCCCCAACGACCGCATCGGCTTCCCCGGCCTCTCTCATCTGACCGCCTACGTCACCGTGAAGCTCCTCTGGGACTCCCAACTTGACGTAGATATACTTCTACAGGAGTACTATCGACTCTTCTACGGCCCCGCCGCCGAACCCATGCGGCGCTTTTGGGAAAAGGCGGAGGACATTTTCATGACGCGCAGCGGGGACCATCCCATCAATGTCTTCAAACCCGCCGATTTGAAGGAATTCTTCGCCTTTTTGGACGAGGCCGCTTCGCTGGTCGGGGCGGATTCTCTGGAAGCACGCCGCATCTCCCTCATACGCAACGAGATGGAACCTTACACGAAGGCACTGATGAATCTTGCCGACGCCAAACGGCCGCTGGTCGCCGCAAAGGCGCCAGTGCGGCTGACGCGGGATCTGGCCAACAGCCCATGGCAAAACGCAAACCGCTACAAACTCGTCGCGAAGGACGGCTCAAAGGTCGAATTCAACACCATTCTTCTAGCCGCCGCCGACGACGAGGCCCTCGGCTTCACGCTCATCTGCTTCGAAGACGCCATGGACAAGCTCACTGTGAACGCCAAAACCAGCGCCGACTGCGTGTGGGAGGACGATTCCGTGGAGTTCTTCTTCGAAGGGCTCGACGGCACTTTGGGGCGGCATTTCATCGTGACCGCCGCCGGCGTCCTTTGGGATTCCGCATGGGAGAGCCGCACGGCCCCCGAGGAGGAGGCATGGAGCTCCCATGCCCAATGCGACGCATGGCGGCTGGATGGCCGCTGGATTGCGCAGATCAGAATCCCGTGGAGCGATTTAGGCGTCTCCGGCGATCCCAACGGCCGATTGGTGGCGAATGTCTACCGCAACCGCGTGGCGGGTGGCCGCCAAACCCACGCCGCCTTCAATCCCACCATGACCGACCAGCACCGCCGAACCGATTTCTTCGGGGCGCTGGAAGTCAAATAGTGAAATAGAAATTAGGAATTAGAAATTAGGAATTTGTCGTGGGAAATTTGGAATTTGTAACGTGAAGAATGAAAAGTGAAAAGAGAAAAGTGAGACACCTCCCGTCTCCAGTCTCCCGTCTCTCGTCCCATGACAAATGAAAAGTGAGACACCTCCCGTCTCTCGTCTCTCGTCTCTCGTCAAGCGAAAAGTGAGACACCTCTCGTCTCTCGTCTCCAGTCAAGAGAAAAGTGAAAAGTGGGACGGGAGACGGGAGACGAGAGACGGGGACGGGAGGGAAAGGGGGAACGGGAGACGCGAGACGGGTTAGTGAAAAGTGAAAACGCGGGGCGCGGAGCAAGCCGCGCCGCCGCGATCATTGTCTCATGGGAGTCATCCGGCCAGCATCCCATGTTTTTTGGCATAGCGGGTCTCTGAGTCGGCGGACTCGTAGAACGCGGCGGACGACCGCAGAAGATCGCTCTGACGCCATGCGGAGGCGCCGTTGTCGCCATTGTCAAAGGCAAGGGAGACGCTCTCCAGACCGAAGGCGGAGGAGGCGGAGGCCGCCGCGCCGTCCGAATAGTCCAGAGCCATTCCGTCGTAGAGGGCGTCATTGCCGTCGGCAAAGGCCAGATCGGCGGCGAGAGACCGCACGGGCACCACAGAGGTCAACAGCTTCTGCAAGTCGTTGTCCCCCACATGGTTAGATGACGATCCGATGTTGGTGACCTCGTAGGTGGCGATTTCGGAGACGTTGCCCGCCGCGTCGATGCCGCGGAAGGCGACCGTGCCGTTGGCCTTGAGCGTCACGCCGCCGCCGTAGGACTTCCAGGCGCCGCCGTTCAGGGAGTACTGCCTCTTGGCCGTGCCGTTGCCGAAGGTGGCCTTCACCGTCACGCTCTTCGTGGTGGGCGCGGTGATGTTGGCCGACACCACAGGCGTGTCCGGCGCGGTCTTGTCGATGTTGCTGATGGTGTAACGTGCGATGGCCGAGATGTTTCCGGCTGCGTCCGCGCCACGGAAGTAGATCGTGCCGTTCTCCGACAGCGACACGCCGCCGCCGTAGGTGCTCCATGTCGCGCCGTCCATAGAGTACTGGCGGACGGTGGAGTCGCTGCTGAATTTGGCGGTGACGGTGACGTCCGCGTTGGTTGGCTTGGTGGTAGACGCCTTCGCCGTGGGGGTCGTCGGCGCCACGGTGTCGATGTTGGACACCTTGTAGGTGACGACCTTGGACGCGTTGCCCGCCGCGTCGACGGCGCGGAAACAGACCGCGCCGTTGGCGGTGCGCACGACGTCCGAGTCAAGCTCCGTCCACTTCTTGTTGTTGAGGGAGACCTGCAGCGTGACCGGCTCGCCCTCCGCCGCCGTTGCGCTGAGCGTGACGGCGCCGTTGGTGGGCGTCGTCACGTCCGCCGTGACCGTCGGCTTGCCGGGGGCCACGCGGTCGATGTTGGAGACCGTGTAACTGGTGACGGCGGAGGCGTTTCCGCTGGCGTTGAGGCTGCGGAAGTACAGCGTGCCGTTGGAGGTGACGGTGACGGGCTTCGTGTAGCTCCTCCAGGTTTTGCCGTCCGTGGAGTACTGCCTCTTGACGGCGTCTGACTGGAAGAAAGCGGTGACGGTGACCTTGCCGTTGGTGGGCTCGGTCACGTCGGCCACGGGCTCGTCCACCGCCGCGACAATGTTGGAGACCGTGTAACTCGTTGTCTCCGAGACATTTCCCGCCGCGTCGATGCCGCGGAAATAGACCGTGCCATTTTCCGTGAACACGACAGGCTCCGTGTAGGCGCTCCACGTCCGGCCGTCCAATGAATACTGCCTTTGGGCGGAGTCGTCGCTGAAGGTGGCCGTGACGGTGACCGCGCCCTCCGTGGTGGCGGTGATGTCCGCGACGGCGGTGGGCTTGACCGGCGGCACTGTGTCAATGTTCGTGACCGCATAGGTCGTGGTTTCGGAGACATTGCCCGCCGCGTCGATGCCGCGGAAAACGATTGTCCCATTCGTATAGAAATCGAAACGGTCTGACATGGTGTCGTTCCATGTGTTTCCCCCGTTTATCGAGAACTGCTTGACCACCGTGTCGTCGCTGAAGGTGGCGGTGACGGTGACCTTGTCGTTGGTGGGCTCGGTCACATCCGCGACGGCGGTCGGCTTGGCCGGCGGCACCTTGTCAATGTTGCTGACGGTGTAACTGACTATATCCGAGAAGTTTCCAGCCGCGTCCATACCGCAGAAATAGACCGTGCCGTTGTCGGTCATGACGACGCCGTTGGTGTAGTCGTTCCACGTCTGTTCATCCAGCGAGAATTGCTTCTGGACGGAATCGTCGCTGAAGGTGGCGAAGACCGTCACGCTCTGGTTCGTCGGTGTCGTCGTGCTGGCGCTCGCGACCGGCGGCTCTGGCGGCGTGGTGTCGCTTTGCGCGACGGTGAAGAGCAACTGGTCAAACATGACGTCCAGCGAATAGGGAGCACTGGTGTCGCCGACAGTGACCGTGCCAAGTTGGCTGCCATCCTCGCCAAGCACGGAGATGCTGCCGTTGAAACTGGTGGCTCCGCTCGCCAGCGCGTAGGTGCCAACCGCCTGCGTGGCGGAAACCGTGACCGTCAGATACGCCTCGCCCTCACACATCGGCATGACGTTGAGCATCGGGCCGCCATCGGGTGCCATGCTCCTCACATCGAAGTTCAGCGTGCCGTGTTCGGGCAGTAGGACCGCCGATTCAACGGTCACAGAGCCCCCCTTGATGTCCACCAAAGAGAAGCAGAAGATGCTGCCAACGTGCAAATCAGATTCCACATGAAGAGTCCCATCATTACCATAGAAGGCACCGTTGCAGCCGGTGCCAACGGTGCCGCCCACAATCCATACATCGTTGCTCTGATTGGCAGGCAGGTTGACATTGTTCGTCCAGGCGGTTCCGCCCATGATGTAGAGAGCGCCGGTGGGCCCGACATTCTCCGCCGCCTGACTAAAATCATTGAACGCATTTTTGTTCCAGACCATAGCCATGTCGCCGAAGAACTTGCCCTTAACGTCATCATTTGTCCAGTCGGCGTTCGCAAAGGTGTCCGTGACCAGGTCTGAAGTGATGAGAAGCGTGTTTCCATCATCCATGAACTGATGGCTGAACCCGCCGTCCACCGTGACGACGTTGGAACTGACGTCCTCAAAGCCCCCCTCGCAGTAGAGGACTTTCTTGGTGAAGTTCATGAAATTGCTGGCGTCGATATGGATAGTGATTCCATCAGGCAAATCGCTGGTGCAGGTGACGCAGAAATTCGCGTCCAGCGTGATGGTGTTGAATATGCCAAAGGAATCCACGCTATCTTGGCTCATGAACACGATTTCGCAGTCGCCGGTGAAGTCACGGTATGCCTCGACGGCTTCGTCACCAGAGGAGAAGGCATCGAGACCGATGGTGGCGGTCCCCCCCTGCAAGGCAACCACCGAGCCATTGCTCCGGTTGGCCCAGGCACGGTTCACATAGACCGTCAACATATTGTTATTGGACATGTCCATGGTGCTGACGGTGTTTCCGTTGATAATGATATCAATATTGTCATCAATGTTGACGTCATTGTTGATGTCATTGTAAGGGGGGATGGATTGGGTGCCCCCCGTCACGTCGACCCCTGTGAGGCCTCCCCGAGTGGCCAAAACTTTGTTCACAAAGACCGTTTTCGGCTCGTCGATGACCAATGGCGTTTTTGTCAAATCCGCGTCAAAACTATCCTTCATGGCCCATACTCCGATAAGATTATTCCGCACCAATAAACAATCTATCATTCAACAAATAACATAGTGATTGACAACCATTCTTCAAGTCAGACTAATGAATAAATATGCGGAGACGGGAAAGGGGAAAGTGAATTAGGAATGAGGAATTAGGAATTAGGAATTTGTCGTGGGAAATTAGGAATGAGGAATTAGAAATTAGGAATTTATCGTGGGAAATTAGGAATGAGGAATTTGTAACGTGAGTGAAGAGTGAAAAGAGAAAAGAGAGACACCTCTCGTCTCCCGTCTCTCGTCCCATGAAAAGTGAGACACCTCCCGTCTCCCGTCTCTCGTCTCCTGTCTCCCTCATGTCTCACACCTCCCGTCTCATGTCTCGCGTCTAGCGTCAAGTGAAAAGTTAAAAGTGAAAAGTGAAAAGTGGGACGAGGGACGAGAGACGGGAGACGAGAGACAGGTTAGTGAAAAGCACTAGTGTCCGGTTAAATTGAGAATGTGTTGTTTGTATTATGCTGAAAATCAATATGTTTATGATGCTATTCAAAACGCGACGATTTGAAATTGTTGTCTCCAAAAGACATGCTTTCACTGAATAAACAGATTGAATTAAAGACAAGATTTGAACCAAAACATGGATTGGAATCTATTTTCATTGGCTCTTTTTTCATAAAAAGGCTTTCATGCTCAACTTAACCGGACACTAGTGAGTGAAAAGTGAAAAGTGAAAAGAAGAAAGGAACTATTCAGAACCTTGATGGTTTGTTTAAGGAATCCATTGTCATGGCTGTAATTATGGCCATGAATATTTGCTATAAGTAACGTTTTATCATTAATTTACACATCTCACGTCTCGCGTCTCACGTCTCACGTCCCACGACAAGAGAAAAGTGAGACACCTCTCGTCTCTCGTCTCCCGTCTCACGTCCCATGACAAATGAAAAGTGAGACACCTCTCGTCTCTCGTCTCCCGTCTCTCGTCTCCCCCATGTCTCACACCTCTCGTCTCATGTCTCGCGTCTAGCGTCTCTCGTCAAGTGAAAAGTGAAAGGCAAGAAAGATCAACAAGCGGAACGGATTGAGAAGCGGTCAAAGGCGAATATATTATATATATGGTATATAGAGTAAACAGGGCATGGCCCATCGACAGAGAAGTCTTTCATGAACCCCATACAGGCCATAGAGAACCGTCCGGCCCGTCTCATGGCGGACCCGTGGCTGACGCCGCCCCAGCGGGCGGCGCTCCAAGCGCGGTCAAATCGCGTTAAGTCCTTGTGCCGCAAATGGTTAGGACGACGTTCCCTGCATGCCTTCGCAAACTGGCACCGCCACTATGGCCTTCATGAGGAGAGAGGAGAATGGCGCTTTCGCGAATGGCTGCCCCATGCCACGGCCCTGACGCTCTTCGGCTCCTTCTGCCAATGGCGTCTGGAGGCGGGAATCCCCTGCACACGGAAAGACGACGGCGAATGGGAGGCACGGTTTCCCGCCAGCACGCTGCGGCATGGCGACGAATACCGCATGCACGTGGAATGGCCCGGAGGCGCGGGAGAGCGGATTCCCTCCTGCGCGGACTTCGTGGTGCGGGACACACGGGAGCTCAGCCGCTCCGACGTGATGTTCAACGCCAAAGTCTGGAAGCCAGAGCGTCCCTATGCATGGAAGCACGACGCCCACGCCCCCCGCGTCGGCACGCCGCCGCTGATCTACGAGGCCCATGTGGGCATGGCGACGGAACGCTTTGGCATCGGGAGCTTTACGGAGTTCCGCAAGACCGTTCTGCCTGACATCGCCGCCGGCGGCTACCGCTATGTCCAGCTGATGGCCATCCTGCAGCACGCCTACTATGGCTCCTTCGGCTACCATGCGACCAATTTCTTCTCCGTCTGCGACCTCTTCGGCACACCGGATGACTTCCGCGCCATGGTGGACGAGGCCCATCGGCTGGGACTGGGCGTCATCATCGATTTGGTCCATTCCCACGCCGCCGCCAACGCCGTGGAGGGACTGGCCTGCCTGGACGGCACGAACTCCCTCTTCTTCCATGAGGGCGACCGAGGACGGCATCCCGTCTGGAACTCCTGCTGCTTCGACTACGGCAACCGCCAAACCTGCCGCTTCCTCCTCTCCAACTGCAGATACTGGCTGGAGGAATACCATGTGGACGGTTTCCGCTTCGACGGGGTGACCAGCATGCTCTACAAGGACCATGGCCTGCGCGCCTTCTCCGGCTACGATGACTACTTTTCGGACAACGTGGACGAGGACGCGTGGAGCTACCTCTGCCTCGCCAACGCCCTCTGCCACGACCGCCGCTATGGCGGCCGCCCGCTGACCCTCGCGGAGGATGTAAGCGGCATGCCCGGCCTGGCCTCCCCTGCGGCGGATGGGGGCGCGGGCTTCGACTATCGGCTGGCCATGGGCGTCACGGACTTCTGGTTCCGGCTGACCGACCTTCCCGACGAAGACTGGCCCCTGGACACGTTGTGGCATGAGCTGAACAACCGACGGGCCGACGAGAAGACCCTCAGCTATGTGGAATGCCATGACCAGTCCCTCGTGGGCGGCAAGTCCTTCATCTTCCAGATGGCGGGCAAGGCCATGTATGACGGCATGGCCCTAAACGCGGAGAATCTGGCGGCAGAGCGGGCCTGCGCCCTCCACAAGATGGCACGTCTGGCCACGGCGGCCACCGCCGGCTTCGGCTACCTGAATTTCATGGGCAACGAATTCGGCCACCCCGAATGGGTGGATTTCCCCCGCGAAGGCAACGGATGGTCCTTCCAGATGGCACGGCGGCAGTGGAGCCTGGCCAAAGACAAATCCTTGCGCTACAAAGGGTTATTGGCATTTGACCATGCTATGATGGCCCTGCTCGGGATCAACGGATTCTATGACCGCCGCCCCCAGCTGATCCGGCTGGACAACGCCGCCAAGATTTTGGTCTTCGAGAGGGCCGGCTATTGGTTCCTCTTCAACTTCCATCCCACCACTTCCCGCAAAGACTACGTAATTCCTTGTTTATCAGGAAGTTATAAACTTATATTGGACAGCGACGCCCCCGCCTTCGGCGGTCAGGGCCGCGTGAAGGCAGGACAGGTTTTCATCCCCAGCGCCCAAACGCTGTCCGTCTACCTCCCCTGTCGGGTTTGTCTGGTTCTCAAACGGGAGGCCGCCGAAACGACGAATTCGCGACGGCCTGCCGACAACGATCATCAGAAAGGATAACACAACGTGTCACAGGATTCCATGCAATATTTCAGCACGCGCGGCGGCATTGAGCCCGTCGGCTTTCTCGATGCGGTGATGATGGGACTGGCCGACGACGGCGGCCTCCTGTTGCCGGAGCGCTTTCCCAACGCCGCCGACAAGCTGTCCGCCTGGCGGACGCTGAGCTATCCCCAGCTGGCGGTGGAGGTCCTGCGGGGCTTTGTGGGGAACGCCATGCCGACTGATGACCTAACTCGCCTTGTGGAGCGCAGTTACGCCACCTTCGACACAGCGGAGGTCGTGCCTGTGCATCCCTGCGGCCCCTTGTTCATCGCGGAGCTGTTCCACGGCCCCACCCTCGCGTTCAAAGACATTGCGCTACAGTTCCTTGGCAATCTCTTTGAGTACGTGCTCGAGAAGCGGGGCGGCCGACTGAACATCCTCGGCGCCACCAGCGGCGACACAGGCAGCGCCGCCATCCACGGCGTGCGCGGCAAAAAGGGCATCCACATCTTCATCATGTTCCCCGACGGCCGCGTCAGCCCCCTGCAGGAGCGGCAGATGACCACCGTGCCGGACGCAAACGTCCACTGCATCGCCGTCCAGGGCACCTTTGACGACGGACAGCGGGTTCTGAAGGAGGTGTTCAACGACCTGCCCTTCAAGCGGCAATATGCGTTGGGGGCGGTCAACTCCGTGAATTGGGCACGGGTGCTGGCCCAAGTCGTCTACTACTTCTGGGCTGCCTTCCGTGCGCAGGACGCCACAGGGGCGGAGGCCGTGCAGGTCGCCGTCCCCACAGGCAATTTCGGCGACATCTTCGCAGGCTACGTGGCCGCCAAGATGGGCGCCCCCATCCAGCGGCTGATTCTTGCCACCAACGAAAACGACATTCTCTCCCGTTTCTTCAACAGCGGCGTTTACAGCCTGGGCACCGTTTGCCCCACCTTGAGTCCGAGCATGGACATTCAAGTGGCCAGCAACTTCGAACGCTATCTGTACTACCGCGTCGGCCAGGACAGTGCGCGGCTCCGCCAGCTGATGGCCACTTTCGCCGCCGAAAAGCGGATCGAGGTGCCGGAGCCGTCGGACGGACTGATTGCCGCCGGCAGAGGCGACACCGCCATGACGCTGGCCACCATCCGCAAGGTCTATGAGACGGAGGGCATCCTTCTGGATCCCCACACGGCCGTGGGCGTCGCCGTGGCGGAGTCCTTCGTCGCCGACGTGCCGACGGTATGCCTCGCCACCGCCCATCCCGCCAAATTCGCCGCCGCCATCACCCAGGCCGTGGGCAAGGACATCGCCCGCCATCCCACGTTGGAGGCGCTGAAGCAGCTGCCGGTCCGCAAAGTGCTGAAAAAGCCGGAACGTGCTGTCATTCAGGAATATATGATGGAAACTCTGAAGCAAAATTAAAACAATCGTCAAGAACCTCTTTCAACGACTTCTGGCTGTGAAACTAGAAAAATCTGATTCGATGGCTAGATTATGAAAGAATCAATGCGTTGGAAGAGTCGCAAATCATCACGTTGGAATTGGCATGAGAAGCAAAAAGATCGTCATTCAATTGAAAGCAAGGGTGTACAATGGTCATTGCGCGCCACTGCTCTACTTTATCATGCTGGCCGTTTTTATGTGTCCGCGCTCCATTGCTTCCGTTGACAATGAGAGCAAGCCGGTCCGTGTCGGCTACTATGAAAACGAGGTGTTCCAGGAGGGGGCGCAACCTGGCGCCATCAAAACCGGATACGCCTATGAGTATTATCAGAAACTCTCGGAGTACACAGGTTGGCGATACGAATATGTCTATGGCGATTTCAGCGCCCTGTATCAGATGCTCTTGGACGGCAAGATTGATTTTCTCGCCGGCCTGGCATGGAAAGAGGGACGCAAATCGCTCATCGGCTATCCTGATTCGCCCATGGGCAATGAAACCTATAGCCTGATAAAGCACGATGCCGACGAAACAATCACAGTGAATCCGGCGACTCTGAACGGCAAACGGATCGGCGTCCTTGCAAGCGCAATGGAAGATTCCCTGCAAGAGTTTCTGAGGAAACACGACGTGCAGGCGAAGATCGTCGTCTTTCATGATTACGAACCGCTCTTCACGGCCTTTGACAATCAACAAATCGATGTCCTCGCGGCAGAAGGAGACGGCGCATACAAAAGGTCAAACACAGAGCTGCTGTGCTCTTTCGGAGCATCCAACTATTATCTGTGCGTCAGCAGATCAAGGCCCGATCTGCTGGTCAAGCTCAACGCCGCTCAGACAGAGCTTTCGGTGAATGAACCGAATTACATCACTTTCCTTCGCAGCAAATACTACCCCGTGAGCATCTCAAGCCGTGCCTTTTCCCCGGCGGAAAAGAAATGGCTTTCAGAACACAAGACGCTCTGTGTCGGCTATTTGAACAATTATCTACCCTACTGTGACACCGATGCATCCGGAAACGTGACGGGTCTGGTCAAAGACTTCATTCCACGCATGTTGGAGAAGCTTGACATCAAAGATGTTGTGGTCTCCTTCATGAGCTTTGACAAGTATGATGACATGATCAGCGGGCTTGGAACTGGCACGATCGACGTGGTCTTCCCTGTCGGAGGTGCTCTGTACTATGCTGAAGAGAGCGGCATTTTCCGCTCCAGCGCAGTGGTTTCCGCCGCCACGGAACTAGTCTATAAAGGCGACTACAGTGAAAACACCACTCGTCATTTCGCGGTGAATGAAAACAACCGCATGCAATTCTTCTTTGTCAAGACCCATTATCCCGAAGCCAAAATCACGTTTTATCCATCCATTGACGCCTGTCTGAGCGCTGTCAGCAGCGGTCAAGTCGATTGCACGACACTTAACGGCCTCAGAGCCAACGACATCCTGCGCAACAGCCGATACAGTGGGCTTTCTCTCCGCCAGACAACGCATGACGACGACCGAAGCTTTGGCGTGCAGCTCGGCAACGAAGGTCTTTTGAAGCTGGTCAACCGAGGGATCAATGTGCTCGGAGCGGATTATGCGCAAAGCCTGGCGTTCCGTTACACGGACCAGCTGTATTCCTATTCGTTTACCGATATGCTTCGAGACAATATGGCCGTCTTCGGAGGCATCATCCTCGCGGTCGCCGCAGTGATTATCCTGTTCCTTGTCCGCGACACAAGACGTTCAAAACGCGAGATTCAGAACAAGGAAACCGCTCGAAAGGAACTGGAGAAGGCAAATGCGGAACTGGCGGAAAGCCAGCGGGCAAAGCAGCAGGAGCTGGAAGACCGGCTTGCCCTTCAGGAAGAGCTGCTGGAGCAACAAAAGCGTCGAGCGCAACAGGATAGGATGATCACGGCGCTGGCGTCGGACTATCGCTGCGTCTACCATGTGGACTTGGACAACAATGACGCCGTTTGCTATCGAGCCGACCCGAACGACCATGATCAGACGCCAGAAGGCGTCCACTTCCCCTACTACGAGCGCTTTGCCTGGTATGGAAATCACTATGTTGCAGAGAGTTACAGAGAAGACTTCCTGAAGTTCATCGAGCCCGACCATGTGCGGAAGATGCTGGCAAATGAGCTGATCATCTGCTACCGCTATCTGGCACAGCGTGGCGGCAGGGAGTATTATGAAATGATTCGGATGGCAGACGTATGGCATGCCGAAAACCGTGACGATCATGTTGTGCATGCGGTTGGCCTTGGCCTGACAATCATTGATACCGAAATGCGTGATGCAATGGCCAAAAATCAGGCGCTTGGAGAGGCGTTGGCGGCGGCGGAAGAGGCCAACAAGGCAAAGACGGCCTTCCTGTCCAGCATGAGCCATGAGATCCGCACGCCCATGAACGCGATCATCGGGCTGGACAGCATGGCGCTTCGGAATCCATCGCTTCCACCTGAGACACGGGAATACTTGGTGAAAATCGGAGGAAGCGCACAGCATCTGTTGGGCCTGATCAACGACATTCTGGACATGAGCCGAATCGAGTCCGGCCGATTTGTGCTCCGAAAAGAAGAGTTTTCCTTCAGTGAAATGCTTGAACAGCTCAATACCATGGTGATGGCCCAATGCAAGGAAAAAGGACTCCATTATGAGTGCAGAGTCAATGGCGGCGTCAGTGACTACTATATCGGTGATGACATGAAGCTCAAGCAAGTGCTCATCAACATTCTTTCCAATGCAATCAAGTTTACAGATGCACCAGGCAGCATCACCCTGACGGTGGAACGCACCGCTGTATTCGGCGATCATTCCACTGTGAAGTTCAGCGTAAAGGACACTGGCATCGGGATGGATGCCGCATTCATTCCCAAGGTCTTTGACGCATTCACGCAGGAGGACAGCGGCAGGAGCAGCAGGTACGGCAGTGCCGGTCTCGGCATGGCCATCACGAAAAACATCGTCGAACTGATGAATGGCACGATCTCCGTCGAATCTGAAAAGGGCGTGGGGACAGAGTTCACCGTTGTCATCACGCTGACCAACAGCCAACATCAGGGACAAGTGACGAACTATGTCACCCCGAAGGACATGCGCATCCTAGTGGTGGATGATGAGGAAATCGCGGCGGAACACGCGCGCATCGTGCTGGACGAGGTCGGCATCAAGGCCGACACCTGCAACGATGGGCAGACCGCCTTGCAGATGCTGGAGGTGCAACATGCCAAGCACGAGCCTTACAATCTCGTGCTGCTCGATTGGAAAATGCCCGAGATGGATGGCATTGCCGTGGCCAAGGAGATTCGGCAGCGGTATGACAAGGAAACGACGGTGATCATCCTGACGTCCTTCAACTGGGACGATATCATGGATGAGGCGCTCCATATCGGCGTCGACAGCTTTTTGGCGAAACCCCTGTTTGCCTCCAACGTGATCAGCGAATTCGAACGCATCGCGCGAAAGAACAACATGAGTCTCTACAAAGAGAAAAAGCGGGCTGAACTGAAAGGCAGGCATATCCTCATGGCGGAGGATAACGAGATCAACGCGGAGATTATGAAAGAGATCATTCAGATGCGCGAGGCGTATATTGACCACGCACAAAACGGCAAGATCGTTCTTGAGATGTTTGAGAAGAGCCCGGTCGGTTATTATGACGCCATCCTGATGGACGTTCGCATGCCAGAAATGGACGGTCTGGAGGCAACGGCCGCAATTCGGGCGCTGGACAAGCCTGATGCAAAAACCATCCCCATCATTGCCATGACCGCCAATGCCTTTGACGAAGATGTGCAGCGTTCATTGCAGGTGGGCATGAACGCACATCTGTCCAAACCCGTGGTGTCCGAACGTCTTTACCAGACCTTGGAAGAGCTGATTTGGGAGAAGGACGCATCCTGATGCGGAGGGCCGCAAAATAATGGCACTTAATTATTTACGTGCTGTTGGGTTGCGGCATGCTTGCCCAAAAGGAAGAAGAGGCGGGGGTTGACGATGACCACGCGGCCGTTTGTCAGCTCCGTCAGTCGGCGGCCGGTCTCCTCATGCCAGCTGGGGGACTTCAAAATGCTGCGGACAATCATGAACTTCGCCCCCTTCTCCGGCTGAAAATCCTTCGCCAATTCGTTGGCGGCGGCCTCCGGCTCCCCATAGATGTCCTTGTACATGCGCACATAGGGGACACCATCCTGCGTGCGGACCTCCCCCGCGAACTGGTTGTCCATATACACAAAGCCCTCGCGGGAGAATTTCGCATACTCCTCCGCCACACGGCGGATTCTGGGGTTGGCCCCCGGATCGATGATGAAGCCCGTGATGCCGATGTCAAACTGCTCAAAGGCTTTACGGCACAGCGCCGACCACGCGCCCCAGCCATCTGGAATCTCAGGATCCATGCGCGGCGCGGAAAGTTGGGTGGGCGCCAAATAGCCATAACCGTTGTCCCCCGCCATGAAATAGTCCGTCGGGGCGGCTTTGGTGCGCACATAATGGACAGCGTGAGGCGCGCGGATGGCCAATGACGGATCAAAGGCCCAGGAGCACATGGTCTTGCCATGCATGGGGTCGCGCCACCAGCGGGGCGCAAACAGATTCAGCCATGCAGCGGAATCGTAGTCGCCCATATACCATGTCATGTAGATGTGGTCGGTCACCTTGCCCTCCGCATCGAGATAACCCGCCTCAACCAACTCCTTTTCCGTGGGCGCGGGAGCTGGCTGCAAGTACTTGTCCTGCAAAGGGAAGAAGCGATAGAAGGAGGCGTTTGCCATGCCGGACATGTCCAATGCGTCGGCGTCCTTCATGCCGTTGAAGGAGGAGATGAGGCGGCAGTACTCCCACTCCGTCGCCACGGGGTGACGGCGTCCGTCCGGAGAATTGTGCCGATGGAGACGGTCGGCGTATTTCCATGCCCATGGAGGGAAGCCGCCAATGACGAAAGTCTTGCCGTTGGCGCGGCGATGCTGCCGTTTCAGCAGCATCAGCAAGGTTTCGCGGTCGATGCCCCGCGGCTGTTTTGGGTCATCAAAGACGATTTCATCCCCCCAGACCCCTAAATCAAAGAAGAAGGCGCCATTGGCGATGTAGAAATCGTGATTCGACAAGGTGGAGTTGGAGAAGCGGCCGCCGGCGCCCGGGTCTGTAAGATAGTACATGTCAATGTAATACGCCATGAAATCGGGGCTGCATTTATCGGTGTCCAGATACTGTTCCATGGCCCAGCGGATGGCGTCGTTCTTTGGGGAGCCGGTGGAGCCGCCTTTGGGAATCATCCGTTCAGCCGTCAGCCGGAACTCATCCTGAGGGCAGTCAGGAAGCGCCATCACCTTGCGGTACAGGCTGTTATCCTGTTCATCCCGCCGCAGGGCCAGACGGCTTTCCACGCCCGCGATGGTGGAGGCCACATTGCTGCTGGCGTAGGGGGTGTCCGGATAGGAGACCACGCCCTTGAACTCCTTGCCGTAGACGCCGATGAGCTCCAGAAGCCCGGCCTCCCCTTCATGGCGGACAAGCTGCCGATTGACGAGCCAGCCGGATTCGTTGGTGCAGTAGTCGAACCAAAAATCGTCTGGATCGGGCATGAAACGGATGAACAGGCGGGGACCTTTGCGGTTGACGATGCCCTGCAGGCTTGCCGCCAGATGCAGCGTGTCCCACGCCTCCTGCATTTGGTCGGCATTGTTCAAGTTCTTCTTATTCAGATAGGAAAGATCCAGAACATGGATGGGCTCCACGGCGCGCACCCCTTCGCAAAGGCAAAGGGTCAGCATCAATCCTACGCAAAGATGTTTCATATCTATTTTCCTAATTAATTGATTATCAATGAGTTACAGAAACACCCAACGGCGGTCGCCTTTTCATTGGAGGGAGACGCCATCAGCAATGGATGTCATCGTCGATGGACCACATTTTGGGAAGCGTGGCATAGTCGCGTTTCAGGTTTCGGCAGATTTCCTGCCAGCGGCCCGGCATGTCCTCTTCGAACATCAGCGGCACCCAGCCCGTCTTCAGATAGAGTGCGATGGCCGCCAGCCGGAAGTCGTCCGTCAGCAGGACCATGCGGCGGAAGGCGGTGGGATGGACGACGGCGAGGGCCTGAACCTCCTCGCAAACCCAACGCCCCAGCCGTTTTCCCTGATAGGCGGGGTCGGCCATGACCCAACCGATACCGCCGATGTCCGGCCGATCACTGTAGTCAGAATGCTCCAAAGAGGCGGAGGCCACCAGCTTGCCTGTGGACAGCTCCTCGCAGACCAACATGCCGTCGGTCACGGCTTTGCCGTAGCGGTACTTATTGGCCTCCGCGGCGTCCCATGCGCCGAAGTTCACCGAAACCCGAAGGGCGGAATAAGCGGCGACGTCTTCGTCCCTGTAGACGCGGACGCGAAAGCCCTCAACGGGTTGTGGAACAACCGTATCTTCCTTGTTCGGAACAAGATACATCATGCGTAACTGCGCCATGTGTCATTGCCTTTCTTCAGAGGGAGTCCACGGAACTCACAGCAGGGGGATGTTGTTCGCCTTGCAGGTGGCCACCATGTCCGGCGGCCAGATGCTGGCCTGAATCTCGCCAATGTGGGCCTTCTGCAGCAGGAGCATGCAGAGGCGGGACTGGCCGATGCCGCCGCCGATGCTCAAAGGCAGCTCGCCGTTCATCAGTGCCTGATGGAAATGGAACTGCATGCGGTTGGTGGCATTGCGCAGCTCCAGCTGGCGCTTCAGGGCGGCGGAATCCACGCGGATGCCCATGGAGGAGAGCTCGAAGGAATGCTTCAGGACAGGGTTGTAGACCAAAATGTCGCCGTTGAGCCCAATGTGGCCGTCTGGAGTCGGGGTGGACCAGTCATCGTAGTCGGGAGCGCGGCCGTCGTGGGGCTGCCCACTACCCGGCAGGGCGCCGCCGATGCCGATGAGGAAGACGGCGCCATGGGCTTTGGTGACCTCGTCCTCCCGCTGTTTAGGTGTCAGGTTCGGATACTGTCGCTCCAGATCCTCCGCATGGAGGAAATGGATGTCCTCCGGCAGGAAGGGAATCAGCTGGGGATAGTCGTTGCAGACGGCATCCTCCGTCCGCCGCAGCGCATAGTAGATTCGGCGGACGGTGGCCTTCAGGACCTCCAGATTGCGGTCCTCCTTGCGGATGACCTTCTCCCAATCCCATTGGTCCACGTAGAGGGAGTGCAGATTGTCGAACTCCTCGTCGGGCCGCAAGGCGTTCATGTCCGTATAGATGCCCTGGCCAGGTTTCATGCCCAGCTGAGCCAGCTTGAGCCGCTTCCATTTGGCCAGGGAATGGACGATTTCCACGTCCAGGCCCGCATCCCGAATGGAGAAGGAGACAGGCTTTTCGACGCCGTTGAGGTCGTCGTTGATGCCCGTGCGGGAGATGACGCAAAGCGGCGCCGTGACGCGCTGCAGCTTCAGCTCAAAGGCCAGATTGTTTTGGAAGAGCTCCTTGATCTTCCGAATGGCCTTTTCGGTGGTGAGTTCGTCAAGAAGTGGTGTATATCCTTGCGGGATAACAAGTTGTGACATTTGGAATCCTTTCCGGTTGGGGCCTCGCCCCCTGAATCAATAGATAAAGAGCATTTCCCTGTATTTAGCCAACGGCCAGCGGTGGTCCGCCACGGTGAGCTCCAAGGCGTCCACCTGGCGGCGCAGTTCAACCATGGCCGTGAGGATGCTGTCGCAGGATTGGTCGAGAGCCTGCTCCAGTTGGTTGATATGGGCATGAAGGCGGTTCAGCGCCGTGACGCATTCCGTTGTCCGTTTTTTCAGCACGCTGACGCCACGGACGCCCAGCTCGGCGTCCCGCATGCCATTCCATGTGGCCAGCCGGCTCTCCAGCTCCTCATTTACGGCGGGAAGAATCATGGTGGTGGCGATGTTTAGGGCCACTTCCGCCTCGATGCGGATGCGGTTGCGGTAGTCCTCCGAGAACACTTCGTAGCGAGACTGCAGCTCCCGCCTGCTGTACACACCGTATTTTTCGAAGAGAGCCATGTTCTCCGATTTGACGAGGGCCTTGAGGGCCTCCGGCGTGGTGGGGGCATTGGGCAGCCCGCGGCGCCGCGCCTCCTTCAGCCAGTCCTCCGTGTAGCCGTCGCCGTTGAAGATGATGCGGCGGTGGTCGCGGATGAGCTGCTGCAGGATTTTCTGCAGACTGCCGTTGAAGTCCCGTTCGGGGATGCCCTCCAGCCGGTCGCTCATGCGGTCGAAGGCCTCCGCCACAATGGTGTTCAGAAAGACGTTTGGGGTGGCGCAGGACTGGCTGGCGCCCACGGCGCGGTACTCAAATTTGTTTCCCGTGAAGGCGAAGGGGCTGGTGCGGTTGCGGTCCGTGGCGTCCCGCGGCAGGACCGGCAGGGTGTCCACGCCGATGCGCATGGTGCTCTTGCCTTTGGCATGACTGGCGGTGCCTTCGCCAATCTGGTTGATGACGGCGGTCAGCTGTTCGCCCAAATAGATGGACAGGACGGCCGGCGGCGCCTCCCCTGCCCCCAGACGGTGGTCGTTGCCCGCGCCTGCCACGGTGGCCCGCAGCAAGTCCCCATGGAGATCCACCGCCTCGATGACGCAGCAGAGCGCCGTAAGGAAAATGGCGTTCTCCTCCGGATTCTCCCCTGGATTGAGCAGGTTCATCTTGCCGTAGTTGACAGACCAGTTGTTGTGCTTGCCCGAGCCGTTGACGCCCGCGAAGGGCTTTTCATGCAGCAGGCAGACCAGCCCGTGGCGCTCCGCGACTTGCTTGAGCACTTCCATGATGATCATGTTGTGGTCGCTGGCCAGATTCACATTTTCGTAGACAGGAGCCAGCTCGAATTGGGCGGGAGCCGCCTCGTTGTGTCGGGTTCTGGCGGGAATGCCAAGCCGCCACAGCTCCTGCTCTGTCTCCGTCATGAAATCAAGGACGCGCGCGCGAATGCTGCCGAAATAATGGTCGTCCAACTGCTGATGTTTGGCCGGCGGCGCGCCAAAGACGGTGCGTCCGGTCTGAATCAAGTCCGGACGATGAAGATAGAACTGGCGGTCAATGAGAAAATACTCCTGCTCGGCGCCCAACGAAATGGTCACTCGCTCTTCAGGCAGGCCGAAGCAGCCCATCAGGCGGCGCGTGCTTCGGGTCAGCGCCTGAATGGAGCGCAGCAACGGCGTCTTGCGGTCCAACGCCTCCCCTGTGTAGCTGCAGAAGGCCGTGGGAATGCAGAGGGTGGCGCCGTTGCCATGGCGTTTGATGAAGGCGGGGCTGGTGGGGTCCCATGCCGTGTAGCCCCGCGCCTCAAAAGTGGAGCGTAGCCCGCCGGAGGGGAAGCTGGAGGCATCCGGCTCGCCCACGATCAGGTTCTTGCCCGAAAAGTGCATCAGCGCCTGCAAGTCCTTGGGATTGAGGAAGGAATCGTGCTTTTCCGCCGTGGAGGCCGTCAACGGCTGGAACCAATGGGTAAAATGGGTTGCACCCCGCTTTAACGCCCACTGCTTCAATGCGTTAGCCACTTCATCGGCAATGGCGGGATCCAACGCCTCGCCATTGTTCACTGTGGCCAACAGCTTATCGCAGACGGTGGCGGGAAGATATTCCCGCATGACTTTCGCGCTGAACACGTCCTCGCCGTAGCGGCCCAGCTCCACGGGAGTCGGCGGCATGGGGGCGGGAGGAACGCGCCCCGCGATGGAATTGATGCAGTCTTGACGGCTTTGCGCACTCATGGGTTCATTCCATATCAAACAATTGCATGGCAGAAGAAACGGCAAAATGAACAATATATATGGTGGAATGCACTTTACAATATTCTACAGGGGAAATGGCCGATTTGTCTTGAGTACAGACAAAACCGAGGTATATTTTATCAGACTTTTGGACAAAAACGGGACAATTCAAGACAGAGACGCTTTTATGGAAACACCAATCTTCACATTTGGAACTCAATATCTGCGGGGCTACAGTCCGGACCGCTCTCAATGGGAGAGAGACCTGAGGCAGATTTCGGAGCTGCATTTCAACACCATCCGCGTCTGGCTGGTCTGGGGAATTCTGGAGCCGACAGAAGGCGCCGTAGACTTCGACTACATCGACACGATTCTTAACTTGGCGGAACAGAACCACTTACGCGTTATCTTCCTGTTCCATATGCACAGCGCTCCGGAGTGGGCCATCCGCAAGCACCGCGACTGCTGGTACGTCAATCAGCATGGACAGTCCTTCGAGCCGTCGGCCCGTGCGAACACCCCTTCCGGCGGCTGGCCTGGCCTGTGTCCCGACCACGCCGTGGCGCAGGAGTTGGAGGAGCGGTTCATCGCGGCGGTCTGTGAACACGTGGGCGACCGCGCCTTCGCCTACGAGCCCATCAACGAGCCCCACATGTGGGTGGACATGGTGCAGAACCCGCAGGGCTACTTCTGCTTCTGCGACGCCACCCGCAAGGTCTTTCGGCAGTGGCTGCAACAGCGCTACGGCACGCTGGAGGCCCTGGGCGAGGCGTGGGGACACTGCTTCACCGACTGGGAGGATGTCCGCCCGCCCACATGGCATTTCGGCTATGCGGACACCGTGGACTGGCGTCTGTTCACCACGGAGAACATCGCCGCGCTGGTGGCCCGCCGCACCGCCTGCATCAAACGCCATTCCCATGTCCAGGTCATCGGCCACGCATGGGGCGGTGGCACCGTGACCTGCGGACAGCTGGGCGCCATGGCCTTCGACGATTGGAAAAACGCCCGCCCTCTGGACAAATGGGGCTGCAGCGCCTTCCCCTCCCGCCTCTCCCAAACCTGCAACATCGGCCTCAGCATGGACGACACCCGCTCCGCCGCCCAGGGGAAGGAATTTTGGCAGTCTGAGCTGTCCGCCGGCGATATGGTCGGTGGCCTGCGCCGCCTGCTGTACACGACACCTGAGACCTTCGCCATTTGGTGTTGGGAAGCCATCGGCCATGGCAGCAAAGGCCTGCTGTTCTGGCAGTTCCGCAAGGAAGCTTATGGCAATGAAAGCGGCGCCTATGGTCTGACCGACTATCAGGGGAATCCGACTCCCCGCGCCCTGACCGCCTCCAAAATCGCCAAGACGCTGAATGACAACGCATTGCTGTTCAATCAGGCGGAGATGCCGCCCGCCGATGTGGCCATTCTGTTCAGCTATCGGAGCGTCATGCTCAACTGGGCGGAATTCCGCAACAACAACCTTTCCATCGATGCCATTGGTGGCTACTATCGGGCATTTTGGGATGCGAATATTCCCGTAGACATTCTGCATGAGGAGTTTATGACGGCGGAGACGTTGGGGGGCCACAAGTTGCTGATTATGCCCTGCGCCTTCACGCTGTCCCAAAAGGTGACGGCGCTGCTGGCGGATTTCGTGGCCAACGGCGGCACCGTGCTGGCCGACCCCATGACCTGCATGTGGGATGAACATCAGCGGCTCTCCGACCATATCCCCGGCAATGGTCTGCATGATCTCTTTGGCTGTGAGGAAGATACACTTCAAACCCGCAATCAGGACCCCTTTCAGGTGATGGTGGATGGACAGACCATGGAGTTGAAAAACTCCTTTGCGCAGGAGACATGGAACGTGACCCAGGCGGATGCCACCGTGATGGTCCACGACAGTGACGGACGGCCGATGATGGTGGAGGTGCCCCATGGCAAGGGCCATGCCGTGATGTCCGGCCTCAGTTTGGGCAACATGGCGTCGCAGCAGACCTCCATCAGCGATGATTTCCACCGCGAAGGCGTGGAGTCCGCCCATGGAGAGGCATCGGAGCTGATTCTGAAGGTGGCCAAATTGGCGGGCGTGGAAACGCCCTTTGGCGCGCCGCCGAACCTGCGCATCCGCCATCTGGTCTCCGGCGACCACCATATCCTTATTATATATGAGTTCCAGAAGGCGGCCACGGAGTGCAACTTGACCTTTGCGGCGGCGGCCAACCATTCATGGCGAAATCTTCTGGACGACGCAACCGGCTGCTTCCACAACGGCGAGACCGCCCTCTCCTTCGCACCCAACGAAGTGAAGGTGCTGCTGGTCTGAGACATCACGTTTCATTTATAATCCACAGAATACACGAAATAAACAGAAGCGTTCCGCCGCGTAACCGCGGCAGAACGCGGATTAATTCTTTTCAAGAACCGCGCCTGACGTCCCACCGCACGGCCGCTCGGACGTATTCTGCGGTTAAAACTTGTTGGGCATAGAGCACTCCGAAAAGCGAAGCCAGCTTACGGAAGAATGCAGAACAAATCCTCCAACGTGAGCTGGGACTGGATTTCATGAGCATACGCATTGTCCGCAAGGCCCTCTGGCGTAATTAGAGTCAGATGAACGGCTTTTCGGGTATGGGTGACCGCTGTGAAAATCTGCCGTTTACGCTTCAATTCATCCAAGGTCCTCTTGTCCAAAACATATTTGTCTTTCGAAAATTTGATTTCACACAAATTGATGATGTTGTCCGCGCGGTCAATGACCAGGTCAATCTGCGCGCCTTCCGGATAGGTGGCGTCAGGTTTGTGATGCCATGAGCAGGTGTTGGTCAAAACGCCACCGATTTGCAGGGCATGCTTGATCTGCGGAATGTGCTGAAGACAAACATGTTCAAAGACCAGCCCCTCCCATGTATTATGGCGGGGTGACAGATAATTCGCCGACCAGAAGTGCTCGTCATTGGATGGATTGTCGGCAAGGAACGTGGCATGGAAAAGAGTCAGATTGTCCATAAGCTGATAAAGGGCGCCTTTTTCCTTTTTGCCAAAGGAGCGGTATTTGCGGATGAATCCGCATTGCTCTAATGTCTCCAGACGCATTTTCAACTTGCCGCCGTCACGAATTCCCAACGTTTCAACAAGAGCCTGTTTTGTCAGGCCATTGGGGGCATGGGTAAGGGCCTGGACGACCTGCCGATAGCCATCTGCATCTGAAAAGAGCGATAGAAACAGCTCATCGAATTCGTTCTTGAGCTTGCCGTTCTCCTGGAAGAACAGGCGGTCGATGTTCTGCGGCAACCCAAGTCCCTTCTTCAACAGACTCCAATAGAATGGAATTCCACCGAACACCATGTAGCAGGAACAGATTTCCCGTCGCGTCATGACCAACCCCAATTGATTGGCGTACAGTTCGCATTCATGCAAGGTAAACGGGTTCAGCAGGATACGTTCCGTGACCCGGTTGTACAGGCCGCCATGATTCTTGAGCACCTTGCCGATGATCCAAGAGGATGCGGATCCGCAGACAATCATCACCATGTCCTTGCGCGAGGAAGCCCAGCCATTCCAAAAATGCTCCAATGCGGCCGTAAAGCCAGACCGCGCCGTGTCCATCCATGGAAGCTCATCCAAAAAAACGACCTTTTTGCCTTCGCACGTTTTGGATTCAATCAGGCGCCGAAGCTCCTGAAAGGCCCCATGCCAATCTTCAAGGACCTTGCAGTCCGAAAGGCCATATTGCCGCAACGAGTCACGAAACGCCATCAGCTGCGTCTTGAAACCGACATGGTACATGCCCGTGTGATAAAAGGCAAACCGATTGTCGAAAAACTCCCGAATGAGAAACGTCTTCCCGACGCGACGTCGCCCATACACCGCAACCAGCTGGGCTTCATCCCGTTCCAAAACATCCTGCAAATCCCTTCGTTCCGCCTCCCGTCCGATCATTTTCACATCCGTCTCCCGTTAAAACTTGAGAAATCCGGCTTTTTTCATGCGATTTCTCAAAATATAACTCCATAATCTGAGAAATCTAGTATTTTTAATGCGATTTCTCAATTTATAATTTTATATTTTGAGGAATCTATGATTTTTAAGACGATTTCTCAACTTATGATTTTATATTTTGAGGAATCTACGATTTTTGAGGCGATTTCTCAACTTATGATTTTATATTTTGAGGAATCTACGATTTTTGAGGCGATTTCTCAACTTATAAGACACATTCCACCACGGCCATGTAAACGAAGACGATTGTCGGCCTGCCTCCGAAACCAAATTTCCCCTGCTCCGCTGTCATTCTTGAAACCCGATGCTACATTATTGCCGACAGGGGAGTTACCGCACCATGGCAACCAAATACGAAATCAATCCAACGGCAAGTCTTTCGGTTGGGCCGACTTCCGCAAAATCAGTCTACACCATGGCCACGGAGCCGCCGACCAACCTCGTTATCCATCAGGGGCCACAGAAAGCGGCAGCGCCGCGCATCGGTCCCGAAATCGGACCGGACCCGCGCAATTTCAAGTCGATGATCCAGCTGACGACGCTTCCGGTCATGGAGGCGGAAGGCGGCCTGCGCTTCGACTTCAACCACGGTTATCGCGTCAAGATTCCCGCGGAAATGCCGCCATGCCGGCTTCGCGTCTACGATTGGGAAAGCCAGACGCTGCTGGAAGAGCTGGACCTGAAGCCGAACCAAATGATAGTCGGCGAGCGTAAGTACTTCATCCGCTATCGTTTAGAGCTTATTGACCGCGCCACGGGCAACCTGCTTGCGCGCCACGACTACGACTGCGTCGGCAAAAAAGTGATGATCGTGATTCCCGACGGCGGTCTGGGGGACAATCTGGCCTGGCTTCCGTATGCGGAGGCGTTCCGCGTGGAGCATCACGCCGACGTGACCTGCGTCTGCGGCGAATGGCTGATCCGTCTTGTGAAGGAGCAGTATCCCGAACTTCATTTTCTTCCCGTGGACTCGCATCCGACCTGCGAGGGCTTCTACGCCGCCTATTACTGCGCGACCTTCCCGAAAGACCGCCTGTCGTGGCGTCCCTCCGAACATCAGTATTTTGGCATGCAGGGCTCCATCGCCCGCATTCTCGGGGTGCGGGAGGTTCCGCGGCGAACGCGGCTGAAGCTGGATGCGCCGCGGCCGTTTGAAGAGCCGTTTGTCGTCATCGCGACGATGGCGACGAATCCCTCGAAGTTCTGGAACTATCCGGACGGATGGAACCAAGTCTGCCGCTATCTGAAGCGGCTCGGATTCCGCGTGCTGGTCATTGACCGCGACCACGATCTGCGCTTTGCGGGGCAGCGCTACGCCGTGCCGTCGGAGGCGGAGGACTTTACGGGATTCAAACCACTTTCCGAACGCATCGCGCTCCTGCAGCACGCCGCGTTCTTCATCGGCCTGCCCAGCGGCCTCAGCTGGCTTGCCTGGTGCTGCCGCGTCCCCGTGGTGATGATCGCGGGCTTCACCCACGACGGGGCGGAGTTTCCGACGCCCTACCGCGTCTTCAACAAGAACTTCTGCCACGGATGCTGGAACGACACCTCCTGCTTCTTCGACTCAAAGGCCCCCGTCTGGTGTCCGCGTCATCACGGAACCCCGCGCGAAATCGAATGCACCAAGACCATCACGACGGCCATGGTCGTCGAACAGCTGAACCGCATCCCCTGCGTGCGGCGACGTCTCGCGCCACCGCTCTCCATCCTGCTGCAGCCCGACGCCGTTCCCGAATCCGTTCTCGCCGCCGCCATGGAAGCCCTTGCCGCCGCCGCCTCTGAATACGCCAACGCGGAGATTCTCATTCCGTCGGACGCCGTCGCCGACGCAACGCAGAAGATTCTGCTGGACGAATGGCGACGAAGACATCCCGACCTGATATCCTTTTTCTCCCAAACGCCGCGGCCCGCCGGACGCTATCTCTTCCTGTGCTCCACCGGCGACATTCTGCTGGAAGACTTTCATTTCCAACAATATGTGGAACAGCTGGAGGCCCAGACGAACGACGCCACACTGTGCATCGGAAGATATCGCTTCGGCAAGAGCGGCCTCGTCGGCGCGGCGGAACGCAGCCTGCAAAATCCGTCGGGGACTCTGCTTCGAACGGACTTCGTGCGCACGGCGGAAGGAACCGTTTCGCTTTCCGCCACCGACATGGAGAAGCGGCTTAAAAGTTGTAATATATTGGATACCAATGAGATACAAATTCTTTCATATGATGGGGACGCCTCCAGTCCCGCGCCGCAGAGCGGCTCCGTTCCAGGCACGGTATTGAACGCATGGGCGGAACTCCATCCCGTCACTGACAGCCAGCCAGCCATTCGCGTCGTGCCGGAAACCCGCGTCTCCGTCATCATTTCAGTGTTTCGGGGCGGCTATCTGCGCCCCTGCGTGGAGTCGATCGTCCGCGCCTTCGCCCCCTATGGACGGACGGAGATTCTGCTGCGCAACGACGCGTCGCCCGAACCCGGCCTGGATTCGCTTCTGGATCAGCTTGCCGCTGAAAACCGCGACATGGTTCGTGTGTTCCATGACCGCGAGAACCTGGGCGTGGCGCGATCCCGCAACGTCCTCATCGACCGTTCGCGCGGCGACTACATCGTCAGCTTCGACCACGATGACCTCATGCTTCCCTTCGATGTGCAGCAGGTCGTCGCCTTCATGGACTCCCATCCGGAACAGGCGGCCAGCTATGCCCCTAAGTATCTGTTCAGCAACGACAAAGGCTACCTGCATAGAATCCACGGCTCCCGCTTCTCGCCCTTCACCGCGTTCTTCGCCCCAAAAGTCAACGTCAACGCCACCTTCTTTCGCCGTGGGCCGCTTCTGGAGGCGGGAGGCTTTCGGGAAGTCCACGGCGACAAGATGTCCGGCCTGGACGACATCTATCTTTTCACACGTCTGGCCCAAACGCACGACCTTTACTTCGACCCACAGCCGCGCACGCTCTACCGCATGCATCCGCAGCAAATCACAGCGGAAAAGCCGAAGTTCAACTGGGACCCATGGATCACTCAGGAAGCCTGCGCCGCGCACGCCGACCTCTACAACCGGATTCTGAAAGGCGACATTCCAGACGTCAACGGGCCGGATCATCGCATCGTGCGCGGCCTGATGGGGGCGACGGTGTATCTCAATCAGAAGGACATGGCCGTGTGGCGTCCGATCATGGACGTGGCGCTGCGCGAGTTTCCAGACGACCCCGATCTGCCGGACATCTACATCCGGCTGCTGCACGTCGCCGGCCTGTATAAGGAGTTGGACGCCTATGCGGCGGAGGCACTTACGCGTTTCGCGGACATCCCGCAATGCCGTCTGTCGATTCTCAACGCCATGCTGCTCTCCCTTTCCCGCCGAAAAGAACCCATCCCGCCTGACCTACGTCAGCGTTACCGTGAGGCGCGCGACGCGTATTACCGCCTTCCATCATGGGTGGCCAAAAGCATGAAAGAATTAGGAATTAGAAATTAGGAATTAGGAATTTGTCGTGATGGTTCAGAACGCCATGGTCGTAATTCGGCTCCGTTGGGGCCGTGGAGCCATGGGGTGAGACCTTGCCCCCGGGTTTCGCTACGCCTTGTCCCGCCGTAGCTTTAGCGGAGGCGGATCAACCCGGGGTTACCTCAATTGAGCCGCGTTGCGGCTCTTTGGGGGCACGATGGCATGTGAACATACATGTCATGTGTTTTATAAGGCCCTGAAAGGGCCAAATTTACGTAACCTCGGGTCGAGCAAAGCGAGACCCGGGGATAAATGTTCCTCCTCTGATTTGACGGCCCCAACGGGGCCGAATTACATCTATGGAGTTCTAACCATCACGACAAATTCCTAATTCCTAATTCCTAATTGCAAATTTAAAATATGGCGTTCTAAACCATCACGACAAATTCCTAATTTCTAATTCCTAATTCCTTTTCTGTCGGCATCATCACGGCGAGCCAATCATCCAGATGGTTGTCAAGCCAGAAATCGTTCATGCGGATGTAGTTGCGACGGATGAGCTCAAATTGGGCGTCCGTATCAGCGAAGAGGGCGTCAATTTGGCGGTCAAGAGTATCCGACGTGTCGAAGCAGGCCTCGGGGGCGAGCTGCCGATACGTGCCCAAGTTCTGCACGAAAGCGGGAGTGCCTTCCGCCCATGACTCCAGCAGCTTGATCGGGCTCTTGCATTCGTTGAAGACGGAGCGCCGCAGCGGCTGGATGAAGAGGTCGGCGCGAATAGACCGACGGACACGCGGATAGTCCAAAAACGGGCCAGCGGGAATGCGGATAACGTCGTCGGCAATTGATTCGAGGGTCGGCGGGAAGCCGCCATGGAAGATGAACTGATACCGTTTGCGGTTCTCCACGATCCAGTCCACCATGCCGTCAAAATCGTCTCCCGCGCCCGTGCGTCGCACATCAACATGTGACGGGCCACAGGAGAAGCAGAGGCGCGGACGGCGCATCTTTTGCCCACGGATACGATCCAAAATGACAGCTTCATCGTAGGAGTCGAAGAAATAGCGGGGCAGATAATTCGGAATGACATGGAATTTGCTTCGCGGGATGCCAAATTTCGTGGAATAATAGTCCGCCAGCTGGTCGCAAGTGACGGTGATGACGTCACTTCCGTTCATATAGGCGGGAATCGCCTCCGCCCCCTCCTGAAAGATGTCGCGGTAGCAGTTGTAGAGGGGAATGTCATCACGGACCAAAACGTCGTCGATTTCGTAGATGACAGAGAATCCATGCCGCCGTTTCGCCGTCAGAATCACGTCATGGAACCATGGGAGGTCCCGAAGACTGCATGCACGCTGGAGGCGATAGGACGAGAGCAGCGGAAAAAGCTCCGCGGCGGTGAAGCGGAGGCGAGCGTCACAGCAAAACACATGATCGTAAATCTGTGACAGCAGCTGAGATATGAATAGGATGCGGTAGTAGGAGCAGCCGCCGTTGTCAATGTGCGTGGAGCCGAAGAAGACCCTCTGGTCGGATTGCAGGCGCGATGGTCGGGACTGACCGATGGGATGCGAGCGGGCGGGGGCTTCCAATGGGGGCTGGATAAATTGATAAGTCATTCTGGGAAAAGGAGTTATTACTTCGCCACATGGACAGATCGCGCAGCAGGCGCTCAACGCGAGAGACGCCAGCGGAAATGCCTGTCCGTTAATCTATCCTGAAAACAGCAAATTGCCATTGGCATGTGAAGGATTGCAGACATTCATTTTATACGCATTTGGCATGATTTTTGTGGGTAAGGACATGGAAAATCAGGGCATTTGTGATATATTCAATATGTTGACCAAACCGATGAGTGGACAGCGATTGGCAAATATTGCGTAACCGATTGAATCGCAATCCGCATTCTGAAATCAACTGGCGGGGCAAGGCGGCCCCTGCCAATAAAGCATAACTCTCTCTGGCGCATATAGATGGGATTCCGAAACATCACATTGGAAGACAAAAGCTGGCTCGAGCGGCTCCGTGATCCGGAGGCCTATCCCCTGACCGCCTATGCCTTCCCGTCGCTGTTCATGTGGCGACAGACGTTCGGGCTGACCATTGCCGGCGACGAACACGTCGCCATCGTCCACAGCCGTCAGATGGACGGCTATTTCTTCCCCTGCGGAGAGGAAGCCGCCTGCAAGACGGTTCTAGAAGAGTTGCTTAAACAACATAAGTCATTCTGCATCAAGTACTTAACGGAACAGCAGGCGAAATGGCTCCAAAAGTGGGACGGTTTTCAGGTGCAGCATGAGCCGGACGACAGCGAGTACCTTTACGACTGCGGCATCTTCGCCCATCCCACCAAGACCACCTGTCGCGCCATCCATCGGAAGCGAAACGCGTTTGCAAAGAGCGATCCCTATACCATTAGGGAAGTTACGCCAAATGACCAGGGGACGTTGCTCAACATTGTGGAGGAATGGGCCCAGCAGAAAGGCGACGAAGCGGACACGGTTGCCGCCCGCGAGGGGATCCGCCACATGGAAGCCCTGGGCATGAACGGAATCCTCATGGAGACGGCGGCCGGCAACGCCTTCAGTCTCGGCTACGAGAATTCCGAGGACGTCTACACCATCGCCCTCTGCAAATTCGCCTCCGGCGTCTCTCCGGACGCCATCGCGGTCTGCTATCATGAGCATGCCAAACGCCTGGAGAGCCGCTATTCAACCATCGATCTGGAGGAGGATATGGGAGACACGGGCATGAGAGAAATGAAGAACCGCCTGCACCCCAGCGGCTTCCTGAATGCGTACAGCGCGGTTTTCACCATGGAGTGATATGCATAGCCACTTTTTCAGTCATCGCATGTTTCACCGCCTGTTCTGGCCGGCGGTTCTGGTCGGGCTATGCATCGCGTTTTCCGATGTCATTGATGCCGTGACCATTGGGCATAGCACCCACGAAAGCGGACTGGCGGTCTTGGGCATCATCACGCCCCTTTACATCCTCTTCAACGTCATCGCCTATGCCTTTGCCTTGGGCGGCTCCATCCGGTTCAGCCAGCTCATGGGAGACGGCAAGGAGGCGGAGGCCAATCATGTGTTCAACGGCATGCTCTTCCAGCTGATGGGGTTGGCGGTGCTCATCGCCATCGCGGGCAATGTGCTGCTTCGCCCCCTGATGTTCGCCTTGGGCGTCACGGAAGCCAATGGAGAGCTTTACCACGCCTGCCTCCACTGCAGCCGGATTCTGCTGGACTTCACGCCCATCTTCTTCCTATACCTCTATCTGTATGACTTCCTCCGCAGCGACAACGACCAGCTGCTGGCCACCGTCGGCATGGTGGTTGGAAGCCTGCTGGACGTGCTGCTTAACTGCCTTTTCGTCCTGAAATGGCAATGGGGTGTGCAGGGCTCCATTTGGGCGACCGTCATCGCGCTGAGCATCAACGTGGCCATCATGTCCATCCATTTTTTCACCCCCGGCCACGTGCTGAGGCTCCGGCTGGTCCTGCCGAACAAGGCATCTCTCCATCAGACCGCAAAACTGGCCAGTCTGGGCCTGGCCACCTCCGTCCAGGAGCTGTTCCATTTCTGCTTTGAGCTACTGGTCAACAACTTGCTTCTTCGTCTATCTGGCAAAGACGCAGCCCTTCACGTGGCCATTTTCGACGTGATTCTCAACATCTGGTACCTCACCCGCAGCATGTCCCGCGCGGCGACGGACGCCATGCTCCCCCTCACCGCCACCTTCTACGTGGAGCATAATATGCAGGCGCTGATGGACGCCTTCCATCAGGCGCTATGGTGGGGCGGCGGCCTTTCCGCAGCGCTGGCCGCCGTGCTGGCGTGGCGCGCCGACTGGGCCGCGACCATGTTCGGCATGAATCAGCCCCCCGCCGTCTTCGCCATCCGCGTCTTCTGCATCAGCGTCCTCTTTGACGCCGCCATCACCATCGTCGCCGGCTTTCTTCAGAGCATCAACGCCGAAAAGCTTGCCGGCATCCTCATCACCGTCCGCTACATGGCCGTGCTGCTGCCTCTGACGCTGATTCTGGGCATCATCAACCCCCTCTATGTGTGGCACGCCATCTCCCTGGCCGCCATCTTCGGCTCCTTCCTCGCCCTCTTCATAGTCCTGAAGCCCATGAAACGCTACACCACCATCGACAAGCCCGTGTTCTCCTACATGCTCATCAACAACGACAAGGACATCGCCGCCCTGCTGAAGGGCATCGTCGCCTTCTGCGAAGAGCATGGCGCCACCTCAAAACAAATCAACGTGGTCAACATGGCCGTGGAGGAAGTCTGCACCGCCATCATCCAAAACGCCTTCACCGGCAAGTCGGACGAATATATCCAAGTCACTGTTTTGCAGGACAATGAAACAGATTTCATCATGCATCTCCGCGACAGCGCCGTCTCCTTCAATCCCTTCACCATGAATGGACAGAACGCAGACATCTCCAGCCAGGACTACATGAACAGCATCGGCATCCGCATGCTGAAAAAGAAATCCAAACAATTCTACTATCGGCGGTATCAGGGCTTCAACGCCTTGATGGTCATGGTTTAACGACAAAGGAACCCCACGATGTCATCTAAATGGAAAAGCACTTTGGGAGCGAAACTGACCCTGCTGGTCATCCTCAGCTCCATCACGCTGGCCTTCGTCGCCATCGCCGTCAGCTACCAAGTCCACTGCAACACAGAGGACAAATTCTACAAGGAGCTGGTGCGCACCATCGGCCAGACCACGGCCGCCCAGCTGAATCCCGCGACCGTCCGAACTCTGGTCGATGCCGTCAACAACCCGCAGCTGCGAGAACTGGCGGACAAGGCGAACGCTGACGACGACGATGAGACGGATGACAATGGCGCAAAGACAAACATAGCTAAGTGGTTGACGGACAACGATTTACTTCAAACATGCCTTGAGCTGCAAGTGCAGTTGGAGACCATCCGCACGAACATGGAGGTGGAGTTCCTCTATCTGCAGACCCAGAGGGGCGACTATTCCATCGTGCTGGTGGACCCCAGCGAGGAGCTGTCCACCTTCGGCAAGGCGGAGAAGAACGAGCCGGAATTCAAGGACGTCACACGGAACATGCGCGTGGACGCCACCGTCTCCAACGGCGAATACGGCTGGCTCTGCTCCGGCTATGAGGTCGTGAAGGACGATGAGGACGAGCCCATCGCCATGGTCGGCGTGGACATCAGCATGGAGGATGTCATGGCGCAACGTCACAAGTTCCTCGGCCGCATTACAATAGAGATTCTTGCCCTGATGGTGGTCATCGCCTTGGGCGCCCTCCTCTACATCCGCTGGAAGATCAGCAAGCCCCTCTATGAGCTGACTCGGGCCACGGAAGACTTCATGGATGACATCAAGGAGACCCTGAAGCCTCCCATGGAGCTTTCCATCCGCACTGGCGACGAAATCGAGACGCTGTATGAGGCCATCCGCCAGATGGAAATCGACATCAATGAATACATGGTCAACCTGACGACGGTGACCGCCGAGAAGGAACGCATCGGCACGGAGCTGAACGTGGCCACCCGCATCCAGGCCAATATGCTGCCCTCCATCTTCCCCCCCTTCCCCGAACGGGATGAATTTGAGATTTTCGCCTCCATGACCCCTGCCAAGGAGGTCGGCGGCGACCTCTACGACTTCTTCCTGTTAGACGCCGATCATCTGGCTCTCGTGGTGGGCGACGTCTCCGGCAAGGGCGTGCCCGCCGCCCTGTTCATGGTCATTGCCAAGACTCTGCTGAAGAACTCCGCCGAACACGGCCATTCGCCGAAGGACATTCTGGAGCGGGTCAACAACCAGCTCTGCGAGAACAACAAGTTCAACATGTTTGTCAGCGCATGGATTGGCATCATGGAAATCTCCACCGGCAAGGTGACGGCGGCCAACGCAGGCCACGAATACCCCGCCATCCAGCAGCCCGGCGGCTCCTTCCAGCTCCTGCGGGACAAGCACGGTATGGTACTCGGCGGCATGAACAACATCCGCTATCACGAATACGAGCTCCAGCTGGAGGCTGGCGGCGCCCTCTACCTCTACACGGACGGCGTCCCCGAGGCCACCAACGCGGCGGAGAAGCTCTTCGGAACCGAACGGATGCTCCATCAGCTCAACCAGAACCCCGACGCCGCCCCCGAAACCCTCCTCACGAACGTGAAGAAGGGCATCGACGACTTTGTCATGGACGCCCCTCAGTTCGATGACATCACCATGCTGGCCATCCGCCGCAAACGGTAGACGAACCTCTTGGTCGGCCGCCGAAGACAACGGAAAGGAAGAGCCCATGCTCTACAAGGGAAAGCATTTGGCTACGGTGACGGCGCTGCTTTGGGCTCTGCTGCTGACGTCGGTTCTGGCCGTCCCGCTGGAGGAGGGGTTCCGCCACGTGCCCATGCCCGCGCGGCCTCAGACCTGGTGGCATTGGATGGACGGCAATGTGACGCGGGAAGGCATCACCGCCGACTTGGAAGCCATGCGGGACGTGGGCCTTGGCGGTGCCACGCTGTTTGACATCTCCTATCAGGTTCCGTCAGGGCCGGTCAAGAGTCTGTCTCCGAAGTGGTTCGATTTGGTTCAGTTCGCCATTCAAGAGGCGAACCGGCTGGGCCTGCAGCTCACGGTGCACAATGCCCCTGGCTGGTCCTCCTCCGGTGGCCCGTGGATTCGGCCGGAGGACGCCATGAAATGCCTCGTGGCGACGGAGCACCACGCCCACGGAGGGCAGACTATCCGCCATGTCTTCCCCAAGCCGGACACGCCCCACGGATTCTATCGGGACATCGCCGTCCTCGCCCTCCCCTGCCCTCCTGACGCCGCCAACGGCGATGGAAACGACATTGGCCAGGCCGCCCGCCGCATCGCCAACGTGGACTCCAAATGCTATGCCAACCTGGACTTCAAGCTGGCTCCCACGGCGAATCCGGATCCGCAAGCTATCATCCCTCTAGAAGCGGTGGAGGACGTGTCACGCTGCCTTCAGCCCGACGGCTCCTTCGCATGGGACGCCCCCGCAGGGGAATGGACGATCCTCCGCTTCGGCTATCGTCTGACAGGCGCCGTCAACCGCCCCTCCACCCTCGAAGGCGGCGGTCTGGAATGCGACAAGCTCTCCAAGACCGCCGTCAAGGCGTTTTGGGACGGCATGATGGGACGGCTCTGCGAAACCGCCGGCCCCCTGGCAGGCAAGGCGCTGGCCGGCGTTCTCATCGACAGTTTCGAGGTGGGGCCGCAGAACTGGACGGACACCTTTCGGGAGGATTTCATTCGCCTCCGTGGCTATGACCCGCTTCCTTTGCTGCCCATTGTCACGGGACGCTTCCTAAAGTCCTCCGAGTTTTCCGAACGCTTTTTGGAGGATTACCGCCGAACGGTGGACGACCTGTTCTCCGAATGCTACGGCGCCTATTTCGCCGAGCTTGCCCACCGCCATGGGCTGCTTTTCTCTCTGGAACCCTACGGCGGCCCCTTTGCGGAACTGCGGCAGGGCGGCCATGCGGACATTCCCATGGGAGAGTTTTGGACTCAAGCCCATCATCCGGGCAACTCGGATTTGGCGGGCACCCTCGCCCATGTGAACGGCTCCCCCTTCGCCGCCGCCGAGGCCTTCACCGCCACGGCGGACAACGGCCGTTGGAACACCACGCCCATGTCCCATAAGGTTCAGGGGGACAAGGTCTTCATCGCCGGCGTCAACCGCCTTGTCTTCCATTCCTTTGCTCATCAGCCATGGACGTTCTCCCATTCCCCCGGCATGACCATGGGACCGTGGGGCTTTCAGTTCAATCGTCATAACACCTTGTGGGAAGGATACAAAGGATGGATTGACTACATCAGCCGCGCCCAATTTCTGCTTCAGCAGGGGCAGTTCGTCGCCGATGCCCTCTTCGTGGCTCCGCCGGTGACTCCAACGGTCTATGGACGTCACACGGGATTACCCTTCGGCTATCGATGGGATGTCTGCGACCCCTCCGTCTGCATGGACCGGCTGTCCGTCCGCGATGGCCGCCTCTGGCTGCCCCATGGCATGTCCTACGCGTTCCTCTGCGCTCTCAACACCCAAACCACGTCCCCTCAACTTCTTGCGAAACTACTGCAATTGGCGGAAGACGGCGCGACGCTACTGCTCGGCCCCCGCCCCCAACGCGCGGACGGCCTGCAAAACTATCCGCAATCGGATGCGGAAGTTCAGCGACTCGCCGACCAACTGTGGGGCCAGAAAAGCGATAACTCCCCTATGCTCAGGAACATCGGGAAAGGGCGGGTCTTTCAGGGCATATCCCCTGAACAGCTCTGCCACCAACTGAACCTCCTTCCGGATTTCGCCTTCCAGCGGGGCCATGAGGATTCTGGAAAGGCATTGAATTTCATCCATCGCAGAACGGCAGCGGGAGAGGACATCTATTTTGTGGCCAACGACTCCATGCAACCCGTGGAGGCCAAGCTGCTGTTGCGAATCGTGGACCGCCAGCCTGAATTGTGGGACGCCGCCACGGGGGCCATCCGAAAAGCGGCGGTCCATTATGCCACGTCTGACGACCGCACCGGCGTGTCGTTCCGTTTGGAGCCCATGGCCTCCATCTTCGTCGTCTTCCGCGAACTAATCACGCAACATACTGCGCTGCAAGACATTAGATGGAAATCCAAAACAATGGCCGGCGAGCGAATCCGCACTTTGGAGATGGTGTCAGCCCGCTATGAGGCGGTGGATGACCCTTCCATGGGGCGAGATGTGACGGCGCTTCTTCGGGAGCGGATACGGGACAACAGGCTCTCCTGCAACGTGACCAATGCGGACTTGGGGGGCGACCCGGCGCCTTTGCATGTCAAGCGGCTGACAGTTGCCTATCGGCTGGATGGCGTGGACTACACGAAGAACATTGGCGAATGGGGTGCCGTCAACATCCCAGAAGTCCCTGTGGCGCCGCCGGATTACGACATCGTGGAACAGGATGGGCATCCTTTCCTGCGGACCTGGCGTGCGGGTTCCCTGGAGTTGTTAGGTATTGAACGGCAATCTCTTATGGAAGTAGAAACACCGCCGCCCATCTGGCTGGACGGTCCGTGGGACGTAAGCTTTCCGCCGGGTTTTGGGGCCCCGGAGAAGATTCGGCTGGAGACGCTGATGAGCTACACGTCCCATCCAGACGTGGGCGTCCGCTATTTCTCCGGCACGGCAGTTTATCGCAAATCATTTATTATCAATGATTTATATAAATCACGGGACTATTTGCTTGATTTGGGGACCGTGAGGGACATCGCCCACGTGACCGTCAACGGAACGCCCTGCGGCATCTTGTGGATGCCCCCCTTCTGCAAGGACATCGGCACCCTGCTCCGCGAAGGGGAAAACACGCTGGAAATCCGTGTGCACAATCGTTGGGTCAACCGGCTCATCGGCGACGAACAGCTTTTGGACGACGTGGAATGGAACGGCGACGGGCGCCATGCCACGCTCAAGGCTTGGCCAACGTGGCTGCTGGAGGGAAAGGAACGGGCATCTGGCCGCATCGCCTTCACCACCTGCCGCCATTGGCTCAAGGATGACCCTCTTTTGGAAGCAGGCCTCATCGGACCCGTCGCCCTCCGCATCGCCACCCGAATTCCTTTGCCCTGAACTTCTCATCAAAAACGGACGTTTGCCCATGGACAATTGCATCCCATTCCATTCCGGCCTCTGGAAGGGCCTTGGGCATTCCCGTTTCATGAGCCAGTTCTCCGATTTGGAAAGCTGGCTGACGGAGCATCCGGGGGAGCGGGTGGTGGACAAGCCAGATCGTGAAGTTCGCAAAGTCGTTCTGGGGCAACAGGTTGTCTATGTGAAGCTGGTCCGCGCCCTAGGCAGTGGCGGCAATCCTCTGCTACGGCTGATTCACGCCGCCAAATGGCGGTGCCGTCCCTCCCGGGCAACCGTCACCTTTCAAACCCACATGAAAATGCTGCAGCGAGGCATCCAATGCCCCCTGCCCCTCCTGGCCGCCCGCAAAAGAGGCGACAAGGGGCCGGTGGACTGCTTCATCAGCGAGGAGGCCCCATACCCCATCGTTCGCTTTCTTCTGCTGGATGAAACCCGCCGCAAGGAGCTTCTGGAGGCCTGCGCCCGCGGCGTCGCCGCGCTGCACATGGCAGGATTCGTCCATGGGGACTGCATCCCTGGCAACCTGCTGTTGACGCCCCAACAGGACATCGTCTTCATCGATAATGACAGAACCCATTGCTACTCAATAGGTTACATTCCGAATTCCCAACGGAGGCGGAATCTGGTCCAGTTTGGCTCCCGTCTGCCCGTGGAGCTGGACGACCCCAAGCTGCCCCTCTATTTCCTCTCCCGCTACTATGAATGCCTTCCGCAGTTCCAAACGGAAAGGGCGCAAGTGGAGGAAATCATCCGCAAACGGCGGCAGTACATTTTGACCAAAGAGCATCCGCGAACCATTGCAGAGCTCAGTTAGGAATTAGGAATTAGAAATTAGGAATTAGGAATTTTACTAGAGTTTCTAGAGTTTCTAGAGCTTCTAGAGCTTCTAGAGCTTCTAGAGCTAGCTAGCAAAAGCAAACGCTCTGTTCCCCCACAAGTGTAGGCAAGGAACTATTTTAACCACAGAATACGTGTTCTGTGGATAATAAACACGCCATATGAGGGAAACAAAGCAAAAAGGCCTTCGGACACCACGCGCATCCGAAGGCCTTTTAAGGTACTGTCAGTTTAAGGTACTGTCAGTCAGTTATTTGCCAAGCATCTGGCGGACGAACGGCAGTTCGCCGACGCTGCCCAGTTTGACGTTCTTCGCGGCGATGAAGTCCGCGTAGGCGGCCATGAATTCCTTGCCGGCGGGGCGCAGATCGAAATCTTCCGGCTTGTTGATGAAATGCTCGCGGTGGACGCGGCACCACACCAGACGGCCGTCGGTGTCGATGTTGATTTTGGTCACGCCCAGCGTGGCGGCCTTGCGGAATTCATCGGCATTGACGCCCTTCGCGCCGTTCAGTTTGCCGCCGGCGGCATTGATGCGGGCGACTTCGTCCTGCGGAACGGAGCTGGAGCCGTGCATGACCAGCGGGAAGTTGGGGAGGCGCTTCTGGATTTCGGCCAGAACTTCGAAATGGAGGCCCTGCGTGCCGGTGAACTTGAACGCGCCGTGGCTGGTGCCGATGGCGCAGGCGAGGCTGTCGCAGCCCGTCTTTTCCACAAAGTCCTTCGCCTGATCGGGATCGGTCAGTTTGGCGTCGGCTTCGTTGACTTTCACATGCTCTTCCACGCCGCCCAGCTGACCCAGTTCGGCTTCCACGACGAGGCCCTTGGCATGGGCCGCCTCCACCACGCGCTTCGTGATGGCGACGTTCTCTTCGTAGGGCTTGCTGCTGGCGTCAATCATGACGGAGCTGTAGAAGCCGCTGTTGATGCAGTCATAGCAGGTCTTCTCATCGCCATGATCCAGATGCACGGCGAAGATGGCTTCCGGGAAAACCTGGTCGGCGGCGCGGATGATGCCTTCGAGCATCAGCTTGTCGGTGTAGGCACGGGCGCCTTTGCTGATCTGGATGATGAAGGGGGCCTTGCTGGCGACATTGCCGCGGAACAATCCCATGCACTGCTCCAGGTTGTTGATGTTGTAGGCACCGATGGCATATTTCCCGTATGCTGCCTTGAAGAGGTCTTTCGTTGTGACAATCATGGTTCTCTCTGCCTTCTTGTTGATTCCTGCTATCGTTCGCCCTGCCATCCGGCAAGAGGCTCTAAGCATCTATAACTATAATGCATTTTGCCCAAAAAACAATTCCCCAACTGACAATTGGCGACAATCCGTCCCATTTGGCCCACAGAACATGAGCCGTGGACCTAATTCCAAATTCCTAATTCCAAATTCCTAATTCCTAATTCCTAATTTCTAATTCCAAATTCCTAATTATCAACTGTTTGCGTCGCCTTCTGCCATTTTTCATAGGCCTTGACGTTCATGGAGGCGACCTCCTCCCGTCCTGACGACGAAACCACATTGCCTTTGTCATCCACGATGATGAGCGTGGGAATGGCACGCACGGCAAAAAGCGTCCCCAGGGCTTTGATGCCCTCGCGGTCGGCGTAGGGAACGGCCAGCCACGGCATTTTGGCGTCCTTCATGTATTCCCTCATCGCCTCGCTGCTGTTGTCAAAGCTAACGAAGACCAGCTCGAAAGGCAGCTTTTTCTCCTTGCATTGATTATAGAACTTCACCAGTTTGGGAGTGAAGGCGCGGCAGGGGCCGCACCAATGGGCGGAGTAGTAGATGCCGATGAGCTTCTTGCCGGCCAGCGCCGCCGTGGCGGGCTTCATGTCCCCCTTCCCCGTGAGCAGATTGCGTTTGGACAGAATCTGCACGGCGTTTTCCGCCGCCCCCGCCCAAAGGCCCAATAGAATGGCCAGAATCAGAACCAGTCGTTTTTGCATGTGCGTTTCTCCTTCTTTGATGGAATTCATGAAATCGGGCCGACGATGATGCGGCTGTCTGACAACAGAAATATATACTTTTCTTCCGTTTTTTCTCGCCGCCGTGTCACGTTTTCATCCCTTTGCCACGGAATTCCACGGCGACGGCATTCCATTCCACCAAATTCACATTGCAAGATAATGCAAGACAATGCAACAACGGCAAAACCTCAAAAAGTGGCCCTTCTAGGCCCTATTGACCAAGGGAGGTATTAATATACAGGGTGACACCCCAAACGCAAGGAAGGGCATCGTGGGGCCACGCAACGGGCAATCGTCTCCAAAACAGGTGCCAAATTTTGCTCCTCCGAACACGATTTTCGTCGTTTTCGCCTTCTCTCGCGATCAAAATCAGGCATTCATCTATTGCAATTCATTATTATGCATTTTGATGCAATTTTCATGGCGGCGGGAGAGCTCCTTCGATGATGAACCGCTGCATTCCCTTGGCTACAGCTGAACAAGAATCAGAGGCTCCAGCCAGTAGAACCAGTCGCCGGTAAGGTCGCCATTGCAGTCCACTTGGAAGCGGACAGAGACTTGCCGCCCCGCCCATGCGCTCAAATCGACATCGACAGGATGAGGCGTCTTGCCCTGCTGCAAATGGGCGGCAACCTCCTTGCCGTCAATGAGAATGCGGCAGCGGACGCCGTTGCTCTGGGGATGGTCCACCACGGTCCGAGTCGCCAAATGCAACGTCTCTCCGGTTTTCAGCGGCGGCAGAGAAACGGTGTAACTCACTGATCCCCAACCCTTTTCAGAAGGATGCTGATAAATGGAGGCCGCCAGCCAGCCGGCGGCGTAGACCAAATCCCGCACGGAGACATCCGCATTGTTGTCCTTTTCGGCGGTGTCGAATTCATTGACGAAATCGAAGGCCAGCCGTGTATTTTCGGGGAGGGCGGCGGTGCGCAGCGGCGGCAGCGGCTCATCCCATGAGGCCATGCCCACGATGGGCAGGGCGAAGGCGAAAGCCGCCTCTTCCTGTGGGGTTCCGGCGGCTTTGAACACATCGTAGACCAGACGCTTTTCCCCTGGAGAGGCCACCGTGCCCGTGGCATAGGCCCGCAAGCCGAGACGTAGCCCACCTTCGCCTTTGAAGTCCACATGGCGATGCAGGATGAAGGCGCTGATTTCAGGATGCCGTTGAACGAGTTTGAAGGCGCAGGCGTAGGCGGCGGCCTGCGTGATTTCGTCCTCTTTTGTGTCTCCAGGCAAGTTGAAGCCCTGCTCAGTCAGCGCAATGTCCCTGCAGCGGCCGCGATAGAGCCATTCCGGCTGTTTGAGGAAGCCAACAAGCTGCTCCAGATTGCGAAACGTGATTTTCGGCGTGTCGAAATGGTCCTTTGCGGAACGGTCATTCCAGAAGCACGGATTGAAGAGGTTCTCCGGATAAGGGTGGAAGGCCAGGTTCCATGGGATGTCTCCCCCTTCGCGGAGACGGCGATGGACCTCGCTTAGAACCGGCTTGCCCGGCAGGACTTTGCGGTTGTTGACGTCCCCCGCCGTCCAATGATGCTCCATGGAGATGTAGATTCGGAGGTCGGGATTGTAGCGGGCGGCGGCCAGCCAGGCCAACCGGACCGCGTTGCCGTAGTGGAAGGCGACCTGCTCCAGCGACGCCTCCCCCAGGTTGTACCAAATGGCGTGCTGCTGAAACTCGTTGCCCACGATGAGACCGCTGATTTGACCGTATTTGGCGTCGCTTCGGCCATAGCGTTGCGCAAGGAAGGCGCAGCTGGCGGCGAAGAAGCGGATGCCCTCCCGCGTCACGGTGTTGAAGGCGCACAGCATCCGCGGCGGGGCGGAAAGGGTCCCCGGATGCCGCAGGATAGGGTCGGCGGTGTCTTGGTTCAGAAAGACGACGAAGACGGAGATGCCGTTGTCATGAAAGCGGCGGAAGCGCTGGTCCAGCTGGCGGACGTAATGGCCGTTGAAATAGACAGTTGCGCCGTCGAAGTCAAAGGGGATGGCATCATCCGCCTCTGGACTGCCCTTCAGCTGGTTGATGGTCACGTTGTCATGGACATGGCGGACACCCAGCGCCACGGCGTCCTCCAAATCCACGATGCAGCTTAGGCCCTTGATTTCCGTTGGCCGCAGCAGCGGCGACTCATAGCCGGCGGGCACCTGAAGGAAGTCCGTGACGAATTGTGCGGGGCGCTCCGGATTCTCCTCCAGTCTCCACCCCAGCAGGACGGGATCATAGCCGTCCTGCCGAAGGGGCAGCACCGCTTTTCCATCTATTACAGGCAGAATGACTTGCGCAATCTCCTCCCCAGCAGCCGTACTGCCGCGCAGCCGCACCTCCTTCGCCGCGCCGTCAAAAGTGAACACCACCTCGCGGAGCGTCGCCTGGACACTGCGGATTTCCGCCGCCGCAGCCAGAGACATGGCGGCGGTGACCAACGACACCAATGCCATGGATGACAGTCGACTGCCCAAAACATCCTCCTCGCTTTTATTCCGAATTTATAACCTACTCCACGGTAAAGAGATACGTGTTGGATAGGCGTGGGCCGGAGGTGGGAGTCAGCGGCAGCTTCTTCGTCCATTCCTCCAGATTGATACGCTCTTCGCTCCCATCGACATTGATATAGCAGATGGAGACGTCCTCTCGGTTGAAGCGGCAAGTGAGGGTGGCCTTCCTGCCGTCCAGCGGAAATTGGATGGCCCATTCATTGTTGGGGATGAGCTTGTCGTTGTTCAGCCAGATTTCACCGCCTATGAAGAGCTTGTTCAGAGGCGCTTCCGTGAAACTGCCGTCCATCGTCTTGGTGCGGAGGACAGCATCTTCGGCATTAACGATATGGAATTCGGGATGGACGCGGCAGCTGCGTGCCTTCATATCCTTAATGCCTGTGAACTGGGTGGTTACAGTGAATCCCGCCTGGTCGGGAAGAATGGAGATGCGGCGGGTGGCGATGGCGCCGTCCTTGAACTGGCAGCGGAGAATGACCGTGTCCGCCGACTGTTCCACCAGCTGGTAGGTCTCCATATGGCCGCCGCCGCGGTATTCATCGCAGTTATATTCTTCGTAGCCGCCGATTCCGGGGGCGAGGCCGCTCTTGTCGTCGCCGACAACGCGCAGCAGCTCGTAGCCGCTTTTCTTGTCGACGGCGCGCCAGATGCGTCCGCCGAGCTTCGGGAGGATTTCCAGCAGGAATGAGGATGATTCGAGCTGGACTATGTCCACCCCTTCCGCGTCTTTGGACTTCTTCTGCTTTTCGACCCAATCATTATAGCTCCTGCCTTCGGCGACGGCATTGATGCCTTCCTTTTTAGCGACTCTCTCAAAGACGTTCAACAGGTCGCTTTCGGCGATGGAGGTGGAAAGCATGTTGCCCTTGCGCCAGAAGCTGTTGTTGACCAGCGCGATTTTTGTGTAGATGAGCGGCAGCGTGGCAACTTCCACGCGGTGGCGCAGCGTCTCGTCGTCCTTCACGGCTTCCAGCGCCTTGTCCAGACAAACGGAGGCCTTCGCAAGCATCTCCGGATCATTGAGATAGTTGTTTGGGGAGGTGTAGATGCGAAGATGCAGGCCAGGCTTGTCGCAGACGGTGTGGATGAGTTCCAGATAGTCACGGATGTGCTGGCCGGCGGGGCCGTAGTAGGCTTCCGTGAAATCAAAGACGGCCTTTTTGTCGTCGTAGGAGGGGTCCCATAGGCATTTGGCGAGCACGTAGGTGCGCAGCTCGGCCAACTCACCGCCTTTGCTGAAATAGTTCGCCTCTTCGTAAATTCCTGTAACGCCGTGATTTATGAAGAAATTGATGTTGGGCTTCAAGACACGGAAGTTCGGGAAGGGCTGGATGCAGTGGGCGTAGTTGATGACGTAGTCCCAGATGTGGAGGCGCTTGCAGATTTTGGACCAGCCGATGATGTCGTCCACGAAAGTCTTGTTGAAGGGGCAGCTCTCCAGGGGATGGGCGAAGCAGCATTCGATGCTGCAGAGGCGGACGGCCACGTTTGGTGCGGGCTTGACGAATTTTGGCGGCTTGCGGGTGTACTGGTAGGCAAGTGTGTCGATGATTTTGTCAGGAAATTCGTCGCGGACGCCGTCTGCGATGTAATTGACGAAATGGAGCAGTGGGCCTGCCTGGCTGCCTTCCTTTTCGGCGAGGGCGCTGCATTCCTTGCAGGTGCAGTAGTTGGCCCAGTCGTTCTGGGAGACGCTGAAGATGGTGGCTTCCGGATTGTCGTGGAGCCAGTTGCGAACGGTCTCCAGCGCGATGCGCTTCACGTCTGGATTGGTCAGGCAGAGCTGGGTGCGCTCCAGCACGCGGACGCCGTTGATTTCCGAATAGTATTCAGGATGCCCCGCCGCATAGATTTCCTGCGGGACGAGGCTGCCGAAGGTGTGGACGAAACCCTTGTATCGGATGTGTTCGCCCCAATCCTCTTCCGCACTGGAGTAGAGGCCGTTGAGCTTGTTGCGCACGCCGAATTCGGGCGGACGGCAGTTGGGATAGTCCGTGTCGCGGTATTCCAGCGGGGGAACGTAGACTTTGCGGATGCCATTGAGGGCGACGGCGCCGTTGGCCGGAATCGTGGAGCAGTCCGCCGTGAACCACTGGCAGCCCAGGTAGTCCTCCAGGAAGGTGAAGACGGCGTAGAGGACGCCGCGCTGTCCACCGGCGAGCATCAGATTGCCATTGTTGCTTTCGATGTGGATGCCCTCCAGGCCCAGTTTGGCGTAATCCACGCTGAAGCCGTATTCGGCGGCCTTTGTATTGCGGCCGATGAAGATGGCATGGGCAGGCAGCGGCTCGTCTTCTTTTTTGATGGGAATGGATTGTCCGGCGATTTTCTCCAGGAAGAAGCAGAGTTCCCTGGCGGCCTTTGTCTCAGAGGGCGTGGGCTGCGCGGGAAGGACGATGGCGTAGTCCTTTTCGACGAGGGGCACATTGTCCAGCGTGATGGTGCGGCTGCCAAGCGCTCGCTTCAGAAGGCGCTGCAGATTGGAGGAGAGTTCTGCAAGTAGCTTGCTCTGTTCGGGTTGAAAGGTATTCGTTTCTTGCGTTGCCTGAAAAATGCCTTGGGCCTCTTTCAGTTCGTAGAGGGGGTAGCCTTTATCGAACTGATTCTTTATCTGGTCAATGACTTTGCGGGTGTATGCCATGTCGGTGCCGTGGGAGATGACGCTCATGCAGAGGGTCGTCAACTGCTGGCAGGAATAGGGGGCGACGAATTCCTGAAGCCGCTTGTGGCCGTCTGGATAATTCAGGGCACCGAAGCGAATCATGCCCACGACGTTGGCAAGCTGCTTGTTCGCCTCCTGTTCCCGCTGGGCGAGCAGGCAATAGATATCAGACTTCGCGTGGTCGCTGGCATTCCTGCGCAACAGCAGGCGCAATGAATCCATGTCATTCTGCTTGAGGTAGTAACGTGCAAGCAGCGAGCATTCGGTCTCCGGAATGTCGTCGCCGATTGCCTTAAGCTGGCTGATGTGGTCTTCCGCTGACATGACTTTGACGATTTCCAGATCGTCGATGTAGGCGGTGGAGTTCTCCGCGTTGTTGAAGACAAGAGGGCTGAAATCGACGAAGTCCGCCGGCACTGAAATTCGAGTGGTGACTTTCGTCCACTGGTCTGTCACAGGAACGCTGTCAGTGGACCAGAAGGCCCATCCGAAGCTGTCCCATCCATAGGAATGAAGGGCGTAGACGGTTCCGGAGCCGGAGGCGTCTCGGCGGACATAGGCACTGGCCTCATAGACGGCGAAAGGCTCCACAGGCACTCTAGCATGCTGATATTCACGCCAATAGGCCTTTTCGCCAATCGTATGTCTGCCCACCTTTTCGCCGCCGTGGGCGAAGGGGACGGACACGCCGCTTTTTTCGAAGCCAGGGTCCTTCCACAGATTTTGTGCATTGAGGCAGGTCAGTGCCGCCATGACAGAGCAGAACACGAATAGTCTTTTGAGCATGGTTGGTTTCCTTTTTTTGCGGGATGGTTGCTATTGGTCAATGGTGAATATGTATGTGTTTTTGAGGCGCGGGCCGAATGTGGGCGTCAGAGGAAGCTCCTTTGTCCACTCCTCCAGATTGATGCGATTCTCATAGGGGGCCACATGGACATAACAGGTTTTGACATTCGCGGGGTCAAAGCGGCAGGTCAGCGTGGCGGTCTTGCCGTTGATGGGGAACTGGATGCCCCATTCGCCGACGGGAAGCGCGTCCTCCTGCATCCAAATCTCGCTCTGCTGCTTCTTCAAATCGAAGCGGGAGATGCCGTCAGCCTTTTTGACAAACAGGGTGGCATCGGTGGGTTTCGGCACATTGAACTCCGGATGATTGCGGCAGCAACGGGCTTTCAGCGACGTGACGCCGTTGTATTGGGTGGTCACCGTGAAGCCGGGCTGGTCGGAAAGGAGGGAGACAGTGCGGGTGGCGATGGAGCCGTCCTTGAACTGGCAGCGGAGGACGGCGAAGGTGGACGTGGCCTCCACCACTTGGAAGGCCTCTCCGAAGCCACTGCCGCGGTATTGATCGTTGTTGTATTCCTCATAACCGCCATTGCTAGGCGTGTAGCCCACGTCATTGTCGCCCACGACGCGCAGGATTTCATGGCCGCTGGCCTTGTGGACGGCCCGCCAGACGCGACCGCCCAAAGTCGGCACCAGCTCCACGATCATGAAAGGGGACTCCAGCGTAATGATGTCCAAAGTCTCCTTGTCTCCAATGGCCTGTTTTTGGGCGAGCCACACATCGAGTCTGGTGCCTTCAGCGACATGGGTGACATCCGCCCGTTTGGCGATGCGGACAAAGTCCTCCAGCTTCTTTACATTGTATACGCCATTGATTTTCAACGTGTTGCCGCTACGTTGGAGCTGCCCTGTCCCAAACTGGATGTTGGTGTAGAGCATGGGCAAGGAGGCCAGTTCCACCCGCTGAAGCAGGGTCGGATTGTCCTTCACGGCATCCATTGCCTTTTCAAGGCAGGCGTCGGCCTTTTGGAGCATGTCCTTGTCCGCAAGATACTCCTCCGGCGGATCGTAGATGCGCACATGGAGATTCTTGTCGCAGACGGTGTGGATGGTGTCCAGATAGTCGCGGATGTGCTTGCCGGCGGGGCCGTAGTAGGCTTCCGTGAAATCGAAGATGGCCTTTTGGTCGTCTGCGGAGGGGTCCCACAGCAGCTTGGCCAGCATGTAGGAGCGCAGCTCGGCCAGCTCGCCACCTGGGCTGAAATAGTTGGCTTCTTCGTAAATACCTGTCACACCGTGATTTATGAAGAAATTGATGTTGGACTTGAGGACGCGGAGGTTGGGGAAGGGCTGGATGCAGTGGGCGTAGTTGATGACGTAGTCCCAGATGTGGAGGCGCTTGCAGATTTTGGACCAGTTGATGATGTCCTCCACGAAGGTCTTGTTGACGGGGCAGCTCTCCAGCGGATGCGCGAAGCAGCATTCGATGCTGCAAAGACGGACGGCCACATTGGGGGCCGGCTTCACGTATTTCGGCGGCTTGCGGGTATAGGTGTAGGCCAAAGTGTCGATGATCTTGTCGGGGTACTGCTCTCGCACGGCGTCGGCGATGTGATTGACGAAATGGAGCAGCGGGCCGCTCTGGCTGCCTTCCTTCTCGGCAAGGGCGCTGCATTCAGGGCAGGTGCAGTAGTTGCCCCAGTCATTCTGCGAGACGCTGAAGATGGTGGCCTCCGGATTGGAACGAATCCATTGCAGAATCGTTTCCGTCGCGATGCGCTTCACGTCCGGATTGGTGAGGCAGAGTTGGGAGCTGTTGACCAGGCGCTTTCCATGGATTTCCGAAAAGTACTCCGGATGGTCCATCCCGTACTTCTCAGGCGGGACCAGCTGCTCAAAAGTGTGGACGAAGCCGCAGTAGGAGATGTGGCCGCCCCATGCCTCGTCAGCCATGGAGTTGATGCCGTTGAGCTGATTGCGCACACCAAAGGCCGTGGGGCGGCAGACGGAATAGTCCGTGTCGCGGTACTCCAGCGGAGGCACGTAGACCTTGCGGAAGTCCCCCAAGTCGGCGCGGCCGCTGTTGGGGATTCGTTCGCAGTCCGCCATGAACCATTGGCAGTCCAGATACTCCTCCAAAAAGCGGTAGACGGCGTAGACGACGCCGCGTTTGCCGCCGGCCAGCATGAGATTGCCGTTGGCGCTCTCGATGTGGATGCCCTCCAGACCCAGTTTCGCGTAGTCCACGTCGAAGCCATAGGCCGCCGCTTTGGCGCTGCGGCCGATGAGCATGACGTGAGGCGGCAGCGGAGCCGTTTCGTTCACGATGGGAAGTTCAAGGCCCGTGACCGCATACAGATAGCGGCGCAGCTCTTTGGCGGCGTGCCGTTCCGAAGGAGTCGGCTCCTGCGGAAGGACAATAGCCGTGCCGTCGGCGGTAAGGGGGATGCCGCTGATGGTGACGACACGGGAGCCCTGCCGTGCCAACAGCGTGTCATGGAGGGCCTTCGCGTTTTCCGTCAGGGTGTTCAGAAGCGTCTCGCCAACGGCCGCCTGCGGGCCCGTCAAGGTGCCTTTGGCGGCGTCAAGAGTCTGGATGGCCTCCTGAATTCCCGCGGCGGTGGCGAACGTGTCCTGTGAGTCCAGATACCGCTGATACTGCTGGACGGCCTTCTGGATGGACTCCGCATCCCCTCCCTGCCGGATGGCGGCGACGCAGACCGCGGCGCTGCTTCTGAACGAGAGGCTTTCGAAGAACTCCTGAAGCCGCTTTTCGCCATAGGCAAGGTTCAGGGCCCCGTGGCAAATCATGTCCGCCACGAAGGGGATTTGGGCGGCGGGGTCAGCCTCTGCCTTCTGGGCCAGCAGGCAGGCGATGTCCGCCCTCGCCTGGTCATGGGGCGTGGCAAGCCGCAGTTTGTCCATTTCGTCTAACCTGTTCTCCTTCAACCAGTAACGAGCCAGCATCTCGCATTCGGCCAGATTCAGGTCGGCGACCGCCTTCTGCCTCAGCTGGCTGAGATGTTCCTCTCCGGAGAGGATTTTGACGATTTTCAGGTCGTCGATGTAGGCGGTGATGTCCCCATGCCCTTTGGAGCCGCCGATGGCGAGGCAGTTGAAGGTGACCGTGTTGTCGGGCACGCTGATGCGAGTGGAGACGGGAGTCCATTGGTCCGTGACGGGAACATCGATCCATGTGGTGAAACCCCATCCGAAGGAGTCCCACCCATGGGCGTGAAGGGCCTGGACATAGCCGCTGCTGGCGGGGTCGCGGCGGACAAAGGCCGTCACCTCGTAGACGGCGAAAGGCTCCACGTCCAGCTGACGCTGCTCATAGGTGTCCCGAACATTCTTATGGGCAATGGTGAATCGTCCGGCCTTCGCGCCGCCGTGGGGATTGGCGATCGCCTCCCCAAGCTGCTCAAAGCCAGGGTCTTGCCACAGATTTCCTTCTTGTGCATAAGTCATTGACACACAAAGAGTTACAATAGAACAGAAAATGCTTGCCTTCGACGATCGCCAAGAGATTGCAGAAAACATGGCTTCCTTTCCTAATCAACAATGATGCAATCATCCCTTTTCGATGAGTCCATAGCACACACAGAATAACTCAGAAGACGTTGACGCCCGCCTCCCTTTTCACTCAAGAGGGACTTGAGCCATTTGACTTGTCCTTTCAGTTTTTTCCGTGTATTCCATAGGTTTTAGCGGAATCCTGAATAGCACCATCCAACCTACTCCAAGGTAAAGAGATACGTATTGGAGAGGCGGGGGCCGGACGTGGGGGTCACGGGCATGTCGGTCGTCCACTCCTCCAGGTTGAAGCGAGAATCGGCGTCACACACATTGACATAACAGGTTTTGACGGTCGCAGGGTCAAAGCGGCAGGTGAGCGTGGCGGTCTTGCCGTTCAAGGGGAACTGGATGCCCCATTCGCCGGCGGGAATGTCCTCGTCGCGATACCATATCTCGTCATCCGGCCACTTCTTGTCCCAGGGGACAGTTGTCCGCAAGATAGAGCCATCAGCCTTTTTGATGAACAACGTGGCATCCTTCATGTTTATCACATTGAACTCCGGATGGTTGCGGCAACAGCGAGCATGCGAGTCCGAGACGGCGTTGTATTGGGTAGTCACCCGGAAGCCCGGCTGGTCAGGAAGCAGGGAGATGGTGCGGGTGGCAATGACGCCGTCCTCAAACTGGCAGCGGAGGACAGCGAAGGAGGACGTGGCCTCCACCACCTGATAGTTCTCGTAGTACCCCCCGCCACGATATTCCTCTGAATTGTATTCCTCATAGCCGGCGTCTTTGGGAGTGAATCCCGCCTCGTCGTTGCCCACGACTCGCAGAATCTCATGGCCGCTGGCCTTGTGGACAGCCCGCCAGATGCGGCCGCCCATGGAGGGCAGCAGCTCCATCAGGATGAACGGGGACTCCAATGTGACGATTTCCTTGATTGGGTCCTTTTCCATGGCGTGCTTTCGTTTAAGCCATTCGTCAAGCATGGTGCCTTCAGAGACCTGGGTGACTTTCGCCTGCTTGGCGATGCGGGTGAATTCCTCTAGAAGCGCTCCTTGGGAGGACTTGCCATACGTCAGAGTGTTGCCGTCCCGATGGAGGAGCGCCGTGTCCATTTCGATGTTCGTGTAGAGCAGGGGCAGGGAGACCAGCTCCACCCGCTGCAGCAAGGTCGGATTGTCCTTCACGGCGTCTTTCGCCTTCTCGAGGCATTCGCTGGCCTTCTGGAGCATGTCCTTGTCCGTAAGGTATTGGCCGGGGGCGGCGTAGATGCCCACATGGCCGTCCTGATCGCAGATGGTGTGGATGGTGTCCAGATATTGGCGAATGAACGCGCCGGCGGGGCCATAGTAGGCATCCGTGAAGTCCTCGATGGCTTTATTGTCGTCATAGGAGGGGTCCCACAGCAGCTTGGCCAGCATGTAGGTGCGCAGTTCGGAAAGTTCGCACCCTTGGCTGAAATAGCTTGATTCTTCGTAAATACCTGTTACTCCGTGATTTACAAAGAATTTAATGTTGGGCTTGAGGACCTTGAGGTTGGGGAAGGGCTGGATGCTGTGGGCGTAGTTGATGACGTAGTCCCAGATGTGGAGGCGGTTGCAGATTTTGGACCAGCCGATGATGTCGTCCACGAAGGTTTTGTTGAAGGTGCAGTTCTCCAGCGGATGGACGAAGCAGCATTCGATGCTGCAAAGGCGGACGCACACATTGGAAACCGGCTTCACGAATTTCGGCGGCTTGCGGGTGTACTGATAGGCGAGCGTGTCGACGATCTTGTCAGGGAATTCATCGCGGACGGCGTCAGCGATGTGGTTGACGAAATGGAGCAGCGGTCCCGCCTGGCTGCCTTCCTTTTCGGCCAGCTCGCGGCAGTTCCTGCAAGTGCAGTAATTGTGCCAGTCGTTCTGCGAGACGCTGAAGATGGTGGCCTCCGGATGTTCCTGCATCCAACGGCGGACGGTCTCCGTGGCAATGCGCTTCACGTCCGGATTGGTGAGGCAGAGCTGGGATTTGTCCACCACGCGCTTTCCGTTGATTTCCGAATAGTACTCCGGATGGTCTTTGGCATATTGGGCAGGCGGAACCAGCTCGAAGAAGGTGTGGACAAAGCCGCGGTACATGATGTGCTCTCCCCACGCCTCATCAGCCAGAGAATAGAGGCCGTTGAGCTGATTGCGCACGCCGAAGGTCATGGGGCGGCAGACGGGAGAGTCCGTGTCGCGGTATTCCAGCGGGGGCACGTAGACCTTGCGGAAGTCACCCAGGTCGACGCGGCCGCTGTTGGGAATTTTGTCGCAGTCCGGCGTGAACCACTGGCAGCCCAAATAGTCCTCCAGGAAGTGGTAGACGGCATAGAGGACGCCGCGTTTGCCGCCGGCCAGCATGAGATTGCCGTTGGCGCTTTCGATGTGGATGCCCTCCAGCCCCAATTTCGCATAGTCCACGTCGAAACCGTATTCCGCCGCCTTGGCGTTGCGGCCGATGCAGATGACGCGAGGCGGCAGCGGGGCGGTCTCGTCGACGATTTGGAGATTGAGGCCCGTTATGAGATAAAGGAAGTGGTTCAGCTCCCTGGCGGCGTGCCGTTCCGAAGGAGTCGGATTCTGCGGCAGGACGATGGCCGTGCCATCGGCAGTGAGAGGGACGCCGCTGATGGTGACGACGCGGGAGCCCTGCTGTTCCCGCAAGGTGCCCTGCATGGCTTTCACGTTGTCCGTCAAGGCGTTAAGCAGGCTCTCCCCTTCCTCTCGCTGCGGTGCCGCCAGCGCATCCTTCGCGGCGGCAAGGTCCTGGAGGATGTATTGCAGATCATTGGGGGCGGCATAGGTGTTTCTATTCTCCAATAGCTGCCGAACCTGCTCGACGCCATTTCGGATGGAGTCCCAATCGCCTCCCTGCCGGATGGCGGCGATGCAGACGGCGATGTCATCTTCAACGGACAGCTTCTGAAGGAACTCCTCCAGGCGTTGTTTCCCTTCAGCTAAATTCAGGCCCCCATGGCAAATCATGTCCGCCACGAAGGGGACTTTGGCGGCGGAGGTGTCGGCCCGCTTTGCCAGCAGGCAGGCGATGTCCGCCCGCGCGTGGTCATGGGACGTGGCGAGCCGCAGCTTGTCCATTTCGTCTAATCGATTCTCCTTCAGCAAGTAACGTGCAAGTAGCTCACATTCGTTGTTGTTCAGGTCACTCGCCGCCTTCTGCTGCAGTTTGGCGATGTGCTCCTCGCCGGAGAGGATTTTGACGAATTCCAAGTCATCGATGTAGGCGGTGAAGGTGCCGTCCCCCTGGAATTCTCCAATGGCCAGGGGGCAAAAATTGACTATATTGGCCGGCACGCAGATGTGGGTGGAGACGTGAGTCCACTGGTCCGTGGCGGGAACATCAGCCGCTGCCATGAAGCTCCAGCCGAAGGAGTCCCACCCATAGGCCAGGAGAGCCTGGGCATAGCCGCTGTTTGCAGGATCGCGGCGGACAAAGGCCTTCGCCTCGTAGACAGCGAAGGGCTCCACGCCCATTTGCACGTTCTGATAGGCGTCCCAATGGTTCTTGTGGGTGATGCTGAATTTGCCGACTTTGGCACCGCTGTGGGGATTGGGAATGGCCTCTCCTGTCTGTTCAAAGTCCGAATCCTGCCATAGATTCTTATCTTGTGCATAACTCATTGATGAACAAAGAGTTAGAATAGATGCAACACAGGCCGCCGCCCAAGGGCGTCGGAAGTTTGTCGTGAACATGGAACTCCTTTCATTGAAATTAAATATTTGGTATTTAAAATGCTGTGATTCAGCCCTTTGGCCAATAACCGACGGGGAACAACCGTCAATCATTGAAAGATTGCAAGAAACTGCGTACTGCGGAACGGATTTTCTCCCACTTTTCGAAGAAATCAAGATCCACGCTGATGCGATGCCCAAGCTGCAACGCCAAAGCTGTCCCTCCAACAAGACGTGTATCAGCAAGTTCAGGAATTGCCTGCAGCATCTTCAATAACGAAAGTGTCTGGAGTGCTATGGTTTTGAAGCATAACATCTGAAGGACTCCTCTTTGACATTGCCGATGCAGGCAACAAAAGCAAGTGTCACCGGATCAAGGCTTCTGATTTGCTGAGCCTGCGACATCATAAAAGGCAGCGTGTAGTGTGAGATGGTTGCCCGAATGTCATCCAAACTACCCCGTTCTAAAACGCGTTGAATGACATATCGACAATGTACTTGTTCGTCAATCTCACTTAGGTCGACATCCCCAAACAAACTAGGGGAAAGTCCCTGAATAAAAACACTCATATCAAAAGCCCTATATAAAATCATGGACGGCAAGTTCTTCCCCAAAAACTCCTTTGCCGTGCCATGCATATTGAGTTTACCCTTGCATAGAGAATGGCAACTGTCCGCAAGCCCACGGACAACACTGTTCCGCAGCAGCCAAAACCGAGCAACACGTCATTCAATGCATACAATAATATATTACACCCCTCTAATTTTCCAGTTGCCATAGCATAAATTTCAGCGCCTATGTTTTCAAAGCGGCGCCATACCTTCGGCTACTGCGGATGAGTGGCGACGCAATGGTCCAAGTCCGCGACAATGTAGCCCACGCCTGCCGCTGATCCTCCGATTCAAGCATAACAAACGAAATCAATCACTTACAACACATTTCAGCCATGGGTTTCAGTCTGTTATTGCCTCAGGATGAGCCAACCGATTGCGGCGGGATTGTGTTCTCCGAAGATTCCGGGAGTAAGCTGCAGCCAGCCTTTCATGTCCTTTTGGTCATTGTCCGACACGACAAACGAATATCCAAAGCGGGATTTGCCTTTCGGCGGTTCGAGTTGAAGCACCTTCCATGGCACGGCCGCCTCGTAGGTCACATTGCCGTTTTCCCCCTTGGCGCAGACCATCCTGCATGACTTCTGCACCCCATCTCCCAACGACGCGCCATTCTCCGCAAACATGCTCCATTGGAACATGAATGGCCCTTCATCATCGCACGCGAGCGCAAACTGCCGCATGGTGGGATCGCTGGATTTTTCAGGAGGCCCGCCCGGCACGAGCTCAATCTGAATCATGTCTCCGTTCCAGACAAGGTTGTCCCGCGAAGGATTGACGTGGATATCGTCCGTCACCTCAAAGGCAAAATAGAGGTAATCCGCGTCCCATGCAACGCGGCTTCTGACCGAGTGGTCGCCATTGCCGCCATACTCCTGCCCTTGATTTGTGTAGAAAATCTTGTCCTTGCAGGATTCATCGATGGTGACGATGTCCGCCTGACTCCATTCATCGAGCTTCCCGTCAATCGTGATTGTCGCCGCATGTCCGATGACCTTTGGCCGCGTCTTGATTACGGAAACGGCGGCGCCGCCGACATGCTGCTGAACAAGGAGCTGTATCTGTTCGGCGCTGTCTTCCGGCTGGTCGCCAATAATGCAGTCCACATTGAAATGACGCTTCGACTTGCCTTGCAGGTTCTTCATAGATATCGTCCTGGAAGGCAAGAAGTTCCAGCTTTCAGGCGCACGAATGACAAGAGTCGCGTCCCGTGTCCGGCTCGAATTGTTGGAAACCGTGAGCTGAGCGGTTGCACGTTCTCCTGCAAACATTTTATTCGGCAGGCTGATTTCCGCACTGACCGCAGGGACTTCACGCCACGCAAACGGAATGGCATAGCTGTTCTTGCCGTCGCCTACGCTCACCGTGCCCATGCCGCTTTCCATCTTCGACATATCCAGCTGGGCGACATGCCTTTCATTGCTCTTTGACGGCACTTTCTTCTTCTCTTTCAGTCCGTTAGGCCAGATGATCTCCAGTTCGGTGGCCTTGCCAGGATTCACAATGGAATACTCAACGTCGGCCAACTCGCCTTGGACAAACTCCATACAGGTTCCAATATGCAGCCTCGCCTTGTTGTTTTGGGAGACAATGAACTGGGATGCCGCATTCTTGAGGGCATCATCCATGCTATTGGACACCAATGTCTTAGCTTCTTTGAGAATGGCTCTTGTTCCGCCTTTCGCATTCTCCAGAGAGAGCACAAGCAGCTCCCGCGGCATCAGATGGGCTGTCCAGGACAGATTTTTGGAATCGACCAACGCCAGCGGCGCACGGCCATTCGTCGTAATCCGGCGGAGCAGCCATGGCCCCTCGCCGTCGGGAACAGGCAGCTTGAACGAGAAGGAATGTATATTATCATCATAATTAAGGAGATAGACGCATCGCCGTCCGTCCAGAGCCTCCCACACCGTCCCCTGGACGGCGGGCAGGGACGCATCATGGGGCGCCCCATAGTACCATGTGACATCAAGAGACGGCACATCCTCTGTGGGCTGGATTTCCCCAATCAATTCGCCGTGCATCATAAACTCCTGCGTTGCATGGCGATGGCCCCCGAGCATCAGGTCAAAATCCAGTTCCTCCGTGTACTTCTCGCTGAGAATCCACGAATCATTCCAGCCGACGACAACGCCCCAGAGGAAATTGCGCCCATGCTGTGTGCGATGGGAAAGGCCCATGTCGGCTCCAGCCTGCGTCGGCGTGGAGAAATAAGTGGTATAGCCTGAATAGACGGCGGGAAGCACCGGCACGTCCGCGTCTCCATTCGGATTCCATGAGAGGAAGCCGTCAATGCTGTCCATATACGGTTCCGCCGTGTTCTCCGTGGTGAGGAAATAGTTGTGTTCGTCGGCGTATTTTCTAAGCGGTTTAAGGAGTTCCCTGTAGCCAGCCGTCCAGAAGCGGCCGCCGCCCACGGCGTGTCCGTGGCCCTTGTCGAAACAGCAATGCCCATAGGCGGCGCCAATCTCGTCAAGATAGAGGGCATTGATGTGCTTTTCGTTGAAGAGGTTCATCGCAATGTCGTAAATGGCTTTCTGGTAGAACGTTGTGTATGGGCACATGACGGTAAGCTCGATGTACGACGTGGGAAACACGGTCGTATAGGGCTTGCCATGTTCATCCTTGCAGGCCCATGGCAAGGCCTCCTGATAGCTTTCTATCTTGGAGTCCCAACGCCGTCCGTTTATGTAAGGCATGACGGCGATGTTGTGCTCCCGCATCCGCATGACCGCTTCCGCCATCTTCTCTCTGGCCGGAAGCATGTTCGGATAATGGGTGTCGAAGGGATGGACATTCCAGTTATACCAGTGCACGCCAATGGGATAGCCCGCCTTGTCCGCCAGCGGAATCATGATTCTTTCCACCTCTTCCGGATCACCGTTCAGTTGCATCCAGAAGGATACATCGGCGAGACTGGACGGATATTTCGGATTGTGGAAGGTGCGTCCCCTGGACGTCCACTGCTGTTTGGTAGCCCAGGCGCGATAGAGCTTTGCGGCAGTCCACCAGTCGCCGTCATAGAGCTGCAGCCGGACGGGAAACAGGTCGTCCCGACCTGTGCCAGGCACGCCCATGTTTTCGGCAGGCAGTTTGACAGAGAGCGTCTGCGCAAAGGAGAGGGTCACCTGCTTGTTCATCGCAAGTCCGTCATGAATGCCAACATAAAGCCCCTTGTCTTGCTGCATGAACGCCAAAAACTGCACGGGCATTAACCTGCATGGATATATACCGTTGTAGGAACAGGGGACATTGTGCCTCAACGTGCCGCCAATGTTTCCCGTCGGCAGCAAGGTGCTTCCTTGTTCGGCATCGAAGACCTTTCCCAAAATCGGATATTCGCTCTCCCACAGACCATATTTGTCACTGTTTGTCTTAATGACGATGCGCCAGTCACTTGCACGGTCCTTTACCGACACGGTGGCCGTCACATCCACGCTTCCCGCGCCATCGCCGAGGCTGAGATTCCGCCATTCCATGACGATGCGGTCGTCCTCCCTGCGAATCTCCCCCTGCCCCGCCTTGCTGTCCAAAACGACGGCACTCTTTTCATCCGTCCCTGCACGGAACACCGCCTTCCACAGCGGCTGCAGCGATGAGCTTTCTCCTTCCAGAAACCGGACCGCCCCGCCGTCCTTTTCCTCCAGCCCGATAATGGCGAAGCCGTTTTCCGCATCCGCAAACGTCAGCCGCAGACCATCGATGTCAAATCGGTGGCAGGCTGTGACACTTGCCTGCGCGGCAGTTTTCTCCCGACTCTCATCCTCTGCATTATCCACTGGCGTGTAGTCACTTATGATGGCCTTTGGCCGCGCAGCGCCATTGAGCCATTGGGAATACATCGACGCATCCAGCTGTGTTTGCCCGAAATACAGAAGCCCCTCCGTTGCCTGTCGTTTTACCTGAAAATCCTTTAGATTCTGAAGGCGGACATAGGTAAGGAATTCTTTGGCGCCATCCCAGCACAGGACTTCCCCGCCGCCTACGCCCACGGCATCCGGCCCGTTCTCCATGACGCCCCACGTCTGGGAGCCATGCATTGCGCTCTCTCCTCCAAGCGGCTGATAGTCAAACTTTTCCACAGGAAGTCCAACGACGTTGCGCTTGTAGTGGCGCTCCCGCTTCAAATGCGTCAAATGCAGAAAATAGAATTCGTTCCAGCCAATCACTTCATCCTGCTCGGCGACAATCTCCGCATGGACAAGCGGCGTGGCACAATTGTAGAAGAAGCGATACGTGGCACGGGGATTGCCCTTTTCTTCCGCCTCCGTGCTAGAACGGTACTTTGCATGCACTTCGACGATTGCCATCAGCGGACTTGAATAGAGGAGCCTGGCCGTGCTTTCCCTGTCATTGTTGAGGCTCGCCACAAAGGGATACGGGCCTGTTTCAGACGGTTTTGCGATTCGGTCCAAGAATCCAAGCTCGGGGTTGGAGTTGCCGCTGAGATTGAAGGTGACGCCACGTGGCAGGCTTCCTCCGCCGAGCTTCCTATGAGAAGTCGTAAAGTACTGGTTTTCAATCGTGATACCGTCCTTGTCCTCCGCAACGGCCAAGTCAGTCGGACTGTCTTCCAACGGTTTTCCAGGCACCATGACGAATGAGCGCAGGGTCTCCGCTTCAGTCAAGCCGTCCATCACAAAGCTGAGATAGGCGGCGTCTTCGAGTTTGGCGATGCTGAAAGGCACCGCGGTCTTGTCTCCCTTTGCGTCAAGTTCAAACAGGGCGCAGCCATCGGCCGCCGCCAGCTGTTCAGGCGTAAGTTTGCAGATGACAGGTTCATAAGTCCGCTCGAACTCCGAATTGGTCACATCAATGCGAAGCCCCGCCATCACAGCGGGAAGCAGAACGGCAAACAGGATTGGAAACAGTTTCTTCATCATGGTTGTGTTACCTACTCTTCAACAATCTTTCTATTTCATTTGTATCAAACAGGTTATGAATATATTTGCGGGTGGTGACGCATGGGGAGCCATGAGTAAAACCGATGCCCCTCATTCATCGCTAACATAATGCAAATCATGAACTTATATAAACCACTCGAAGCCTCTGCCCCTTCACTCCACGGTGAAGAGATAGGTATTGAGCAAGCGGGGGCCGGAGGTGGGCGTCAGCGGCTCTTTGGCGGACCAGAGCTCCAAATTCATGCGCTTTTCGGTGACATTGCGGTTGACATAGCATTGGTTGATGCGCTCATGGAGAAAGCGGTCCGTGAGAGTGGCCTTGCCCTGTGGCAGCTCGAACTGGATGCGCCATTCACCGGCGGGGCGCTGCTCGCCCTTGAGCCAGAGTTCGTTCTCGCTGCCGTCCATGACGGTCGTGGTGAAGGAGCCATCGGGACGGCGCAGGAAGAGAATGGCCGACTTGGAATCGGGGATGTAAAACTCCGGATGGACGCGGCAGTGGCGTGGCGGCAGCGCCGTCTTGGCGGTGTACTGCGTGTCCACGGTGAAGCCAGGCTGGTCGGGCAGCAGCTCGATGAGGCGGGTGGCGATGGAGCCGTCGTCGAATTCGCAACGCATGCGGATGTGGCGGAAATCGGCCTCCAGAACCTCAAACTCCTCCATGTAGCCACCGCTGCGGTAGCTCTCGTTGTTGTACTCCTCGTAGCCGCCCTCGTAGGCGGCAATATTGCCATGGGAGTCCTTCATGATGCGGATGAGCTGCAGGCCAGTGGCCTTGTGCTCCAGGCCCCAGATACGGCCGCCGATGGAAGGAATGACTTTCATGACAAATGTCTCATTCTCAAGAGTATAGATGTCATGGGACTTCACAGGGGCGTGGCACATTTCGAGCCAGTCATCCAGATCGCCATCGCCCTCGCGGACCTTCGTCATGCCGACCTTGCGGGCGGTCTCCTCGAACAGTGTCTGCTCTTCAGCCGTAACCACTTGATAGGGAACGAGTTTGTTTCCTTCAAGCTTCATGGCGGAGCGGCAGAGCTCCTGTTTGACGCCGATGACGGGCAGCCGCGCCAGCTGGACGCGGAAGGTCAGAACGGGATCGTCCGCCACCATTTTCTCCGCCCGTTGCAGGATTTCCGTGGCCTTGTCCAGCAGGCCCGGCTCGACCATGAAGAAGATGCTGGAGGTGGCGCCGATGTTTACATGGGTCTCTTTGGGAATGCAGAAGGCGTTGTGTATCAAGTCGATGTATTCACGGATGCAGTCGGCGGCCGCACCATAATAGGCTTCCGTGAACTCGTGGATGGCCTTCTCCGCGTCATAGGCGGGGTCCCAAAGGCATTTGGCCATGATGTAGCTGCGCAGCTCTTCCATCTCCGCCCCTTTGCTGAAATAGTTTCCTTCTTCATAAATTCCTGTGACATTGTGCTTTACAAAGAATTCGATATTCGGCTTGAGAATCCGCAGGTTGGGGAAGGGCATGACGCTGTTCGAGAAGCTGATGACATAGTCCCAGACATGGAGGCGCTTGCAGATTTTGGACCAGCCGACGATGTCCTCCGCAAAGGAAACGTTCATGGGGCAGTCGCTGTCCAGCGTATGGGAGAAGCAGCATTCGATGCTGCAGAGGCGGACACAGACGTTGGGCGCCGGCTTCACGAATTTGGGCGGTTTGCGGGAATACTGATAGGCGAAGGTGGAGATGAACTTGCCGGGGAACTCGTCCCGCACGGCGTCGGCGATGGCGTTGACGAAGTGGATGATGGGGCCGGCCTGGCTGCCCTCCTTCTCCGCCAATGCGGTGCAGGCGGCGCATTGGCAGTATTTCATGTTGTCGTTTTGGGAGACGCTGAAAAAGATCTTGTCCGGATTCTGCCGCATCCAGCTGCGGACGGTTTCCGTGGCGATTTTCAGCACGTCCGGATTGGTGAGGCAGAGCTGGGCGTCCTCGCAGACCCGTTCGCCGTTGATTTCCGAAAAGTACTCCGGATGGCTGACGCGGTAGACGTCGGGATCGATCAGCACATACATGGAGTGGCCGCCGCCCACGTGGGAGATGTTGCCACCCCAAGCCTCTCCCCCATCGATATATATGCCATTGAGCTTGTTACGGATGGCGAAGCCATTGGGGCGGCTGGAGAAGTAGTCCACATCGCGGTTTTCCAGCGGAGGCACATAGACCGTGCGGAAATCCCCCAATTCCACGGTTCCCCTGTTGGGCAGCCGGATGCAGTCCGCCGTGAACCAGCGGCAGTCCAGATAATCCTCCAGAAAACTGTAGACGGCGTAGAGGACGCCGCGCTTGCCGCCGGCCAGCAGGAGATTGCCGTTCTTGCTTTCGATGTGGATGCCCTCCAGGCCCAATTTGGCGTAGTCCACGCTGAAGCCGTAGTCCGCCAGCTTGGGGTTCCGACCCACGAAGATGAGCTGCTTTGGCCAGCCGTCGGTCCCTTCGATGACGGGCAGGGTCTCGCCGGTCATCTCCTCCAGATGGCCTTTGAGGTCGTCCGCCGCCGTCCGTTCCGTGGGAGTGGCGTCCGGCGGGAGCACGATGGCCGTCTGGCCGGTTTTCAGCGGGACGCCGCCAATGGCCACGCGGCGGTCGCCGATGCGGGCCACGCTGTCCTTCCAGAAGGCCTGCATGGACTCCAACGCCTGACGGCAGATGGGCTCATTCCCCAAACCGTTCGGCTCATTCAGGTAGGCTGTAACTTCATCTAACATCTTCTCGCGGAATGCCTTAGTGAAAATCTTGTCGGATTTGCACATTCTTTCCTGCAACAAGTCCATGCACTTGGCGATATCCTCATCCGTCATGCCCAGCCGAATGGCGCGGGACACGCTCTCCCACTGCAGCTCCGACGGCAGCGCGTCAAGAAACTCATTCAGCCGCGAAGGGCCTTCGGGATACTGCATGGCGCCGCAATGCAGCATGTCGCCCACATGGCGGGAGACGACCGCAGGGTCCTTGGCGGCCTTCGCCAACAGGCAGGAGAAGTCCGACTTGGCCAGATTGTTGGCCTTTTCGTAGACTCTCTGGAAGGCCTCCATCTGGCCGGTGGCAAGGTAATGGCGGCCCAACAGCTGGCATTCGTACTGCGTCGGGTTCTCCGCCTGCTCCATGTGGCGGATGTGCTCCTCCGCCGAAAGCTCCATGACAATCTCCAAATCGTCCATTTCCTCCGTCGCGTCGCTTGAATTGAGGAAGCCCAGCGGATGGAAGGAGATGCTGTTGTCGGGGACGGAGAAGGTGACGGACACCTTCTGCCATTCCGTCGTGATTGGCGTGTACGCTTCGGCGATGAAGCCCCAGCCGAAGGAGTCCCAGCCATAGAAGACAAGGGACTTGGCGGTGCCGCCGCCGTGGCCGTCGCAGCGGACATAGGCCGTCGCGCGGTACAGCGCGTATGGAACCACCTCCAGATTGCGATGATCGGAGACCACCCAATATTCCTTCCCGCCGACATGGAGGCGGTGGCCACGGGTGCCCGAATGGGCGTTCTCCATCTCGACGCCCGTCTTCTCGAAGTCCGGATCCGGCCAGAGGTTGTCCTGCTGAGCACGGCAGAGGCATGCAAACAGGATGAAAACAGCAAACAAAAGTTTCATTATGTTTCCTTTATGATATAAAAGTGAATAAAAAAATCATGAGAGAGGCGAATAGGATGCTTTACTATAATCGGCGTGATTCAAAGGGCAACTCCCGCGACCCACAGAAACCACAATTGCAATGAATTTAATGCCCTTGTGACGGGGGACGAGGGACGGGAGATGGGAGGACTGGGACGCGAGACGGGAGACGTAAGACACGAGACGCGTAAGTCACTGATAAAACGTTACTTTTCACTCTTCCCGTCTCCCGTCCCACTTTTTCCCGTCTCTCGTCTCACTTTTCACTTCCTCCCGTCCCCCGTCCCTCGTCTCCCGTCCATGTTCTCTCGTCTCGCGTCTCATCGCCACAAGAGAAAAAAAGACAATGGGGCATTTGCAAACTGGACAGCGGCATTTAAAATATTGACGTTTCCGCGTTTCTAACTGTTGTGGTTAGAAAAAGGGGTGGAAGCCGACGTTACACCAAAACAGAAAGCAATGAATATGGACAAACCGTGCCGCTTGACCAGTATCCTGCTACTGACCGTCCTGCTTTTCTTGAGTGCCTGCAGACATAATGCCCCAATTGCGCTTGTGGCGCCTGAATTTGGCAGCGTTGTCACCCACATGCGCGAAGACTGGCGTCAGATTTTGGCGGAAAACAGGGATAAGGAGGCAAAGAACTACCCTGGAGACTTCTATAAGGATGTCAAAGGGCAACCTGTTCCCATTGTTTTCACATGGGAGACACCACTGCCACCGCCATACACGCTTGAAATTTCTACTGACCATGAATTCAAGAGAATAGACCGCGTCATCACAACCGAAAGCAAGAGGGTCGAGGTCTACAATCTTGAGATTGACCGCGAATACCGCTGGCGTGTCCATGCCGGCGGAATTTGCTCTGGCACCTGCTCCTTTAACACGCAAGGACCCTTCCGACAGATTTTTGTGTCGGCCACGGGTCCCGTCAATGTGCGCGACTGGGGTGGCAAGGAGATTCCCAACGTCGGTCGCACCCGTCAGGGCCTCCTCTACCGCGGCACGCAACTGCAGACGCCTTTCGCCCTCAATGAGCAGGCGCGTACCGTCATGCTTAAGGAACTCGGCATCAAGACCGATCTCGATTTGCGCTATGACAGTCAGGTCGAAGGCATGACTGGCAGCCCCCTGGGGCCCTCCGTAACGTGGTTCCATTACGCCATCAACGCCTACAATAGCTTCAAGCCCGAAAATCGGGAGGCGCAGTTTCCCTTGTGGCGCGACACAATGCGCGTTTTCGCCGACAAGAACAACTATCCCATTTATTTCCACTGCTATGGCGGCGTGGATCGGACAGGGGAAGTCGCCCTTCTGCTCAATTTCCTCCTCGGCGTCAATGAGGAACTTGCGTTCCTCGACTACGATTTGAGCACCATGGCCAATTTCTACCGCCATCACTCAATTGCCTATTTGCAGCAGTGGCTCAAGAACTTGCAGGCCTATGCCCCCGAAGGCACACGCAGGGAACAGGTCGAAAAATATCTCTTGGCCATCGGTCTTTCTCAGCAGGAAATAGAGGCCATTCGCGACAATCTCACGGAGAAATGAAGCAAGCGACTAGGACTTGCCTTTCGAAACATGGATATGCAGAAAAAGCTGTCCGCATACACTCTGTCGCCGCATCACTCTGTAAGGGATTACAGCCATATTTCGAATTGCCAACTGTGAATTGCACATTACAGTAATGAACGATGATTGCTGCCGCGACGAGGAATGCGGACGATGAATTCAAGATGCAGACAAAAGGAGTTTTCATGTGGTTTGACAAGGTTGTTTTAGGGCTGGCGGTATGGACGCTGGCGGTGTCGTCCTATGCGCAACAGACTGAACGCCAGTATTTTCTGGTTGACCAGCGGACACAGATGCCAGTCTTGAGCTATCCCGTGCAGCCCAACTGGCTGGCAGGCGGCAAGACCACCTGGACCACGGAGCCGGCCACGCCCGTCAGCTGGTATGTGTGGATGCTCTCTCCCGATCAGCAGGTCAAAATCATCTTCTCGTCTCTGGCCGTGCTTCCCGCCGTGGGCCAGATCCAGCAGGTTCCCTTCCTGCAGAATCCGGTCCTGTTGGCCAACACGTGGCTGCCCAACGTCCAGACGGACCACAAACTGACGAACGTGCGGCTGGTGGAGGCGCATTTCACCCCGCAGCAGCCGGACCGCAATCTGCTCGAATCCCGCATGCGGCAGGCGCGGGAGCATGGCATTCAGCCGACCAACTTCCTGTTCACGGAGCTGACCATCCACTATGAGGGACGGCGCGACGGCAAACGCGTCATCGTGGTCTTCGCCATCCCCATGCTGGCGACGGAAAACCGACCGGGCATGGGCTATTCCACGGTCGTCGAGCTACTTTTCCCCATGTCGTTCAGTTGTCCGCCCGAATTGGAGACGGACACGCGGGCGCGGCTGGAGCAGATGATAAAGAAGGTGCAGATGAATCCGCATTTCACGGCGGTGGTCAATCAGATCGCCTCCCAGCGGACGGCGAACTGGCTTCGCGTCCAGAACGAGATCCGCAACCAGCAACTGGAGGCGGCCGCCAACACTTCCGCCACCTTGGACCGCGTGCGGGACAAATGGTCCGAATACATCCGCGACGTGGACACGGTCTCCAACCCGAACACCGGCGAGAAGATGTTTGTGGACAACCGCTACGACCATGCATGGATCAACAGCGACAACGAGGTCATCTACCACAACAACGGCTTCAACACCCCAAACGCCAGCACGGCCTCCTTCGACCCGAACAGCAACGCCCTCTTCAACCAGACCCAATGGCGACAGCTAAAATGACGGAAAGCCTTGCGGCATAGTCACATATCGATTTTGCGAAAAAGGCCTGTCCATTTCCGCCCTCTGCCATGGAAGGCGGCGGAACGCTTTGGGGTATTCGATGGATTCTGTGGATTATAACGGAGTTCTACATCCATGTCTATATTGAATATTGTAAAGGCGGAATGGTTGCTGTTGGCGACGGTCTGCGTCTGCGCCGCCAAGATGCCGGAAGGCTCCAGCGTCAATTGGAATCTCCAAAACGCATGGCGAACCGCTTCTGCGGCGCGGGAACGCATCTGCGTCAACGGCGTCTGGCAATGGCGCAGCGAGTCCCGCGAGGTGAAGAAGACGGCGACGACGACGTATCATTGGAGCGAGACCTACGATGAGTCGGTTACGGACAAGTGGTCAATCATTGAGGTCGATGGGGCGCGGTCGACACTGTCGCTGGACAGGGATGTGACTTGCGATGGCACGCCGTCACTGCGCTTCGAGACGGACATTCCCATCGCCATGAACTATTATTTCGTCAGGTATCCCTTAAGCGGATGGAAGACGCTGTGCTGGCAGAATGTCGAATTTGATGTGCTGAGCCAGCTTGAAGGCTCTCCTGTTCATTTTGAACTGCGGGATGCGCGTGGCTTCCGCTTTTTCACAAGCAAGTCTGCTCCTATACCGAAATCGGACAGCTGGCGGCATGTCACCATGCGAATCCAGGTACCGGCGGGTTGCGAGAAGCTGAATCTCATCGCCTTGCGGACAGAGGGGCCGGAGAAGCGAATCCATGGCAAGCTGTGGATGACCAATCTGCGCGTGGGGGATGTCCCTGTGCCGACGGTTGCCGCGGTGCCTCCGCCGACGGATGATGCCTGGGGTGATGCCATCGTGCCGAATTTTTCCGTGCCGAGTCTGAATCATCCGCTGTGCTGGCCCCATGAGACGGACGCGATGGCGAGGCAGCCCGAAAAGGCGTCAGCCGCATGGTTCCGCCGTGACGTCGAGGTGCCGCCCTCGTGGATTGGACGCCGCATCATCCTGCATTTCAACGCTTTGGCAACGGATGCATTCGTCTACTGCAATGGCGAGTTTGCCGGCCAATTGGGCTTTGACGGTGGTGATGTGGACGTGACGAAATGGGCCGTCCCCGGCAAGGCGTTTACGGTGTCGATTTTGATTGTCCACCGCCAGTCAACGGAGTATCTGCCGCTGTTGACCACGGTTGATTCCCGCTGGCAGACGATTGGCATCAACGGCGATGTCTATTTGGATTCAACGCCAATCGGCGTGACGCTTGGCGACTGCCGCATCGTGACGGCCGTGACGCCAGAGAAAAACCTGTCCGTCACGGTGCCCCTCCATGTGCCAAACGGCGAAGACACAACGGGCCTGAGCTGGCGCTGCAGGGTGGTGGATGACGATCGCGTCCTGTTGGACATGAAGGGCAACCTGCCAGCTGACGCAACGGCAATCGCCGTCCAGGCCCCCTTGCCAGAGGCGGTCTGTTGGGATGTGGGCCAACCAAAGTTGTATATTCTTCATTTGCAATTACTTAGAGAAAATTCCATCATAGACGAGCTGCTTCCCGTTCGCTTCGGATTCCGTGAATTCAAGGTCGAAGGACGGCATTTCATGCTCAATGGCGTTCGCCTCAACCTGAAGCCATGCGCCTATTGGGGGCTCTTCGGGAATTGGTTCACGACGGAGGCGATTCGCCATTGGATCCGCAACGCCATGAAACTGGGGTACAATTATGTGTACACGGATGCCATCAACAATCCGGGGCGGCCGGATCTGATTCCGCATTTTCTTGACATCTGCGATGAAGAGGGCATGTTGGTCGGCGTGGACACCCTGCCGGTGAACGGCATGTTCGAGGCCATTTTCCAGAAACCTGTTGAGGAGCAATGGCTTCGCGTCGTCAGTCATGCGGTGGTGCCGAATGTCAATCATCCGTCCGTGGTGATGTGGCGCATGAACATGAACGCCCGCGGCTATGGTCAGGATCAGAATCCATATTATCTTGACGGCAAAAAGGACTTCGCCCCCGACTCGGACGCCGCCGTGGCGACCAAGGGGCTGCTTCGCAGCAATGAGTTGGTGAAGGCACTTGATCCGACGCGGCCGACGTACAATCATGCCTGCGGCCGCATCGGCGAGCTCTACACGCTGAACAACTATCTCGGCTGGCCTGAAATTCAGGATTTGCGTGAATGGCTGAAAGTCTGGGTGGCGGAGGGCTCCAAACCGTTGTTCATGGTGGAGCAGGCCACGCCGTATCCAGGGGATTTTCAGATGCGCGACCCGACCCATTGGTGGCGAAACGAGCCGCTTATGACGGAATACGGCGCCATCTGCCTGGGCGACAGGGCCTACGAACTTGAGAAGGACGAGTTTGTGGATGTCCCCGCAACCCATTGGCAGCCGGACTCGCGGACATGGCGTTCTCTTTATACCTATTATACCTATCGGTTTCCGCCCATCGTCGATGAATGTTCGGCCGCATACTACGAGGCCATGCTGCCGGCGTGGCGGACATGGGGCATTTCAGGCGGCGTCAATGCGTGGGAAAATGCGTTTCGGCGGGTAAAGAAGCAGAAGAACGGCCAGACCATTGGAATGCCGGAGATTCCGGTTCCAATCGATTGGAAGAACCTCCAAAGGCCCGGTTTCGTGTATGACCGTTGGCGCTATGACGAAGGCGGCGGCGGTGAAATCCGCTCCTTGTTCGACCGCGGTCTTCCGGAGGAGGAAGAGTTTTTTGAGCCAACGCTCCGCGCGACAGTCATGCCGAAGCTGATTGCGCCGTTGTACGCCTACATTGGCGGTCCCGAAACGCGCTGGTACACCGTGGAGCATGCCTTCCGCGCCGGCGAGTCCTTCGAAAAGACGATCATCTGCATCAATGACCGCCGCAAGGAGGCGGCCTTCGACATTCGTTGGAGCTGCCGCGTCGGCGATGCTGTCGTCGCCTCTGGCAAGGGACGTGTGGCGGTGCCGCCGGGCGAAGTCCGCAAGCTTTCCGTCAAGCTGGCCGTTCCCGAGCTGGAAGAACGGCAAGATGCTGTGTTGCAGGCTGTTGTGACCGTGGATGGCGAAGCCGTCAACGTGAAGGATTTCATGATGGAGTTCCATCCGAAGACAACCGCCGCTGCAACGTCTCCCACGGGCTGGGTGCTGTATGACCCCGAAGGGCAGACGGCAAAGGCGCTTTTGGCGATTGGCATTGACATGCCAGTCATTGCCACATCGGAGGAGCTGCCGACGGATTGCCGCGGACTGGTGATTGGCTGCAAGGCGCTTGAGGGCGACGTTCGATTCGAGGCGTTTGACCGACGGGTCCGCGAGGGGCTACGCGTGATTGTGTTCGAACAGAGCGCGGCGACGCTGCAGCGGACGTTTGGGCTTCGCACATTGGCCTCCGGTCTGCGGTCCGTGAACATCCGCGCGGCGGGTCATCCGGCCCTGAAGGGCATCCGTCCGGAGGATTTGAAGGATTGGCGCGGCGAGACGAGCCTGGAGCCACTGACGATGGAGCGACCGGACTTGCTGGCGGAGCAGCGTTTCATCGGAGACCATCACGTCTGGCGCTGTTCATTGGAGGGAGTCGTCGCCTCCACCGTGGTGGAAAAGCCCCATGCCATGGGATGCATCCCCTTGCTGGATGCGGGGTTCGATTTGCGTTACATGGCCCTTTGGGAGACCACGACCGGCAAGGGATCCATGTTGTTCTGTCAGCTGGACGTGACAGACCGTGCCGGAAAGGAGCCGGCGGCCGACCGCCTGCTCCGCAATGTCGTGGAGTATATGGCGACCCGCGGCGACGCACAGGCGGCCCAGCTTGTCGACGAGCCGTCCGCCGCAAATTCCCATGATGTCTTTCTGCTGAAACGGGACACCGCCTTCGACACGCAGTCCCTGAAGGCATTCATGGATGCTGGCGGCGTGGTGATCGTCTCCGGAGCCAAAGCGCAGCCGGCCGCCGGCCTTGCGATGGCATTCGGCTTTGCCGTCAAAGAGGATGTCCGCTGGAAGAATGCGCTGTCAAGCGCCGCCTTGCCGCCGGAATTGCGCGGCGTGTCGCCTGCGGAGGTGCATTGGCGGGACCGTCGGACGGTGCCCGTCGTCACAGCGGTGCCGTCCAACGGCTGGAAGTCACCCAGCGGGGTGCTGGCGGTGATTCCTGTTGGGAAAGGCCGCATGGTGTGGCTGTCCGGCTGTCCAGAGGACTTCTCGAAGGAGGAACGTCCGGACTTGGGCTTCACACATGTGAACAGCGTCCGACTGATCACGATGGCATTGGCCAACGCGGGTGTCCAGGTGGGCCCCGAATGGGCGTCCTTCATCACAAAGGGCGTGGAAAGACCGAAGGAGGCGGAAATCTACGTGGACACGCGCACGGAGCATGACGACCCTTATGCCAACATGCGATGGTAAAAGGATATGAATCCAGCCATCTTACTCTGCAATAAAACGCATGCTAATGAATGCATTTAATGAATGTCGTTTTCTTGCCGCAAAAGGAGTCTAGAATGGTGAAAAAACGCGTTCAAAAGAGCAAAAAACGCACCTGTTTTTGGGGCGTTTGCCCTTTGCGCGCATCCACGATGCCCTTCCTCGCATTTTAGGGGCAAACCTGTATATTAATACATCCCCTGCCCCATAGGCCCTAGAATGGCCAGTTTTCGAGACATGGCCATTCTTGCATTTTCTTTCATTTCATTGCAGAAATTCGAAAGAAGGCGGCTCACGGCTCCGGAAGGACCACGAGCTTCACGGGCTTCCAGATGCCCGCCGCCCACATGTCCTTGGCCACTTTCACATGAAGGACATGGTGTCCGTTCGCCAACGCCTGAAGGGGGATGGCGAAGGGCTGGTCCCACATCTTGTCGGGAGGCTCCAGCTGGGAGCCGATGGCTTTGCCGTCCAAATAGAACCATGCGAAGCCATCGATGGCGCCGCAGTAGATGGCCAGACGGGTTGTCTCAGGGGCCGTATAGTCGAATTCCAGCTCGTACCATGCCTCTCCATGGAAATCCCCATAGCCCTGTTCGGTCCACGGGGCGGTGACTTGAATGGACTTCCAGTCCGGATGGGGGGCGGCGAACCATTGCTGCTGGTCGCCGACCTTTTCGGGGTCCGGACGGAAGCGCCACGTCAGCGGCAGTTCCACAATCTCCTTTTCCACCAGCGGCGGCAGATAGAAGGACTTCAGGCGGTTCAGGCAGCCCTGCGAGAAGTCGAAGTGATAGGTTTCGGCCAGTCGGCAGGACTCCTCATGGGCCTTGGAGCCGGCGATTTGGCAGTGTTTATCCATGGTCTTCTGGTTGAGGATGACGGCCTGCACGGTCTGGTCATGGGCGAAAATGACCCAATCCACCCGTTTCTTCAGCCGTGGCTCGTCGGCGACGGCCGCTTGGGCCTCGTTCAAAAAGGCTCTGGCGGCGTCCAAATCGTCCAACGTGAGTTCAGGGCAGTAGATGATGTTGGTGTCCTTGATGTTACGGCTGGACATCTCCTCCCGCCCCTTGTAGAAGGCGCCGTCTAGATAGAGGAAATAGGCATTCATGGATTCGGCGGCAGCGCCGTAGTACTGATGGCAATGTTGGGCGAGCAGCTTCTCGAAGGACCACGCCTTGGCGCCCCAAAGGGCGTCCGCCCGCAGACGGTAAAGCAATGGATTGCTCCAGACCGACTGCCAGCTTTCCGGCAGGTACTGGTTCGCGCCGTACTGGCGGTGGAGCTCGATGAGGGAGAGGAAGCTGTAGCGCAGGCCGCTCCAGACGCTGTCCGGATAGAGATAGTTGTCATAGTCGTAGATGGCCAGCTGACGCATGCCGGCCTCCTTCCAACTGCCCAGATGGCGGGTGACAGTTTCGGGGAAGAGGTTCGGCGGCGCGAGCAGATAATAGCAGTACTTGATGATGACATTATCCTCAACCTTTTGGAGCACAGGACCTTCCCGATTCGAGCCATAGCAATAGGTCTCGATTTTCTTGCCGGGGCAGAGCTTGGCGATTTCACGCGCCACATAATTGACGAAATCCATGGTGCGGTCCGACATGGGAAGGGGCTTGGTGGTCTGACCGGCGTCCAGCGGCGTGGCGTCGCCATAACGCCGCCATGGCCCCTGCCCGTGGTCGCGGTCCTGCTTGCGGCAGTTTTCGCATTCGCACCAATAGCAGGGCTCGTCCTCCGCGCAAAGGGCGAAGCTGTCATAGTCGGGATTCTCCTTGAAGAAATCCGCGATGAGACGGACGGCATAGGCCCGCAGTTCGGGGTTGCTGGTGCAGGGCTGGTTGGGAAGCTTCAGAGGGGACATCTTGACCCGCTTGCCGTCCACCAGCGGCCACCACTCCGGATGGTCGTCGGTGATGAAGAGATGCCAGCTGTGATTCAGGGTCTTCATGGGCGAGCCGCCGCGCCACGGGCGGAAATCGATGGTGCGATTGGCCGCGAGCCACAGGCTGTTCAACCCGTTGCGCAGACACCAGTCCAGCAGCTGTTCATAGTTGGGAAAGCGCCAGCCGCCGTCCATTTGGAAGATCTGAGGGGAGAACATGGTGCCGCGAACCGTGTACGGCGGAGAGCGGCGGATGGGAGCTGTCGGCAGGGAGAGGGATGTCCGTTTCGGAAGCGTCTCCCCTTCCGGGCCAGGCGTCAGCCACGAGCAACCCTGCAGGGTGAAATAGTGGTAGACGGCGTAGAGGGTGCCGCGGTCGTTGACTCCTGCCAGATTCAGGCTGCCTTTGGGGTCGCGGGCGATGAAAAAGCCGTCTTCGGTCAGGTCGGACGGCAACGGCATCGATGCGGCGCGGCCGATGCGGAAGGCCGGCTTCCCATTGTCCGTGGCGGTGATTTCGGGGGCATGTCCCGTGATGGCCTTGGCCAGGCGGGCGGTCTCCCATGCGGCGAAGCGCTCCGCGTCGCTGGCGTCCGTCGGCAGCAGGATGGACTCCATGGCGCCGCTATTCTCCATGGGCACGGGAGAGGCGGCCAGTTTCACGCAATCCAATTCCACACGGACCAATCCCACCTCGCCGACGCCGTTGGTGCCAAGCTGGACCAGGCAGCGCTCCATGTCCGCATCCAACGTCTGCTCAATCACCAGCGGCGAGTCGGCGCCGTTGCCGTGGACAGCTCCTCCGTTCAGCAGGGCGTAGCAGGCCGTGGACTCCGGCGTGAGCTCAACCGTCAGCCGATAGGTTCCCGCCGGCAGGCTGACATACTGCAAAATGACGGCGGAATGGCCCTGCTCCTGCTTGAGAAACACGGTCCGGGGCTGCATGCCGCTCTCCGCCCCTTCGGACAGGCGGAAACTGCAGCCCGGCTGTTGAACCGCAAACTGCCAGTCAGCCAGCACCGCTCGGCTGATGGCACTATAGCGGAAGTCCCCGTTGCGCAACAGCCAAGGACTGGCGGTCACCTGTAGGCAAAGCAACGCCAACGGACCAATGATCATTCGTCTCATATTCAGCCTCTTTTGTAAGTTGATGAACTGCAAGTAGATACGAAAATCCAGGCATGGTCAAAGCCACACGCACCTTCCCTAGCGTGCCCTACATGGAGCGAGAGGCGCGGAATGTGTCGAGAGGCATCAAATTCCAAGCATGCCGCCAAGAATCATCAGCACAATGCCTAACACGATCAGGCCCAGGCTCTTCTTGCATTTGTCGAAGTGGATGATGGCGAAGATGATATTGGAGATTTGGGTGATGATGCCCAAAATTCCCCAAAGGATGTGCTCCTTGAATTCGTCAATCAGCAGGGCGATGACGCCAATGAGATAAATGATAAGTCTCCAACGGTCGTGAGAATCATGGCTGGCCTCCATAAAGATGGTTGTCATTGCGGGGACGGAATGAAAGGCGGCTGAAACGCAACGGTGCCTGCGGGGCGAATTCCCTGCAGACACCATGCACAACGGGACGAAAACGGGAGGCGGCGCGAAGGGCATTCGGCGGCGCCCCCTTATACCATATACTATATATAGGAGCTTACAGCACCACGGAGAAGGCGGTGGTCGCGTTGATCTGCTTGCGGATGGCCTCCAACGCCTCCGCGGGCAGCATCTTGTCCGTGCGGAGGAAAGTCAGGGCGCGCTTCGCGGTGGGATCCAACGGCGCATGGATGTCTTCGATGTTGATGTTGGCGTTGGCGCAGGCTCCCGTGATGACGGAGAGGACGCCCGGCCGATCTTCATACTCGATGACGGCGATGTTGCCGCTGGGCACGAAATAGAGCTGGTCGTAGTCGTTGATGCGGGAGATCAGCAGATGGTTCTCCGTGACGGTGCCCCGAATGCTGGCGCTGCCGTTGTTGCTCTCCAAATCGATGGTCATGGCGTTGCCGTAGCGCTTGCTCTCATCGGTGGGACGCAGCTCGATGGCAATCCCCTTGTCCGCCAAAAACGCCTGTGCTTCCTGCGGATCCTGCTGGAACTCAAAGTGTTCGGACAAAGCAGCGCAGATGGGGGAGTAGAACCACTTGGCATATTTGCACAGGTCGCCGTAGAAACTGCAGTGGATGTTGCTGATGGCGGCGCGGGTGCCCAGATAGTTGCGGGCCACCGTGGTCAGATAGAACGCCAGCCGCTGATAGCTCTCGTCCAGCCCGTCCGGAATGGCCTTGTTGACGACATAAGTGTTGACGCCCTGGCGGTCATAGGCCACAATCTGCTCGGCGGCCCGCTTGGCGGCGTTGAAATTGGCCTCGTGGGTGTTGGCGCCCAAATGGGGCAGCATGACGTCCGCGATGTCCGCCACGGACTTGGGGCCGGCCGCGTCGGCGGGATAGACGTCGTTGCAGAAGAGCAGATTCTTCTCCGCCTTGGCCGCGCGGAGGTCGTCTTCGTTGATGATGCCCGCGCGGGCGCAGTTGATGAGCATGGCGCCGGGTTTCATTACGTCGAACAGCTTCTTGTTGATCATGCCGCGGGTCTCGTCGTTTTCGGGGATGTGCAGGGTGATGATGTCCGCCGCGGCGAAGACGGCCTCGATGGTGTCCAGCTTGACGCCCAGCTCCTCCGCCTTGGCGGCCGGAATGATGGGATCGTAGGCCAACAGGGTCATGTCAAAGCCGGAGGCGTGTTTGGCAACCAACTGGCCGATATTGCCTAAACCAATGATGCCCAAGGTTTTGCCGGTGATTTCGCGGCCCATGAACTTCTTCTTCTCCCAGCCGCCGGCGCGGGTGCTGGCGTCCGCCGGAATCAGATGGCGATAGGCGGCCAGTGCCATGGCGAAGACTTCCTCCGCCACGCCGTTGGAGTTGGCGCCGGGGGTGTTCATGACGTCAATGCCCTTCTTGCGGGCGTATTTGATGTCAATGGTGTTGTAGCCGGCTCCGGCGCGGACAATCACCTTCAGCTCCGGAAGCAAGTCCATGATCTCTGGCGTCATCTTCTCGCTGCGGACGATGACGATTTCGGTCTCCGGATGCTGCTTGACGAGCGAAAGTATCTCGGTATCAGCATCTTGTGTAACAGTAAAGCCTTCCTTGACCAGGATGTCCTTTGCCACTTTGTCGAGTTTTGTCGGAATCAGGACGTTCTTCATCTGGAGCATTCCTTCTATTGGGTTGCGAACAACGGCCTTTCGGCCGGTGGAATTGAAATCTTATACCTATATTACTATAATGTGGAAACGCCGCTTTGCCAATGGAGACGCCCCATTGAGCCAACGCGACGCCCCATGCTTCGTGGCCTCCTCGCTGGCTATGTCGTGTCTCTCTTCACCCTTCACCCTTCACTCTTCACTCTTCACTCTTCACCCTTCACTCTTCACTCTTCACTTTTCACTCTTCACTTTTCACTTTCTATCACTTTCGTTCACTCTCTTTCACTTTCCTTCCTTCTAGCTCCTCTAGCTCCTCTGCCCCCGCGAAAAATGTTTTTACTTTTTTCGATTTGCCAGTTTGTTTTTTGGAAAAGCCCCCCTATAGTAGTAGTGGTTAATTTTTCTGGTGTGGTGAGTCCCCGCGACATCATGTTCAACGAATACATGTCCAAGATTGGCTCCAATCACGAGACCAACAGCCAAAGAACTAAAGCAGATTCTAAAACAAAGATTTAACCAATCGAAAGAGAGTAACCAATGACGATCAAGAAATTAGCAATGGCGGTGATGGTGACTGCCTCAGTTGTCTTGGCTGGAATTGAAAACGAAAACTTCAGGCAGCTAACAACAGCTGATCTCATTGTGAGCAACGATGGATCGCAATTTTGGTTCCCAGCAGATGGCTTCTCACTTAAGGTACCAGCCCATACCCAAGTCTGGATATCTAATATTATTAAGAATTGGAGTTGTCTAAATCAGTGGAATCAGTCATCTTATCCAGATCTTGTTGATGAGAATGTCTATCAGATGACTACTGACAAGTTTGGCTACTACACGGTGGATAATGGGGTACTCTCTGACTTTCACTCTGGAACTACTGAAACCATGATTCTCACATACACTAATGACCAAAATAACAACCAATCTTCTCCTACTACCGGATATCTTCTTGGCAAATTTGATGAAGACACTGAAATCTTCCTTGCGATGACGCCCGTTGGAAGTAATGAAATGGTGAACTCATATCAGGAAGTAAGAGACGTTACGCAGGGTATCAATACTACGCTTAAAAGTAGAGTATGGCAAGTGCCAGAAGATCCAAATGATCCAGAGAATACAAATGTTATACCACATCTAGATATTGCTGGAAACATACGCATGAATTGGGGCTTCGATGGATTAACACCTTCTGGCAGAGAGTTTACCATTGCCTATGAAGACCTGGATTTCCCCGACACCCCCACTGGCCAGCCGCTTCCGGGCGTTCTGTTCAGCGGTCTGCTGCTCATGGGCACCGTTGGCACCGCCAAGCGTATACGCCGCCGCCAGACCAAATAGCCTATTCCAAAAATAGAATCAAGAAGACAGTCGTGAATTTCGCGGCTGTCTTTTTTTGTTATGTGCAAAGTTTGTTGATGGATTTTGATGAATGAAGGTTTAAGATAGATTCGTGTGTCCATGAAACAGGCAGTCAAATTCAGATAACTCATTGCTACTCATAATGTTATGACAGAGCTTAAAATATCTCTTTTGAGCAACTGTTCAGAATCTGTCTGCAAATGCTAAATTTGTGGTTGTATTTCAGCCCCGTTGGGCTGTGTAGACATGGGGTGATGCCTTGCCCCCGGGTTTCGCTTCGCTCAACCCGGGGTTACCACTATTGAGCCGCTCCGCGGCTCTTTTTTAGGGCAAGGTTGCATGTGAAACTGTCATGGCATGGGTTTGCAAGGCCCTGAAGGGGCCTAATTTACACAACTTCGGGTCAAGTGAAGCGAGACTCGGGGAAATGACCTCCACGGATTCAGCTGCCCCAATGGATCCGAATTACAACCACAATTTGAGCATTTGCAGCCGGAGACCTGAGACATGAATTCTGACGTGAGACATGAATTGACATCCATATACTTCATAGTATATTAACCTGACAGGTAAATGAATGTGGAGTTACAGTGGAAATTACATACCGAAACAGAAGACTCGAAAAGGTTTGCACCAATGCAGACGCTGCTCAAAAGGCATATGGCGAGCTCAACGCCCAAAAGTTGCATCAACGCATAGATGAAATTGGCGCAGCGGAAAACGTCGAGTTTATGCTAAGGTTCAGAATCGGACGCTGTCATCCCCTAAGACTAGACAGGAAAGGCACCTATGCAGTTGATTTAGTACATCCGTTACGTTTAGTGTTCTCAATATCAGGAACCCAAGTTGAAATCGCAAACATAGAGGAAATAGTAGATTATCATTAGGGAGGATTCAACCATGGTCAGAAAGAACAGAACCACCATCGCCACCCCGCCGGGGGAGACGCTTAGAGAGCAGCTTGAGACGATGGGAATCACCCAGCGTGAACTTGCGCGTCGAACCGGCCTCTCCGAAAAGCACATCAGCCATTTGGTGAATGGGGACGTGCTGCTCACGGCACGGACGGCATTGCTTCTGGAGGCGGCATTGAACGTTCCAGCGAGCTTCTGGCTGAGACTGGAGGCGACGTATAGGGAAAAACTGGCTCGGATTCAGCTTGAGACAAACGGCGCACACACCAGCACGAATCTTGTAACTATTTGAGTATCAATGACTTATATTTTTCGAGCACAATGTCTGCCGATGTCTTTTTGTGCTTCCACTATTGAGTCGCAAAGCAGGTTTCGAGGCTGTAATTCAGCCCCGTTGGGGCTGTGAAGTCATGATGCGCAGCCTTTCCCCCGGGTTTCGCTTCGCGGCTCTTCTCTAGGGCACAATGGCATGTGAGACTGTAATGGCACGGATTTTGCAAGGCCCTGAAGGGGCCTAATTTACGCAAAAATTACTGAATATCAGCAGGCTCCGTTTGCGGCTTCGGTCAAGAGCGCGTCAATGTCGTCAAAGGCGTTTTCAATGGCTTCCACATGGTATTGCGGATACATGCGGTAGATGGTGTCCGTGACTCCCGCCGCATCCCATTGGGCGAGCACGATGTCCGCCGACGTCTTTTTGTGCTCCGCATAATGCTCCAGCAGGTAGATGAAGAATTTCATTTCCGCATCCATGTCATTCACTCCTGATGAAGACGGAGGTTCTGGGGTCGCCGGTGATTTTTTCATTCTCCCACAAATCCAAAATGATGAACGGCGAGAACTCCCCCATGTCCAATTTCGGATCAATCAGCATCCGATAGGTTTCCGATGCAAGAAACATGCGCAACGCCGTCATGGGCTCAAAGCCGAATTTCTCGCTGATGAGCCGCGTGACTTCTCGATCGTAATAGTCCAATATGATGGCGGGAAGCTTCATCATGGGGCGATGCACTCCCTGAAGACAAGCGTGCGGATGGCCTTTGCCGTCTTGAAGGCAAGCTGATCCTTCAACTTCTGCGTCAGCAGGCGCCGCAAGGCCTCCTGTTCCGTATAGACGCCGCTGAAATATAGATTCAGCACGGGCATCGTATTGTCATTGGCCACTGGTCCCATGACGACATCTGCATCACATTCCACGGTCAATCCATGTCGATTGGCGTTGACAAATCGCAACCATTCCTCATCCGCCTTGCGGAATCGCAAGATCGCAAGGGACTGCCAGTCAGATTCCACGACTTCATACACAGAGACCGACGCTCTTCCAGTACGTTTGCGCATGACCTTTGACGTCGCCCATTTTGCGGCTTGGTTGTAATCGGTGGTCACATAGAAGCCATTGCTGAAATCCAGCTGCCGTTCTGAAGGAATCAGCCGCGGTTCGGAGACTTCAACATTGCTTCCATGGTACAGCAACATGGCAAAAACCTATACATTCCTCTATGCCATGGCATTACACACTTGCCGCCTCTTGCGGCAATGGCATTGGCGGAGAGACAGGGATTCGAACCCTGGAACGAGCAAGCTCGTTAACGGTTTTCGAGACCGTCCCGTTCGACCACTCCGGCATCTCTCCTGCAGACGAATCCGCTTGGTCATTCCATTAATATGGCATGGATAGGCGGAAATGCAACTCAGTAGACGGAATCTGGGTAATAATGGTCCTGCGCATTGTCGGACGTGATGATTTGGGACTTGACGATGATTTCGCGTCCGGTCTCCGCCGTCTTGCCCTCGCGGATGGCCTTGACGGTCTCGTCGATGGCGACCTTCAGCATCTGGGGCGGATAGGTGACCGTGGCCTTGACCAGGGGATCGCCGTCCAAAATCTTCTTGACGATGACCTTGGCGCCGCCGCCGCCCACGAAGGCCTTCACATCCTGACGGCCGGACTCCGCATATCCCTTCAGGGCGCCGATGAGCACATCATCGTCCCCTGCCCACACGGCGTCAATCTTCGAATACTTCATGAGGAAGTTCTCCATGACCGCCAAGCCCTTCTCCGTGTTCCAGTTGGCGGTCTGGGACTCCATGATTTTAATGTTGGGGAAGTCCTTGGCCAGCTCCTCGCGGAACGCCTCCACCCGGTCCGTGTTGATGGGGCACGGGATGCCCTCCATGACCAGAATGTCGCCCTTGCCATCCAACAGCTTGCCCATGGCCTGCGCGGCGGCGGCCCCGAAACTGCGGTTGTCACCATTGACGAAGATGTTCTCGACCTTCTTGTCCAACGGGTTGGAGACGACGGTCAGGAAGATGCCCTGGCTGACCGCCTGCTCGCAGATGGCCGTCAGCGGGCCGGGCTCCTGCGCCATGACCACCAACGCGTCCAAATCGCGGGTCAGCAGGTTCTCGATGCGGTCCACCTGGGAGGCGGCGTCCGCGCTGGTGACCAGAATGACCTCCGTCTTGCCGTCGGCCTCCAGCTCCTTCTTGGCCTGTTCGGCGCACCACACCACGCCACCGCTCCAGCCATGGGTGGCCGCGGGAATCGAGACCCCGATGCGGACTTTCTGTTCCGTTTTTCCGCAGCCCGCAAGGGCGAGGGCCAGCAAGACGAGAGGAATGCCTGCAAAAATGCGTTTCATGGATGTTTTCTCCTGATAGATGGTCAGCCAATTCAAGAAAGGACGCTATATTAATACAATATATATAAATGTAATACGGCATGGCGGAAACGCACGCCGCCAGCTGACAAAAAACGTGGGCGCTATGACAAATCTGACAGACAATGCGGAGGCACCGAATGCCATCTGGCGGGAATCCTTTCGGATCCTGTACTCCGATGTGGACCGCCAGGGGGCCTGTCGGCTGGAGAGTGTCTTCAACTTTCTACAAGAAGTGGCCGCCAACCATGCTGATGCGTTACATGTTGGATATAAACAACTTACAGAATCTCATCGGCTATGGGTGCTAGCCCGGTTGAAAATCGCCATGACCACGCTGCCGCCCCATGGGGCGACGATTCGCGTGGAGACCTGGCCCTCCGGCTTCGACCGCCTGTTCGCCCTACGGCAATTCCGTCTTTTTGGAGAGGACGGTGCCGAATTCGCCGTCGCCTCCAGCCACTGGGTTCTGCTAGACGCGGAGCGGCTACGTCCCCTGCGGGTGAAGGAACTGCTCGAAAACCGGCTGCCGCCTCATGGGAACCTGCCCGTGTACTTCCCCGAACTGGACAAGCTGGAACGGCGCGCCGTTGGTCGCCCCATGTCCATCCATGTGGGCGACAGTATGATAGACATCAATTTCCACATGAACAACGCCCGCTACGCCGGCATGGCCGCCGACTGGCTGGCGGAGGCGCGGCCCACAGCCCAAATCCGCGAGCTGCAGGTCAATTACGTTCAGGCCACCCGCCCAGGCGCGGAACTGCAGGTCGTCGGAGCCGTGGACGGACCGCGTTTTGACGTGGAAATCCGCGAAGGCGACCAGCTCCATTGCCAACTGGCGGGAACCTTCATCGGCGACGCCTCTCCCCTCACTGTATAGAAAAACCTCATTTATAACCATAATTCACTCTATATCAACAAGTAACAAAGGAAGAAAACCATGCGCATCGGTGTCATCAACTCTCTGAATCTCGACCGCCCCCAAGGCATCTTCGGCCACATCAAGGCGTTCGGTCTGTCCACCTGCCAGCTCTGCATGTGGAGCCCCACCTTCTACACGGATGAAATCGCCGAGCGGGTCATCAAAGAAAGCAAAGAAAGCGGCGTGACGCCCTGCGCCGTGTGGGCGGGCTACAGCGGCCCCGCCGTGTGGAATTTCACACAAGGTCCTGTGACTCTGGGACTTGTGCCATATGCCTATCGCAAACAGCGCATCGCCGAGCTCAAAAAGGGCGCTGACTTCGCCAAGAAGATCGGCGCTCCCGCCATCATCACCCACTGCGGTTTCATCCCCGAAAACATGACGGACTACACCTATCGCCCCGTGGTGGACGCCATCGGCGAGGTCGCCCAATATTGCAAGGATTTGGGCATCGGCTTCTGGTTCGAGACGGGACAGGAGACCCCTGTGGTTCTGCTGCGGGTCATTCAGGACATCGGCACCGGCAATCTGGGCCTCAACCTGGACCCCGCCAATCTGATCCTCTACGGCAAAGGCAACCCCTGCGACGCCCTCTCCGTCTTCGGCCAATATGTGCGCAACATCCATGTGAAGGACGGCATGGCTCCCACGGACGGACGCAACCTGGGGCACGAGGTGCAGGTCGGCAAGGGCATGGTCAACTTCCCCCGCTTCGTCAAGCTGCTTAAGGAGCTGAACTTCGACGGCGAATGGATCATCGAGCGCGAAATTCAGGAAGGCGCCGAACAGACGCGAGACATTCTGGAGACGGTCAACAACCTGCAGCTCTGGTGGAACGCCTAACTCGCTTATATTCAACGCTTTGCTCCCGTTTCGCATGGGCCGCGGCAAACGCCGCCCCAACGGGAGCAAGGCACCATCATTTTATATAACTTATTGGATATAAACAACTTACAACATAGAAACCGCTTTTTGACAACTGCAACATGATGCCATTGAAAATTCTGATATTGGGACTGGTGCAGGGCTTGACGGAGTTCCTGCCCGTCAGCAGCACCGGCCACATGATCATTGTGGAGCATTTTCTGAAGCTATCCGACGCCTTTCGGGAGACCTTCTTCACCGTCATCCAGCTGGGCTCCATTTTGGCCGTGGTCCTCTATTTTCGAAAGAAACTGCTGCCCATGGAGGCCCTGATGCTGCCTCCCGCCCGTAAGAAATGGTTCTGGCTGTGGGTTCGCATCATGGTGGGCGTCATCCCCTCGCTGGTCATCGGCGCCCTTTGGGGCAGCGACATTCAGGAGCGGTTGTACAGCGTCCAAACCGTGGCCATCGCCCTCTTCATCGGCGGCGTCGCCCTGGTCCTTCTGGAGCATTTCAAGCGGAAATCCACCACGGACGGCATCGAGAACCTCAGCTGGTGGCAGCTCATCGGCATCGGCTGCGCCCAATGCGTGGCGATGATTCCAGGCGTATCTCGTTCCGCCGCAACGATTTTAGGAGCACTTGGCCTAGGCGCCTCCCGCGAGACGGCCGTGGAGTATTCCTTCTTTCTGGCCATCCCCACCATGTTCGCCGCCACGGGCTACAGCCTGCTCAAGCACGGCGCCTCCCTCAGCGGAACGGAATGGGGCTACACGCTGTTCGGGCTGGTCGTGGCCTTCGCCTCCTCTTGGAGCGTCATCGCCTTCCTGATGAATTTCATCCGCAAACGGGACTTCAAGGTCTTCGGCTACTATCGGATTGTGCTTGGCCTCATCCTGTTCTTCACCTTGCGGTGACGACGCGGCGAATCGCAATTAGGAATTAGAAATTAGAAATTAGGAATTATCTAGAGCTTCTAGGGCTTCTAGAGCTAGCTAGTATGGCAATTGTTAGTTAGAAAGGAGTAACATCATGAATATCAATGAGTTGAAGAGCAAGTTCGAGTCGCGGCACGTGACCATTCAGGCGGGGTGCGGCGGACTGCCCGTGGTGAAAATCGCCAACGCCGCCGCCACAGCGGAAATCTGCCTCCTCGGCGCCCATGTCATGAGCTATATTCCTGCGGGACAGCAAGATGTGCTGTGGATGAGTTCAGAGGCCATCTTTGCGGAGGGCACCGCGCTGCGAGGCGGCATTCCCGTGTGCTGGCCGTGGTTCAGCAAGCATCCGGACATTCCGGAAGGCCCCACCCATGGCTGCGTCCGCCAATGGCTGTGGGACATTGACAGCGTCTGCGACGGCGACGACGACTCCACACGCGTCACATTCGCCCTTTCGGACAACGCCCACAGCCGCGCACACTGGCCCTACGCCTTTGACGTCAAACTGGAGGTGACCATCGGCAAAGCATTGGAACTCAAGCTTATACAGCATAACACAGACTCGCGGTCCGTCGTCCTCTCCAATGCGCTCCATACCTATTTTAATATTGGAGACGTCTCCCGCATCCGTATCGAGGGCTTCGACGGCCTGCAATATGTGAACAAGGTGGGGGAAATCCGCACGGAGACGCGCCATGGCGACATCGTCATCGACCGCGAAGTCGATGAAGTCTACCAGAACTGCGCCACGCCCGCCTACATCCACGATGCGGTCTTCGGGCGCACCATCGTCATCGAGAAATCCGGCAGCCAGTCCGCCGTCGTCTGGAATCCGTGGATTGCCAAGTCACAGCGGATGAGCGACTTCCCGAACGACGGCTACAAGACCATGGTCTGCGTGGAAACCGCCAACGCCATGGACAACGCCTTCGAGCTGGCCCCCGGCGAAACCGCAACTCTCTACACGAAAATCTACGTGAAATGACCATGATCATAGACAGCCACAGCCATCTTCCGTCGCCCGGCCGCGCAGGGCATAATTTCTCCGAAGCACGCCCTCAAATCGACGCATGGCGGAAACTGGGCATCAACGGCGCAATATTCACCACATGGCAGGGTGTCATGGCCGCCTCCGCCGATGACATCGAACAAGGCAACCGCGCCGCATTGGACATCTATGCCAAATTTTCGGACTTCGTCCTCCCCGGCGTCAGCGTCCATCCCAAATACCCCGAACTCTCCCTGCAATGGATCCACGAATTCCACCGTCAGAATCTCCTCTGGGCGGGCGAGTGGTGCCCCGCCGACCAGCTGGAATTCGATGCGCCGGAATACGAGCCTTTCTTCGCGCTCTGCGAAGAGCTCGGCATGGTCGTCCAATTGCACAACTCAAAGGGCATCATCCCCGTGGCCAAACGACACCCGCAGCTGACCATCGTGGCCGCACATGTCAATCACGCCTTCATTGGCGAAGAGGGGCAGCTTCCAAATCTATGGCTGGACATCAGCGGCCTCTACGGCGGCCTCTGCTGGCAGGCCCTCGAAAAGGCAAAGGATGCCTTCGGCACGAAACGTCTCTTCTACGGCACGGATTTCGACGGCTACGACCCTGAAATCTTCATCTACCGCGTGAAGACGCATTTCACTCCTGAAGAACAGCAGGACATCTTCCACCGAAATCTGCTTGCATTTCTGCGCAACAACAACATCAACAACGCCTTCGGGCTAAATTACTGACCATAAGAACCATGACGACGAAAACGCTCAATCTTTCCGGACAATGGTCCCTTTCCAGCACATCTCCCGCATTCGGCAAACGGACAATTCCCGTGGAGCTTCCAGGGGACAACTACAGCGCCCTACTTGACGCCGGCCTCATGCCTGACCCCTACTATGGCGCCAACGAAAACATCGTGCAGGATTTCCGCCGCTACACATGGGTCTTCAAGCGGGAGTTCGAGGTCTCCGACGAGTTGCTCGCCTCTAGTCATATCTATCTGGAAGCCAGCATGGTAGATTTGTTCTGCACCATCCGCATCAACGGCAAGATTGCCGTGGAGTGCGGCAACCAGTTCGCCGTTTACCGTCCGGACGTGAAACCCTTCCTCAAGAAGGGGAAGAACCGCATATCGCTGACCATCCGCCCCGTGGAGTCGGAGGCGGAGGCCATCGCGAAGACCCTGCCAAAGGAATACCCCATGAACACCGTCTGCAGCGTCAAAGGGATGAATCTGGTCCGCAAGCCCCACTGCGCCGGCGGCTGGGACTGGGGCGTCACCCTCATGACCAGTGGCGTCTATGCGCCGCTGGTGCTCAAAGGGGTCAATAAATCCCGCATCGACTATGTCTACACGAATCAGCACCACGAAAACGGCGTGGCCCATGTGACGGCGGTGGCCGTGCTCTACGCCCCCAAGCCCTGCGAACAGAAGGTCTCCTTCGCCTTCAACGGAATGACCAAAGCCCAAAAGGTCCAGCTGGCCGTCGGCGAGAACACGGTCGAGATGGATTTCACCGTCACCAACCCCCGCCTCTGGTGGCCCAACGGCTACGGCGAACAGAACCTCTATCCGCTCACCGTCAGCACGGAGGACGATGAAATGACGCGGGAAATCGGGCTGCGCTCGCTGGAAGTCGTCAACCAACGGGACCAATGGGGGCTTTCCATGACCTTCCGCATCAACGGCGTGGACATCTTCGCCAAAGGCGCGGACTGGATTCCCTGCGACGCCTTTCCAGGCCGCCAGACCGTTGAGCGCTATGAGAACCTGCTGGAGTCCGCCCGCCTCGCCAACATGAACATGCTTCGCGTGTGGGGCGGCGGCCAATACGAGAAGGACATCTTCTATGAGCTGTGCGACCGCAAGGGCATTCTGATCTGGCAGGACATGATGTTCTCCTGCTCCCTCTATCCCTCCTCGGAGGAATTCATCGCCACGGTGCAGGACGAGCTGCAGTACCAGCTGCGCCGTCTCCGCTCCCATGCGTCGCTGGCGCTGTGGTGCGGCGACAACGAGGTGCTCGGCGCCACCGGCTGGTTTGGCGGCAACCGCACCGCCTGGATCGTCAATTATGACCGTCTGAACCGCGAACTGGAGCGCATGGCGAGAAAACACGATCCCTCCCGCGTCTTCTGGCCCAGTTCCCCCTGCGGCGGTCCCGGCAACTTCAGCGACGGATGGCACAACGACTCGGAGGGCGACATGCACTATTGGGAAGTGTGGCATGGCGGCAAGAACTTCTCCGCCTACTACGGCATCAAGCCACGCTTCTGCTCCGAATTCGGCTTCCAGTCCTTCCCTTCGCTGGAGACAGTGGCCAGCTACTGCCCTGAGAGCGAGATGAACGTGTTCTCCCCCATCATGGAACACCATCAGAAATGCCCCACGGGCAACACCCCCATCATCTCCATGTTCAGCCGCTATTTCCGCATGCCGGAAAGCAACCCCGCCTTTTTCTATCTCTCTCAGGTTCAACAGGCTCTGGCCATCAAAACCGGCGTGGAGTTCTGGCGGACCCTCCGGCCCCGCTGCATGGGCACCATCTTCTGGCAGCTGAATGACGACTGGCCTGTCGCCTCTTGGTCCAGCATCGAATACGGTGGCAACTGGAAACAGCTGCAATACCACGCCCGACGCTTCTACATGCCTGTCATATCCACCATCATCAATCCGCCCTCCGAGCCGGAGGCCGCTCTCTACACCATCAACGACCACGACCACCCCGTCAACGCCAAAGTCACCCTGCGAGGCATGGACTTTGACGGCAAGTGCCTCTCCAAGGAGACCTTCACTCTGAAGCTGAAGGCGGGCGAGAGCTGTCGCGTCAAGGCGTTCCCCAAAGAGGAGCTGGAGAAACTGAAGGCAGAGGGTGTCTTCTTCGTCATGGAGACGGTGGTTGGCGGACTCCATGGCTCCCGCCATCTCAACGAGTTCTTCCTTGCTGAATACAAGGCACTTCCACTGCAAAAGGCCAATGTCACCATGACCGTGAAGAAGGTCAAAAACGCCTATGAGGTGGAAGTGTCCACCGACAAGCCGGTCCTCTATCTCACCTTGAGCGCGACGGGCATTCCAGGTCTCTTCAGCGACAACAGCATCACGCTGCTGCCAAAGGAGAACCGCACTCTGACGTTCACGCCACAGGGCCCCTGCACCGTGGCGAAACTGAAGGCGGCCCTGCGGCTGGAACATCTCCGCATGACCTACTTATAGAAAATTAGGAATGAGGAATGAGGAATTGAAATTGGAATGAGGAATTTTTCTAGATTTTCTATATCTTCTAGACAAATTTCTAATTTCTAATTCCTAATTCCTAATTTTTGAGCGCTCTCTTTGCCTCTTCCACGTCCTTCGCGATTTGCGCCATGAGGGCTTCCTGTCCCGTGAAGCGCATGCTGGGGCGGATGTAATGGTGGAATTCAATGCGTATCTTCTTGCCGTAGATATCGTTAGAGAAATCGAACAGATGCAGTTCCACAATGATCTGGGGGTCTCCCGTCTGACGAATGGTCGGGGCGTCCCCCACATACACGATGCCATCGATGGCCACGCCGTCCACAATGCCCCGTGCCGCATAGACGCCGTATTTGGGCAACATCTGGGACTGCTCCACCACATTGGCCGTGGGAACGCCCATCTTGCGGCCGACGCCGAGACCATGGCAGACTTCACCATCCACAAAATACGGCCGCCCAAGCATTTCCGTGACCACATCCATCCGACCGGCCTCCACGGCGGCGCGAATTCGCGTGCTGCTCACGGCAAAACCGTGGAGGGAGACGGACTCCACCAGCCGCGTCTCCATGCCCAACGGCGTGGCCAGCCGCCGCAGCTCCTCGCCCCCCGCCTTGCCGCCACAGCCAAAGGTCCAGTTTCGACCAACACAAAAGGAGACTATATCTAACTCCTTTATAACCAAATACTTATAGAAAAATTCATCGGAGGTGAGCTGGGCCAGCTCCAAATCGAAGGGGAAAACGACGGCACGGCGGATGCCGTTTTTGGCGAACAGCTCCAGTTTTTGGGCAAGGGATGTCAAACAGCGGAAGGGGACATCCGGCTGGAAAATCGCCCGCGGCGGTGGATTGAAGAATAGCACAACCGGTTCCGCCCCAAGACGTTGTGCATCCGACTGAACGGCGCGGAGGATGGCCTGATGGCCGATGTGCACGCCGTCAAAGGCGCCCAAGGCCAAAGAAATCCGCCTGCATTCCGCAGACAGTTCGGCTGGCGTGCGTACAATTTGGCAACCCGTGTCCCCTGACATTCCCCCTCCCCTGTCTTCAGAGGGCCTGCTCATTCGGCAATGGCCGCACCATTGCCATGAAATCCGCCAGTTCGCAGCCTTTGAGAGTCTCCATGTCCACGGCGTCCGCCACGGAGAAGGGGCCGCATTCCAGCCGCCGCAAGGCACTCATATGGGCGCCGCAGCCCAGCTTCCGCCCCAGATCCGCGCACAGAGTGCGGATGTAAGTCCCTTTGGAGCAATGAACTATAAAATCTGCACGGGGCAAGTCCACCATCGTGATGTCAAAGCGGTGAATGGTCACGGGGCGGGGTTCCCGTTCAATGACCTGCCCCTTCCGTGCCAGCTTGTACAACGCCTTGCCATTCACTTTTATGGCGGACACCATGGGCGGCACCTGCAGAATCTCCCCCGTCAGCGAGGCGGCGGCCGCCTTCAAATCCACTTCCGTCACCTGCTCCCAAGGATGCGTCGCCACAACGGCGCCCGTGGCGTCCTCGCTGTCCGTCTCGACGCCCAACATCAGGCTGCCGGCGTAGACTTTGTCCTCACCCATGAAATGCTCCTGCCATTTGGTTCCCCTGCCGAGCAGTAGAACCAGTAGGCCCGTGGCCATGGGATCCAAGGTCCCGCAATGGCCGACACGCCCCAGACGGAAACGGCTTCGGACGCAGTTGACCACATCGTGGCTGGTCCAGTCCTGCGGCTTGTCCACCAACAGCAGCCCGTCGATCTCGTTTACAGGCCCTTTAGGCATGGGACTCCTGCCCATTCGTTGGCGATGAAGTTGCATCTTCCTGTGCAGGAGCGACTTCCGACTTTTCAGATGCGGCATTCGACGGTGAGCCATCATCCAGATGCAGCTCCTCCAAGATGGACATGATGCGGTCGGCACGGGCCGCCGTGTCATCCAGCTTGAAATGGAGCCGCGGGGTGAATTTCAGAATCACCCGACGGGACAGCTCATGCTGCAGCACCGCCCGCCGCTTCTCCAGCAGCGCCGTCACGGCCGCCTTCCGCGCCTCGTCGCCGTAGACGCTGACGTAGACCGTCGCGTCCCGCAAGTCCTCCGCCACTTTCACGTCGGTCACGGTCACAAGGGCATGGGCGTCCGGACAGACGTGAATCTGAAACAGCCGGCCCAATTCGCGGTGAACCTGTTCGTTCACCCTAATCATGCGCTTCTGTCCCATAGGTTTACAGCTCCGGAGCCACAGAGACCAAATCAAAGACCTCCAGGCGGTCGCCCACTTCGAAGTCCTCAAAGTTGTCCAGTCGGATACCACATTCCAGACCGGATTTGACCTCGCGCACATCCTCCTTGAAGCGGCGGAGGCCCTGAATCTGGCCGTGGTAGATGAGCTCCTTCTGGCGGTAGACCTTCACCTTCGCGTTCACGCGCATCAGACCGTCGTTCACGCGGCAGCCGCAGATCTTGCCGGCCTTGCTGGTCTCGAAGACCTGTATGATTTCCGCCTGCCCAAGAGGCGTCTCGTGGACTTCCGGCTGGAGTTTGCCGCGCATGGCATCCTCCACCTGCTGAATCAGCTCGTAGATGATGGAATACAGCCGAATCTCCACGCCCTTCTGCTTGGCCAGACGGCTGACCCCCGGCATCACGCGGACATGGAAGCCCAATATCACCGCCTGCGAGGCGGCCGCCAGCACCACGTCGTTTTCATTGATTTCGCCAACGCCGCTGTGCAGCACAACAGGCTTGATGCGGTCCGACTTGATTTTGCCAATGGAGTCCACAATCGCCTCAATGCTGCCGCGGACATCCGTCTTCAGCACAATGGGAAGCTCCGGATGTTCCTCCTGCTCAAGGCGTTGGAACATATCGTCAAGAGACATGGTAGCGCCGCGGGTCACGTTCTTCTCGGCCCGTTCCTTCTGGATGGCGGCATCCGCCAGCTCACGTGCAACCCGCTCGTTTTCGCAGATGGAGATTCTGTCCCCCGCCTCCGGAACGCCGGAAAGGCCCATGACCTTCACAGGCGTGGAGGGCGTGGCCCGCTGAACCCGCTTGCCGTGGGAGTCCAACAGTGCGCGAACCCGCCCGAAGCACTGTCCGCAGATAAGGACATCGCCCACATGGAGAGTGCCGTTGCGGACCAGCACGTTGGCCGTGGGTCCCATGCCGCTTTCCATCTGCGCCTCAATGACTAAGCCCTCGAACTTCGCCTCCGGGTCGGCGCTGAGCTCCAGCATTTCCGCCTCCAGCAGGATGCGCTCCAAAAGGTCGTTGACGCCCTCGCCCGTGACGGCGGAGACGGGAATGACCGCCACGTCGCCGCCCCAATCCTCAGGGGTGATGCCATGCTGCTGCAGCCCCAGATACACCTTGTCCGGATTCGCGCCCGGCAAGTCCATCTTGTTCATGGCCACGATGATCGGCACTTTCGCCGCCTTGGCGTGGTTGATGGCCTCGATGGTCTGCGGCATGACGCCATCGTCGGCGGCGACCACGAGCACGGCGATGTCCGTCGCGTTGGCGCCGCGGGCACGCATTGCTGTAAATGCCTCATGGCCAGGAGTATCCAAAAATGTAATCGTCTGATCGCCCACCACGGCCACGCTGGCGCCGATGTGCTGGGTGATGCCGCCGGCCTCCCCTTGGGTCACGTGGGTGTTGCGGATATAGTCCTGCAGGGAGGTCTTGCCATGGTCCACATGGCCCATGAACACCACCACCGGCGGCCGTCCCACCTTGCGATGAGGGCGCACTTCCGGCGTGTACGTCTTCTCGCTGCCCTTCTCGCGCCCCTTCTCGCGGCGCTCGCGGACAAATTTGACCCCCTGCTTCTCGCAGATCTTCTCCACCAGCTCCACATCCAGAACCTGGTTGATGGCGGCGAAGATGTTCATCGTCATCAGGAAGCCAATCAGCTCGTTGGGCTTCTTGCCAAGGCCTTCGGCCAAATCCCGCACCGTGATGGGGGCCTTCAGATGAAGCTCGTTGGAGGCGCTCTCCTCCTCATCGTCGGACTCTTCCTCCGGCTCTTCCTCCACCTTCGCCACAGGCTTCGCCTTCGCCGTTTTCGCCGCCGGCTCCGCTGGCTTCTGCGGCTTCGCTTCCTTGGGGGCGGGGGCCGGCTGAGCCACCGCCGACTTTGCGGGCTTCGCGATGTTCTTCTTCTTCTGCTGCTGACGTTCGGCGATGACCAGCTCGCGGATCATGTCGGCGACTTCCGCCTCTATGGTGCTGGAATGGCTCTTGACCTGATACCCCTCCCGATCCAGTAGCTGTATTAACTCCTTATTGGTCAGTCCGAGTTCACCGGCCAATTCATAGACTCTCACACGGTCACTCATTGACGGGCCTCCATTCCATTATCTATATATAAGTTATTGTTCAATTGCCATGACTTGGGAATCCTCCGGAACCGCCGGCGCCCCTCTATTTGGAAAGCTGCCGCTGAACGGCCGCCAGAATCTCCTCCGCGCGGGAGACGTCAATGTCCAAAATGTCCGCCAGATAACTGGACTCCGCCGCCACGATGCCGTCCAGACTGACAAAGCCGTTCTGCACCAACAGCGCGGCCAGCTTCTCGCCAATTTCAGGAACCGCCGCAATCGCTTCGGTCGCCCGCCGGACTTGATTCGCAAATTGCTCATCCTCATTGACTTCTGACTGCTCCGACTTGACAATGTCAATCCTCCAGCCAGTCAGTTTCGTCGCCAGCCGCGCATTCTGCCCTTTCTTGCCGATGGACAGGGAAAGCTGATCCTCCGGCACCTCGATGCGAACGGTCTTATGTTCTTCATCCACATCGATTTTCGAGATTTTCGCGGGCTTCAGGGCATTGGTCACGAAGACTCGGATGTCCGGATCCCATTGAATGATGTCCACTTTCTCTCCCCCCAATTCGCGGACGATGGTCTTGACGCGGTTGCCGCGGATTCCCACGCAGGCACCCACGGGATCCACGCGGGGATCCGGAGAGAAGACCGCGATTTTGCTGCGGTAGCCAGCTTCCCGCGAGATGGCCTTGACCTCGACGCTCTTGTCCGCGATCTCGGAGACTTCCCGCTCGAACAGGCGGGCGACGAAATCCGTGTGGGCGCGGGAGACGTACAGGCTGGGGCCGGGTTTGTCCGAGTTGATTTCAATGAGCAGGGCGGTGATCATGTCCCCCGGCTCGTAGTCCTCTCCGGGTATGGCGTCCGAACGGCGCATGGCCCCTTCGGCGGAGCCGAAATTGATGATCAGGTCGCCATGTTCAACCCGACGGACTTCCCCCGTGACCAGCTGGAAGAGCTGATCGCGGTACGCCTCGCAGATGTTTTTCTTCTCCAGCTGGCGGAGCCGCTGAATGATGACCTGCTTCGCCGTCTGCGCGGCAATGCGGCCGAAATTCTCCGGAGTCACTTCCCATTCCACTTCGTCGCCGAGCTGGGCGTCCGGATTGCGGGTCTGCGCGGTCTTCAGCGAAATCTCCTCCTCCGGATTCTGCACGGTTTCAACCACAAACAGGTGGGCGAAGCACTGAATCTTGCCCGTCTTGCGGTCAATCTTCACCTGCACGTCACGGGTAGCTTGAACCGCCTTATGGGCCGCGGACATCAGAGACTCCTCAATCAGGCTGAGCAGCGTCTCGCGGTCGATGTTCCGTTCCCGCTCCAGACACTCCAGATTGTCCAGTAGTTCATTCTTTTCCTTTGATGCCATCGCACACCTGCCTTTCCCTCAACGACTTATCAGAAGCCCCTACTCCCGGTTCCCGTCTTCTGCCCGTAAATAAAAAACTTCCCACGCATTCTGCACACGAAGGAAGCACTTCCGTCAAACATTCATTTCCGTCTTCGAGGCGATAGCGTCACCGCCACCGCCCCGAATATGCTCATGCGCTGAAAGTCAGCCCAAACGGACTCCCTTTCACTGCGTCAACACACTAAATGTAATGCATGAAACAGAAAAATCAACTCGAGAGGGGGAAAAGAATGATGAAATTAAGAATTTGGAGGATGCAGCGACGGCATCCCGCCATTGGTAAATTAGCAATAGAAATTTACAGGAAGGTCATTTTTTGGGGGTATCTAGCCAAGAGCTTGCTAGCCCTGCTAGCCCTGCTGATCCTTTCTGCCTCCAAAACAGCGGAATCACCGCAACGATTGCCACGGTGATTCCGCACTTTAAATAGGATTATGAGGAAGGAATATCGCTTAGGAGCGCTTCTTCTTCAGAGAGCCAGCGGTGACAGTGCCGAAGGCAAGCAGTCCCGCCAGAAGACCGCCGGGCAACGGCTGGCCGGTAGGAGGCATTTTCGGCGTAGCATAAAGCGCGACAAACTCTGCGCCTGTTACGGCAGGATCAACTGAGGCTCCCACTTTCCATCCAAAGTTGATGCGCATATTAGTGGCCTGATCTCCTTCAAGCCCCCAAGTTGTCAGTTTACGTGACTGCATGTCCGTTCCTGCAACATCCACTAACTGATAGGTATCCATCATTTCTTTACTTGTCGTGCCTAAGGGAGTCATGGCCAGATAGATTTCCGTGTCTTCTTCAAAGTGTCCCAGCAGATAACCTGTAGTCGTGATGTCCCTTTTGTCTGTGATCTCACCACTATCATCAGTTAATGTCATATGATAAGTAATATCGGTGGTTGTTTCCTTGCCTGGTGTGACGCTATAATCGCTTTTTGGAACAGTATACCCATCGATTTCAGACGTTTTGATATATCCAAAACTATCTGAATCCATTTTGTAAATATCTTTAAGATCATCATTTGTGCCATACCAATTTGTGGTAATGTTTGCAAGCCACACATCGTTGCCGCCTGGCACTTTCAAAGAAATAATTCTGGCGTCTTTCCAATTCTGTGCCCATTCCCATGTTGAAACCGTTTGACCCATTATTCTTGTAGCGAAATTAAAGTCATTTTCTTTGAAGACTTCAAAACCGTCAATCTCAACAGTAACTCCAGCCATCGCCACGGTGGACAGGGCAACCAGCGCCCAAATCAGCCTTAACTGTTTTTTCATCACGTCTTTTCCCTTTTTCTAAATTGTTTAAAACAAATTAATTATGCTTGCTATAATCTTTTGATGAAGACCTCAAAAGATTAGAAATACTCACCCATTGGCCACATGAAGAGCCTCATCTCCATGAGAAACCATTTATAAATTAATGTCTGTTTTCAAGAATGCAAACCGCCAAATCCCAAAAAAGAGAAAAAAAAGTTGAATTCGCAATAAGGCCTCTACCGGAACTGCATGGAGTAGATGTCGGCGTCCATCATGCGGAACTCGAGATAGGCGGTCTTTCCGGCAAGTTTGGAGACGGCCTCCGGATCGTCGAAGAGGACTTTGCGGTCGATGGCGTTGCCGAAGGTCTCGCAGGAGGGATAGCGGTTGCCGTCCGCGTCGATGAGCGTGACGAAGACATAGCCTCTGGCGGAGGTGGCGAAGTTGATGTGCAGCTCGCTGCCTGTGAAGAGGATGGGCTTGGTCACCACCATGGCCTCCTGGCCGCCGGCGTGGAGGGAGGCGAAGCCGTCCATGCGGATGGTGTAGCGTCTGAGCTGAATCGGATCCCCCATCCAATGGAAGGAGGGCACGTAAATGGACAGTTCATCGGGGGCTCCGGGGACCTTGCTTGGGGTAATGGCGAAGCCGCGGGCGGGATAGCAGTCGCCGTAGATCCAATTGAGGCCGTTCTCCGGCTCGGGGCGCATGAAGGCCTCGCCGAAGCGATGGAAGTTCTTGCCATCATGGGAGACGATGAACGCGCAGTCCGTAACCACCGTGCCACAGCGGGGATGCATTTTCATGCGGAGTTTGCGGCGCTCCTTGCCGCAGAGCTCCTCAAAGCTGCTGCTCCAACGGAAGCGGTTGATGTAGCGGGTCGGGATGCCGATAAATATCTGCGGCGCACGGAAATAGGGCATCACATTGTTGGTGTAGAGGGGGATGTCGTCATCGTCATCGAAGGAGAGCAGCTGGGGATCGGTCCACGTCTTGAAGTCCTTGGACTCGATATAGGAGATGTTGCGGACCGGCTCATTGTCCGGATTTGGCACGCCAGCCGGATGGAAGCCGCGGATGTAGCCGCGGTAGAGGCCGGCCCGCGCGTCCCAGAAGACCACGTTG
>JAEEYQ010000005.1 GCA_016288215.1 Lentisphaeria bacterium | reverse complement strand
GGCAGGGCAAGCAGGAGCCTGAAGTGGGTGAAGCGAAGCGAAACCCACGAACAAGCAGGAGTCTGACGTGGGACGCGAGACGAGAGACAAGAACCGCAGGACGAGGGACGGAAGACGGGGGACGGGAGGTGAGGGACGGAAGACGAGGGACGGGGGCAATCTTCACTCTTTGTCGTTGTAGATCAAAAATAGCCGCTTTGGCGGCTTAAAACTCTCAGTCGTGGCACTCACCTGCGGGGCATATTTTTAATTTGCATAACATACTTATACACAACATATTATGAATAAAGAACAGATTTAACTGCGTATTTAAGTCTATGGATAGATTCTGAACGGCATCCTCTAGACAGGATATTTATATCTTATTGCACATCAATATTTTACAAAGTTTCATTTCGCGCTTTTCAGCGTGATGAGGGTGTCGGCGCGTTTGGCCAAGGTCTGGTCATGGGTGACCATGATGAGGCTCTTCTGCTGTTGGCTGCGAATGTCGCAGAGGATTTTCATGATTTCGGCGGAGGCGACGGCGTCCAGGTTGCCGGTCGGCTCGTCCGCCAAAAGCACATCCGGATTGTTGATGAGAGAGCGGGCGATGGCCACGCGCTGCTGTTCGCCGCCGGAAAGCTCCCTCGGACGATGGTGGAGACGCGGCTCCAGCCCGAAACGGCACAGCCATTCCTTCGCCTGCGCATAGGCGGCGTCACGGTCCTGCCTCCAATGAAGGGCCGGCAGCGCCGCGTTCTCCAATGCGCTGAGTTCCGGAAAGAGATGATAGGACTGGAAGACGAAGCCGATGCGTTTGCGGCGCAGCGCCGTCATCTTTGCGGAAGACAGGCTGTTCAAGCAGGCGTCATCCAAAAAGATTCTTCCGGAAGTCGGCTTGTCCAATCCTCCAAGTAGTTGGAGCAGCGTGGTTTTGCCACAGCCGGAAGGCCCCGTGATCGCCACCCACTGACCACCTTCGATGGAGAGATTCAGGCCGACAAGAACCTGAATGACGCCCGCCGGAAGGCGGAAGCTCTTGTGGACGTCTTCTAATCGATATAGGATATGCGTCATGTTGAAAAATCCTGTTGTATGCCGCAGTGACTAATCTTCCTGAAGGGCGCGGGCGGGGGCGAGACTAGACGCATACAGCGCGGGAACCAACGCCGCGAAGATGCAGATGCACAACGACATGGCAATGATCTTCGAAAGGTCGTCCCATGTCGTGAGCGAGGGAACCTGCGTCAGATGATACAGTTCCGCCGGAAAGACATCATGCCCCATCGCCTTGCTGAGCAATTTGGCGATGGTCTCGCGGGATGCCATGACCGCAAGTCCGATGACGACGCCCGCCGTCGTTCCAATCAGTCCGATGATGCCCCCTTGGAACAGGAAGATGCGGACGATGGCCCAACGGGACATGCCAACCGCCTTCAGCAAGCCGATTTCGCGCGTCTTCTGCACCGCCACCGTGATGAGCGTCGCCGCAATGCTGAAGGACGCCACCAGCACGATGAACGCCATCAGAAACGTCATCAGATTCTTCTCCACGCGAAGTGTCCCGAAGAGCAGCTGATTCCGCTCCTGCCACGTGACCATGGCCAACTCCTCGAAATTCTGCCGCAGTGTGGAGACCAGACCGTCCATCGCCATGGGTTCGGGGACTTTCGCCTGAATGACCGTGGCGCTGCCCCAATCATAGCCGAACAGATCCGCCGCCTGATCCAGAGTGAGCAGGACAATGTTGTCGTCGAAATCCGCCACGCCTGTGGAGAAGAAGCCCGCAATCTTCACCTGCTCAGGAAGATACAGCTCATCGGGCTGCGACACGTCAACCTGCCCGTCCTCGCGCCATTTGACGTTTTTCGTCAGTCGTGCGGGAGAATGCAGCAGCAAGGTGTCGCCAATGCGCAGACCGATCTGCATCGCCAGCCGGTCGCCGATGACGCATTCGCCGTCTTTGATGTCGAAACGTCCCAAATAGGTGGAGCTGCAGAGGTTGCTCACGTTCTTTTCCATTTCAGGGACGATGCCGCGGACGATTTTCGGCAGAATCTGGTCCCGAATCTGCAGCAACGCGCTCCCTTCGATGAGCGGTGCGGCGCGAAGGCCGTAAGGCTCCAGTTTGCGGATGACCGCCATGGGGTCGCTAAACTGCTTCTCCACAAGGGAATAGATCTGCAGATGAGCCTGCATGTCCATGATTCCCCTGCGGATATCACGGTCGAAGCCCGCCATGACCGAACTGACAATGATCAGAATGGCCACGCCCAGAGCCGGTCCCATGATGGAAAGCAGCGTGATGGTGGAGATGAATGTGCGCTTTGGCCGCAAATACCGCAGCGACAGAAACAAGTCGGCTGGAAGATGCATATTCTTTACAGTCAGGAAGTTAGCAGTTATGGTGTAGCAGTTACTCTTCTGGCTTCCAGCGGTCCCATATCTTCAGTTCGCCGAATTCACCGGAGAAGCAGAAGTTCCGACTGGCGGCATGGGCACCGAGAGTGCCGGGGAAATAGTCCAGTTTGGGGGCGTCGTAGTCGCCGTTGAGGGCGATGACGGGCTTGCCGTTCAGCCACAAGGTGACGGAGCCCGGCTTCCACGCCAGCCGGACATGGTGCCATTTGCCCTTCTCCATGGTGTTGGGGGCGCTGCCGTTGAGCATGCGGTCGCCTCCCATGCGGACGCACAGGCTGCCGTTCATGACGAAGACGCCGATTTCGTCCATGCCGTCAGGCAGGCCGTTGCCGTCCGTCTCCATCAGATAGAACATGCAGGCGAATTTGTTTTCGTTCTCCGTGACCATGTCTGCGGGAGCAAAATCCGGCTTGACGGTGAACTCAACCGTCCCCTCGGCTGGACGTTCTCCCAGAAGTTCCTTTCCTGCAGGAAGTTGAACATAGCCCTCTTTCATCTGCAGCCCCTTGTTGCCTTCCACCTCAGCGCGGGCGCAGCCGCCTTTGGGGAATCCGATGGCCTCGTTGCCCGAATAGTCGAAAATGAAGGGAAGCGTCGTGTCGAAGCGATAATGGAGCTTCAGCCCCTCCGCCGGAGAAACTTGCGGAAGTTCCTTTATTTCAATGTGTTCCGAATTTGCTTGTGTCACCTCCATTTGGGCAAGGGCCGTCTGCACCTCGTCTCTGCTGACGCCTGGCCGCCGACGTGGCCGCCCCTCGATCACGGGCTCATGCCCCAACGCGTTCACCGCTTTCTCCAGACAGTCCGACATGGCTCTCCGCGTGGCTAACAGATTGCCATGCAAGGGGTTGTAGTCGCAATAGCTGATCAGGACATTGGACGGGATGGCGCACAGGCGGTCGATTTCCGCCGTCAGTTCGGGCTCCCGGTTGCCCAGTTCCCGCTTCGCCGCCTCCAGCAGGCAGAAGACCTCGTAGTCCTCCATGCCGTCGCGGAGACATTCCCACCGCATGGAGTCCACAGGCAGGCCGTCGTTGCCCGGATAGAGCATGGAGCCGTCGCCATTGGCGTTGGGGAACATTTCCCCCGTCTCCCATGGATTCCGCAGCCAATAGGTGACGGACCAATAGAGCATGCCGTCGACATCGTGCTTCCATGACATCCATGGCCAGACTCGGCAGTCCAACAGCGGATAGTCGATCCAGATGTTCGGATATGGATGTCTCGTGCTGAACGCGACATACCACCAAACCTCCCGCCCCTTCTCCTGCTCTTTGCGGGACAGCACCGGATTGTACGAATAGAGTTCGGGGCACCAGATGTCCACAAAGGGCAGTTCCGGAGGGAAGCTGCGGGCGGTCATCATGTTCTTCAGCAAGCCGGGGGCAGCCATCTTGACTTGAGACAAAGTGGCGTTGATGTTGGGGTAGTCCTTTGGCTCCGGCTCGTCCGCCAGATAGGTGTAGAAGTATTTAAGCCAGCCCTTTTTGGCCAGATGCCGCTGATATTCCGCCGACCACATGGGTATCGGCATGCCCATGCCAGCGATATGGGAGGTGATTCCCGCCTCAAGGGTCTCCGCGAAGGCGGCATCGAACTCCGTCCAGTCCATGACGGTCTGCATGTCCGGCTGCTGCCATGCGTCAAGCAGCCATGTCGGCCAGTCCTGAAGCCAGCCGTCATGGATCTCCATCACCCGCCGTGACCGCGTCAGCAGAACTCTCTTCTCTCCATTGGCCAAGGACAGCGTGGCCTCCAGTTCGGCCGCTCCGCTGTTCTGCACGATGAAGGTCGCGCGGCAGATGCCGTTTGGGGGCAGGCTGTCGGTTTCAAACACGAAGGTCTGCTCCCCGCCGGCGGCAACCCGCTGTTTGGGGAGGCGGATGAAGCCGACGTCATCCACGTCGAGAATCACCAACAACTCTCCCGCATCCGCCGATTTGACGGTAACCGTCAGGTTCTTCGCCGTCTTCCAGTTCATCATGCAGGGTTTGACCAGCTTGGGCATGGGCACGCAGCTGTAGGGCGTGATGCGATGCTCCAGCAGATTGGCCAGATAGGCCTTGGGGTCCTGCCACACCCTCCAGCTGGGGTTCATGCCGAAGGCGGAGATGATGCTCGATTTCTTCGGAATCGTGAAATTCCGCACGCGGACCTCCACGGGAATGACCGTGGGGTCGCTGTTCATGGCGGTCACCGTGAGAGTCGTCTTGTAGAGGCCGGCGGGCGTCCCCACGGGCACGCGCACATCCACCCAAATTGTCTCAAAGGAGTGCGGCGCAATGTCAAAGGGAGTCAGCGGCATCAGCGGGTCGGGACAAAGTCCCGTGTAGCTTTGGGTGTAGACCGGCTTGCAGGTGCTGACAAATCCTACACGGCGCAGCCGCAGGCAGGAGGCGGGCATGGACGCGCCGTCCTCCCCTTTCAGCTCATCATTGACCTTGGCTTCCGTCTGCAGCAGCACGCTGTCCCCCGCGAACAGCATGAGCTGGGCGGCGTCCATTTCGTTGCGGGCGGCGTCCAGCCGGATGGGGCCTCCCACCTCTCCCTTGAAGAGGCTGTGCGCCTGATGCTTCACCAAAGAGCTTTCCACGCCGTAGGCAATGGACTTCTCAAATCCTGTGGCACGGCGGAAATCCATGATGATCCGATGGTTTCGGGCCCGGCACATGAGGGCTTTCGCCGGCTCCAGAAGAAGCGTCCTGTCCTCCGGAGAGAGGGACTCCGCCAACGCCATCAGCCGCCGAATCTCCTTCAGGAGCGCCTTGGACTCATCATCCTGCCCGTCATTCACAAGTGACTCTGCATCAGATAGATACGTCGTCAATGGATTGACGGACACCAAATAGAGGGAGCGATGCAGCGCACGGCCCTTCCAAAGGCTCTCCAGCTCCAGGCTGCAGGGCTTCTTCGCGTCAAAGCGGACCACGCCGTCCTCCGGCAGGACATCGCCGTTGACGCGATGCTCCAGTTTCTCCGCGCACGGCATGTCCAGCCGCGCCATGCCGTCGGCCTCCATCTTCCATTTGACGGATGAAACCGACGGCACGTCATCGAAGACCAGTTCGCCAAAGCGGTCCGGCTGATGGAAATAGAGGCCCGTGTAGGACCAGCTGGATAGTTCGGCCGCCACGGTGCGGCTTCGGCACACGTTCAGACGCCATTTGTCTCCGTTCTGCGGAGCGCCGCCCAATTCGGCGAAGGGGATGCGCACGGCGACCGTCCAACGGTCATTCAACCGATTGCTCTTCACGTTGTTACGGCAGTTCCAATCACGGTCCATGCCCAGCTCGTCGCACACCGTTCCCGCGGCGTTGACGATGAAGTGCGCATACTTGTCCCAACCCTTCGGCTGGATGAAAATCTCCACGCAGTCATCGTTCCACACATCGCTGTCCGATTGTTCGCGGGTCATGGAGATTTTGCCCATGTCGGGCTCGTGGCAGACGATGTGGAAAACCAGCTCGTCTGCCGTCCGTCGGAGAGTGACCTCTGTTGCCACTTGGGGCATGGCGTCGCCGTCCGCGCGGATCAGCGTCCCCAGAGCCGCCTCGCCGCCGTCCCGGTTGGGAAGCACCGCCAACGGCAGCCAGCCATAGGCCATGATTCCGCAGCACATCATTGCCAACACCAATTTCGCCATTCGAACAATCTCCCTTTACAATATACTATATATAACGATGACGAACCATGGTGCTAAATATAATGTCGCTCCCGGATAAGGCAATCGGAAATCTCGCCTTTGCATCAGCGGCAATGGCACGCAAGACACGCGGAAAAGAAAATGCCCTGCTCCATGGTCCCCATGGCGGCGACGGCCATTGAAAAGCGGCGGAAGCGGCATTTTTTCACCTTTTCCACTTGCTTAATTGAAAATCATGTGTAAAGTTCTTTTGGTGAAGAGAGGAAGTGAGTCCTTACCCTTTGGAGAAAAAAGCATGAAGAAAACTCGCGTCGGTTTCATTGGCTGCGGCGGAATTGCCCAGTACCACTTTGGGCATTTTGACAAAATGAAGGACAAGGCCCAGATTGTCGCCGCCTGCGACCTCATTGAAGAGCGTGCGCAGGAGACGGCGAAGCGCTTTGGCGCCAAGGCCTATCTTGACTACAAGGAGATGTTCGCCAAAGAGAAGCTGGACGCGCTGTTCATCTGCGTGCAGCCTGCGGCCCATGATGGCATGGAACTCATCGCCATCGACAAGAAGATTCCGTTTTTCGTCCAAAAACCCATGTCTTTGGACATAAAATACGCGAAGAAAGTCGCCGCCGGCATCAAGAAGAACAAGCTCATCACCGCCGTTGGTCTGCAGTGCCGCTATTGCGACACCTGCCAGATGGCGCAGCGTTGGGCGGCGAACCACCCCATCGGCGTGGTCACTGCGCACCGTCTCGGCGGCATGCCCATGGTTTGGTGGTGGCGCGTGAAGGAGCAGTCCGGCGGTCAGGCCGTTGAGCAGACCATCCATGACTTCGACATGATGCGCTATATCTTCGGCGATGTGGTCCGTGTGCAGTCCATCGCCCGCCACGGCGTCATCACCGGCGTGGAGAACTACAATGTGGACGACGCCTCCTCCACCCTCCTCACCTTCAAGAACGGCGCCATCGGCACCATGAGCACCGGTTGCTTCGGCAACGGCGAACACAGCATCATCGCCTATTCCCCCGAAGGCAAAATGACCTTCACCATCTTCGGCTCCTACAAAATCGAGCAGCCCCACATGAAGATCGAAGGCACCGCCAGCAACGACTACGGGCAGGAATGCACGGAGACCTTCATTGACGCCGTTCGCGGCGACATTCCCGCCGATGAGATTCTCTCCCCCTATTCGGAGGCGATGAAGTCCCTCGAGCTGGTTCTGGCGGTCAACAAGTCCATTGACAACGGCGGACAGCCCGTCGATCTGTAAATCATTGACAATTAGGAATTAGGAATTAGAAATTAGGAATTTTCCTAGATTATCTAGAGGCTCTAGACCTAGACTGAATCTAGAGGCTCTAGACCATCTAGAGTCTCTAGAAAAGTTAATTTCTCCTTTCTAATTCCTAATTTCTAATTTCTACTTTCAAATTCCTCCTTCCTAATTCCTATTCTACTTTCAAATTCCTCATTCCTAATTCCTAATTTCTAATTATTTAAGAGCCATGTTTACCTGCCTTCCCGCCTATCCTTTGCTGACCAGCGACCCCTATCTGTGCATCTGGAGCCGCACTGACCATCCCGCCGCCTCAGAGACCACACATTGGGCGGGCGCCCGCAAGCGTCTGAACATCATCGCCGAGGTGGACGGCGCGACCGTCTCTCTCGTGGGCCGCAATCCATATCCCCTTGCGGAACTCGCCGCCAGAGACGTGACGCACACCACCACCCGCTACACCTTTGCGGTCGGCAACGTGGAACTGGCGCTTTCCTTCCGCGCACCGCTCCTTCTGGATGACTTGGACCTGACCAGCACTCCCGTCACCTTCCTCTGCGTCAACGCATCGGCGCGGGACGGCAAGGCCCATGCCGTCACCGTCACCGTCACATGGCACGATGACATCTGCCGAGACGGCGCCCTTCCGGAGCCCATGATTGGAAAAGCCTATCCCACAGGGGATTATCACATCGCATGGATGGGCAAGAAACGGCAACCCATGCTGTGCCACAGCGCCGACCACATCACCATCGACTGGGGCTTCGCCTATCTGCTCTCCGACACGCCTGTGACCTTCCAACACACGCGCGGTCATTGGTGCCTGAGCTGGATGAGAAACATGCAAGTCCTTCAGCCTCAGGAAGTTAGCTTGCTTATTGGCTATGATGACGTGGCATCCATCCAGTACTTCGGCCACATCGCGAAGGCATGGTACGCCCGTCATGGCAAGACCCTGCCAGCCGCCATGAAGGAGCTCTTCGCCGCCAAGACGGACGTGTTCCGCCGCATGGACAGCCTGGACGCGGAGCTTGCGGAAAAGGCGTTGCAGGCGGGCGGGCCGGATTATGTCACTTTGACCGCCGCCGCCTACCGCCAGACCATCGCCGCCCACAAGCTGATCGCAGACCCCGACGGCAACGTGGTCTTCCTCTCCAAAGAGAACGACTCCAATGGCTGCATCGGCACGGTGGACGTCAGCTATCCCTCTATACCACTATATATATTATACGCGCCGGAACTGGTCCGCGGCATGTGCCGCCCCATTCTCAAGTTCGCGAAGATGCCCGTGTGGCAATATGACTTCGCGCCCCACGACGTGGGCCGCTATCCCTACGCCATCGGCCAGGTCTACGGTCTGGCCGGCAACGCCATCGACACCGCCGCCGCCGATCCCATCGAATACGGCGACGTCTATCCGGCCACCTATCTCTACGACGGCGATGAAAATCTCTATACCCTTCAGTATCAGATGCCTGTGGAGGAATCTGGAAACATGATCCTCATGCTGGCGGCGACCCTGAAAGCCGACGGAAAGGACGAGCTGATCCGCGAAAACCTGCCCACGCTCGCCAAATGGGTCAAATATCTGGAGCAGTATGGCGAAGACCCCGGAGAACAGCTCTGCACGGACGACTTCGCGGGGCATCTGGCCCACAACGTCAATCTGGCCTTCAAGGCCGTCTGCGGACTGGCCGCCTACGCTTACATCATGGAGCATTTCGGCGACACGGCACAGGCGGAATACTATCGCGGCGTCGCGAAGCGCATGGCCGCGACAATCGTCGCCCGCGCCGCCAACGGCCGCGGAACCGGCCTCACCATGGACGGAACCGGCTGGAGCCTCAAATACAACGCCGTATGGGACCTGCTCTTCCAGTTTGGCCTCTTCGACAAATCCTTCTTCACGGCGGAAATCCAACGCTATCTGGACGAACAGAACGCCTATGGCGTGCCGCTGGACTCCCGCCGCACCTACACGAAGTCCGACTGGATCCTCTGGGCCGCCACCCTGTCGCAGGCTCCAGAGACCGTCGCCAAATTCTGTGCGCCGATGGCGGCGTATCTGAAGGAAACGCCGACGAAAATCCCCTTTGGCGACTGGTACGACACGAAGAGCGGCGCCTATTGCCACTTCATCGCCCGCTCCGTCCAAGGCGGCATCTTCATGCCCATGCTCTATGAAAGCTGGAAATAGGGCTTGCGTCGCCGTCGATGTTTTTGCCAGACTTTTTCCGTGTTATATGTAACATACTGATTATAAAATACTTATAAAAATCGGAGTGATTGAGATGACTGAAGGTTATTTTCCCGAAAAGAGCAATGAACTGTTCCGCCATGCGCAGGAGCGCTTCCCCGGCGGCGGCACGCAGCTGCTGAGCAAGCACCCCCACCTGCGGGCTCCTGGCCTGTGGCCGGCCTATTACAAAGAAGCCCATGGCTGCGAAATCATCGACATCGACGGCCATCACTACTACGACTTCGCCACCAACGGCATCGCCGCCTGCACGCTGGGCTTCAATGACCCCGACGTCTCCGCCGCCGTCATCGAGGCGGTCAAACAGGGCAGCATGTGCTCTCAGAACTGCGTTGAGGAGGTCATGCTGGCCGACCGTTTGTGCGAACTCCATCCGTGGGCGCAGTGCGTCCGCTTCGCCCGCACCGGCGGCGAGACGGCCGCCATCGCCGCGCGAATCGCCCGCGCCACGACGGACAAGTCCGGCATCGCCATCTGCGGCTACAGCGGCTGGACCGACTGGTACATCGCCGTCAATCTGGGGCAGGACGAAAGCCAGTTCGGCAAGGTCATCGACGGCATGCAGCCGTGGGGCGTGCCACGCGAACTCCGCGGCACCAGCCAGGCCTTCCATTTCGATGATTTCGAGGAGTTCGACCGCGTCATCCGCGAGAACCGCGGCAAACTGGCCGCCGTCGTCATGGAGCCAGTCCGCTGGACCAACCCGGCCCCCGGCTATCTGCAGCACATCCGCGACGTCTGCACAAAGGAAGGCATCCTGCTGATCTACGATGAAATCACCGCCGGATGGCGCTTCACCTTGGGCGGCTCCCACAAGATCATCGGCATCAATCCGGACATCGCGCTCTTCGCCAAAGCCATGAGCAACGGCCATCCCTGCGGCGCGGTCGTCGGCACGAAGGAAGCCATGAGCGGCGCCAACAAGGCGTTCATCAGCAGCACCTACTGGACGGAGCGCGTCGGCTCCGCCGCGGCGCTGGCCACCATCGCCAAGATGGAGAAGATCGGCTCCGCCAAGACCATCTGCGACGTGGCGCGGGACTTCATGTCCACGATGCCCAAGATCGCCGCCGCCCACGGCATCGAATACGGCTTCGTCAACTGCATGGAATGGCCCTGCCTGGTCAAGCCGAAATTCGCCAACGCGGACGAGGCGCTCTTCTTCACCGAGCAGATGCTCCTCAAGGGATTCATGCATTCGGACATCGGCTTCGATCCCACCGTCGCCCACACGCCCGAAATCCGCCAGCTCTTCTACACGGCGGCGGACGAGGTCTTCGACAAGATGGCCGCCGCCAAGAAGGCCGGCACACTCCACGACCAGCTGATCACCGTCGAGCGAGAGAAGAAGAAGGGCTTCGGCCGCCTTAACCACTAGTCAATGACATGACAGCGCGCGGGATTCTTCCCGCGCCTGGCCCATTTCACCACGGCACAGTTGTTTCTTGCCCATGTCCATAGGTTTTGAAGAAATGGCATGGATTTTGCAAAGCCTTGAAAGAGCCAAATTTACATAACCCCGGGTTAAGCGAAGCGAAACTCGGGGTGAAGTGTCTCCTCTGATTCCACAGCCCCATCCGGGGCTGAATTACAGCCATGGTAACGGCTATCCTGAACCATCAGAGTTCTGAATAGTTACGGCAATTTTGGGTTTGGCAATTGAAACCAAGTCGAATTTGAAAGAAGAGGAAGCAACAGATGAATCGAACAATGAAAGTCGTGGCTGTGTTCATCGTCCTTCTGCCCATGCTCTGCCTGGCGGAACAGGAAGGCGATTGGTCGTATTATGTAACTGACAACCAGGCAACCGTAAACAAATATAATGGTCCCGGCGGCAGCGTGGAGATTCCGGCCACTTTGGGCGGATATCCCGTCACCGCCATCGGAGACAGCGCATTCTATCAATGCGAGTATCTGACCTCGGTGACCATTCCGGACAGTGTCACCCGCATCGGCACCTACGCATTCTATTACTGCTACTATCTGACCTCGGTGACCATCGGCAACGGCGTCAAAACCATCGGCGACAATGCATTCTATATTTGCACCAATCTGGCCTCGGTGACCTTCGGCAACAGCATCACAACCATCGGCGACGAGGCATTCTATGAATGCTACCCTCTGAAGAATCTGACCCTTCCGGACAGCGTCACAACCATCGGAAACGGCGCATTCTTTAATTGCTCCAGCCTGACTTCGGTGACCATTCCCGACAGCGTCACAACCCTTGGCCACTATGTATTCTATAATTGCGACAAGCTGGAAGAGGTGACCATTGGCAACGGCGTCACCGCCATCGGCAACCAGACTTTCTATGATTGCGACAAGCTGACATCGGTGGCCATCGGCACTGGCGTTACCACCATCGGCGACTATGCATTCGATAGTTGCGACAGTCTGGAGGCGGTGACCATCCCCGACAATGTCACCGCCATCGGCAGAGACGCATTCTCCGAGTGCACCAAACTGGCCACCGTGACCATCGGCAACGGCGTAACCACCATTGGAGACTACGCATTCAGGGATTGCTATAGCCTGACGACGGTAGTCATTCCCGACAATGTCACCACCATCGGCATCGGAGCGTTCTCAAGATGCAGTCTCGTCGAGCCCCTCATTGTAAATGGCACATTGGTCGCATGGAACAACGCGGAAGGGAATGTAGTAATCCCAGAGAGCGTGACCCGCATTGGCGGCGGCGCATTCTATTACTGCGACCAAATGACCTCCGTGACCATCCCAGACACCGTCACTTCCATCGGTAACTACGCATTCTATTTCTGCGAAAAGCTGACCTCGATAACCATTCCAGACAGTGTGACCACCATTGGCGTTGGGGCATTCGATGATTGCTTCGCACTGGCCACCGTGACGATCGGCAACGGCGTCACATCCATCGGCGACTACGCATTCTCCGATTGCGAAAGCCTCACAGCGGTGGTCATTCCAGACAGCGTGACCACCCTAGGCGAAGGCGTGTTCATGGATTGCCACAGCCTAGCCACCGTGACCATCGGAAACCACGTCACATCCATCGGAGACTACGCCTTCGATGACTGCTCCAGCCTGACTTCCGTGACCATCCCGGACAGCGTGACCTCCCTTGGAGACTACGCATTCTACGATTGCACCAGCCTGACCACCGCAACTATCGGAAACGGCGTCACATCCATCGGTGACTACACATTCTATTATTGCTACCAATTGACCGCAATTAACATTCCAGCCAGCGTCACCACCATCGGAGACTACGCGTTCTATTATTGCTATCTTTTGACCGCGATAGACATTCCAGCCGGCGTCACCACCATCGGCGATTACGCATTCTATTGTTGCGAAGGCCTGGAGGCGGTGACCATTCCCGACAGCGTCACCACCATCGGAGAAGGTGCATTCTATGAATGCGAAAATCTGAAGTCGGTGGTCATTCCCGACAGCGTCACCGCCATCGGCAACTACCCATTCTACTATTGTTTCAACCTGAAGTCGGCGGTCATCGGAAACGGTGTCACCACCCTCGGCGAATACGCATTCTACTATTGCTACAGCCTGGAGTCGGCAACCATCGGAAACGGCGTCACCAACATCGACGACTACGCATTCTGTTATTGCAGCAACCTGAAGTCGGTGGACATCGGAAACGGCGTCACCAACATCGGCGACTATGCATTCTATGACTGCGACAGCCTGGAGTCGGTGACCATCCCAGCCACCCTGGCCAACATCAACCGCTATCAATGCTTCCCCAGCAACCCGCAAATCACGCTCCGACTTCCCCTCAAGCCGGGCTGGAACCTCATGGCAATTTCCGATGAAGTGCCTCGTGGAGTTCTGACGGAACTCGAGGCGCTTCACCCCATGGTGTTGCGTAACAGGGTCTATCAGCGCATATCATCCATCGATGACATTGCGCATGGCGAAGGCTTCTGGCTCTTCTTCCCAAAGGGTCACGCTCCACTCACCTTCCCCTACGTCAATAATCACGCTTATCACGATATCGTGGAATACGACCTGCCCATTCTCGGTGGCCTGTATCAAGGGCAATGGAAGCGGCATGCGAAGGGGGAAGATGACAATCCGCAGTTCTTCATATGGGAGGGCAACCGCTTCCAGCGCCTGCCCGACGATGACGACACTTTTATCCCATACCGTGGCTACTTGATGAGCAAATGAAGGAGATTCCACGGCGTAGAGAACACAACCAGAAAATTCACTAAACGGCTACAAGTTGCCGACCATGCATGTAGTGCGCATAGCCCTCTGCAACGTCAATGCGGAGCATGGTTTGCCTATCATGGTTCTTCCAGAATCCACTGGCGATAGAAGGGATCCTCCATTTCATATCGGTCTGAATAAATCACATAGCCGTCTTTCTGCAAACGCTTCAACGCGCTGTAGACCGTGCTAGTCCGATGTGTTCCCGATTGCAATGCTCCGCCCGTGGCCAGTTGCTTCAGTATCCACCGTTTGGTTCGGTTGAGGTTTGTCCATAACCGCTCATAATCAAGGCCATGCGCCTTTACGATGTGGTCGATGGCGGCTGTCACCACATCCACCGTATCCGGCTGAAGCACCCCCAGTTGCCACACACTCGCCGCCAACTGCTGCGTATAATACGGATGACAACCCGTGTAGTTAAGAATTCTGTCCGCCATTTCCCCACATTTGTCCGCGAATATCCTCTCCAGTCTTTCCGTCAGATAAATCCGGAAGTCCCCACGAGGCAATTTCGCCAGTCGCATCAATTCACCAAAATGGTAGAACGGTGACTTCTTGTTCTCAAAGATATCCGCCATCATGCTCTCCTGACTCCCTAGCAGAATATAGTTTATGTGCTTCTGTTCCTGCATGATGGCTCGCAATTGCCGATCCAGATTCGGCGCGATGTCGCAAATCTCCTGAAATTCGTCCAAAACCACAATCAGGCGTTGTTTTTCCGTGTTCGCACGGTCCAGAAGCATCATGGCATCCTCCAGCAGTACCGTATCGTCGACGCCAGGCTGGAACGACACTTCCATCGCCCCCGAAACAGGATTCGTGGATATCGTTGGAATGACGCGGAAATGAGTCAACAAGTGCCTCAGCCGTGCCAAGGGGCGAATCTTGAAAAACTCACGAAGCAATTTCGCCGCAAGTTCCGATACCGACATCACGCTCTGAAGATTCAATGTGATATGCTCTCGCCCCGTCTCCTGCAAGGCCTTCGCCACCACACTGCTTTTGCCAAAACGACGCGGACTGATCAGAACCAAATGGTTCGCGCTTGCGACAAATTGGCGTATGTACGCTACTTCCGCAATCCTGTCCGTGAAATACTCGGCTTCCACGATGGTTCCGAATTTGAAAGGATTTTCCATATTACGACTTTTTTCGTTACGACTCTTTTCGTAATGACCTTCTGCTTCAACTCCAAGTCATTCCATCATAAATACTTACATGGAATGCTGAGGCTGAATAACCCGCGTTTTCCGTCTTTTGTCGGCCTCACAGTTGGATTCGGCGGATACGGGTGTCCTGGAGGACGATGCCGTCCTTGCCGCCGCCGCAGCAGTAGGCGAGCAGGAGGGCATCGTCGTCGAAGAGCATGGCGATGTAGCAGAAGCCGTGGTCGGGGGCGGTCTCCAGCAGACGGTGACTGTGCCAGCTTTGACCGTCATCCGTGCTGCGGGCCAGCACCAGCGGGGTGCGCTGCCAACTTTCGGGTGTGGGCTGGATGCCCCAGCGGGGGTCAATGTCGCACCACACGGCAAACAACTCACCGGTTTTGGGATTGCGCTTGACGGACAGGGGGGACTCCTGCGAGGGGAACTCGTCGGCGGGGACGGCCGCCGTCCACGTTTCACCGCCGTCGGAGGAGAAGGCTTTCCACTGCCGCCCCACGTTGGTGCGGAACCATGCCATGACCCGACCGTCCGCCAGCTCGATGACGCCTGGCTCCCGCAGGCCGGAGTCCATCCATTGCGGCGGATAGCAACACTGTCGCGCCTCGCGCCACGTGGCGCCGCCATCGTCCGAAAGGAAGAAATAGGTTTCGGCGCGGTTGTGCACGTTCTCGATAAGTCCGCCACCGCCAGTCAGATGGTGGATGGCCACCGGAATGATGATGCGGCCGCTGGAGAGCTGAACCAGCCGGTCGTTGTTCAGCACCATGTAGACAGGCGGATATTGCGTCACGTCCTGCGGCGTCGTCCACGTCTCCCCTTCGTCGGAGGAGAAGCAGATGAAAGGACGGCAGTCCAGAATGCCCTTGTCATTTGGCCACTTCTCCACCAGCTGGCGGTCCTTATACCGCTTTTCCGCATAGGCCATGGCGATGCGGCCATCCTGCAGCCGCAGCAGCGAGACGCTCATGACGTTCTGTGCGCGGTTGGGGATGACCAGCCGCCAGTCGCTCCAGCTGCGGCCACCGTCGGCGGAGGTGATGGCGACGATTTCCGCCTCCCCGCCGTCATCGTAGCTGTTCCTGTTGTATCGCGTGTACACGAACATCAGCCGACCGTCCTTCAACTTCACGAACGCGCCTTCCGAATTACGCGGATTGCCTTCACCATGAAACAGATTCGTCACAACATCTTCCATCGTCAACATCCTTTCTGCGTTGCCTGACTTGCAATGACCAATAAATCGTCGTTTTCGACAATATATTCTTCGTAACGAGATTCACAATCCGCATGATGTATTATATTACAAGTTTCGTTGTTTTCACATGAAACCGCGAACTCGCCAACAGTTCCCAATTCCAAATTTCTAACTCCTAATTCCAAATTTTCAGTTCCAAATTTTAATTCCTAATTCCTAACTCCTAATTCCTAATTCAAAATATCTAACTCCTTCTCCATGAAACAGATACAGAAATGTCCCCACTGTCATTGCGACGCCATCTTCATCCATGACCTATGCCCCAACTGCGGCCATCCGTCACGGTTTGAAGAGCGCGGCGAGCCGGACTATCGGGAGGACGAGAAAGGGCGGCATCCCTCCTACTATGCCACGTTGGAGGAGGAGATGAGCGCCGCCGAAAAGCACGGCCGCATCCTCTTGGGGCTGATCATCGGCCTGATGATTCTGCCGCTGGTTGCCTGGACTCTTGTCAACTTCTTCCTTTTGTTCGACCAGGACGGAACCTTGGAAATCCCTTTCTTCAAAGTCCTTATCGCCCTTCTTGTTGGCACGTGGCTATTCCTGCGGCCATGGTTCGGCCATTTGTGGTCCCGTCCGGTTCTGCTGGTTCTCAGCGCCCTATTGGGCGTCGGGCTGCTGGCCTACGCCGTCTCCCTGCTGTTTCAGGAACAGGCCGCCAATCCGGTTGTCGTCCTCGCCGCCATCGTCTACGGCCTCATCTATTCATGGTGCGGATGGCAGTTCTGGCGGTCGAAGGACATTCCCGAATTCATCCGCCGTCAACATAGATATTACACAACTCATTGATATTCAACAACTTATGAGCTTATCCGTATTAGAGATATGGGAAGAGCGCCTTTCACGGGTGCTCAGCCATGTGGACGTGGCGCTTGAAGAGCGCTTCGGCAGCAAATACCCCCTGCGCCGCAACCGTCCCCTCCACGGCAGCACCGCCAACAGCAAGTACAGCGGACTTTTCAGCATGGAGGCGAAGTTCTCCCTTGGCTACACATCCGGCTCCGGCCCCGGCTACATCATCCAAATGCGGACGCTTTCCGCCGTCCCCATCAGCGAAGAGGACAGGCAACTGATGCTGGAGGACGCTGAAGATCTTCTCAAAGAAGCACTTAAGGAAGAGTTTCCAGAGAAGGACCTCTATTTGGACCGACAAGAGGACGTCTTTCTGCTTTCAGGAGATTTGAGTCTCTGAACAAAAGCGTACTATATTATATATATTGTATAGAGAACGCCGCGAAGACACCGCCATGAAAAACGATCCGTCAACACAGCATTGGCTTCCGTCAGCCAAAGGGCCCTACAAGCGCCCATGGCCAAATCAAAGCCGAGAAGACGCCTTGGCCGACTGGCTGGGGGCGGAGCGCACCCCTGACGTGATGGCGTCCCTCCGAGAGGAGCCCCGCTCCATGGAACAGCTTGTCCAGGAGGTCATGGCCTCCGTCAACAAGGAGGACATGCTGCTTCTCTCCCATCTGCAGAACAACTGGACGGAACTGGTGGGGCCAGACAATGCACGTGCCCTCCAGCCCCTCTCCATCAACAACGGCGTCCTAAAGCTCGAAGCCGCCAGCGCATCATGGCTTTACATCTTTCAGACGCAGCTCAAAAAGCCGCTTTTGGACAAATGCCGAGCCGCCGTCGGCGACGCCATCCGCGACCTGCAGTTCGTTCCGGCCGGCCAGCGACGGCCCCAGCCCCCCACACCCTTCCACCAAAACCGCCATCGGTAGGCCCTTCACCTATCCCCAAAGGTTCACCTCATGCCAATCCATTCCCAAATTCTGAAACGGACGGCCCTCATCGCCCTCCTTCCCCTGCTCTCCCTCAAAGCCGCCACGCCGGAAGAGATTCTCGCCCAACCCGTTACCGCCAAAACCGGAGGCCTCCAGGAGCAAATCGCGGGCCGTGTGGTCACGGACATCATCTCACGCTCCCACTATCAGCCCCACGCCATCGACCCTGCCCTCTCCGCCCAATGGTTCAACGCCTATTTCGAGACCTTGGACCCCGGCAAGATGTTCTTCTATCAGAGCGACATCGACCGATTCCGTCCCTTCGAAGGCGATCTATGGAACACCAAACAGCATCTCGTCAATCTCGATTTCGCCTTCAAGGTCTACGAGCTCTACCTCCACCGCGTCCGCGAATGGGCCATCTTCTCCTGCAAGGCCCTGAAGGAAACCCACGATTACAGCGTGGACGAGGCACTGCCCATCGACATCAAGGCCCTGACATGGTGCAAAGACGAGGCCGAAATCCACGATCTATGGCGCCGCAAGGTCAAGAACGCCCTGCTCAATGATGAAATCGTGGAGGCCCAGAAGAAGGAGGAGGCCCAAAAGAAGGACAAAACCTACGAGCCCCCCACGGAAGACGCCGCCACCCGTCTGGCCAAAAGCTATGCCCACATCTACAAGCGGAAACTGGAGTCCGAGCCCCTCGACATTCTGGAAATCTTCCTCTCCTCCCTCACCACCCTCTACGACCCCCACTCCAACTACATGGCCCCCGAAACCAAAGAGAGCTTCGACATCAACATGCGGCTCTCCCTCCAGGGCATCGGCGCCACTCTGTCCTCCATGGACTCCTACACCACCATCGTCGACATCGTGCCCGGCGGCCCCGCCGACAAGGACGGCCGGCTGAAGGCGGGAGACCGCATCAGCGCCGTCGCGCAGGACGGCGAAGACCCCGTGGACGTGACGGACATGTCACTGAACAAAGTCGTCAAGCTCATTCGGGGGCCCAAAGGCACCACTGTCCATCTCACCATCCTTCCCGAAGGCTCCAACACGCCGCAGCTCATTGACATCGTCCGCGACGAGGTCAAGCTCACCGAACAGGAGGCCCAATCGGAAATCCGTGAAATCACGGTGGACGAAGACGCCAAGGCCGATGTGCTGGTCATCTATCTGCCCTCCTTCTATGCGGATTTCGGCGGCAAAAAGGACGGCAAGGACGACTACAAAAGCACCACGCGGGACATTAGGAATCTGATTGAGTCCCGAAAGGCCGAAAAGGGCATGCCCAACGGCCTGATTCTCGATCTGCGCGGCAATTCGGGGGGAAGCCTGGACGAGGCCATCTCCCTGACCGGACTCTTCACCGGCCGCCAGGTTCCCGTGGTCCAAATCCGTCAGGGCAACAACCGCATCATTCAGAAGGACTCCCCCAACGAAGAGGCCCTCTACACAGGTCCCATGTTGGTTCTGGTGGACAAACACAGCGCCTCCGCCTCTGAAATCGTCGCCGCCGCTCTGCAGGACATGGGACGGGCCTTCGTCATTGGCGACCAGTCCACCCATGGCAAAGGCAGCGTCCAGACCATTCTCGACCTGAACAACTACCCCATCGTCGCCAAAAGCAAATCCCGCCAACCCGACTTGGACATTGGTTCACTGAAGCTCACCATCGCCAAATTCTACCGCATCAACGGCAGCTCCACTCAGGAGAAGGGCGTCACGCCGGACATCATCTTCCCCTCCTTCTACGACTATATGGAACTGGGCGAGAGCAAGATACCCCATTGTCTCCCGTGGGACACCATCGACCCCGTCAAATCCTATCCGCGCAACGAACTGCTTGCCACCATGCTGCCTAAACTTAAGGAGGCCTCCACGCAGCGCCGTGAACAGAATCAGCTCTTCAAGGAGTATCTGCAGGACATCGCCTATTTCAAGCAATGGCATGACATCAAGGCCCTTCCGCTGGAACGCACGGCCCGAAACGCCTACAACGACATGGAGGAAAAAGCCACGGGCATGCGCCGTAAGTTCCTCGCCCTCAGCAAACAGACGCGAGACCGCCTCAACCGCAACAAAGGCGTCGAAGGCACCACGCTTCTCGATCCAGACGCCCTGGACCTCATTCTGGAGGAATCCCTCCAAATCATGGGGGACATCCTCCGATTGGGCAACGCCCCCGCAAACTGGAACCCATAAGGCAGTTTGAAATTAGGAATGAGGAATTAGGAAGTAGGAATTAGGGATTAGGAATTAGGGATTTATCTAGAGCTTCTAGAGCTAGCTAGGCCTTTTAGCCCTTCTAGCCCCTTGCAGCGCAAAATCTCACCGAAAATCCACAAAATTTCGGCGGTGGTGGTTGCGAATTCGGGCTTTTGGTAGTATATTTAGAGTCTGCAATTTGAGTAAGAATTCAAGATCCTTCACGATAACGGGAGACAACAATGGCAACGAGTACATTCCGCAACAAAAACAAGGTTCGCCCGAAGAAGCAGGGTGCCGCGAAACGCCGCAAGATTCTCATGCAGAAGCGCCATCTGATGGCGTTGGGCATGAGCGAGGAAAGCGTGGCCAACCTGCAGTCCGACAAGCTGCGCGCCCTGTTGAAATATCCGAAGAAGGTTCAGGCGGCCTGCGCGGCCGGCAAGTGATTCCGCTTCGGCAAAGGGGACGGGCCGCCACGGCGTCCCGCCCTTTGGATTTGGGCTTCACGGAATAATCCGTCCGCTTTTCTGTCAACATGACAAGGAAAGCGGACGTTTTTGTTTATCTGCGGCGCCATTCCCCAAAAGACACCCCTCCATAACCAGGAGACCCCATGAAAGAGCGCTTATTGGATGCATTGAAGAATTGCGATGCGGATTATGCGGAAGTGCGTTTTGAGGAGTCGGACGGCTCTGGCTTCTCCTACCGCGGCAAGGAACTGGAGCAGGCGTCCACCGGCTGTTCCTGCGGGGGCCTTGTCCGCGCCTGCAAGAACGGGGGCTGGAGCACCAGCAGCTTCGACTCTCTGGACGACCTGCCGGAGAAGGTCCACCAAGCCTGCCGCAACGCCGCTTTGGTCGGCCATGAGAAGACCTGTCTAGCGGAAGCTGAACTCCCTGATGATCAAGTGTTTACAGCAACATTAAAGCGGGATTTCCGGGGCGTTTCCATGGAGGAGAAGGTCAAACAGCTCACCGCCTACAACGACATTCTGCTCCATTCCACAGAAGGCGTCGAATCCTCCGCCATCCGCTACACAGACACGTTCCGCAAAGTCTATTTTGCCTCGACGCGGGGCAGCTATTTCATGGAGGAGCGGCCCCGCGTGACCCTGTTCCTCCAAGCCTTCGCCAAAGACGGCTCCCGCATCCAGCAAGCCTTTGAGAGTCTCTCGTCCGCCACTGACTATGACGTGGTGCTCAATCATGAACAAATGGCCGCGGACGTGGCTCGCCGCGCCGTCGATCTGCTCAACGCCCCCAAATGCCCCGGCGGCCGTCAAACCGTCATTTTGGATCCCGCCTTCGCGGGCGTCTTCGCCCACGAGGCCTTCGGCCACCTGAGCGAGGCGGATTTCCTCTATGAGAACCCCAAAATGCGGGACTTGATGAAAATCGGCCGCCAAATGGGCGCCCCCGAACTGAACATCATCGACGACGGCAGCCTGGGCAGCCTCATCGGAACCCATGCCGTGGACGACGAAGGCACCCCCACCCGCCGCACGGAGCTCATCCGCGACGGTGTTCTCGCCGGCCATCTCCACTCGCTGGAGACCGCAGGCAAGATGGGCGAGGCCCCCACGGGAAACGCGCGGGCCATCAGCGCAGGCTATCCGCCCATCGTCCGCATGACCAACACCTACATTGACGCGGGTCCCCTCTCCAAAGAGGATTTGTTCGCGGGAGTGGACGACGGCATCTACGCCGTCTCGGCCTTCGGCGGCCAAACCATGATGGAGATGTTCACCTTCTCCGCCGCCTACGGCTACCGCATTCGCAACGGCCAAATCTGCGAACTGCTGCGGGACATCGTTGTCACGGGCAATGTGTTCGAGACCCTCTACTCCATCGACGGCATCGCCAACGACCTGTGCATCCACGAGACTGCCGGCGGCTGCGGCAAAAACGGCCAGTTCCCCCTGCCCGTCACCCACGGCAGTCCCCACATCCGCATTCGCAACGTGGTTGTGGGCGGGGAGGCCTAAGGCAAGTTCATCACAAAAAAGTCATAACATCTTCCAATACAATAATTTACAAAATCAGCCCCTTTACTGGCGGTTGAAGCAGCAAGGAAACGGGATATGCAAGCAAACGCTTTGGAACACCTGCGCGGCCCCATGGAGCGCGCATTGGAACTGGGCAAGGCCAACGGCGCCTCCGCCATGCGCATCACCGCCCATCAGGGAGAGTCCCAATCCATCGGCTTTCAGGCCGGACGCCTGAAAAACGCCGATGGCTCAGACGGCATGGGCTATTCCATCCATGTGGTCAAAGACGGCCGCTCCGGCGCCGCCAGCGGCAACATGCCCGATATGCTCGAAAACATGGTGGAACGTGCCTTGGCATTGACGCAATTCGGTGCGGTGTCGCATTTTACAGAATATCCCGCCCCCGCTGACTCCTATGCCTCCCCAAAATTGTACTCCCCTTCGGTCAAAAATCTCTCGCAGGAAAAGCAACTTGCTGACTGCCAGGAACTTGTGGATTTCCTCAAGAGCAAGGAGGACGGCCTGGACATCGAGGCCGGCGCCAAAGTCCATGAAAGCCAGTCCCTGCTGATGACTTCCGGCGGCTTCGTGGGCGAAACTCATTCCGGCGGCTGGAGCATCAGCGCGGGCTTTCAGCGGACCGCCGGCACGGACATGCTCTTCTCCGGCGCCTGGCGCAGCGGCATCCAGCTGAACGACCTCTATGATTTGGACTATCTGAAGCAGGAAATGGCCTTCGATCTGGAATACGGCTCCCGCACCGCCACCATCGCCGACGGCGCCTACCCCGTCTACATTCCCCCCGCCTGGCTCGGCTCCTTCCTCCGCCCCATCTCCATGGGCATCAGCGGACGCTCCGTCTTCAAAGGCACCTCTCCTTTGGGCGACCAGCTCGGCAAGGCCTGCTTCGCCTCCAATCTCACCATCGTGGACGATCCCCACACGGATTTCCGCGGCGAGTCCTCCGGCTATGACGGCGCCGGCATCCCCACCATCCGCCGCAATCTGGTGGAAAACGGTGTCCTGCAACATTTTCTGTATGACTGGGATACCGCCCACATGGCCAGCCAAGCCCCCACGGGACACGACGGCTGCGCCCCCCACACCATGCTCGTGAAGCCAGGTGACACGGACTCCAGGGCCATGCTGCGCAGCATTGACAAGGGCATCTACATCCGCCAGCTGCTCGGCTTCGGCCAAGGCAATCTGGGCAATGGGGACTTCTCCTGCAACATCGCCCTTGGCTATGTCATCGAAAAGGGCGAAGTCGTCGGCCGTCTCAAGAACGCCATGGCCGCCGGCAACATCCTTGAGCTGCTCAAAGGGGACATCCGCTTCAGTTCGGACGTGGATCCCCAGACCCGCCAGCCCTACGCCATCCTCTCCGGCGTCAACATCGTCTCCAGAAACGCATAGGCGACAACACCTTGTGACGCCCTTTCCATGGTCTCCATGCAAGTTCTCATCGACTCCAACGTCTTCCTCTTCGACCCCAACGCCCTCGACCATTTTCCAGACTGCGAGGTGCTCATCCCCTTGGAGGTGATTGAGGAAATCGACCGCTTCAAACATGACAACAGCGAAACCGGCCGCAACGCCCGCCAAATGGCCGCCTCCATCGACGCCATGCGCGCCAGCGGCTCCCTGCGGGACGGCGTCCTGCTCGGCCGTGGCACCCGCCTGCGCATTTTGGTCCCTGACGACCCGCGCCCCCAAGGGGAGACCAGCGGTGCCGCCGCCATCCTGCGCATCGGTCGCGCCCTGGCCGCCAGCCATCCGGACAGCCCACCCGTCATCATCACCAAAAACGTGAACCTCCGCCTGAAAGCCGACGCCTACGGCCTGCCCGCGAAGGACTACATTCAGGCCACCGTGCGTGACACGGACACCCTCCGCGGCTGGCATGCCATGGAGTTCTCCTCCCCTCAGATCGAATTCCTCAAAAGCGGCCACCCCCTGACTGAACTTCAGCTGGAGCTGCAGCCTAACGAATACGTCTTCGCCCGCGAACAAGGCAACCCGAAGAACGCCTGTCTGGCCCGCTACTACAACGAAAAGGACGGCCTGTGGCCCCTGCAGGACATCCGACGGAGCTGCTGCGGCATCCGCAGCCTCAACGCGGAGCAGAGCTTCTCATTGGACGCCCTGCTGGACGAGTCCATCAAACTGGTCACGCTGGCCGGCAAGGCCGGAACCGGCAAGACTCTGCTGGCCATCGCCGCCGGCCTTCATCAGATTTTCGGCGAAAGCCGCTATCAGCGTCTGCTGGTCTTCCGCCCCACCATGCCTGTCAGCCGCGATTTGGGCTATCTTCCGGGAGACTTGGGCGAAAAGATGCGGCCATGGATGCAGCCGGTCTTCGACGCCCTTGAGTTCATCCGCTCGCAGGACCGCCTCAGCCCAACCCGCACCCTGCCCAACGATGTCATGGACTGCGCGGAAATCAGCATCGAGCCCCTGACCTACATCCGTGGCCGCAGCATCCCTAACCAGTTCATCATCATTGACGAAGCGCAGAACCTGACCCCGCTGGAAGTCAAGACCGTCATCACCCGCGTCGGCTCCGGAAGCAAAATCGTGCTGACCGGAGACCCCGCCCAAATCGACAATCCCTATGTGGACTCCCTTTCCAACGGTCTGACCCGGCTTGTGGACAGTTTTCTGCCCAATCCCCTCTCCGCCCACATCACCTTGATCCGCGGCGAACGCAGCGAACTGGCGGAAACCGCATCTAAGCTGCTGTGACGCTGTTGATTTTTCATGATTTGAAATTATCTTTTTCTATTGTCTTCGGAGCATCGTCTTGCTCCACGGAAAAAACACAGTCAAACTCTTCTTTTGGGAGACAGAAACATGGCGTTGAAAGTTGGTGTTGTCGGTTGCAGAGGAATTGGGACGATCCATGCCACAAGTCATTTCAATGACGATCTGGCGCAGCTCATGGCCGTCTGCGATGTGGTGAAGGAACGGGCGGACGAACTGGCGAAAACCCTGAATGCGAAAAAGCAGAAGGGCGCCAAAGGCCGCAAGGTCAACGTCTACTACAATATTAACGAAATGCTGGCCAATGAGGATCTGGACATCGTCGACGTCTGCACCGGCGGTCCGGAGAACGGCGGATGGCACTTCGAGCCGGCCATGATCGCCATGGAGACGGGAAAGCATGTGCTCTGCGAAAAGCCCATCTCCAATGACATCAACGAGGCCCGCCAGATGGTCAAGCTGGCCACCCAGAAGAACCTCTATCTGGGCGTCAACCTGAACCACTATTTCACCGCGCCCGCCGACCAGGCCAAACAGCTCATGGCCGACGGCAAGATTGGCGAAGTCATCTACTGCCATCACCGCATGGGCTTCCCCGGCAGCGAATGGGCCTATGCCCGCACCGCCGGTCCAAACATGGAGGGACAGCCCTACTTCCACACGAAGGCCTTCCTCGCCCATCCCTTTAGCATCATGCGCTACTTCTGCGGCGATGTCGCTCAGATTCAGGCCTTTATGGGAAAACCCAGCTACCGCATCCGCGAAAACGACCCCATGGTCTCCATCAACAGCATCCATATGCGCTTCAAGAGCGGCGCCACGGGCTTCCTCTTCAGCTCCCGCGGCGACACCACCATGTCCCTCGGCGGATGGTGGAGCGTGGAAGTCGGCGGCACCCGCGGCACCTTCGTCATTGAAAACTGCACAGAGCGGCTGACCTATCAGCCCGCGCAGGGCAACCCCGAAGCGAAAGCCGGCGAGGGCCTCGGCGCCTGCCCCGACCCCATCGTCACCGACACGGGCGTCAAGAACTTTGACTCCACGTTCCCCCGCCGCATCCATGCCTTCCTGGAGGACGTCACCAACAACGTCCCGAAGCACAAGCTGCGCGCCTCCGGCCGTGACGCCCTCGCCACGCTGGAATATACCTTCGCCGCCATCAAGTCCTATGAAAACGGCGGCGTCATGGTCGTGCCCGAGCCCCTGCCCTTCATCAAGCCCGACCCCACCAACCTCTAATCCTCAGCGGAGATACATCCCATGAAATTAGGCGTAAATTCTGTTTTGTTCGGCGGTTATGACATGGAGACCGCCTTCCGGTGGACCAAAGCCTGCGGCTACGACGCCATCGAAATCTCCGCCATTGACGGCATGAGCGAGCACCTCGTCATCTCCAAATGGAAGGAACTGGTTGACCCCATTAAGGCCCTGGTGGCAAAATACGAGCTGCCAATCCAGGCCATGGAGCAGCCCAGCCAGAACCCCGCCATCATGGAAGCCGCCTTCCAGGCCGCCAACGCCATCGGAATCCCCGTGGTCAACTGCGGTCCCGGCGGCACCATGGACGACGAGGCTTCCTTCCAGCAGTCCGTGGACAGTCTGGGCAAGCTGGCTGACATGGCCGGCAAGTACGGCGTCACCCTCTGCTGCAAGGCCCACGTGGGCGCGGCCATCTGGAACACCCCCACCACCCTGCGGCTGCTGGAGGCCATTGACCATCCGAACTTCGGTCTGGACATGGACCCCAGCCACATCTACCGCGCCAACGAAAATCCCGTCGACGCCATCGCCGCCGTAATCTCCCGCATCAAGCACGTTCATATCCGCGACTGCAAGGGACGCCAACGCAATCCAGGCGTGCCGCCCATGCAGGCCAACGGCCGCGGCGACATCGATCTGCTCGGCTACATCCGCGTGCTCCACAAATTCCACTTCGATGGTCCCGTTGATTTGGAAATCATTGGGGCAAAGGAATTTGAGCTGCCGGCCTGCGTCGCCATCGCCGCCGAGGCCCGCGGCCATATGCAGGCCTGTCTGCAAGCCTGCGGAGAACGGTAACCCATGAACACCCCGCCTCCGACGCCTTTCGCGTCACGAGGCGGGAGCCGCTTCAACGCATCTCCTAATCCATTGCCTCTCAAATATCAAGCTACCCCAAAAAAGGAAAGCGCACCATGAAAGCCCTTCTGACCCTTTTCGCCGCCATGACGGTTCTGCTGGTCGGCTGCCACCACGGACATCACCACCATCACCACAACAAAGGTCCCGTCCTCACGGCCCCCGTCTACAGCAACAAGCCGCAGCCGACCGGCCATAAGGCCCCCCGTGGCCCCAAAGTCCCACGTCCGGCCCCCAATTTCAAGCCCGTTCCCCCGCCGCCGCACCCCTAACCTCAATTCAAAAGCGGAAGGATCAAAGATTTCCCTTGAAAATGCAATTTGTTGCATGCAAAATCTTTCATCTTTCCGCGAAACGAGTCATGGCCGCCGCCAATTCGCGACGGCTTAACTCTCAGCCCTCCCCGTTTCTTCGTTGAAAACGACGGAGAAATTCATGTTTTTTTCAGTTTGACACGAAAAATCTACTTGGTCATTTGAAAATTTCATTTTTGTCTTTATGTTCGTATGTAATACCGCCTTTTATGAAGGCGGGCACATGGAACAAGCCCTTGTTTTGGATACAGGAGAAGACGTCTTGGCTAGCAATTTTGGCAATCTTGGTGATTTGTTTCCAGAGACCGAGGTGAAATGTCGGATTCGTGGATGCAATAACATCATTCGTCTTTCCGGTAACCAGGCCATGCAGAACATCGCCCATGGGAAGAACCCCCATCAGGAGCGCATGTGCGATGAATGCTACGCCAAACTCCAGACATTGGAGGACAAGGAGATGCCCTGCTCCCGTCCCGGCTGCGCCAACACCTGGACGTGGAACCGATATCAGCAGCTGGAGGCCATGGTCCAAGGCCGCTACGACACGCCTCCGAAAGGCTTCTGCAACGAATGCCGTGAATCACTTAAGAGCGTGGAGGACAAGCAGATCCCCTGCCGTCTCAAATCCTGCAAGAACACGTGGACATGGACCGCCAGAGAGCAGATGGCCGCCAACGGCAAGGTGCCCGCCCGCCGTCTCTGCGACGAATGCTTCCAAATCCTCAAGACCTTGGAGGACAAGGAGGTCAAATGCCGCGTCAAGGGCTGCGATCACACCTATGTCCTCAACCGTTATCAGCAGCTGGAGCAGATTCGCGCCGGCAAGACTCACGCTGACGCACACCGTATGTGCGACCGCTGTTTCGAGCTGTTCAAGTCCTTCACCAACAAGGAGATGCCCTGCAAAATCCATGGCTGCAAGAACACCTGGACCTACAGCGCTTACGAACAGCTGGAGAACCGACTGGCCACGCCCGAAGGCGAGGAGCCCAAAGTCCCCTCCCGGATGTGCAAGGACTGCTTCACGTTCTTCAACAACGCAAAAGACATCGAGATGCCTTGCCGAAACCGCGGCTGCAAAAACACATGGATTTGGTCACGCAGCATGCAGCTGACCGCAAAGGTCACGGGTCTGGACCATGCCCCCTCGCGCCGTTGCGCGGAATGCGAGAAATATCTTAAGACCTTGAAGCCTAAGGAGATACCGTGCCAGGAGGAAGGCTGCAGCGGCACTTGGACCTACAAGCCTGAAGACCAGCTGAAAGACCATTGTCTGGGGCGGGAGATTCCGCAGCCCAGGCGCTGCAAATCCTGCAACGAGTTCCTTTCCACCCACAAGGCGGAGACGTTGACTTGTGAAAAATGCGGCAAGTCCTTCAATTGGTCGGCGCAGGAGCAGCTGCAGGTCCAGTTGGGCGTCTTCAACAAGCCCACTTGCTGCGCAGACTGCGTCAGCCAGGAGATTTCCGAAGTGAAGGAAAAACCCATTGAGGCAGGAGCCATCACGCCGGTCATCCGAATCCCCACCAGCGGCGACTGGCTGAAGAGCCCCCTGACCATGGATTGGCCACGAAGCATGACCAGCGCCCTCATCAGCCGCATGGAAAAGGCGGACTACCGCGTGGTCTGCATCGGCGATGAGCTAACCATGTCCTGCGAAGACCACGTGGAGGCGTGGCCAACGCTTCTCGAAAGCCGTCTGCAGCAACGATTTGGAGATTCTCGACAGGTCTGTGTCCTCAATGCGGGAATGCCGGGGACGACCACGGACGCCGCCATCGCCCGCTTCGGTCGCGACATTCTGCCCTTCTCCCCCCAACTGGTCATCTTCTCCTTCGCCTTCGCAGACTCCAAGTGCGCTCCAGGAGAAACCATTGGGCAAGAGGAACTTAAGGATCGTCTAGGCCGTTTGTCCGCCTCCTTCGACCACTTTGTCTCCCTGCTGGCGGAGAACCACATCCAGCCGCTGGCCTGGCTGCCCAATCCCATCTACCCGCAGGACTCCGACGAGGCCGCCTATGACCCCGCCCTGAAGAAGGCATGGGAGGAAACCCGCAAGCAGCTCTTTGACAGCGTGCTCCGCTCGTGGCGCCAATGGTGCACCAAGGCCAACATCCCATTGGTGGATGCCCGCTCCCTCTTTGAAGTCAATGGAACCCACAGCGCGAAAAAATGGATGAGTTCCTGGTTCCAGCATAACGGCATCGGCGCCAGCAGCATCGCCAACTGGCTCATGGATGCCCTCAAAGACCATCTTTCCGAATAAATCACGTCCTTTTTCACATAAATCCACAACCCAAGTCTCAGCAAAGGAAAACACAGCATGTTCACCAAGCGCCTCTCCTCCCTCCTCTCCATCCTTGCCGCCACCGCCGTCCTGACCACCGTCGGCTGCGCAAAGAAACCGAAAATCAACCTGGCCGGGCTTCAGCAGTCTCCCCATGGAGCCGGCGCCTATGGGGCCGCGGGCAGTGTCGGCGGCGCGGGAGCTGATGGCTTCGCGGCCGACTCCATCAGCGGGGCCCAGTTCGCCGCTCTTAACGGCGCCGACGGCGATGGATTTGGTGGCACGGGCACGGGCGCCGGCCTCAACGAAGGTCCCGGCGCGTGGGGCGACCTGAATGAGGCCGTCAGCGGCGCCGAAACCTCCAATTTCCTCAAGAACGGCTCCTACTGGAGTGAGAAGATCTATTTCGACTACAATCGAGCCGAGGTCAAAGCCAGCGAGCGCGGCAAACTGGACGCCCTGGCCGTCTATCTGAAGGAGAACCCCGGCTTTGGCACGGTCATCGAAGGCCATTGCGATGAACGTGGCAGCGATGAATACAACCGCGCCTTGTCCGAACGCCGCTCCTTGGCCGTCCGCGACTATCTGGGGGCCCTTGGCGTGGATGTCCGCCGCATGGAGACCATCAGCTACGGCGAAGACCGTCCCGTCATCCCCAACGCCACCACGGAGGCGGAGCATAGCCAGAACCGCCGCGCGGAGTTCCTCATTGGCCCCATGCGCTAATGGCAGCTCCTCTTGACGTCTGCGCAGCCGTCATCCTGAATCGGGGGCGGCTGCTTTTGGCGACCCGCCGTCCAGGCAGCCATCTTGCCGGGAAATGGGAGTTTCCCGGCGGCAAAAAGGAAGAACACGAAACGCTCGTCGATTGCATCCGCCGCGAACTCAAGGAGGAGTTGGCGTTGGACATCGAACGGGCGTTTCCGTTGTTCCACATCCTCCACGTCTATCCCGAAAAGACCATCCGCCTGCATTTCCTTGAATGCATTCCGACGGCGGACACCGCCCCCTGCCCCACGGAAGGCCAAAAGGCCGACTGGTTCTCCCCCTCTCAGTTCCCCCTTTTGGACTGGGTTCCTGCCGACAAGCACATCATCCTGTGGCTAAAAGAGTTACACAAATTCCAGCTTCCTGAGCTCACCCTCGTCGACTCCATGCGGACCGAACAGCTCGCCCGCAGCCTCTTCCCCGCTCCATGACCGAAAACGCTGTCATCATATTGCATTTTTTGCAACTTCAAAAATTCCCGACGAGCACCCTTTTCCCAACTTGGGCAAAGGCAGAAACTCGTCCAGATGGCCCGAAAAGGGCCCATGTCCAATTTAGGTATTAATATACCTAAACATACCCCCCGTGCCATAGAACGCGCCCTAGTGGCCGTAATGGCCATCATCCCCCCAAAAGGGGCAAAAAAATGGCCCTGACGCGACGATTTTTCGTCACCACGGGAAAAGGCCGTCATCAAGGCGTTGACGCTCCTCAAACTTGCAATAAATGCAATATTCGCCATAACGATACTGAAGGAGTCTCCCGAACCCGCAAAAACCCTGTAGCCTTACCTGCGCCTCTGTTTTTCCGCAACGACCGCCGTGGAAAGACCGCACGAAGCCCCTTGAGCCCCATTGCCCAACTCAAATTTCCATTTGGTTTCCATGTCCCTTAACACCAACGACTTACAAAACACAGAAAAACTAGATTCAAGGTGTTCTGGCGCAAGATGTTACATCATGCGGTTCCGATGGATTGCCTTGGCCTTCCTGCTTTCTTTGATTGTTGGCAGTCTCATCTGGCTTGCGGCGCCGCTGGTCGTTGATGACCCTGCCGTGGCATTGGCCACCCACACGCCGGCCCGTCAGTTCTTCGATGGCCAAGGGCGGCTCATTCATGCGGAGCGAACCTACGACGCCCAATGGCGCTTTGACATCCCCCTTTCGCAGATTTCCTTTCCCGCCGTGGCCACCATGGTGGCCGCTGAAGATGCTAACTTCTTCCAGCACAATGGGATAGACTATCGAGCCATCCTCCGCGCCTTTTGGATGAATCTGACCTTTGGACGCATCGTGTCCGGGGCCTCCACCATCAGCATGCAGGTGGCGCGGCTGGCCGCCCCTCAGCGACGACGGAGCTATTGGTCCAAATTTCTGCAGGCCAGCCAGGCAAGGAAGTTGGAACGTCGCCATTCCAAAGAGGAGATTCTGGCCCTGTATTTCAACCACCTCCCGTTCGGCGGCAAAATCTACGGTATCGAGGCCGCCAGCCTGTACTATTTCGGAAAACACGCCAACGCATTGACTTGGGCGGAAGCCTCCCTGCTCTGCGGTCTCCCCCAACGGCCAAACGCCTACCGCCCCGACCTCCATCTGGACAAGGCCCGCCAACGGCAGCGGGTCGTCTTGGCCCTCATGGCTCGCCATGGTCTTCTATCCCCAGGCCTGGCTTGGCACACCTATCATATCCCCTTGCCCCTACGCAATTTCAGTCTTCCCGCAGAATTCATGACACGGGAAGACACCGCACTGGCCCACTATCTCAGATTGGCGAAGACACAGGTGAAGAATGCCTTTCAAATCCATATTCCCCTGAATTGGGATGTCCAGCAGGCCATTGAGCAGTGCCTCATCCAGCGGCGCAACGCCCTTGCAGGCGTCCGCGACGGTGCCGCCGTCCTTTTGGACTCCCGCAACGGGCATGTTTTGGCTCTTGTGGGTACATTGGACTACCATTCTCCTCTGGCAGGGCAAGTCAACGCCTGCACCGCCGTGCGCAGCGCCGGCTCCACCCTAAAGCCTTTCATCTATGCGGAGGCCATTGACGGCGGCCTCATCTGCCCCGAAACGCTGCTTTGGGATGCACCTCTGCGCTACGCCACCTACACGCCGACAAACTACGATGGCCAATTCAAGGGAAAAGTCACTGCAGCGGAAGCACTTAGCCTGTCTCTGAACACCCCCGCCATCCGTCTGCTGGCCCAACTCGGCCCCAAGCGGCTGGAAGACCGTTTCGCGTCCCTCCACATTCTTGCCACCCCCCGCTCCCGTCATGCGGACGGAAAAACCGACATCACCCCCCATGGGCTGTCCCTGGCTTTGGGAACGGCCGGTCACACATTGCTGAATCTCACCGCCGCCTACGCCATGTTTGCAAGAAATGGTAACTATTTGCCTTGCAGTTTCTTAGAAGATGTCTCAATTTTCCCCTCTCCCCCAACAGCCTTCCCGCCAACGGTCTGCGTTCTGATCAATCAAATGCTGACCCAGCGGGCTCTTCCCGCCTGTGTCCTTCCCGTGGCATGGAAAACCGGCACATCCAACGGCAATCGAGACGCATGGTGCTTCGCCTACACGCCGGATTTCACCCTTGGCGTCTGGTTTGGCAACAAATCCGGCTCGCCCTCCGCTGAATTGACCGGACTTCACGCCGCCGCCCCCTGCGCCGGTGCCATCATGTCAATGCTGTACGACAACCATGCGCCGCCCCATTGGCCATCTCCCGCCCAAAACTGCCAGCCGGCCACCCTCTGCACGGAAACCGGTCTGACCGCCGGTGCTCACTGCCTCCGCACCTTCACCGCCTATGCGGGCAAGGACATTCCTCTCCGCCTATGCACGCAATGCGGCCATCCCGTTCCCTCGCGTCCCGCCATCCTGTCCCCCGTTCCAGGTCATTTTATCGCCGACGTCAATGGCAATGTCCAGCTGATGCTGAGGGCAACTCCCTCCAATGTTCTCTGGTTCATCGACAACCGCTATTTGGGCCCCCTTCCAGACAACTCCCCTCGCGTCTTCGCCGTCGGCAACCACAGCCTGACTGTTGTCAGCCCCCAAGACCCACCACAGACCGCCACGGTCCATTTCACCGTAAAAACCCACAATTAGGAATCTGCAACTTGCTCATGACAAGTAATTTATAGAGCAAGAGCGACAATTCTGCCTCACGAAATGGCGTTGCGGATGGATTCAAGCAGCCACGGAACAGGAGAAGGTGTCTCCGGAGCCAGCAGAACGGCGCCGGGGTGCTGATGGCGGAACCACGTCAATTGTCGGCGGGCGTATTGAATGGTACGATTGGACAGCAGTTCCTCCAGTTCGCGGCGGTCGCCATGGGGATGGTTTTCCACCCATGACAGGATGTCCCGATAGCCCAAGGCCTGGCGGGCCGTCGGAGTCCCCATCAGCCCGTTTTTACCGGCCTCCAAGGCCTCCTCCACCCAGCCAGCCTCCAGCATCTTCCTGCAACGGAGGCGGATACGCTCCTTGAGCAAAGCCAGTTGAGGAACGATGCAGAACTGCTGGAAATCCGGATTCGGCGTGGTGGATTGGACATGCAGCCGCCACGGGGGGCTGCCCGTTAGCAGAAGCACCTCATAGGCCCGCAGAAGGCGCCGCGGATTGTGTTGAATGTCCTGCGGCACGGATTCACCATGAGGCAGCTGAGCGGTGAATTCCGCCAAAAGCGTGGCGGGGCCATTGGGCTGAAGGCAGCGCCGATTGAGCTCGGCGAAGAGCGCCGGGTCAGAGGGAAGCAGGGAGAAGCCGTAGATGAGGGCTTTGGCGTAGAGTCCGGTCCCGCCCACCAAAATGGCGCGGCGACCGCGACTGCGAATGTCATTTAAGATATTCTGGAACAGATGGATAAAGCGATTCACATCGTAGGGTTCTGAAATCGGCAGACAGGAAATGAGATGATGGGGGACGGCGCGGCGCATGGCGGCGTCTGGCTGAGCTGTGCCAATGGCAAGTCCCTCATAGATTTGCATGGAATCACAGGAGATTATCTCCGCATCCAGTTCCAACGCCAACTTCAGGGCGATTTCACTCTTCCAGCAACAGGTGGGCCCCAAAATGGTGACAAGCGGCGGATAAGATTCTATAACATCTTTATTATCAATAACTTGCAATGAATTGTTTGGCGACATGGATGGAAGCTTTCATCCACGGGAGACATCCGAGACGCCATCAGGCTTTTCAGAGAAGAACAGATTCCAGATGACCAGCAGAGTGATGCCGCAGGTGATGGCGCAGTCCGCCACATTGAAGGCCGGCCAATGATGGCCATGCCAATAGAAGTCCAAAAAATCGATGACCGAACGGCGGAGAAAGCGGTCGATGAGATTGCCGAAAATGCCGCCGTAAATGACGCCCATGACCAACGAGGGGAAAGGACGCCGCAGCGTGAACTTGTCAAAGAAAACGGCGACCAGAATGCAGGCGGCCAGAGAGACAAGCCCCAACAGCCAGGTTCGGTCGGCGAAAATGCCCCAGGCGGCCCCCGTGTTGCGGACATGGACAAGGGAGAAATAGCCGGAGAGAATCTCCTTTTGCCAGCCCACAGGGCAATTGGCGTCGATGAGCCATTTTGTCAGCTGGTCAAACAACACGACCAGACAAGCCAGCAGGCCGGGAACGCCCCAAAGGCGCGTGCAGCAGGAGGGGGCTGATGCAGAGGGATTGGCGTCAGCGGCAGACTTTGGAGTGTCAGACATGGCGGAAACCTGGCTCCTGCGCCTCATGGCTCTCCTTGCAGTCAATGCAGTAGCGGGCGTAGGGCTTTGCCTTCAGCCTTGCAATGCCAATGCGGCGGCCACACTCCTGGCAGATGCCGTAAGTGTTGTTCTGAAAGTTCTGCAATGCCGTGTCAATCATGCGCATCCGCTCCGCCTCATCGCCAATCATGGACAAGTTGGTCTCGCGGATGAAATTGTCGCTGCCCACATCGGCCATCTCCTCGCCAGCTTGGCGGGTCGTCGTCCGTGCATCCGAATAGCGGCGGATGCGGTTGAGAATGTTTCCCCGCTCTTTAAGAAGAAGATCATGAAGGAAATCCAGTTCCTCCTTGGTGAGCGGTTCCTGCGATGGCGCAGGCCGTGAGGTCTTTGAATGTTTTTGGGCCATAGGGAATCGTCTCCTGTGCAAAGTTAGGATAATAAGGTAAGCAGTCCCTCGGGATTTGCAAATGGACAAGCGGCATTCCGAGAATTTTCCGACAAAAAACGATGCAAGGCGCTTTGGGCTTTCTCATACATTTCAACAAGGGCAGGAAAGAAACAGTCTTTAACCATGGAATCCCCTGGACCCCTCATGCGAATGGTCGCTTGCGCGGCTGGACGTTTCCCTACATTATATATTATATGGTATATATACGGACCTTTGGGCGACAAAGCTTTCCCAAAAAGATGTCCCTCAATGTGACGTAACGATTTGAAAACCTCACACAAGCGATTACAGTTTGGAAGTTGCCGCTGTATCCACCTGGAGCCTGTGGGCGGACGGCAACCCATAAAAGGCATTCTATCGTTGAAAGGAACTGATGATGAAAGGTATTGCAAGACTGTTCGGATTTGCCGCACTGGTGGCCATGGTGTTCTGCAGCTGTGGAAAGCAGACGGGAGACCAAGGTGGAGCCGAAAGCGCAGGAAATTCCGCAAGTTCAGGACAGGCCATTGCCGCAGGACGGACTTTTACCGTTGGATTTGACGCGGAATTCCCGCCTTACGGGTTTGTGGGCGGCGACGGCGAGTTCAAGGGCTTTGACTTGGATCTGGCGAAGGAAGTCGCCAAACGCAATGGCTGGAAAATCGAGCTGAAGGCCATTGACTGGGCCGCCAAAGACGTCGAACTCAATGCCGGCACCATCGACTGCATCTGGAACGGCTTCACCATCACGGAGGATCGCAAGCCCATCTACACTTGGTCATCCCCTTACGTGCAGAACAAACAGCTGGTTTTGGTGAAGGCCAATTCGGGAATCAAGACCTTCGCGGACTTGAATGGCAAAGCCGTGGTCGCTCAGGACGGCTCCTCCGGTGCGGAGGCCCTCGACAAGAAGGCGGAGGAACTCCAGAAGGGAAACGCCTCCTTCGCCTTCCGCGAATACAAGAAGGTCAAGGACTATCTGACGGCCAAAATGATGCTGGAAAGCAACGCCGTAGATGCCGTTGCATTGGATAGTGCTGTTGCCCAGGGCTTTATGGAGCAGGGCAAGGGCAAGTTCGCCATTTTGGAAGAGCCGCTGATGTTTGAGGAATACGGCGTGGGCTTCAAGCTGGGCAACACGGAACTGCGGGATGCGGTGGAAAACACGCTGAAGGCCATGGTGGCCGACGGCACTGTTGAGAAGATTCTGACTCACTGGAAGACCGTGGAAGCCAAGAACGGCGGCGCCGGCATCGACTTCATTCTGAAATAACGACATGAACATCGGAGCCGTTGAACGTCTCCGAAGCCATGGGAAAGACGGGGTCGCCCATGATGGCCCCGCCTGAATCATCTCATGGGCAAGTTACTCTTAAATATTTATAACTTATTTGTTTTCAGGTATTTATAAAAAGTCAGATGTTGTCGGAATTGTTGAGCCATGTCATGGAGATGCTGCCCCCTCTTGCCAAGGGACTGGTGACCTCCATCAACATTTTTCTGCTTACCCTGCTGTGCGCGTGTCCGCTTGGCATGGTGATTGCCTTTGGGCGGATGAACCGCCATCTGGTCATTAACGGCCCCATCCGTCTGTTCATCTCCGTCATGCGGGGCACGCCCCTGATGCTGCAGCTTCTGGTGGTCTATTTCGGCCCCTACTACATCTTCAGGGTCTCCCTCGCCGGCTATCCGCCCTTTCTGGCGGTCATCATCGCCTTCTCCATCAACTACGCCGTGTATTTCGCGGAAATCTACCGCGCCGGCATCCAGTCCATTCCCGTGGGGCAGTACGAGGCGGCTACTGTATTGGGCTACAGCAAGTTACAGACTTTCTTCAAAATCATTCTGCCTCAGGTCATCAAGCGCATCCTTCCGCCCATGACCAACGAGACCATCACGCTGGTCAAGGACACCTCCCTTGCCCAAGTCATCGCCGTGGCGGAGATGTTCACCATCGCCAAACGGTTGGCCAACGCCCAGTCCTCCGTGCTGGCCCTCGCCGTGGCAGGGCTGTTCTACTATATCTTCAATTTCATCGTCGCCATGGTGATGGAGAAATGCGAGAAGTGCCTGGACTACTATCGCTAGCATGGCGACCACGCCACCATCCATTCAGCCGGAAGGCATTGACTCCTTATGTCCGTACTGGAAATCAAAAATCTTCAGAAGACTTTTGGCACTCTCACCGTGCTCAAGGACATTTCGATGACGGTGGAGCGCGGCGAGGTGGTCTCCATCATCGGCCCTTCGGGAAGCGGGAAATCCACCCTGCTCCGCTGCGCCACCCTGCTGGAGAGAATCGACCATGGAGGCCTTCGCTACTCCAACGTACAGGTGGCGGAAGACGACAAGACAGGGAAATGCGTCTATCTGCCCAACAACCAGTTGCGCAAGGTCAAATCCATGTTCGGCCTCGTCTTCCAGAACTTCAACCTCTTCCCTCACTATTCCATCTTGAAGAATATCATCGACGCCCCAATCTGCGTGCAGAAACGCCCCAAGGAGGAAGTGGTGGCGGAGGCCATGAAGCTGCTGGACAAGATGGGACTGGAGTCCAAGGCGGACGCCTATCCCTATCAGCTCTCCGGCGGACAGCAGCAGCGCGTCTCCATTGCACGTGCCCTCATCAACAATCCGGACATCCTGTTCTTCGACGAACCCACCTCCGCCCTCGACCCCGAACTGACCAGCGAGATTCTCAAGGTCATTCGGGAGCTGGCCATGGAGCATATGACGATGGTCATCGTGACTCATGAAATCGAGTTCGCGCGGAAAGTCTCCGACCGCGTGGTTTTCATGGCCGATGGCGTCATTGTGGAGGAAGGGCCGGCAGACGAGGTCATCCTGCATCCCAAACAGCAGCGAACCCAGATGTTCCTCTCCAAAATCATTGCCGAAAGATAGGTGAACCCAACGGAAGGAATATGCTGAATCCCACGGAAAAACAACTCCTTCAGATGACCATCCGGCAAGGCCTGTATTTTATAGGTGCCTTTGTCGTGATGGGTGTCCAGTTTTGGCTGTCCCGTGTCTTTCATGAGCACACCTTCGATGAATTCATGTGGGCGGAGAACCTGCAGGCAGGCCTTTTGGTGTTCAGTTGCGCCATGTTCGCATGGAACGGCATTCGGCACACCTCGACATCGTTCCGCCCCCTGTGCTTCCTGTTGGCCAGCGGCTGCGCATTGGCCGTCTTCCGAGAGCTGGACTCGCTGATGGACAACGTCATTCCCCTTGTCAGCTGGCGTGTGGGCTTCCTTTTCGTGGCGGCCGCCGTGGCCTATGCCTTCCGCCACCTGCCCGACTGCAGAAAAACCCTCTTGCCCTTCACGGGCATGCCGGCCTTCCACATGATGGTGTGTTCCCTCATCGTCATTGTCGCCATCGCGCAGCTTGTAGGTCACAAACCATTCTTGCGCAATGTGTTAGTTGAATTTGACCACGTGGGGCCCATCAAAGAGCTCTTTGAGGAGAGCGTGGAGACCATCGGCTACTATTGTCTGGCCTGCGCATCTGTCGAACTGCTCTTCGATATTCGCGCCACCCCCCTCGCCCTTGCGTCAGAGGGGCCGTTTCCACATGAAGCTTCAAAAGACATCCACATTTCCCATCCCTAACGCCTAATTCTACATTCATAAGTTGCTCATTTCTAATTGCCAACTTTAATCAAAGGGGGTTCCACCATGACATGCAAATGTTTTTTTGCCGCCGCGTTCGTCTGCGGGCTCCTGGCCAAAGCGGATGTACCGGAGATCAGTGCCCTCGTCCCTGAGGCGACAGGCTATGAGACCATCTACAAATGCAATCCGCTCACATGGAATCAGGACGGCTACGTCATCGACCGCTCCGAACAGCTTGACGGCTCCCTCAAACGCATCGCCTATCTGCTGAAACTGACTGACAAACAGGACCAGACCACATGGGTTCTCGCCTCCTTCGTCCCCACAACACAAAACCTATTGGATTTGGGCATTCCCACTCAGGGCTCCGCCGTCCTGAAGAGTCTTGTGGAGGATTTGGATGTCCGCACCAACTCGTCCACCGTCACCCAGGGGCATTTCAGCCAAGGCTCCATTGAGTTCTGGCCCTTTGACTACGGTCCAAGCATCCAACTTGGTTTGGAAGGAGCAAGCGGAAACACCTTTGACTTCGACGACACGCCGTCCAACCATGGCGGCTACACCTCCATGCAGATTCACAACCATCTGGAGCGGCAAGTCGTCATGGCCATCAACAAGCCCCAAAACGGCGTCAACGGCGAGCTTGGCATCGGAAACAACACCGCCATGCATCCCAACAACGACCTCAAACAGCCTCCCAATCCGGACTGGACCTTCACCAATTCCGCCACTCTCTACAAATCGGCCGAACTCGTGGTCGCAGGCCAGTTCGACAACCTCAAGCTGAAGGAGTTCACCCCTCTCGTGCCCGACAAGGTCTTTCTGAAAGGCGTCACGGACAAACCGATTGCCACCGGCTACAAGGTCGGCGAGCCCATCATCTTCACGCTGACCGCCGACTTGGCCGGCCAAAAGCCCACCAAGCCCTATTTCATCCATTGGAAGCGCACGGGAGACGATGGGGTGGAACAGGAGGGCAAAGCCCCCGCCGACGAACCCTGCATCATCCGCACCTCCCTCGCCAAGCCGGGCTTTGTCCGCATCCAGGCATGGCTTCTTGACGACAGAGGCCGTCAAGTCACCAAAAAAGGGGTCAAAGGCGATGGCCATCGCGTCTTCTTTGACGGTGGCGCGGGAGCGGAAATCGAGACCCTTGTCGGCGCGGAGGAGCCAGCGGACTTTTTGGAGTTTTGGGCAAAGCAGCGGGCCCGTCTGGCCACCGTGCCCCTTCAGCCCCAGCTGACTTCCGTCCCCAGCAAGGACCCCGAAGTCATGATTTTCGCCGTCAGCATTCCCTGCCCCGGACCCAAGAACCGCCCTTGCACAGGCTATCTGACCATTCCCATCAATGCGCAGCCCAAGTCCCTGCCAGCCCAACTCCATTTCCATGGCTACAGCGACAATATTCAACAGCCTCTCACGGGTGGTCCCCACAACGCCATTCTCTTCAATGTCAATGCCCATGGCTATGATTTGGGCAGAGACGCCGTCTACTACGACGAATTCAAAAAATCCATCAGGTCCAACGGCCATTCTTACGCCTTCGACCCAAAGGAGAACGCCGACCCGGAGACCGCCTATTTCAACGGCATGGCCCTGCGTCTCATGCGGGCCTTCGAGTTCGTCAAGTCCCTTCCGGAGTGGAATGGAAAGGACCTGACGTCCCACGGCGGCAGCCAGGGCGGCCTTCAGTCCTGCTGGGCAGGCGCGCTGGAGCCGCAGCTGACTCAGACCAACCCGGGCATCCCATGGTGCTGCGACATGAGCGGAAAGGAGCTCTTTGGCCGTATCCACGGCGGCTGGCGCATCGTCGGCACTCCGGCACTCCGCTATTATGACCCCATCAACATGGCGAAGCACACCCCTGCGACCTGCTTTGTGAACATCACCCGTGCGGGCTTGGGCGACTATGTCTGCCCGCCCTCCGGCGTCGCCATCTACTACAATAACCTTCGTGGTCCCAAAAAGATATGGTGGGTTCAGGGCTCCACACACGGCTATGTGCCGCCGAATCCCAATCAGAACTACACCCTTGAGGAGAAATAGAGGAAACGCCCCCGGGCAGACAACCCCAAAAAGCCTGCCCGGGTTCCGATATTAAACTCAACCTATTGATTACAAGTGGTTTATATATCATGCAAATGCGACTGCTCCGCTGCCTGTCCCTTGCCGCCCTCTCCATCGTCGCCACCGCACAGAATCTGCTGCAGAACGACGAATTCGAGGACGGCAAGGCGCCGTGGGTCTTCGGCCGGTTTGAGGAGATCGAGCCCCATGGTGGCTACAATGGCAACAGCGGTCTCCATGTCTGGCGTAACGACCCGAAGGACTATGATTACGTCTATCAGAACATCAATCTGGAAGTCGGCAAATCCTATAAGCTTAAGGCATGGGTAAAGGCCCAAAACTGTCAAGGAACCACCCCGTTTCTGGCGGCGGAATTCATGGACGCGGAAGGCAAATACATCAGCGGCGTCTATCCGCACAAGGAGGAGGGCACTTTCGACTGGACGTGTCTGGAGGCCACTGTCATCCCGCCAGAGCGCACGGCGCAGAGCCGCGTGGCCCTCTATCTGGAGCGCGGCGGCACCGGCCAAGCCTGGTTCGATTCCGTTAGTATTTCCTTAACTAATTGCGCACCAGAGCTTTACATGGTTCATCCTCTTCAGGGGCTCATGCAGACCCACGATGAGATCGTACGACTGAAACTGCAACGGCAAGGTGGTCTGCCAGAAGGCCTTGTGAATGGCTGGAAACTGCGGCTCTTCATCAAGACAACAGAATGGGAGTCCGTCCAAACCTCGCTGGCCGCTCCGGAGGTGACCCTTGCCCTCCATCAGCTTCCCGCCGGTCCCGTCACCCTGCAGGCCGAATTGCACGACACGGCGGACAACATCATTTCCACCGTAAGACGCACCCTGCTGGCGATGGACTCCATAACTGATGGTCCCGCAGGCCATTGCGTAATTGACGAGCGTGGTCGCGCATGGGTGGACGGTCAGCCGTTCCTGCCCATCGGCCTCTTCAATTGGGAATTTAGCAACGCCGATGACCTGGCCCGTCTCATGGGAAGCCCCTTCAACTGCTTCATGCCATACTACTCCATTGGCCTAACCCTGCCCGGCCAGAACACCCCGCCACTGAACGTCGCCAAAATCCGCGCCCTGATGGATGTGCTGCACCGCAACGGCAAAAAGGTCATCTTCTGCGTGAAGGACTTCTATCCGGGCTTCGCCTTCCAAAACTACATGAAGAACTATGTGACCAACAAGTTCGAGCCATCGTATCCGGACATGGATTCGCTGGTGACGGGCCTAGTCACAGCCCTTAAGGACCATCCGGCCCTGCTGGCATGGTATCTGAACGACGAAATCCGACTCTCGCAGGTGGAAATGATCAATGCGCGGCGCGAGCTGCTGAACCGCCTGGATCCATGGCATCCCACCTGGGGTGTCCTCTGCCATGCGGGAGAGCTTCCCTTCTATGACCATGCCCACGACATTCTGGGCATGGACGTCTATCCCCTGCTCAAAGCAGACGCCCCCCGCGAACAAAAGAGCGTGGTCAGCATGATGGCCGGCGCGAACAAATCCGGCCTGGCCGCCAAATGGGGCGTACCGCAGATCTTCAACTGGGGGAACTATTGGGCCAAATCCGCCGAGGAGTATCATCAATATGTGACCCCCAGCGAGGAGGAGATGCGGGCCATGACCCTGATGATGGCTATCCACGACATCAAGGGCTTCGTCTTCTACTGCGATCACGACCTCAAACGGCCGGGCGGACTGACCGGCCAGCCCCAATGGGAGCCCCAGGAAGTCTTCGCAAGTCGTTGGCACGACGTAGTTCAGATCGGTCTCATGCTTCAGGATCTGGCCCCGTTCCTGCTCTCTGACCATGACTCGCAGCCCGTGGCGGCGGAGATTCAGGAGGGGAATGCGGAACTGCGCAAGTTCGTGGACAATGCAGGCCGCGTCCGCATTCTGCTATCCGCCATCGGTCCAGGTCCCGTCCGTCTGCGCTTCAATCCAGAGTCCGCCGGTCTCCGTTCCTTCTATGGTCGATGCCAGCTGCAGTCGGATGGCTGGTGGAATTTCCAAGGCAACGACTTAGCCTGTGATATTTTGGGAAATTAGGGGCGGAAGTCCGCGTTTTTTCAAGTTTAGCAGCTCATTATGGAATAGCTGTGCTTTTTTTCTGTCTAGTTGTTGAAATTCCATGAATATGCGCTAATTTATTATATTTACGTTATTGTGTTAATCATCTAATAGAAGAACAACCCTCTTCCATGTGATTTTGCCATGAGCCATGCAAGCCATTTGAGGATTGAGTTCGCTGCAAAAGCCGCGCCCTCGGCCCCAACCCGACATAAGTCCATATTCTTTTACCGTTCAACGACATCTGGGAATCTCGTCATGCAACACAAAAATACAATGGCCGTCGCGTTTCTGACATTTATACTTATTCTGTCGTATGGATGTATGTCCCATACCGCCCCTTATCACAACATGGACAACTGGGCAATCCGCCAGAACGCCGTTCCCCGATATTTCGCGAACTATGACGTCATTTTCGTCTATCCGTCCTTATTTGACGATCCCTCCATGCCCATCCTCAATTGGATTATTCCCCCGCATGCGGAGAACATCTTCAACTACAGCAAGTCTCAGACACAGGACATATTTGGAATCAAAGTGCGCGTCTTCACCCCCTATGTCCATCAGCTGGCTCACAGCCATTATCAGAAACTGGTGGAGGAAGGCAGGTTATACGAGTCAGATAATGGCCTCGCCGTTGGCATTCTCGACACCAAGAACGCGATTCAGCACTATTTGGACAACTATCACAAGCCTGGGCATCCCTACATTATCTTTGGACAGGGGCAAGGTGCCGTTCAACTGTATGAGGCCATGAAGGAATGCAAGGACATCTCACCGCTGGATGGTTTTGTTGCCGCCTATCTGCTTGGAATCCCCTCAAAGTCACAGGAAGATATTCTGGATGATTTTGGGAGTCGTGGCATCACCCCTGCCCAAGGGGCGGATGACACGGGAGTCATCTGCATATGGAACACCCAGGGCACAATAGATGACTATTCCCCCTATGTCACGCCAGGAACCTATGTGATCAATCCGGTCAACTGGAGAACCGACGAGACTCCAGCATCCATTGAACATCATCTGGGAACCATCTGCTATGATTTTCAGGCAAAGAAGATCACCGAGCGTACCCTGACTCTGCCCCCACTCTGCGATGCGGTCATTGATTCCCAAAAGGGCGTGCTTCGCATAGACTCCATCTCCGTGATGAGCCAATGCCCAGCCCTTCATCTTGACGAAAACGCCTGCTATACCAACATTCACAGCCTGTTTCTTAGGAACATTGCCGAAAACGCGACTGAACGCGTCCAGCAGTTCAAATATCAGTACGATTGGAGACTGAAGAATTCCCGCTATGGGAAACTGCTTAACTTCTGGGAGAAAAAGGAAGAAGATGAGAAGATCTTTGACATAATACAGCAGGACCCCGCACATCTTCCTAATGGGAAATAACATACAATATATCAAATCCATGCCACATCCTTCCAGTCAGACCGGTGCCGTTTCCAAGCGCAGCAAATTCAATGTACTTCTTGTCGATGACGAGAAGCTGGTTCGGTTCACCTTGGTGGCGTTTTTCCGCAACTCCGAATTTGCCGTGACCGCCGTGGCCAATGCGCAAGAGGCCATTGAACATTTCTGCCATGAGACCTATGACGCGGTTATCTCAGATGTCATGATGGAGCCAGTGGATGGCTTTGCGCTGCGCTCCATGCTGCGCAATTACAACAAGGAAGTGCCCATCATCTTTCTGACCTCCTTGGTCAATGGAATAGACAACTCCTTGCTGTCCAAAATCATGCTTGACAGCTTTTCCTATTACGTTCCCAAAAACTTCGATCGTCTTTTCCTGCTGGGCAAGCTGAAACAGGTTATCCAATATTATCAGGCGCAGAAGCGTGTGCGGATCCTGGAACATCAGATTCAGCGGAACCAAGAGCTGGCCAGCATTGTGCAACAGTCTCTGCTTCCCCCTTGGGTGCATTTTGAAAAGAACTATGAATTCAGTTGCCTTTACCGTCCTCTTGGACAAATCAGCGGGGACCTCTTCGACTGGATTCCCATCAATGACCATTGCTGTCTGTCCGTGTTCGGCGACATTTCCGGCCATGGTACCCATTCCGCCCTTGGCATGACCGCCGTCCAATCTTTTCTGACACAGCTTTCCACTTATGGAGTGGAGAAGGCCAGTCAACCCCATCTGATTCTCAAGGAAGTCAATGACTTCATTCTTCGGCATCTCCATAACGCGGTCTACATGTGTGGCCTGTTCGTCTTCTGGGACTTTGAGAACAATATCATCCGCTTCCACAACGCGGGTTACATGGACATCATTGCCATAGACTCGGAGACAGGGGAAACCCTCAATCTGAATCCAGAGAAGAAAGGCTCCGTGCCCATGGGCATGGTCGAACAGACGACCTACTCCCCCCACGATACCGTGGAATATCATTTCAAGGACTCCACCATCTTCATGATCTCCTCCGATGGACTTTGGGACCTTTCAAAGGATCCGGACGGCGAAAGCAGCCTGGACAATGAGGAGCTTATGGAGCTTCTAGGCATCCTTGTCCAGCAAAGCATTCAAGAAGACAACACCATCTCCATGCCCTATCTCTGTTACGAGTCTCTGGAACAGCTGGGTTATCAGTACCCTCAAGACGATTGCCTGCTCTTCATGCTTCGGAAACCCCTCAAGGCCCAAGCCGAGAAGATTTGCGTCTATCGGCTGCAACCCAACAATGTGGACATTGATCAGGTCGCTCAGCAGGCCGCCGACTTCGTCCTCGATCGATGCGGCTCTGAGATTTTGGCAGAAAAGGCGGAATTAACGATTGAGGAACATCTTGTGAACATCGTCGAGCATGGGCTTGACGAACATGACAAGGAAAATGACTATCTAGTCCTGAAGATCAGCGTCATCGGCAAGAACCTGAAAATCACGATTTGGGACAGAGGCAAGGAGTGGCTTGACGAGTCCGCCATCACCCGTACGGAAGCAGAAAGCATTCTGGACATGCGTAATGAAGAGGTGTCTGGCAGCGGGCGTGGCCTTTCCATCATCAAGAAGATCGTGTCAACGATTAGTCGGCAACGGCATTGCGGCTTGAATGAGACTGTATTCTTCATTCCCATTGAAGAAGGTTCGAAAATGGAGGAAGATGCTTCATGAAGGAAACCATATTCAACTATCTTAAAGGACAGCTTGGGGATGATGACCCTAATCTGCTGGAGACGCTTTACACAGAATATCGCAACACTGTCTTCGAGCGAATTCGAGACATCCAAAACGCCTTGGAGGCCAAAGACTTCAAACGACTCCACGCCGTCTCGCACACACTCAAAGGCGACGCGTTAATGGTTGGAGACCACGACATGAACCGTTGCGCATTGCAATTTGAGATCAGCGCAAAATCCGATGATGAGGCGGGTTGCCGAAGTCATCTCACCACGATTCTGGAATGCGCCAAGCGCCTTCCCTAGTCTTTCCATGCGCCCACAAACTTCATTGACATTCCATTAAGATGAAGGACGAAACATCACATAATCAGCCAATAGATTTGGTGAAGCTTTACAGCGAGATAAAATCTCGCCCGTCAAAGAAGCACCATTCTGCTCCACGAATGATGGTGTGGAGATATACCGTTCTGCTGTCATATCAGCTGAAACGTCTCATAGACATCGCAATCTCCGCTTCCCTGCTCATTGCGCTGTTCCCTCTCCTGACCTTAATTTCCCTCCTCATCAAGCTGACGTCCCCCGGCCCGATCATCTTCACCCAAATCCGCGTTGGCCGATATGGACGGCATTTTCGATTCTACAAATTCCGAAGCATGTATATCGACGCGGAAGCTCGAAAAAACAGCCTGATGGAACAGAACGAATCAAAGGACGGAGTAATTTTCAAGATCAAAGATGATCCAAGAATCACGCCAGTAGGTCGTTTTCTGCGGAAATACAGCATCGATGAGTTGCCTCAGCTGATCAATGTTCTACTTGGTGACATGAGCCTGATCGGCCCGAGACCGCCTCTGCCACAGGAAGTCAGTCAATACACTTTGGAGGACCGAAAGCGTCTGAATGTCATTCCGGGTATAACCTGCATTTGGCAGGTTTCCGGGCGCAGCGACATTCCCTTTGCACAGCAAGTGCAAATGGACAAAAAGTACATTGCATCTCGAGGCTTCTGGACAGATACCCTCATTCTGCTGAAAACCATTCCAGCCATTTTCACAGGCAAGGGAGCGTATTAGAGATGTTTGCCATCATTCATCCCTACATTCGTGATTTGGCCTGGAGTGGCGACCTCTTCCCTGACTGGAGCATGTGCTCCCTTCCAGTGGCAGGAAAGCCACTGTCCGAATACGCCATTGACCTTTGCTCCATCCTGCACGCAGAAAAGGTGCTTCTGTGCGATTTCAGCTATAACACCCACTTCAACAAAACCCTGTCTATGGGCAACCGCTGGCCCATGCCGGTCAACTACATCGGTACCCAAGCCTATGAAACCATCTCCCTCCTACTCAAACACAACCACGCATTCTTAAACAATGAAGACACCTTGATTTTCTGGGGAGCTCTGCTTCCGGATATCATCTCCCCTGAAGAGGCCTTTGGTGATCTGGAGCCACAGGAACCCACGGAGTCCCTTCCCCTAGGTGTTTATCTGAAACGCAATGGCACGCTTTACCACTGCCGTTCAATCCACATCCACCCCGTGGAAACTCTGCTTGATTACTTCAATCTCAATTTTGACATGCTGGAGGACAACCGCGGCCATGTTCTCCCAGGCTACTCCAATGAAAACAAAGTCTATACAGGCATGAACGTGGCCATCATGCAAAATGCCACTGTCTCCGCACCCGTTATGCTCTGCGACGATGTATGCCTAAACAGGGGCTGCTCCCTATCCGACGGCGTAATAGTGGGACGCAATGTGATGATTGACAGCGAGACACAACTCAAGCACTCGATTGTCCTTGACTATACCTATGTGGCTCAGGATATGATCTTTAAAAACAAAATCATTACCTCGGACCGCATCATTGACCCCTACTCGGAAGCATACCTATCTCAAGAGGATCTAGACCTTGCCATGGACATGCGTCGCTTCGGTCGCATTGACTGGTACAAGTTCGTCGAATACATCTTCGCCCTACTCCTCTGCCTCGTCTTCGCTATCCCCTATCTGCTTCTGCTTCCGTGGATTCCCTTGCTCAAACGCGGTTTCTGGTATCGCAAACTTTCCCTTGACCGCTATCCGCTCTGCTTGAAAGTCCTCATCAACAAGGCACGACTGGTCCGCTTCTTTCCAGAGGATGATGTATTCGTCTTTAGAGCCTCTGATATACTGCCCATTGAACATTCATCGGAACAGCAGGAGCTGGATGACATCCTGTATCGCCATAACCGCTCTCTGCTCCTTATCATCAAAATCATATTGAAAGGCCTCATCAACAGGGTACTGGATAATGGAAGAGCATGAAGAAAAACGCCATTTCTTCACGGCTATCCGTGATCCTATGGCAGAACATCTTGTCGCAGAGACAATCAAGAACATGGCGGCGCTTATCTCGTCCATGGAAGGACTCCTGGAGTGCAGCATTCTCCTAGGAGGCGGCTATGGACAGGGCGAAGGCGGTGTCCGCCATGATGCAGATGGTTCCGTCCATCTGTACAATGACTTGGACATTTTCGTTTTTTTACCCAAAGGCAACTCCAGAGAAATCGCCGCTGTGGACCATAGTCTGAAATCCATAAGTGCCACCATGGAAAAGGAACTGGGCATTGACGTGGACTTTGCCACGCCAAAAGTCTACAAAGACCTCCGCAAGGTTGCTCAAACCCTGATGTATCAGGAACTTCTGCGTGGCCATGTCATCATTTTCGGCAAAGATGTGCTTTCCCGTTTCGTGCCTGCTCTCAACGCGGATCAGTTGCCTTGGCTAGAGGCGGTACGACTGTTGCTAAATCGAGGCATGGGGCTTCTATTCGCCGGCGAGCATTTGCACAGCAACTCATCTGACCATGGATTTATACTCCGCAATCTTCATAAGGCTGCACTTGGAAGTGGAGACGCCATCCTGCTAGCCTCAAAACAATACCAATGGACCGCCACAGAACGTCAGAGCGCCTTCCAGAAAATGTGTGACCAACGGCAGTGGTCACCAGACTACAAGAGAATCTACGAAGAGGGGATCCGTTTCAAGTTCCGTCCCCACGGACAATTGCCAAACCAACCATGGGAAAGCTGGCTCTCCATTTGTCACTTCTGGTTGGACGCTGTATGCATCATCCTTGGCTTGCCCCTGCGCTCCGAGGCTCCATTGATATCGGAAGCCCTGCATCGTCAATGTCGTGCCCATGGGAATCGTACTTTCAGGGAAGCGATCCGCTGGCTTCTCCGCATGCGTTCCCTAGGGCCTGGCGGCTTCTCCAAACTGGCTGACGCACCGGTTTGTCGTCTGCTGGACTGTCTTTATCGCCAAATACTTTCAGCGGTCTTCACTCACTCATATCCTGTCAGAAGCAGCATCCTGTATTCAGGGTGGTTAGTATTCAACTGATGAAGGAGTCAAAACATGGAACAGCCTTCAATGACCGAAGAACAAGAACAACTTCAGCAACTGAACATTTTCAGAAAGCTGATCGTTTCCCTTATATGCAAATACATTTGGATACTCATCAGTGTATTCATCATCGCGTCCTGCGTCACCATGTTCTTCATTTACAGAACCATTATAAATTCGCCAACGCGATATACGGCACAGACTAATCTTCAATACTATCCGAAATCCACAAAAAAGGTGCGTGCCTTTGACAACCAGCAGGTCATGCAGATATGCACACGCAGTCAGATGATTCCCAAATTAGCGGAAAAGCTTCAGCTTGCCCCGAAGGATCAAGCCACCCTAGGCTCCCGCCTGCTTTTGCGCTCCGAGCTGCTTAAGCAGAACAACATTATCATCACCACCACAGCCGCCACGGAAGAAGACGCCGTCAACATGGCAAATGCCTTTGCGGATTTATGCATTCAGGAATATGTCAACCTGCGGACCGATGACCTGAACAAGTGGATGGAGTCCATTCAAGTGCGCAAGGCGGAAATCACGGAATCGATGAAGGTCGCAGAGGACAAGGAACGTCAATTAACTCAAGATTTGGGCATCATGTATCCAGAGAACGAAGTGAACCGACTCCGCACCAGCATCGCCCAACAAAAGCATTCTCTGAACGAAATCAACATCCAGCTGGCCAACGCCAATGCACGCAAGAAGAACGTTGAACAGCTCCTTTTTGGCATCAGCCCAAATCTGATTGTGCATGTTGCAGAAGTCAAGGATTATCGAAACAAGCTCGCACGCATTGACAACGACCTTGTCCGCATGAAACAGCTCTACACAGAGAACAACCCCAGGCTTCTGGCTCTTCTGTCACAGCGCAAAACCATTGAGGATGAGTATAATGCTTTCCTGAAGGAGAAGGATATATCAGCCGTCCATGAGGAAGACATTAAGCTGATTGAGCAATCCAAAGGGGGTGTCCGAGAACTGACTGTTCGCATTGAACTGCTGACGGAAAGTCAAACAGCCCTAAAGCAGGACATCGAAAAGGATGAGCGCCAGTTGCAGAAGATTTCCGAATCCCTGCCCCAGCTCCAACAGCTCATTCAGCAGCGCAGTTCCCTTCAGGACTCCAACAAGGATCTGGAGAAAGACATAGCGGACATCAACTATCTGCTCACCTCCATCAAAAATGATCTTTCCCAGCTGGAGCGGGTTAATAGGGCTTTGGCTCTGCAACCTTTTGCCTTCCACAATCTGCTTCTAGCTCTGATATCCGGCGGTATTCTGACTGGCTTCCTGGGAGCCCTGTTTGTTGCATGGGATCTCTTCTTCGGCAAGGTTGGTGGTCCGGCGGAAATCCAGTTTTATCCCCAAGTCACCTATCTTGGCGCCATTCCGTCGGTTTCGCCCGAACAGGACCTCAACCATGATGAACGCATGCTCATGGACGGACTCTTCTATAAGTTTGACCAGACCAATGTTTCGAAGAAACTCATCTTCCTCAGTGTGTTCAAAGGGGCGGAGTACTCCAAGGTTCTGGAAGAGGTGTTGGAATGGAACTATGCGGTTAGCGGAAGGCGGATGATGTATCTGAAGCTAGTGCCCGCCGCCGAATACAAGGAACCGGTTGCAGAATCGGAAGGCGAACAGCTAGGGGCTGTCTACGTCAATGGCTCCACGGGAACCATGCCCGTGGAGAATATCAATGCCTTATCTCCTTCGGAGTTCATGCTGTTGCAAAACGACCTGAAGGAACTGAACCAACGCTTTGACTCCATTATCATCTACCGCGAAAAAGCCGTCACCACATCCGGTGTGTTTTTCACGCAGATGCTTAAATTCTGCGACAGCACATTGGCGCTTCTTGGCTCATCACGAACCTCTCGTTCCACAATGCGCTACATTATTCGGCAGCAAAAGCACACAGCTAAATGCATCATGATGATTCTCACTCATGTCAAGGACTTCTCCAAGGAGACGAAAGGAGAATAAGATACCATGAAAATTCCAACTTCAAAACTGTTTTTCATCCTCATCGCTAGTTCCGTAATCCTCAATTCCTGTTATAATCGGTTGACTGGCAATTACGATGAGTTTCCCGACCTGACGGACTCTTCAAGTGCCATCCTTGATCAAACTGGCCTTAGCAAGGAAGAACAAGCCCGGAGACGAGAGATTCTACAGGATATGAACAAGGCACAGCAAGATGCCTACCGCATCAATGCAGGAGATGTGCTGCAGGTTGTGGTCTACGACCATCCGGATCTGCGCACATCATCCGTCGTGACCCCCGATGGATTCATCGGCATGGTCTTCGTCAACCAGCTTCATGTCGCCGGCAAGACCATCAAAGAGGCCACAGAACTGATTCAAGATGCCCTGAAAGATTACATCGTGAATCCAGCTGTAGGTGTTATACCCTCCGAAATCCATTCGGAGACCGTCTCCATTGTGGGTGCTTGTGCAAGGCCAGGCATGTACACCATCTCCCAAGGCATGCGTCTGGCCGATTTGTATGCCTTGGTGGGCGGCTCCTCGGTGCGCAATTATGACAATCAGTGGCTGGACGCCGCCGACCTGACCAATTCCCTGTTTATCCGAGACGGTAAAATTGTTGATGCCGTTGACTTCCATCTGGCCATCGAACATGGCGATCCAGACCACAATTTGCTGCTCCGCAAGGGAGACTATGTGTATATCGGTGTCCGCTCCGAATCCATGGTCTGTCTCATCGGTGACATTCCCAATCCCCATAAGAGGGTATGGGATAACAACCTAGGACTTCTTGAAGTGTTGACGACAGGAGGCTATCTCAAGGAGACCTACTGGCCCCATGCCATTATCATCCGAGGCGGAGTTGCCAATCCCACCTTGTACAAGGTGGATATCGATGGCATCCTCCAAGGACGACGCCCCAATGTCATGTTGGAAGCCGGAGATGTCATCTACATCCCGAAGGACAACATCTCCGAATTCAATGTGTTCGTCCGGAAGATCATGCCATCCGTTCAGCTGTTCAACATCATTCGCGGCAACGTCCGGAAATGATTTCCGCATGAACAGTCTCCCCTATGCCTCACTTTGCATCTCCTCCTCCGCCATGGAAATATCTTCCTTGGCAGGAGGATGGGAATTGGCTCATCAGACATTTATCTTTCATAATGCTGTGATTTCATAAGACAGTTCAAAGCACGTTTCCATAAAAGGGAAGCTGTTTTCATGAAATACTACCTCTTCTCCTTGACCATCCTGGGAATTGTTCCCGCCATCTTCTTCATTCTGATGGATCGGCGGCTCCTCCGGCTTGCCATGACCTCCATGCTACTGCCCATTTTGGCCTTCCAGAAAACAGCCATCAACTTTTTCTCCCATGAAACCTACACAGGAACCTCCCGCGGTCTTGAAATCTCCTTAATCTACATCATTGCTCTTATCATAATCCTAAGTATAACCTTACTCAAAGGCTTTCGTCTTCCTATGCTGGAGTTTGGAGGATGGCTATTTGTCTTCTATTTTGCCTGTTCCTGCATATCTGTCAAAAATTCTGCGGAGAAAATCTATTCCAGTTTTGAGTTGTGGAAGATGCTCATGATGTTTCTGGTCTTCTACGCCACATATTGCTATTTGTGGTACAGTCATGGAGATTTTGACAGTATTCTCATCGGCATGTACATTACCATATTCATCTGCTTCCTCGTCATTGTAAAACAACATCTTGTGGGAACTGCGCAGGCAAAAGGTGTCTTTCCCCACTACAATAGCCTGGCCATGTTTGCGAGTCTCATGGGCATCCTCCTCTTCTCGCGATTCTTCAATAAACTAGATGATGGGCGATATCAAAAGCTCCTTTATGGCATTCTCTTCATCATCGCCTCTGGAACTCTGGCCAGAACCTACTCCAGAGGAGCCATTGGTTGTTACCCTATTGGCTTTATCATAACCATAGGGATTTCTCTCCTTTGCAAACTTTCCTTCCGAAAATTGTACATCATGATTCCCCTGGCTGTTGTCTGTATCCTGGGAGCCATCGCTTTCCTCCCCCGTGTCATTGAGCGATTCGAGACTGCACCGAAAAAATCCGCCGATACGCGCAAGGAACTGGCCATCATCGCCGTAAACATGATTAAGGATGGTCCTTGGTTCGGCGTCGGCATCAATAACTGGGGAGTCAACATCAAGCAACATACAAAAGAATATAAAGGCATCGTCGAGACCATCTATCTTTTGGTGGCCGCCGAATGCGGCCTAGTCGGATTAGCCGGACTGCTTCTCTGGTTCTTCTATTACTGGCTGCTAGCTCTAATTCTATGCATCAAGCTCCGAAATCATCCAAACTTTTACATTCCAGTGGGAGTCATAGGAGGGCTGACCAATATCTATCTGCAATCTATTCTGGAATGGGTGCTTAAGCAACAAATCAACTTTGCCCAGCTGATGGTCATTTTCGCATGCCTCAGCTATCTTCAAAAATCAACCAAATGGGGGCAAGGAGCCTCCACCACTCAACCATCATCATCTCCCTCAACCATTTCCCCTAACACTCACCCCAAAATAGAGGAAGCTCCCCAGCCCGAAAACTCCACAGTCGTCGTAATCCATTGATTTTCAATTCACTATGCAACCTGATATCGAAATATTCCTTTTCATTGACGCCCTGGGCTGGAACTTAACATGCCAGACCCACTTTCTAGAGCCATGGCTTCCGGAACGGCGCGGCATTGAAATGCAGTTCGGCTATTCCTGCACGGCCATCCCCACCATCCTCTCCGGAGTCCAACCCTCCCAACACGGTCACCTTAGCTTCTTCCAATTTTCCCCTCAAAGCTCTCCCTTCAAAAAACTGGCAGGACTTGAGAACCTTCTCAAACCAGCCTCCTTCTGGAATCGAGGACGCGTTCGGAACTGGCTATCCAAACTCATCAAATATCTTTACGGCTACACAGGCTATTTCCAACTCTACCAAATGCCGTGGAAGAAGCTCGCCATGATGGACTACTGCGAAAAACGGGACTTGTTTGCGCCCCATGGTCTCGACCCCATAGAGAATCTCCGCGACTTGCTAGACAAAATCAAAGTACCCTTCCACATTTCCGATTGGCATTTGAGTGATGAGGCCAATCTGGAAGCCGGCTGTCAGGCTCTCCGCAACTGTTGCCGTTTCCTCTTTCTCTATACGGCAGGCTTGGACGGACTTCTGCACAGCCATATCGACGACATGGCCATAATCCAACGGAAACTGGACTGGTATGCAACAAAAGTCCAGGCCCTGCTGGAAACAGGACGCCAAATGGGGAGACAAATCCGCATGACCGTCTTCTCAGACCATGGCATGACTCCGTTCACCCATTCCGTGGACATTCAATCCGTCATCCAAGCCTTAGGATTGCGCTTCGGCACGGACTACGGCGTCTGCTATGATTCCACCATGGTTCGATTCACTTTCCTTTCCCCAGAGGCGAAGGACAAAATCCATTCCGCCATGACGGCGTTTGAATCCCAGGGACGCTGGCTGTCAAAAGAAGAGGAGATTCACTATGGCATCTATAGAGAGGATCGACTTTTTGGAGATGCCATCTTTCTCATGAACCCGGGCATTCAGATCATCCCCTCCGACATGGGAGTGAAACCTCTGCGTGGCATGCACGGTTATGCCCCCGAAGACCCTTACTCTCAAGCTACCATTATGTCCAATGATCACATTCCTGACCGAATCCACTGTGTGGCGGACTATTTTTCCCTTATGAAGGAACGCGCATGCAATTTGTCATCACTAACACTATAACCTATTGATAATATGTATTATATCTATATCTCAAAAAACATTCACTATCCAGTTTCTTCTTTTGTTCTATGAAAAAATTTAGGAAAAGTGAATTTTTATTCATACAAAATGCATGAAGTTATGAAAAGTCGTGCTATATTATTTCAATTATACCTGTCAGCAAGGTTGTCGTGGAAAATACTCATGGGAGGAAACCATGGAATATAAATTCGAAAAGATAGGCAATGTACTGAAAGTGGCCCTCGATGGCCGCCTTGTCGCCGCCTGTTCTGAAGAATTTAAGAATAAAGTTCTTGAACACCTTGCAGATAACAAGAACATCTTGTTGGATATGTCCAAGATGTCCCACATCGACAGTAGCGGTTTGGGAGCGCTTGTTGTGCTTCTGCAGAAGGCGAACGCCGTCAGTGGAACCGTAAAGCTGGCCTGCCTCCAGCCTCGTCCCCGCATTGTCATTGACATCACCAAAGTCTACCGCGTCTTCGAAATCTTTGATTCAGTGGAAGCGGCTCTGGAGTCCTTTAAGTCCTGAAAAGTATCAAGTGTTTGCCATTCACGCGTTTTCCGGCCTCCTGTTTAGGAGGCTTTTTTCATATTTACAGGACTATCATTGAAAAATGCAAAGCATCCTGAAAAGTCAGAAGTCTGTGAAGCTCTAGCTTATCTCCTCATCCGCAGTTGTTTATGCTCTCCCATGCCGATGGTTTGCGGTTTTCCGGCGGCATCCACGATCTGGATGGACTCTGGCGTCAGGTTGACGATACGAACGCCATAGACCACGGCTCCCAATTTCACCACCTGCCCCACGGGTTTGGAATCCGACTGAAGCTGGAAGAGGCAGATTCCGACAGGCTGTCCGCCGGCATCTGTGGCACGATAGGAATAAGTCATGGTTCCGAACTCCATCTTCTGGACAGGAGCGGCGGGGACGGTTTGAGGCACCGCCTCCGCTATTTGCGGCACGGGAAGGATCGGGGCCTCATCCGGCTCGGGCAAAGGCGGAATGACAAGCTCCCTCTTTTTACTTGTCGTTTTGGCAGGCTTCGGCTGGGCAGGCGTTTTCACGGGAAGCTCCGCGCTCACGAACGGATTGCGTTCCAATGGAGGCACTTCGGAAAGCGTCAGGCTTGCCTTTTCCAGAAGTTCGGAGCTCCATCGCGGGGTCAGACGAACCTCGTCATCAGATGAACGTTCATGCTCCATCTCCGTTGCCGTGCCACAAAGGACCCACCCAAATAGCAACAGGGCCACAATCAATGCGACCACCGCGACGGCCCGTTCCCATTCTTCCTTAATGAGCTGAAGAACATCCTGTCCCATCGTCAGTGTCCTTTCCTGTCCATGTGCCAAAATCCAGAGCAGGTCACTGTTGCATGCAGAACCCCCGATTCAGGCTGCTGTGAAAGCTCCACATGCCGCAGCGGGAAGAAGGCCGGAGACCTCAACAGACTGGCCAAAAACTGTCGAATCTGCTCCAAAGACCCCATCAGCTCCATTTGAACGGGAAACTCCATGAGGATTTTATCTAAGTCCTTGTCATCCAATGAATAAGAGCGAATTGAATTAACCTGAATTCGAGAGGCGTCGCCCTCCTTCGCCACAGACAGCCCGGCTCGCCGCGCCAACTCCGCCAGACTCCACACACATCGAATCTGCAGCAATGACTGATAAACCGGCTGACCCGCTCCCTCCCCAAGAGAACGCAATTCCGGCGGCAGAAAAATGTCCTCCTTTTGGAGCTCCTTGGCCACCCGTTGACATTCCTGCTGAAGATCCAGTCGGGTCACCGTCTTTTCCAAATCCGCCGCTTTGCCATACCGTTCGGTCACCCATTCTCCAAGAGCCTGATCCGCTCGCTGCCGAAACACCGCGGCATGACGGCGAACTCCTGCCTTGCCGTCAAGTCGTTTCGTCAGAAGCTGATGAATCTCCGCCAGACGATTCACGTCCATCGGCAAATGACTTTGGCGAAAAGTCGACTCCAGCGCATTCAGCTTCTCCCGCGTCTCTGCCGTCTCCCGCCGCAACGGCAGAATCCCGATGACCGCGAAAAGCCCGTTCACCGCCAACGCCGCCAACGCCACCCCTAAGAGAACTCGATGCACTTTTAGCCAATTCCGCATCATATCACCGCCTCCCCTCCCCCGATGTCTCATTCACAAAGGGAACCCGAATGCAGAAGCGCATGAATTTCTCCTGAAGCTGCTTCTTCTCAAGATAAGGCAGCCACAGCGCGTAAATATCTTCCCTTCCAGCACTTTCCGTACCAGAAACAATGTCGCATCCCGCAATGTCCGGCTCCTGTTCAAGTCCTTCGATAATCTTCCGAATGGAATCATAGATGTTGCCGGAGCCCCCCGCTGCATATCCTGCCGCAATAAATTCTCCCTCAGAGATTTGCGAAATTTCCGACGATGGTTTGTCCCCTGCTCCATCGGTCTGGACACCCTTCTTTCCGAAGATTCCCATGCTCTCCCGTCGGGTCCCTCGACTCCGCACAGGAGCCGCAGACTCCTGCTGTTCATTCGTCTTTTTTCCCAAATGGAAGCTTTCCGCATCCCCTAGATACACAAGAAAATCCTTCGGTCCCACAGCATGCTCCGCCGCTGACAACACCGTCAGAAGCCGCTGGTTCGTCAAGGTGGCGGACACCAACGGACTCATCTCAGACTCCAACCGCGCCAATGTCTTCTGGCTCTTCTGGATTTCAGGAATCAGCCGGCTGCATTCCGCCAAAACCTGTTCCCGTGCCTCCAGCTGACGCCGTTCCTCCCGAAGACGCCCAAACCACAACCCCTGACCACACGACATGGCAAAGACCAAAATCAGCACGGCGGCCGCCAGCCATGGCCAGCGCTTCTGGCGGGTACGCCACCAACGCCATTCCGGCGGCACCAGACTGATGGGCAGCGCAACGTCCTCCGCCGCCTGCAGGCCAAGTCCATACGCCACTGCATATTCCGGACTGACAACACCTTCCACTTTGGGACCAAATTGGGAAATCGGACATTCCAGCCGCCGTTCCAGCCATTCCACAAGCCCATGCACCTTGCAACAACCACCGCAAATGGCGATTCTGTCCACAGGCCTTTGGGCGAAGGGATTGCCCTCCTGGTCCCGCCAGTTTCCAACGGCCTCCTGAATGTCATTGTCCAACGCCTCCAGCACCATGCTCACGGGCGAATCGGCCGGCTCGTCCAACACATTCACGGTCTTCAACGTCGCACCGACGCGCTTCTGGCGGCAAGCCTGCTCCAACCGTTCTCCGAGAGGAAGCAGACAGCTGCAATAGACCGGCAAGCCGTCAGCCAGAATCATCAACGTAACTGCCTCTTGCTCAAGGTTCAACAGAATCGTGACATCATCCTTTCCCACATCACGGCCATGGATTTTCAAAAAGACGTTGAGCATGGCGATTCCATTCATGGCAAAATCTGCCACCGTCATTTCCGTCGACTGCCACTGTGCGATCTGCTGTTCAACGATTCCCCAGCGGCAACATCCAATCAGCACGGGATGTTCCTGCGCCTCCGTCCCCTTCATAGGGCAATAGTCCCACAGGAACGGCTCATCCGAAAGTCCCGCCAGCTGGCTGGTCTCGATCTCCACCATCTTCTGGAGCTTCCGCCCCGTGCAAGGCGGCAGGTTCTTGAGAACCATCGTGGCCATGTATTGGGGGATGCCGATAGCCAGCCGCGCCGTGCCCAATCCCTGCTGCGCAAGCCATTGGGCAATGGTTTGTTCCACGCTCTCCTCGGAAAGGACCCCTTCATCCTCCAGATTCAACGTCAGATAGGAACGGACACTAAACTCCCGCCCCTGCTGCGAAAGGACAGCCGCTCGAATGACGGTGGAGCCGATTTCCAGCCCTATTCGATATGATTTGCCGTGAATCCCCATATGAATATCTCCAACATGCTGAACAAGAAGCATTTATACATAGATGCCCCTCATTCGGCCCCGCTTCCCTTACCATCCATTGACGGGCCAGGAGGACGGCCGATTCAGCGCCGCGCGGTGATGCTCCCGCAGGCCCATACGGTCAATCTGTCCCGTCGCCTCCCGTCCCGTTTCGGGCGCCAAAACCGGCAGCCCTGCCGGACATTCTCGAAGAACTGTCGTCTGCAATGTGCGGTCGCCCTTGAAACGCAATATCTTAAAGACGGGCTCCGCCTGCCCCTGCACGGTGGACATGACCCACAACTCCATGCCTGAAGGCAGATTGTCCGGATATAACGTCAGCTCCCCCTTCTCATTCGCCAACAGGGCGCCAACTCCGTGCAGAGAACGGCTCAGCGTCTCCGCCAACACCTTGTTGCACAGCCGCACACGCCCTCCATAGGCGTTCATGTCCGGCAGTTGCGCGAAAGCCTCCTGAGCGGCGGCCACTGCCCCCAAAGTCGCCGAATCCCGATGATTCATCCAGGGGACATTCGTGTCCACCGCATTGATGATTTCCGTCCAGCGGCCGCATTCGGGAAACTCATGGCGAAAGCATTCCTCAAGAATGTTCAGAATCCGTTTGACCAGCCAGGCCCTCGGCACCCATGCCATCTCGTCGGCCTTCTGGAGTTGGGCGATCATCTGAACCATGTAGTCCGACACATCTGGCACCCCCGGCAGTTTCGCGATGGCATCATAGAGGAAGCGGGAATGTTCGCAAAGCGCGGCCTGCGGCTGCAATTTCGCCTCTATGTCATAGAACTCCAAAGAAAAGCGTTCTGGAAACACCTTACTGGTATGGGCTTGCACAGGAGCGCCTCCATCCAGGCTGTAGTAGACCGTCCCGAAATAGAACGCATATTCTGTTCCGTCCTTGCCCAACGTCTTTCCCTCTCGAAGGGGTTTGGGCATGTAGAGAGTCTGCCATTCCCCTTCCCCTTTAGGGCGATACCGCCATGAGCACACGCTCATCATGTCCGGATTCTCCACCAAAAGCTGCATCAGCTTCTCACGGCTTTTGGCCTCCCCCTCCGCGATGGCAAGGGCCCGCATGGCATCCTTCGCCCAAATGGAACCTTTAGAAGTTGTTGATTCACAGATACTTGCAAGTCTTGTTCGAGTCGCCTCGTCCGGCGGGAGGCCATTGATGACCACATGCTGCAAGGCCACGGCCTGCAGCAACTCGTCCCGATGCTCCAGAACCCGCCGATAGTCCGTCGCCGTCGGCGCTTCGGGATCCACATCCACAAACTTCTGGAGCGCAGCGAGATACCGTTCCATGTCTTCCGAAAGAACCGCCTGCAGTTCTTTGACGGCGGCGGCCCGCGCGGCCTCCGTCTCCTTATTCCGCTGCCGTTGCGTCTCCAAGTCATTTTTCCAGATGGTCAAGGCCTCGTCCAGCTCCTTCAACTCAGGGGCCGTTGTCTGACCTGCTGCTTTAAGTTGTTCTGCCGTAGACAGAAGCAGCGTTCTGCATTCCGTCATTCGCTTCCATTCGTCATCCAGATTCCGATAAAGACGTCGCCGTTTGTCATCGTCCTCGCGAGCAGACAATGCGTTGCGAATCTCCGACACCGCATTCTGCAGCAGTTCCGCCGCGCTCTCCTTGCCTTTGCGGAGATGGGTCTGCCAGCCGTCGCGCCACCGCTCCACGGCCTGTTCCAGAGTCCCGTCCCCCGACGCGGCATCCGTCATCTGGCTCAGCAGCACCTCAATATCCCCCTCCGTCGCCCCTTGATATCCATCCTTCCGGATGCGCTCCAGTCGACTCCACAGGCGATTCCGGCTCTCCTGCAGCTTTTCCGCCGCCACCTTCATCTCCTTGAATTCACGGCGGATTCCCTCCACATCTGGACTGGCCGCAAAGCGTGGATTCTGCCTCGCCAACGTCTCAAGATAGCTTTCCAGCTCCGCCGTCTTCTTTTCCGTCAACATCTCATGCATGACGGCAAGCATGTCCTTCTCCTTCATGTGCTTAGCCTTTAAAAGCCACGTCCCCACCGAAAGCAGCGCGACCAACAGCACAAGGGCCAGCGCCGTCAAGGTCTTCTGAAGCAGCCGACGTCGCCGCAGCGTGGCGATTTCGGCCAGACGCTTCTCCAGCTGCCGCGCCAGCACATCGGACACAGGGAACCCATAGGACTCCACCGCTTCCCATTTTTTTGTGATGGCCAGCTCGTCAAGCGGCTCCTGGCTCAACGTCTCCTGAAGGGCATTCACCGCCTCGTCGAACTGCTCATGCTTCCGCCGCCGCATGGAACGGAGGCCCATTTCATCTCGCACCTCCGCCCGTCGCATGGCCCAATGATCCGGCTGACGGAGAAACGCCTTGTCCGCGGCAATTCGCTCCATCTGGCCGTCCACCATGGTCAATTCGTCGTCGGAGAGGTCAGACAGCCGTTGAGGCAGCCGCTGGAGCAGCTCCTCCGCCGACGCCAGCAGGTCGTCGGCCTGCTCCTCCAGCAGGGCATCCCGCATGCGTCGAATCAGATGTTCCGGCGGTTTGGCAATGCGGAGGGGATTGGTCAGCTCCGCATAGACGCGCTTCAGCTCCGCCTTGTCATTGCGCATCAGGGCATCCTGAGCCATCTCCAGCCAGACGCCCATCTGCTTTTCCTCCAACGGCTGAATGTTCTGCCGCCACACAGGGTTGTCCGGATCCTTCGCCATCAGCTCCCGCAGAACCCGAATGCAGTCCTCATGATTCCCCTGATAGACATGACGGCGGTATTCCTTCAGCAGTGGCTCCAGTTCTTCCTCCTTTGCACAGGCCTCCGCCAATCGCGAGACCTGCTCTTCAGGAAGGGTGACCGGCGTCGGCATCTGCATGTCAGCACAGACATTGCCCCATTTCCGTGCGCCGCCAAAATTCAGCAGTCGTGCCAACGTGAGCAGTTCCGTCGGCGTCTGTGCCTCATGGACCGCCTCGGAGCGCATGCCGCGGTCCAAATAGTCCATGCAGCGCGTCAGACGCTCCAGAGCCGTCCGGCTGATTTCGGCCAGCTCCTCCGCCAAACCGAGAACCTGAGACGTCCGTTCAATCTGATTGCCTTTCAGCAATTGCTCAATTTGTTGAATGACATGTTGTTCTGAAGTCATATTCCACCTGTCGGCCCAACTGGCTCATCGATATTGACGAGGTTTCAAGGTCAGCATATTGATTTCACGGCTCTCCGACCGCAACGACAGACGCTGCGGCGGCGGAGGCGCCGTCATCGGCTCTTCCAAAGTCAGCGAGACGCTCTGCAGCTCCTTTTGGCCATTCCGCCGCCCCTCTCGGGCCAGCGCGGCCATGGGAGTGTCTTCCACCGGCGGCAGCGGCGACGTCAGGTCGATGACCATGGCGCGGGGGTTCCGTCTGGCTTCCCGTGCCGCGTCAGAGCCTGCCAGACAGCATCGCCATGTGCACAGCATGCCCGCCGGCAACGCCGTGAAATAGGTATTGTAGGTCACGCGCCAGCGGACATGCCACGGAAGCAGCGCCATCGCCTCTCCAATTAGAGGAAGCATGTCCATGCCCGGCTCAAAGAGCAACACCACCACCCGGCCATCGTCGCCGTTGACATTCTCCGCCAACAGCGCCGCATGGCCGCCGTCTCCTGTCAGTGCCTCCCAACAGCGCGCCCTGCAATCACCGAAGTCCCCGGAAGGGAGGAACTTAGGTTCATTGAAGCAATGCGGCTCCTCGTTCCATGTCTCTCGAAAGAAGCCGGGCTGAAGGCTCACCCAAGCCGGCCCTCCCGCCACTCGTTCCGACTCCCCCACAAGAATATGATGGGCCAGTTTGTTCGACCGCCCCGTGTGGTCGGCTCCGGCCGCGCTGATGCGGGAGAGGACACTGACCTCCCGCCCAAACAGCGGACTGCGGTAATGGCACCACGAAACCGGCTCCTGCCCGCTCTTCCCCTCCTGAAATGCATAGGCATTGCGATAGCCGCTCAACGCTTCCAGAAGCGGAATCTTCTGAGCGGGAAGCCCTTTCGTGTAGGCCACCGTGCAGAACCCGCTGGTCCCCGGCCGCAGTCCACGCTCCGATGATGTGTAGATCAGTTCATAGGCCATGTCAAGTTTCCGCCATGTTTGGGGCCGTTTTCACGGGCGGGACGGTGAACCACAAGTCCGTTCCAGGCAGGCGTAGCTGATAACCCGCAAAGAAAACCGGAACCTGCACGGGCATGGGACGCCCCGGAAGCGTGACAAAATAGACGTCGCCGGACAGCTTGCAGCTCACCGCCGCTTCCGGATGACGAACTCGGCTTTCCTCCGGAATCGATGGAATGAAGCCGCCCTCATAGAGGAAATACAGCATGGGCACCGAAACCCAGAAGGGCCGGATGTCCTTTGGCCGGATGCCGATCATTCCAGAATCCTCCTGCTTTTCGGGGCTGTGTCCCAAGGCGCTGTTAGGCAGATAGAGCACTTCCCCCGCAAAGGACTCTGCCGTCGCAACAACCTCCGGACAAACATCTTCCAAAAGCTGGCGCACGGCAAAGGACACGTTTTTGATCAAGTCCACATCCAAGGCGCAGGTGTTGCACGCGCTGTTCCATTGCCATGGGGACTCCGGAAGCTCCATGTCCAGCAGGTCCTTCCACACATCGTATTTCGAGACCAAAAGCAGCAGCGTGCGGGCGGATTTGCCGCCGGACTTCATTCCCGAATACTTCTTGATGCGGTTAATCATCTCCGTCAGAATGATTTCCTGCCGCTGAACCCGCGCCGTCGGCTCCATTTGGGGGTCCTGGCTGCCGGAAATCCGTCGACGGAACCGGACATCCTTTGTCGGGTCATACAAGAAGAAGATGGTGTCCGAATGGAGCAGGTGCTGCGTCGTCGGGTTGTCCGCCTGATCCATGCCTGGCTCAAAGTGCTCTCCCGCATTGTCATACAGCACCAGCGTCCGAGACATGCCCGCCTTCACCTCCTGATACCGTGGATGGTGCTCCGCCGGCATCATCGTGAACATGAACGGCTTAGGCAAATTCACGAGCATATTGTCGATGAGGACCTGGTTGTAGAGCTCCCCCTGAAGCTCCGTTTTCCGAAGTCCCACAATTTCATTGGGATCCAGATGCAGATACAGCGTCTCCTCAAAATCGTTGAGAATCTGGTTGTTCACCGCGTCCGTGTCCGTGAACGCAATGGCAAAATTCCGCGGCAGGACGCTGCGCAGCGCCCACGTCATGCTGGTCAGAAAATAGGATTTTCCGCTGGCCGGCGCCCCCACGATGGAGAGGAACAGCGGCGGCATCTCACTGGCGGCCTGAGGGATACGCAGATGGCAGCGGGGGCAGGCCATGTCGGGGCAGCTCATGCCGGCGGCGTCCAACGCGTTTCCCTCCGGCGTGAAACGGGAGGGCATGAAGCGGATTGGCGCCTCCGGCCCCAGAACAGGGTCGCCAACCAGACTCTGATGACGCGCAATGAAAAGAAATTCGTCCACCGCAAAGCGATGCCAGCAATGGGGACAGACGATGCCCCCGCGTCCACTGCCCACCAGTCGGCTGATGGTGGCCGCCGGAGAACCGTCCAAGGGATTTGATGGAATTGACAACTCATTGAATTTCAATATCTTATGACTTTTTGACGTCGTTTCCTCTTTTGCCGTCGGCGCAGGCGGCGACGCCATGGCCGATGCTGTGGTCGCCGCCGCCGACATCTCGGACTGGGGTGTCGGCATTGCCTTCCGGGCCATTTCGATGACGGAGGGCGTCGCCTCCAGCCCTGCCTCCGTCAATGCGATGACCAACGTGACCTGCCCAAGGACCACTTCCTCCCGTTGGGTGATAACCAGTTGGGGCACTTGCACATAGTGATGGTAAATGCCGTTGGTGCTGCCCAAGTCCTCCAGGCACAATTGTCCCTCCGCATTCACGGACAGACTGGCGTGCAAAGACGAGACCGACGGATCCTCAATGACCAGATCCCGTTCCTTCACGCGGCCGATGGTGCAGGGGAAACGCACGACATGACAGGTCCGCGTCTCCCCATCGCGGTTCACAACCCGCACATAGCATTCGGTCACAGTTTCTTTGGCGATGTCCATCGACAACTCCCATCCAATCCAAAACCATTCATTCAGAGCAGGAGCTCTGCCCCCATCAGCACCGACAGTTTCATCCCATTGACTCTGTGGAGCTTAAGAGGGTTTTAAATCCATATTGTTTATGAGACGGCCTGCCCCTTCAGGCAAGGGCCAGACGAATCTGCGGCAGGGAAATCGGTCCTTCCCGCAGGATTGCCGGCTCCTCCTCCAGCAGAGAAACCACGGTGGAGGCATTGCCGTCCGTGCACGTCACGGTTCCGCCGTCCACGACCAGATCCGGCTCGCCATCGAGATGGACGATGGCCTCGGCCGCTGTCACCGCCGCCGGCTCCCCGCTCAAATTCGCGCTGGTCGCCGCCAACGGCTCATCCAGCTCCCGCAGCAGCGCCAACACAAAATCATGGGCGGGAATGCGCAGCCCAATGCTGTCACCACTCTGTGCGGCGGCGACCACGGTCAGGGCCCCCGGCCAGAATGCTTTTGCAAGTTGTTCCAGCCGAACATCTTGCAACATTCCTCCACGAACCGCCATCGCCACCGAGGCCGCCAGCATCTGAAGCCGCTTCACGGCGGGACGCCGTTTCAGCCGATAAATCCGCTCCCGCGCCGCCGCGTCACGCCACAAGGCCACCAGCCCGTACACCGTCTCCGTCGGCACGACAATGACGCCGCCCTTCCGCAGGACGGCCGCCGCCTCGCCCACGGCATTCGCCGATTCCACAAGCCATTTCGCCATCGTGACTTAGAACAAATCCTCTTCCTTCAGCATCTTCATGCCGGTCTTCTCCAACGCCTCCCACGCCGTCTTGGCCTCGCTGAAGCGGAAAATCATGACCGGCCGCTGGCTCTTGGGCTCCGCCACCGCATACATGTACTCCACGTTGACGCCCGCGGCGTTCAACGCCTTCAGCAGCTTCGCCAACCCGCCGGGGCGGTTATCCACCTCGATGGCCGTCACTTCGTTGATGTGGCACACCACATCGTGGGCCTTCAGAATCTGCTCCGCCTTGGCGATGTCATCCACCAAAAGCCGCAGGATGCCAAAATCCCGCGTGTCCGCGACGGACAGCGCGCCGATGTTGACGCCCGCATCCCCAAGAAACTCCGCAATGGTCGCCAAACGTCCGACCCGATTCTCCAAAAACACGGAAAGCTGTCTAACTGCCATGGCTTGCATTCTCCTTCGTTCAATCTCGTGTCAATCCCAAAAAACGACGGCATTCGCCGCCCTTGCATAAACATAATATTCCGACTTCCATTTGCCAAAGTGAAATTTTACAAAAAACGCATATATTTATGGAATCTTTTATCAGTTTGTTTCATTCAAGGAAATTTGGCGGCCCCAAACCGCCGCCTTCAGCAGCAGGAGTCACGGCATGGATTTTTCCCCTTTCATCAAGCGGTACGAGGACGAGTTGGTTGGCCAGGTCATCCCGTTTTGGGAACAGCACGGCGTCGATCATGAATACGGCGGCTATTTCACCTCCCTGGATCGGGACGGCTCCGTGTACGACACCGAAAAGTACATGTGGATGCAGTGGCGGATCGTCTACATGTTCGCCACCCTCTACACCACCCCATGGCTGAAGCCATACCGCAAAGAAGCCTGGCTCGACATCGCACGGCAGGGCTTCGATTTCCTCACCGCCCATGGCAAGGACGCCGACGGCGCCTATTACTTCGCGCTCAACCGCAAAGGCGACCCCACCATCGCCCCCTACAACATCTTCTCCAACTGCTTCGCCGCCATGGGCGCCGCCGCCCTCTACAAGGCCACGGGGGAACAGCGCTATCGCGACGAAGCGGACAGCGCCATGAAATGCTACATCCGCCGCATGGACGACCCCAAGGGCCGCTGGGACAAGTCCATGCCCGCCCGCGCCTCCCGCCTCTCCCATGGCCACTACATGATGCTCGCCAATCTGGGCTGCGTCATGGAGGACTGCCTCAACACCGACGAATACCGCGATGACGCCGCCGCCGCCATCAACGCCGTCCTTGAGAAATTCTGGAACCCGCATTACCGCGTGCTCTTCGAAAATGTCAATCCTGACGGCAGCTATGACTTGGACTCCTGCGAAGGCCGCTTCGTCAACCCGGGCCACGGACTGGAGTCCATGTGGTTCGTCATGAACTATGCGGAAAGGGAGAACCGCCCCGATTTGATCGCCAAGGCGGCGGACATCGTCAAGGCCCAGCTGGAATTCGGAAAGGACCCCGAATACGGCGGCATCTTCTATTTCATGGACGTCCTTCACAAGCCCCATCTGGAGCTGCAATGGGACATGAAGCTATGGTGGGTTCACAACGAGGCCATTTTGGCCACGCTGTTCGCCTATCGGCTGACCGGCCAGACCGACTTCCTCAACCTGTTCATGGACCTCGACCAATGGACGTGGGGCCACTTCAAAGACCCCTCCTATCCAGAGTGGTTCGCCTATCTGAACCGCCGCGGCGAGCCGACCCACATGCTGAAGGGCGGCAAATGGAAAACCATGTTCCATCTGCCCCGCTGTCTGCTAATTGCTGTGGAACAGATGAAAAAGATGCCATGAAAACAGGAAGAACGCGCTTGGTGGTGTATAGTACCTATTCCATGTTTTTTGTCAGGCGGCGCCGCTCGCCGTCTGACGGCGTCCTTCCACGGCGGCGGAGCCCCTGAAACCCACCGCATGAGCAAACAACCATTGGAGTTCAACTGATGATGCAGTCCATTTCCCTTTCCCTGTCGGACCTGTGCGGCGAAGACTACATTCGCCATGTTTGTCAGGCCTCTGCCATTTTGGGGCTTGGAGAGCTGGACGCCCTCCTGCACCTTGCCCATGAGCCCGTCGACTTCTTTCCTGAGGCGTTTCAGAAGAAGGCCGACGCGGCCATCGAATGGATTGGCAGACAGGTTCAGGAGCCATGGGACGGCTCCGCCAGAGGGGCGGGAACCGCCGCCTTTGACCACGCGCTCAAGCGGGGCATGGCCCCCTTGTCTGGCCTGGGCATCGTCCGCATCGGCGAAAACGGCAAGGGGATTCTTGTGGGAAAGAGTGAGCACTATCAGGCTTCCCTTGGTCATAACTTCCCTGCTTACAGACTATTAGACATTGCCCGCGCCATCGGCGTCACCAACATCACCCACAACAACACCCGCGGCCACATCACCCGCCTCTGCGAACAGGAGCTCGTTCGCGTCGCCAACGGCATCGCGGAAGGGGACGCGGAAGGGCTGAAAGCGGTTTTGGACTCCACCGCCCCACATGTCCTGAACCGCGTCATCAATCTGGAGACCGGTTCCCTCGCCTGCGAGGCCGCCTTCAAGATGATGCTGGCCAGGTTCTATCGTCTTCAGCCCCAGTTCCCTGCGCCAAAATATGCAGGCAAGATGCCAGTCTTCGTCGTCATGGCGGACCGCAACGGCGGCAAGGAGGCCAATTACCACGGCACCTGCATCTCCGCCCAACTGTTGCGCGGCATGTGGAGCGAACTCTATGAGGGCATGGAAAAGGCGGGCCTGCTGAAAGTCGTCCCCTGCCCCATCAACGATTTGGACGCCTTCACCGCCATCGTGGACCGCTATGACAACGGCGCCACCAAAATCGCCGGCTTCACCCACGAACTGGTGCTCATGAACTACGGTGGCATCCGGCTTGACAACGTTTTCGTCAGCGGCGCCCATGCCCTCTGCGACGCCAGAGACATTCCAGTCTTCGTCGACGAAATCCAGTCCTGCATGTGGTCGCCCAACCTCTTCCTGTTCCGCGACTACGGATGCCATCCGGACTTCGTCTCCGTCGGCAAAGGCTTCCCCGGCGGGCAGTATCCCGCCTCCAAGATGCTGACCACCGCCGTCATGGACAATCTGAACCAATTCGGCGCCTTGGTCACCAACGGACAGGAGGAGCTGGCGTCCCTCTCCTATCTCATCACCATGAAGTTCTCTCAGGCCATCAGCGACCACACCGCCGCCCGCCAGAACCAATGGTGCCGCGGGCTGCAGGCGCTTCAAAAGGAGTTCCCGCACCTTCTGGAGACCGTCGAAGGGGACGGACTGCTCAGCGCGCTCTGCTTCAAGGAGCCGGAGAAGGCCATTGCCTTCACCGCCATGTTGGGAGAACGCCATGGCATCGAGGCCAGCGTCCAGACCTACAAGGCAAGCTGTCCTCCCGCCGCCCTCATGAAGCCGCCGCTGATCACCTCGGAAGAGGCCATGGACACGATTTTAAATCGTATCAAATTGGTACTCAAGGAGTTATAACTTAACAGCCTCAACGAGGCCCAAAAGAGGAGCCTGTCTATATATGTATTGGTATTATAAGTGGCCTTTGCTGATTGTCTGCATTCTGACCCTGCTGGGCATCGGAACCGTGGTTTTCCGTTCGGTCTTCCCCCGCCAGCGCAACGCCGAAAACGGCTCCGCCGTGGAGGCGACCGCCAATTCCCCTGCCTCCAACGGTGACACCGCCTCCGCAAACGGCACCCCGCAGGGAAACGGCGCCTCGTCGTCAGCGGCAGCGGCAACCCCCGAAGGCCAAACCACAGCTAATTCTGCAACTTCTTCTGCCGCAGAGAGTAACACCATTGTCTCCCGCGATCCGTCCCGCCTCAGTCTGGAGCCCGTCGTGGACGAAAAATCCCTGCCTTCCGGAACGTTGAAGGAGCTGCTTCTGGCGGCCCTCGCCCAGCTGAAAAACGACCAACCTCTTGCGGCACGGGAACTTGCGCGAAAGGCCATCCACTCCTCCGGCGTGGAGAAATTCGACAAGACATGGTGGACCGCCGCCCGCATCATCAATGCCGCCGACACCCTGTTCATGAACTCCGCCGCCCCCTGCCCCGAGAAGAAACGGCTGATCGTCCGGCCAGGGGACAGTCTGAGCCGTCTGGCCACGCAGAACTACACCACCATCGGCGCCCTTCAGCGGGTCAATGAGCTCTCCAGGACCTCTCCCGTCATCCACCCCGGCAACCCCATGCAGGTCTTCACGGGAGCGTGGAGCATTCAGGTGTCCAAGTCCCAATACGTCCTCTGTCTCTACTGCAATGACGAGCTCTATCGCATCTATTTCGTCGGCATTGGCCGTCAGGACCGCACGCCCGTAGGCTCCTTCACCATCAATTCCAAAATCTTCCACCCCGCGTGGACGCCCCCCGGCAAGAACATTCCCTACGGCGAGCCGGGCAATGTCCTCGGCACCCATTGGATGGGGCTGCTTCCCATCAACGACACCAACCCCGCCCTGCGCGGCTACGGCATCCATGGCACATGGGAGCCGGACAGCATCGGCACGGGGGCCAGCGCCGGCTGCATCCGCATGCGAAACGAAGAGGTGGAGGAGCTCTATGACTTCATTCCCATGCCCGGCTCCAACGCCCCTCTTGTGAAGGTCACCATCGAAGAATAGGGTTCCATGGAAGACATTCACCTTCAGGCTGCTCGGGAACAGGATGTGCGGGACATCGTCCGCATCATGGAACCCTATGTCGCGCAACGGATTCTGCTTACCCGCTCTCCAGAGGACATTCGGGCCCATCTGGGCAATTTCATGGTCGCCCGCATGGGGGAGACGTTGGTGGGCTGCGTCGCCCTCCGCGACTATGGCGACGGTCTGCAGGAGATTCGCTCTCTTGTGGTGGCCGCCGAACACACGGGGCGCCGCATCGGCAGCCTTCTGGTTCAGGCCGCCTTGGAGCTGGCCGCCAAACGCCACGCCACCACCGTTTTCACTCTCACGCTGCGCCCTCGCTTCTTCCAGCGGATGGGCTTCGCCATCGCCGCCATCGCCGATTTCCCCCTGAAAGTGCAGGATGACTGCCTGGCCTGCCCCAAACGCATGGCCTGCGACGAGACCGCATTGAAACTCACCTTGACTCCAACCATGGACACCCCCCATGCATGACAGGAGGTGACAGTTCCTATATACCTTATATATTATATACCATATATATTATATATGTCATGAGAGAGGCCTTTGTCCCTCCCTTCCATAATTGCCAATTATGAATTGCAAATTGCAAAAATATGAATTCATCAGGAGAACAACCATGAAACGAATCACCGCCATTTTCGCCCTGCTGTTGACCGCCGTCATCGCCGCCGCCGGCCCGTTGGCCGACAAAGACTATCAGACCATTCAGGACCACATGCATAACAAAGTGCCAGGCAACTGGATATGGCTCTTCTACGGCGACTCCATCACCCACGGCGCCAAACACACTTACGGCTGGCGCAGCTTCCCCGAAATCTTCGCGGAGCGCCTCCGCTACGAATGCGGCAAGCCATGGGATGTGGTCATCAACACAGGCATCAGCGGTGACACCTCCTTGGGGCTGATCAATCCCAACGGCTATCAGTGGCGGGTCCGCCAATTCCATCCCAACGTAGTGCTTATCCTCATCGGCTGCAACGACATCGTTCGCCCCAACCACGGCACCGTCGACGACTTCAAACAGCGCCTGATGAAGCTGGTGGACATGGTCCGCGAAGACGGCGCCGTCCCCGTCCTCCAGACCTACAACACGATCATGGACATCAAGGACCCCGGCAACGATGGCTGGCTCAAGAGCGTCGTGCAGCGCTACAACGAGTTCCCCGCCTATGACAAAGCCATCCGCGAAGCCGCCGCCGAAAAGGACACCATCCTCATCGACCACTACTCCCATTGGAAGAAATACGCCTCCGACCCCGAAGTGCTGAACTTCTGGCTTGGGGAAACCATCCATCCCGGAGGCAAGGGCCATCTCGAAATGGCCAACCTCATCTTCAAGGGCCTCGGCATGTACGAACCCGTCGGCTTCTGCTCTCGGAATCCCGCGGGCGGCGAGCCGCCGGAAGCCGTCGTCAAGGCCATGAAGCGCATCGAACAGGAGGAGCTCCTCCAGAACCCGGACGCGAAAAAACTGTACGAAGCCTACACCAAGCTGGACGCCTTCGACAACTGGACCATCCGCTACGACGCCACCCAAGGCCTGCCCGACGAGCAGACATGGGAAATCGACTACGCGAAGGATGACTACGCCATCACCACAATGGACGGCATTCAGACCCTGATCGTCAGCAATGACAACGTGGGCAAAAATGGCGGTGCCCTCTTCACGCTGAAGGACAACGCCCCCCTCGCCAACGCAAAGGGCATCCTCCGCATCGACGCGGAAATCGCCATGCTCGACCCCATCGGCACCTACAACTTCTACTGCGGCCTCTCCCTCGGCACAGGCAATCCGGACAGTGAAGTCGTCTACTGCCTCGGTCAGCAGGCCATGATGGGCACCTTCAACACGCAGGCTTTCGATGCGCTGAAGACCGGCCAATTCGTCCGCGTCTCCATCTTGACGGACACGGAAAAGCACAACGCGCTGATCCGCATCGGGGACTACATCAGCTATTATCCGTCCATCAAGCATCTTACGGAAAAGGAACCCTATTTCTACTTCGGCGACGGCGGCTCCGTCGTCACCGGCAAATATGCCCTGCGCTACATCCATGTCGGCTTCGACAAATAGCCTTCCGTTTCTCAAAGGAACCGCATGACAATGAAAACTTTGCATTCATTTTTATTCGCTTTTATTGTCCTTGGCATGATGGCGGCCATCGCAGGCCCGCAGGCGGATAAGGATCTGGCCGCCATCAAGGAGCACATGAAGTCCAACACGGAATGGACATGGGTCTTCTACGGCGACTCCATTACCCACGGCGCCAAGCACACCTACGGATGGCGCAGCTTCCCCGAAGTCTTCGCGGAGCGTCTCCGCTGGGAACTGCACAAATACATGGACATCGTCATCAACAGCGGCATCAGCGGCAACTGCACCAGCACCCTGCTGAACGACCACAACTACGAACGCCGCGTGGCGCGCTTTAAGCCCAACGTGGTTCTTGTGCTCTCCGGCATCAACGACATCGTGTCCGTCACGCCTGACGTGACCAAAACCGAAGTCACCCAGCTCATCCAAAAGCTACGCGCGGACGGCATCATTCCGGTTCTCCAGACCTACAACACCATCCAGTTGGCGGAAAACCCCAACAATGACTATCTGCGGCGGACGGTCATCCGCTATCACCGCATGGAGGGGCTGACTCAGGCGCTGCGGGAAGTCGCCGCCGAACAGGACGTGATTCTCGTGGACCACTATGCCCATTGGCAGACCGTCGCCGCCGACCCCGCCGTCCAGAACTTCTGGCTGGGGGAGACCATCCATCCGGGAGCCAAAGGCCATTTGGAAATGGCCAACGAGATTCTGAAGGTGCTTGGCCTCTATGAGCCCGTGGGCACCTGCTCCACGGTCGCGGCCGGCGGGACGCCGCCTCCCGAAGTCGCCGCCGCCATGAAAAGGGCCAAGGACGCGGAGCTCGCCAAATTCATGGCGGATCCTAAGGTGAAAAAGCTGTATGATGCCCTCGCCGCCATCGACGCCTTCGACGGATGGCGCGTCGTCTATGATGCCGCAAAAGGGCTTCCGGACGCCGCCGCATGGGACAAGGGCCAATACCCCGACGGCGCCTTCTCCATGGTGGAAATGGACGGCAAGCCGGCCCTGAAGGTCGACAACACCGTCAACGGCGAAAAGTACGCCCTGCTCACCTATAAGGACACCGCCGCGCTGGCCAATCTGAAGGGCATTCTGCGCTTTGACGCGGAAATCGCCCTGCTGCCCCCCTTCCCTGTCGGCAACAGCTTCTACGCGGGCTTCGCCACTCCCGCCGGCGACCATTTCGCGCAGATGATTTTCGCCTACGGCCGCGACAGCCTCATCGGCACCTTTCCGCGCCCCGCCAACTTCAAGGTGGAACCTGGAAAATTTGTCCGCGTCACCATGCTATTGGATTTGGAGACCTCCTGCGGGCTCATCCGCTTCGGCGACGAAGTGACCTTCTGCAAAGACCTTCGCCCTCTGACCGACAAGGCCCAATACGCCTGCTTCGGCGACGGCGGACAGTCCATTTCCGGCGTCTTCGCCCTCCGTTACATGAAAATGGGCGGCGATTAGGACCCTGCCGTTTGGAAATTTCGCCGCCACGCATCATATTATATCTATTGTATATGTTTTTTGGCATCACATTCATCTCATGAAAAGGAAGACAACCATGAAAACCCTCCTGTCCATTCTCACACTGTGCGTGCTTTTCACCGTCGGCTGCGCCACCAACGCCCCCTCCTCTGGCGTCGGCGCCTCTGGCGAAAAATACTTCATGGGCAACTACGAGGCGACCTTTGACACCAGTCTCTTCTCCATGGACAAGGCCATCCGCGCCGCCTGCACCCGCGCCAAGCTCATTCCCAAAGAGCGCCGCAACTATGCGAAAGCCTGCGAATACCTTTACTTGGACGTGGACGGAACCCGCTGCACGCTGAGCACCCGCGAGCTGAAGCAGGGCGGCACCCGCATCAGCATCCGCATCGGCGCCACTGGCGACCGCATCACCGCTCAGGCCCTGCTGATCGCCATCGACGAGGAACTCCGCTCCCTTGGCGCCAATTAAGCGAAAAACAGCCGCTGGCCATGGGCGGAAATTATCCGTGTAACGATTCCGCCCTTCACCACAAGTCATATTTGTGGCTGTAAAATCAGAGGCAACATTCACCCCCGGGTATCAGTTTGTCCCGCTGCAGTGCAAGCAAAGGCGGCTCGCCCCGGGGGTGCATTTTTTTTGGGGGCCCTTGCAAGATCTTACCCCCATGGCAAGCACATTTGCATTGCACGTCGATATAATCCCCCCTAAAAAACTCAAAATTTGCAAAAATTGTGTTGGGCTCTTGTTTTTTCTGAAAAGTTTAGTATAATTATAGACAAGTGGTAGAAAAAAATGCACCTGTTTCGCCGGAGCAATTTTCGGGGGGGTATTTTAAAGCCACAAAATGTTAATGGAAAGGTAGTTCCAACAATGAAAAAGGCATTCACACTCATTGAATTGCTGGTCGTCATCGCCATCATCGCCATCCTGGCAGGCATGCTGCTGCCCGCGCTGGCAAAGGCAAAACAGAAGGCCATGGCCGTCAACTGCACGTCCAACGTCCGCGGCTGCGGCGAAGCAAGCATTCTCTACATGGATGACTTCAACGGCCGCTTCCCCGTGTACGACGACTATGCAACCGCGTGGTATCCAGGCTACTCCCGCACCTGCTCCTGGGCCGACAACCTGATGCGCTCAGGCTACATCGAAATGGACAGCGGCATCATCTGCTGCCCCGCCGACCAGGCGAAGCCGAAGCCCGGCTGGAACGGCACCACCGGCTCCTACGTCTTCATGGAGCACATCTACGGCGTCCTCTCCAACTGGGATTACCAGACTGATGTCATCTTCATGGATAATACCCATCGCTATCTGCTGACCAACTACCTGAAGAACCCCTCCGCCTGCTTCCTGCAGACGGACAGCTGGGGCATCGTCGCCAACGTCAACGCCCCTGTCTACAGCATCAACTACAACATCCACAACAATAGAATGCACGTCTGGATGGCCCACAACGAACGTGCCAACCAGTTCTTCGTGGACGGCCATGCAGGCACCGTCAACGTCGGCGACGTTCTCGCGGGCCGCAAGAAGATTCCGCTCCTGAACACCGCCTCCTGCTCCGTCTACGCGCAGGACCATACCCGCCTAGACTTCTCAGGTCTGTAGTCCATCTTGGCCATGGCCTGCTCCGTCTACAAGCAGGACCATATCCGCATCGACTACTGACGGCTTAATCGCCAATCAAGTAAGCGGTCATAATTGCGGGGAGGGAAACGGCACACCAGCCGATTCCCTCCCCGCTTTTTTCGTAATGCCTCATCAATAGGCATTACCAATGATTCCATCGGGTATCCAGCTTGCAATCTGCACAAAAAAGGACATAGTATGTTTCTGCGGGAGCATGGTTCCTCTTGTGCTTGTATGCAAGATTTCCATTTAGATGCCCTGTGCCCGCGAATTTTTCAAGCCGCCAAAGTTTTGAGACGGCTGTGGTCCCAAAAGATAAAATCCAGAGGTGGAGAGAATATGAAAATAACCAGAATCGAAAGTCTTTTCGTAGGGGCACAAACGCCAGGCATAGGCCTTCTTTCCAACCGAAACTATCACTTTGTCCGTGTGCATACAGACGAAGGGATCTCTGGATTAGGCGAAGCCACGCTGGAAAGTCATGACCATGCCGTTGCGGGCGTTCTCAAAGATCTGGAATGTCTGGTGATCGGCGAAGATCCGACTCGGATTGAGTACCTAACCCAGAAAATGATCCGGCAGCTGTTCTGGAAAGGCGGCGTCATCAAAGGCAGCGCCATTGCGGGAATAGAACTGGCATTGTGGGATATTCTCGGAAAAGTCTCAAATCTACCAGTTTACAAACTGATTGGCGGAGCCTGCAGGGACCGGATTCGGGTTTATGTAAACGGTTGGAGTGGCGGCTCGCTCGATCCCTCTGTGATTCGTGAAAAAGCGCATGTCGCCATGTCTGCCGGATATGACGCATTCAAATTCAGTCTGGCTCTGCCGGTTTGGGCTCTGAACGATCCAATCAATCTAAGGAAGATTGAAAAAGTCGCGGCAACTATTCGCGACACCATCGGTCCAGATGCCCTGCTCATGTATGATGGGCACGGTCGCTACGACGCCGATTTCGCAATCCGAGTCGGAAGGATTCTGGAAGAGTTCGATTTCACATTTTTCGAAGAACCCTGCCAGCCGGAAGACGAGGAAGGTTTAGCAAAGGTTGCCAGTCGGCTCGATCTGCCAGTCGCGACAGGAGAACGGCTTTCCTTCCTGCCGGAATTCAAACGTCTGCTGACAAGAAACTGTGCTTCAGTGATTCAGCCGGATCTCGGCCACTGTTGCGGATTCGGGACGGCGCTTAAAGTTTCCCATCTGGCGGAATCATTCAATGCGTTTATCGCACCGCATGGCCCCATGAGCCCAGTCATCACCACGATCTCACTGCATTTGGATGCCGCAGTCCCAAATTTCCTGATTCAGGAACGGCTGTTCCTCAACGACTGGCGGAACGATGTCATCACCGAACCGATCCAAGTGAAAGACGGCTATGTGACATTGAACGACAAGCCCGGCTGGGGGATCGAACTGGATGAAGAGGTCTGCAAGGCACATCCGGAAATCACGCCCTACACCCCGCAACTGACCCGTCTGGACGGCGCGATCGGCGACTGGTAACGGAGAACAGAACGATGGGATGATTTCAAAGCAAAAGCCGTGCAGATGACCGGCGGGTCCAAAGGACTCGGTGAGAATCACTAAGGATTCAGAATGTGTTCAGGAGAATGGAAATGATTCAGAAATCTGAGAAACGTTATTTACTGACCAATTATACGATGAGTTACGGTCTGGAAGTGACTTCAGCCCATGCGGTCAACCTCTATTGGGGCGCCCCGCTTGCCGATTCATTTGAAATGACAACAATTCCATTACGCCAGAATTTTCGGCACTGTCCGGCAGACCGCGCTGCGCAATTCTGTCAGGAATACCCAGCGTTCGGAGGCAAATTCTTCGATGAACCTGCGCTGAAAGCAACTTACAGCGACGGCATCCGAGCCACTTTTTTTGAATTCATCAGCGATGAAATCAAGGAAAACGAACTGATCCTTTATTTCCGCGAGACCAAACATCCGTTGGAAATTGAACTGCATTATCGGCTTCACGATGAGTTGCTGGAACGTTTTGTAGTGTTGACCAATTCCGGGAAAGAACCAATTCAACTGGAACAGTTCTATTCGGCGGCATGGCAAATGCCTGCAACGGTTACCCGATGGCGTCTGACTGAACTGCATGGACGCTGGGCTAAAGAAGAAATGATCAGCCGTCAGCCGGTCAATCAAGGACAGATGATTCTGGAAAGCAGGACAGGGCTTTCTGGACCATACCATGCGCCGTTTTTTGCCTTGGATGACGGAAATGCCAATGAGCTTTCAGGGGAACTGTTCTTCGGCACGATTCTCTGGAGCGGTAACTGGAGAATGGTAATCGATCGTGATGGATATGACCATACGGCTGTTATCGGAGGGATTAATCCGTTTGACAGTGCCATTGATCTTGCTCCCGGAGAACGTTTTGAGACTCCTGCATTTCTTGGCGGATTCACACGGGAAGGTTTCAGCGGCATGAGCCGGATATTCCATCGCTATCAGGAACACAACCTTCTACCTTCGGGGCTTGTTGGGAAAGAGCTGCCGATGCTGACCAACACATGGGGCGGCTTGGGAATCAACGTCAATGAGGAAAACGTGATTACAACAGCAGAAAAAGCGGCGAAGATCGGCTCCGAGCTGTTTGTGATTGATGACGGCTGGCAACATGCGCTGGGAGACTGGTATCCCGATCCGGTCAAGTTTCCCCGAGGGCTCAAACCGGTGATTGATGCGGTCGCCAAAATGGGAATGCAGTTCGGATTATGGGTCGAGCCTGAATCATTTGAACTGGCCAGCGACCTGTACAAGGCACATCCGGAGTGGGCGATGCGCTATCCAGGTTGTGAACCGGACATCAAATTCCGCAGCGACATCAACCGTCATTCCGCTATGCTGGATCTTGCGAAGAAAGAAGTGGCTGAATATATTTACAAATCCATGCATGATCTAGTTGCTTCAACTGGAATTCGTTATCTCAAGCTGGATATGAACAGTTACTTTACAAGCCCAGGGAGTTCGCCACGACTGTGGATTGACTATGCACGCAATCTGGACTGGATTTTTCAGAAACTTTCCAAAGATTTCTCCGGACTTCTGTTGGAAAACTGTGCTTCTGGCGCGTCACGTATCTCACTGCAGATGACCAAATCCTTCGGCAGAATCAACCGCAGTGACAATCAGGACCCGCTGGATATGGTCTGCCTGCACGAGGGATTCACCTATCTGAATTTGCCACGAATGGCTGGCGGTGCCTGCCATATCAGCGATTCAATGGCGCATATCAATGAACGGCATACTCCGACGAAATTTCAGGCATACTGCGGATTTCTCGGCTCGCTGGCTTGCGGTAAACCGTTGGTAAAATGTTCTGAAACTGAGTTGAAGGAGATTGCCGCCTATGTTTCACTCTACAAAAAACTGCGTCCGGTCCTGCATCGCGGTGAACTGTACCGACTGGCATCGATCAGGGAAAACAGATTTGCTGTTTACGAATACGTCCTGCCGGATAAAACACAGGCGGTCGTAATCATACTTGGCGGTTCTCAGCAGTTTGCCGATCGAATTCCCCCTTGTCGGATTCCAGCTCTTGAGGAAAATGCAGTCTATTCAATCGAATGTTTCGGAGGACACGCGAGGGCAAAAGAGTTCTCGGCCGATGTCTCAGAGAAGTATCCAGCTCGAACTGGCCGCGCTTTGGCACAGGTCGGATTGCAGTTTGAACTGTTTGGCGATTTCGACTGCCGGGCTTTCCTGTTAGTGAAAACTGCTGAAACGCAACCTGGAGCGGAAAAAGGAAGATAACAAAGATGGAACAATGTAACTTTTGTGGATAGAAGACGTGGGACATAAGACATAAGTCAAGAGACGAGTTTGTCAGTCTCATGAGTCTCCCACCATTTCTAATTCAGCCCCGATAAGGCTGTGAAATCAGAGGATACACTTTCACCCCCGGGTTTCGCCTTGTCCCGTAGCGTAGGCGAAGGCGAATCAACCCGGGGGCACATAAATTAGGCCCTTTCAATGCCTTGCAGAATCCATGCCATGGCAAGTCTACATGCCATCGTGTCCCCAAAGGAGCCGCAACGCGGCTCAATTAACGTAACCTCGGGTTGAGCGAAGCGAAACCCGGGGACAGGGCATCACCCCATGGATCCACGGCCCCAACGGGGCCGAATTACTACCCCAAATTGAGCTTTGACGGATGGTCCTGAATCGTTACATTCCTAATTTCTAATTCCTAATTCCTAATTCCTAGCCTCTAATTCCTAATTTCTAATTCCTAATTTCTAATTCTAAAATTCGATTCCTGTGTTCCAGCGGTTGTCATAGGATTTGGCGTCAAAATGCTTGATTTTGAGCAAACCGTTCCCTTTGAACAAGATGCCGAAATGATTCACGCCATTTTTCAAAGTCATTTCGGCGGTCTGAACAGTCTTTCCATTGACCTCAAGGGTGATTTTCCCCTCTTTCCATGTGAGTTTCCATAGGCCGGGCTCTGAAACGGCCACCGCGTCATAGAGGGCGCGGATGGAGTCATCCCATGTCTTCGGGCGGGAGTTCTCCATGAAATTCAGCCGGTCCAGATAGCAGCTGGAGAGAAGAAGCTGCGCCTCGCCGTCCCATTTCCCTTCGGTTTCGACCGTGATTTCTCCAGAATTGGCGAAGGGGAAACTGGTTATGGTGTAGGCGACTTGTTCTGCCGTGGGCCGAATCTCGACCCCGTCTTCGACGGCGGGAACATCGCAGACCCATTCCTTCCAGTTGTCATGGACTTCCGTCTCCTCAAGGACATCCGCCGACACCTTGCTCAGATACGACTGCTCCATGCCCCATCGCGAGCCGCCCTTTCCCGCGACCTCAAAGGTCCGCAGATAGAGCTCGTTGTTTCCCGCGTTTACCACATACGGATAGGCGTTGTGCAGATGATTCGAATCGCCCATCCGCTTCTTCAGCAGAATCCGAACGCCCTTCAGCGTGCGAAGATTGTCATCGGAAATCGCGCCGTGCAGACATTGCCGAGCGGAACTGTAGCGCACGCCGCTCAATGGATGGCCAAACGCGTTGTTCCAGGCCAAGAAGATTCTGCCATCCGGCATTCGGGTGATTCCACCTGGAGCGTTTGACGAGATGATTTTCGACGGCTTGGCCTGCGCCCATGTTGCGCCATTGTCATAAGAAGTTGAGTACCAGAATGTTCCCAACACTGTACGAATCAGCATCAACAGCCGGTTCTTCTCCAGCTCGACCACAATGGGCTCCACGGCTCCGGACTCGATGTCCTTCTCGTCGCTGACGACGGCGATGTCATTTGAGGCCGCCCACGTCAGGCCATAGTCATCGGAGTAGATGACGGAGGACACGAATTTGCTGTTCTGGTTCCCTGCAATCGTTGAGAACGGGATGACGAGCCGTCCGTTGGATGTCTCGAGGCAACTGTTCAGCGAGCCCGTATAGCGGTCAAGGCAAGGCATGGTGCTGTAGATGGGATTGTCGCCTTTATAGGAGTCGAAACGGACATAGCCAATGCCGCCGTCAAGGATGTTTTTGCCCACGTCAAGCCGTTTGATGCGCAGCGCAAACACATGAAGATGGCCTTTGCTGTCGATCATGGAGCCGGCGCAAATCATGCACGTGATCTGCTCCGGCCAGGTGTAAAGATGATACGGGGCTCCCCATGTCTTTCCGCCATCCTCCGAAATCCGTCCGAACAGAAACTGTTCGCAGGGAAGAGTGTTGTTGTAGTCGTGGGTTTTGTCCATTGTCGCGATGGTGAACAATCTTCCATCCGGAAGAGGATGCACCCAAGTCACGGCCCCGTTGCTGTTTGTGGACAGCACTTCGCAGTTCACGCCTTTTTCTTTCATTAATCTTAGACTTTCTTCTGGTGTATGGTTGATTTGAGGGTTCGTGTTTTCGATTTGCGTGGCACAGCCGCCTGCAACCAAGAGGAAGGAAGCAAGCGCGTACAGTCCAATGCCTTTTTTCATGTGAGGAGCTCCTTCGGGTTTTGCATGTCACATCCATCCGTGCGCCTGTCCACGTCCATCTATGCGCCCTGATGGATGGCATTAAAATAATGGCGGATTAGTCCATTACAAACCACGCCTCCGCAATTTGGCAATCGCAGACAATATACGATTAAGTGGAACAAATCCGTCACTATATTGCATTTTTTGCAATATCAACCATGCTCTAATCACCACTTGCTCCAAAACAGGGCAAACCCAGAAAACTCGCTCAGACGGCCCCTCTCGGGCCCATATGACATCTAGGTATTAATATACCTAAAAGCACTCTCCTTGCCACAAAGCGCGCTCCAGGGCCCCTATTGGCCATCATGCCCCCAAAATCAAGGTGGACAAAGCTCCTCGGCGGCACCATTCCATTTCAACGGCCAAAACGCCGTCCAAGGCCGTCAACGCCCCTTCATACTTGCAAAAATTGCAACATAGGTTCATCCATGCGATTGAAGCCGTTCCAGACACCGTTGCCAACCATGGCCATGACTCCCGAAAACCCCGCCGATTCCACAGGAGCCCCCTTGCAATTTGGCCAAAAGAGAATATCGTATGATGCAAGCGACAAGTCAAGAATGCCACGGAACCCATCGACAAGGAGAAACATGTTGAAAATCAGATATATACGACACTGTCTTGGCGGCTATGCCATGCCTTGCGCAGCCAACGGCCTTTTCATGATGATGACGGTCATGGCGCTATTGGCCGGCTGCACGAAATCCGAAAAGGAGCCGCCGGCGGCCGAGACGGGGAAGGCTCCGGCAGGAGATATACAAATTACTGAATGCCAGCTACTTATGACAAACGAGGAAGCCTCCCTGTTGGGCTATGACAAACAACGCGAGAAATATCCGCCGGATGCGCGCCGTCGAATTTCGATGAAGGCAGCCCGAGAGGGCTTTGAGGCGAAGACACGCGCCGAAGGCATGGCGGCCTTTAACCAAGCATGGCGCTTCGACCCTGAAAATCCCATGGCGTATTGGGGAGCGGCCATCGCAAGAGGCTGCGAGGCAATGAGATACAATAATGACCACGCCATCGCGCAAAAATGTTGGGAGGACTGTCTCGCGCTTTTTGAAAAAGGCAGTGCCTTTCTTGACCAGGAGCCCCCTGTGCGAAAAGTGGAATTACAGCTGGACCAGGCCAGTGCCCATGCCAGATACGGCATGTTTCTGATGGCGGATTCGAAGGAGCAGGCCATGGCACAGCTGGAGAAGGCGGAGGCCTTGCTTCGCCCCTATCACGGCATCGACTCATTTAAACCCATCGAGAACGCACGGGTTACCGCGCGAGTCGTCTGGGAGCTGAAGGGCATCTGCGCCACCCTTGGCAAAACCGAGGACGCCAAAAGGTTCAGCAAAGAATTTGAAAGCCTTCCGAAAGAGCTGCGCATGCTCTTCGAGGCCCCTGGCTCCCAAAATTGGGAGGAATGACAAGGATAAGTCATAATATGCTTATTATCAATATGTTACAAAAAATATAACGCTCTGATCCCCCAAGAGGATCGGCAATTGAAAGCCGCGAAGCGGCAGCGAACGAAGTGCGCGACAATGCATAACATCCCTCTCATGCCACATCCCCCTTTCCACCATATTGCATCAATCGAAATGTCTCATGGATTTATGCCGCTAAGCCTCTTGTTTTGCCTGCTCATCATTGGCTTTGGATGCCAAAACGGCCCTCTTTCCGACAACGATAATCTTGTTTATTGCGCATTGCTTTCCAAAGAATCACTTGTGTTGAAGGAATCCGTGTTTTTTCCCATTGAGAAGATCAACGATTATTTATTGGATGACCAGGAAAGATATATCGTCTGCATTCCCGTAAAAAAAGATGATTCTATGGATGACAAGGAAACCGTTGGCTATGTACCCAACTCATCAGGCAATTTAGACAAGATTTCTAAATATGCCAAAATCACTGAAATCGTTGACAACGATATAACAACTCTATTTGTACATTCCGAAGATTATATGGAATGTGACTCCCATAACTTCAACAATGCAAATGCTTTAGCAAAGTATCTTCAAAAGAAAAAGACAACAAGAGTCAACGTTATGGTTGAGTATTTCACCAAAGAGGATGAATCATTATCTTCCCTAAATTGCACATTAGAAAAACACAATATCCACATTGAAAACCACATTATTCCATGCAAAGATAAAACTTACCAATATTGTGGCATCAATGAAAATCACCTCTTTATCATCATGGATGACGGGAAGTTTTATTGTAACAATTTGGAATACAATGATTTAGAATCATTGTCATCATACATAAAAACGAATTTAGGCAAAATCATGAGCATATCCATTTATTGTCTGGGTATGAAAGGCCAAGATACGCCTATCTTTAGTTATCTTTCTGAAAACAAAATCCTTATAAAAGAAGCCTTCATGCCACCGCTAAATTCAAGTCGTGAGCCATATAAAATTGGGGCTCGAGTCCCCTATTCCATACTCAAAATACAGAGAATCGATCATAAGAGCCTGTGATTTGGATTTGTGCTGTCCTTTCCGCCTATGCACTGTTCCACATGAGGGGAGGCATGGAACAGCTTTTTACCCATAGATTACACGGAATACAAAGATGTGAACGGCCGCACAAGCGGCAATTCACGGTTCTTTTATCTCATCACAAGGCGCAATTGGCCAGCAAAGCGGGCTACTAAATGACAAAGTCCATCGCAGCCGCCCGTCATGTCCTCGGTATCTCCACAAACCGCAACGTGTCCGCTTGCCTTTTTCCTTTTACGTATTATATATAATATATAGGTATATAACGGTGGGGCGGCGTTGCCGTCCCGTTCCTGAACCATGAACCCAAACGCAAGAGGTGCAACATGCTGGATCTGCTTCAGAAGACATTCTATTTCGGACTGGGCTCTGCCGTCATGACCAAAAACAAGGCGGAAGAGCTTGTGAAGGAAGCCATTGCGCAGGCGAAACTGACGCCCGACGAGGGCAAGAAGTTCATGGACACCCTGATAGAGCATGGCAAGAAGGCCAACGACGAGCTGTCCGCGAAGGTGGAGGAGATTCTCAAGACCCGCGGTCAGTCGGTTCTGCCCGGCTACAAGGACCTCAAGGCCTTGGAGGAGAAGGTTCAGACTCTGGAGGCGAAGATCGCCGAACTGGAGGCCAAGCTCGCGGAAAAGGCGTGACGTTCTCCCAAAGGAGAAGAGGATGACCGACATGAGACACGTTCTGCTTGGGGCGATATCGCTTTGCGCGATGCTCTGCGTCGGCGCAACGGCGGAAGAAGCTCCCTGGCTGAAACAGGGCAATCCCGTTCAGCTGACCTTTGGCGACGGCAATGACACGGAGGCCGCCATCGCGCAGGACGGTCGCATCGCCTACCAGAGCGATGTTCATGGAGGGCAACAGCTTTTCGTGCTTGATCCCGCCTCTGGCAAGACGGAATGCATCCTCAGCGGCCGGCCGAATCTCATGGCCGTCTATCCTGCATGGACGCCTGACGGCGGCATCGTCTACGCATTGAGCAAGCCGGAGCGCACCGCCGCCGTCGAATATCCCAATGGCGACATCGGCTGCAACCTCTGGCTCTGGAAGCATGGCGTCCACACGCGCCTGACCAAAGGGCTTTGGCGGGACATCACGCCCTCCGTCTCCCCCGACGGAAAGCAGGTCTGGTTCGCCACGAACAGCGAACGGGACGGCGACGGCATCAGCCTCGCCTGGCTCTCTCTGGACGATCCGGAGCACGTCATCCATCGTCTCCCAAACATCGCCACCGGCGGAAGCAACGCCGCCGTCTCACCGTCCCTTTCGCGGAAGGGGAATCTGCTGCTGTGGGCACAGCTAAACAGTCCCCGTGATACGTCCACCCTGTGGCTCGGCCCCGCCAAGACCTCCGGCGACTCGCAGTGCCTCACGCCCTCCACCATGAGCTGCTATGCACCCAGCTGGTCCCCTGACGGCAAGCACATCGCCTTCACGGGCTTCAAGCCGGGGGACAAGGGCTGGGGAATCTGGGTCATGGACATCCATTCCCGCCGCTTCGGCCGCCTCGAGACAGGCGATGGCAACGCGAAAAGCCCCCGCTGGACGCCTGACGGCAAAAGCCTCGTCTATGAAAACAACGCCACCGGCTTCTACAAACTGTATCGCGTTGATGTGGAATGTGCTCCCTTGCAACCCCTTCCAAAAGAGGCTTGGATACGGGAGGCGGCGACGCCCACGGGACAGCTCGTCCGTAACGCCGACGGAAACCACGTCTGGCGGACGGCCGACGGAAAGGAGCAGACTCCCGCCGTCGTGAACGGAGGCATCCTCAACATCCGGCAGCCGGAGGGCATCGACTTTGACGGCAAGACCTTCTACCTAAAAGCACGCTTCCGCATCGACCGCCTTCCCGACAACGAGGTCGCCGGCGTCATCGTCTCCGCCTTCTACCCCTTCCATTTCGCCGCCGGATGGCAGCTCTTCATCTCAGGGAACGATCACACCCTGCGTTTCTCCTCCCGCAGCGCCGCCGGCGCCTATTTGGACATTTCCAGCGGCGCTCCGTTGGAGGCGGGCCGCGACTACGAGGTGTTGGCGGTGCATGAGCCAAACGGCCGCATGCACATGAACCTGACCGGCCTTCCTCCGCTTTCCACGCAGGTGGAAGTCAGCGGCCCCCTGAGCTCCGCCGTCCTGCTCACCTTCAAGGCCGGGCTGGATAACAACCTGCCCTTCGTCGGAGAAATCCTCTCTTTTGAATGCGGAACCGGCTTCCCCGAAGCCTTTGTCCTTGGCAAGACCCTCGACGACCTGCTTGAAGAGGAGGAGAACGACTGATGAAACCGCTTTTCGCCCACCTCGCCATCGGCATGCTCGCCTGCGGCGTCGCCGCCATCGCAGACTCCAAACCCTTGGAAATCATTGCGTTAGTGGATCACTACGATTTTGCCGCCGTTCCCGACCCTGCGCATCCCGGCCAGTACGCCTATGACACGGAGACCTCAGAGGGCTGCGCAAAGATTCTGGACCATGTGCTGCTCACCGGCGCGAAGACCATCCTCTGGCGACCACAGGCCGGCTCCATGCTCCGCTATCCCACAAAGGAGGAGGGATATCTGTCCCGCTACGGCATGGACAAACGCCGCATCCTCATCAACGACAAGCAGATCTACTCATGGGTCCGCTATCAGGAGACCGAACTGAATCTCTTTGACTACTGCATGGGGCTCATCCGCGAGCGCGGCCTTTGCTGCGGCGTCCACTGGCCCTTTGAGCAGAACCATTGGTCGCCATTCACCTTCGGCCCTTGGAATCAGGAACATCCGCAGTTTTGGTGTCTGACGAAGGAAGGCGCCATCTGGCAGGGGCACACCAGCCTCTCCTTCCCCGAAGTCATGGAACACAAGCTGCGGATCGCGGACGAACTGCTGGCCACGAAGCCGGAAGTCATCTACATGGAAACCTGGCGGGAAGGCGGCTGGTCTCCCCGGCTTGAATACGTGCAGCCCATGGTCGCCCGCTGGCGAGAACGCTATGGAGATGCGGAACTTCCTAATCCCCAAGATCTTAGATGGTGCGAGCTGGTGGCGGAGGTCAACCACGAGTGGTACCGTCGTCTGCGGGAACGCATGAGCCGACTGAATCCGCCGCCCCGCCTCATGGTCGGCATCGCCTATTTCGGACCCGGCGGCTCGAGGGACGACATTCTGCGCGTCCGTGGCATCGACTGGCCGAAAATGGTGGAGGAGCATCTCATCGACGGTCTTGTGGTCATGGGCGTCAACTGGGACAAACAACGCCCCTTCGAAAGCACGAAGGAGATCTATCAGGACATCATGAACATCGTGGCAGGCCGCTGCCAGGTCTTCTTCTCCATTCAGGGTCTCAGCTATGACTATCGGCAGGACGGGCCGGAAAGCTACGCCAAGGTCACGGGACTGCCGCAGGAGAAATGCGCCATCCGAATGATGGACATCATCAAAGAGGTCGGCGCTGCCGGCATTGTGCTGGAAGTCGTTGACCACGAGAATTTTGTACCTGAAGTCCGCGAAACGCTCAAACACGTCAACGACGAAAGGCCCTAGTCGGTTCACCATAACACTGAATTCGCTTTTATTCACTATCTTGCATTTTTTGCCACGCATGAGAGACTTCGATCCACAGAAAGAAGACGCCTTTTTCCAACTGTTCCGCGCCTATTTTGACGCAGAGCAGGATGCGGCGAAGCAGCATGACCCCGCCAACTACAGCCTGGACCGCATGATGCCCCTTGCCGAGATGGCCGGCCATCCGGAACGTCGCCTTCGCGTCATTCATGTCGCCGGCACCAAAGGGAAAGGCTCCACCTGCCATTTCATCGCCGCGCTGCTGCATGCCGCCGGCCATTCCTGCGGGCTGTTCACAAGCCCCCATCTGGTGACCGTCCGCGAACGCTTTCGGCTGAATCAGACCCTCTTCAGCTACGAAGAGCTTCTGGCCTTCGGCGAACGCATGGTGGCGCAATTGGTGGAAAGAAATCTGCATCCCTCTCTGTTCGAGATCTTTACCGTCATGGCCATGGCTCTTTTCGTGGAGCATCACTGCGATTTTGCCGTCATGGAGACGGGCATCGGCGGCCGCCTGGACGCCACCAACTACGTGCCCCACCCCGTCTGCACCGTCATCACACCTGTGAGCTACGACCACCTGGCCCTGCTTGGCCATGACATCTCCTCCATCGCCGGCGAGAAGGCGGGAATCCTGAAGGAGAACGTTCCATTAGTCCTTGCGAAGCAGCCATTTGCGGAAGCAGAGCAGGTCATTTTGGCAAAGGCGGAGGAGCGGCGCTGCCCCGTCCATCGGCCCCTGCCGCCCGAGACCGCCGATGCCTTCCTGCCCCCAACGCCCCTGCCGCCTTTCCTCCGAGACAATTTTCTGACGGCCTTAAAGGTTATGGAAGTCCTTGCATTACAGCCTGTTGCAGAGAAATTTCACATGCCGGAGCTCCGCGCCCGCTGCGAAGTCATCCGCCAGTCTCCCCTTGTCCTTCTGGACGCCGCCCACAACGGCGACTCCATGGAGAAGCTGGTGGACAGCCTGCTGCTCCTGTACCCCGGCCTCCACTGGCACGTGGTCTTGGGCATCGTCAAGGGAAAAGATGTCCAAAGCATGGTCCGCAATTTGAAGCGGCTGAATGCGGACTTCATTCTGACTCATCCCCACACCGGCAAAGGGTCCGCCTTGGAAGAATTAACACATGTTGCTCTTCAAGAAGGACTTAACGTCATTGACACCTTGCCGGAAATCACCCGCCCCTCCCAACTGCCCGCGGATGGGCCGCTCCTCTTCACGGGCTCCTTCTTCACCGCCTGGATTGGCGAAACCCTTTTTCAAGCCTCTTGACCACCACCATGACACTTCTTCATTTCATCCTTGTCACCTTCCTTGGCTGCGCATGGCTTGCCGCGCCAGTTGCCGAGGCAGACAGCGGCGACGCCGTCCTCAAAGCCACGCCAAAACAGGTCTATGTCCTTCCCATTGAAGGAGCTATCGACAAAAGCATGCTGTTTGTGTTCCGCCGCGCCTTCCGCACCGCCAAGAAGATGCATCCGGATGCCGTCATTCTGGATTTGAACACCCCCGGCGGCGCCCTTGCGGAAACCCGCGAGATCATCGCCTGGATTCGGGCGACCCGCCGCGGCGGCTGCCCCGTCTACGCCTACGTCAATCCAGACGCATTAAGTGCTGGAGCTCTCATAAGTCTCGCTACAGACGGTATTTACATGTCAACGCCAGGCACCATCGGCAGCGCCATGCCCATCACCATGAGCCCCTTGGGAGGCGGCGTGCAGGAGCTGCCGGCGGACGTGAAGGAGAAGATGCTTTCCGCCGTTCGCTCCATGGTGGTCAGCCTGGCGCAGGAGAACGGCTACAGCCAGGAGCTGGCCGTCGCCATGGTGGATCCGCAGCATCCGGACTTCAAGGTCAGCGGCGAGGTGGTCTGTCCGCAGGGGCAGCTGCTGAACCTGACGGCGAAAGACGCCTCCCGCATTGACCTGACCACCGGCAAACCCGTGCTGGCCAAAGGGATATGCGATGACATGACCTCCCTTCTGGAAGCCTGCGGATTGGGCGATGCCGTCATTACCCGCTTTACGGAGGAGCGGGCGGAGCGCTTTGCCCGCTGGATCACGGCGTTGGGGCCGCTGATTCTCGGCCTCGGCGTTCTCGCGCTCTTCATCGAATTCAAGACGCCCGGCTTCGGCGTCTTCGGCATCACGGGCATTTTCCTGCTGATGATCTTCTTCTTCGGCCACACCTTGGCGGGTCTGGCCGGAGCGGAGGAGCTGGTTCTCATCCTGCTCGGCCTCTTCCTGCTGGCGTTGGAAATCTTTGTCATTCCGGGCTTTGGCATCACAGGCATCAGCGGCATCCTGCTGATTTTGGCGGGAGCGGCTCTCGCCCTCATCCCCAAAGTTCCCCAAACCGTTCCCCTGCCGGGACTTCCGCCCATTTCCACCATGGAGTTCGCCCCTGCCGTCATGCGACAGTTCCTCATCATGGTGGCGGTCATCGCCGTCGGCGTGTGGCTCATCCACCGCTATCTGCCGCGGACCAGCTTCTACCATTCATTGGTTCTTGAGACATCCCTAAGCGCCACAGCAGGTTACGTTAGTCAGGACGCTGATCTGCGCGCCTCTCTCGTCGGTCAGGAAGGCCTCACCCGCACTGCCCTCCGGCCCGCTGGCGTGGTCATCATCAACGGACGGCGGCTCAACGTCATCAGCAACGGCGATTTCATCCCCGCGGACTCCCGTGTCCGCGTCATCGCGTCCGAGAGCACCGCCATCGTCGTGGAGCGCATCCCCTCATGAGACCTTTCCTTGCCATTCGTTTTGCCATCGTTGCCGCGCTGTTGGCCTGCACGGTCACAACTCTTTCCGAGCAAGCAACTTATGCGCCAGGCACACAAGAGTATCTGGCACCGCTGCCCGACCCGCTGGAGTCCTTCAACCGCAGCATGCACAAGGTCAACCATGGCCTATTGGACTACGTGGCCTATCCCGTGGCCAACGCCTATCTTAACATCGTCCCCCAGCCGATCCGCGCAGGCATCTCCAATTTCAGCCACAACCTGGCCTTCCCCGTCCGTCTGGTCAACACCGCCCTTCAGGGGAAATTCGACGAGAGCTGGAGCGAGACCAAACGCTTCGGGCTGAACACCACCGTGGGAATTTTGGGCATCATGGATCCCGCCACAAAATACGGCATGCCTCAATACAACGAAAACTTCAAGCAGACCTTCGGGCACTATGACTTCGGACCCGGCTTCTATTTGAACCTGCCCATCCTCGGCCCCAGCTCCTGCCGTGACGCCATCGGCACCGTCTTGGACTTTCCGCTGGACATTGGCCACTGGCTGACCTCCGGCTATGGCAGTCTGGCTTTGGGCGGCATCCGCACCCTCAGCGACCGGGGGGAGACTCTCATCGCCCTTCGGCAGTTTTTTGACACCTCCTATGACAGCTACACCATGGCGCGGGCCGTCTACACCCTGAAGACAGAAGCGGAAATCATTGATTATAAACCATTTACAACTTCAGAGGACAACCATCCCGACCAGTCGCTCTTCGCCCTTGCGCTGGCGCCCCGCCGCCGTGACTTCATGTACCGTTCAAAGACCTACACTGTGAAGTTCAAGGGAAGCCAACGGAAATTCACCTATCAGGCGTGGCCCCTGCCCGCCTCCCAAAGCCGCGGCATCCTGTTCCTCCTTCCGGGGCTGGGGGCCCACCGCCTCTCCGGCGCCCTCGCCCGTCTGGCCGAACTTGGCAACGAGGCCGGCTATTCCGTCATCGCCACCAGCTCCACCATGCATCCGGACTTCTTCACCGCCCTGCCCTTGAGTCTCCCCCCGCCCGGAAACCTGCGGGCGGACAGCAAGACCTTGGTCACCGTCCTCGCCGCCCTTCGCCACGACTTCCTCAAGCGTCACCCCCGCCATGGGGACTCCGTCGCCCTTCTCGGCTATTCCCTCGGCGGTCTCAATGCGCTGTATCTCCTTGATTTAGAGGCAAAAGGCGAAGCCGCTGACCTCCATTTCGAGAACGTCATCGCCATCAATCCGCCTCGCGATCCCAAACATGCGCTGAACGTCATCGACGACTGCTTCAACATTCCGTCCGCCTGGCCCGCCGAAACGCGAAACGCGCGAATCCATGACCTCTATCTCCGTCTCGTCTCCCTTCTGGACACCGAGTCCGGCCGGGGCCTTCCGCCCATGACGCAGGACGAATCCCGCTTCGCCATCGGCTTCTACATGAGAACCGTCATCGCGGACAGCCTGCTGGCCTCCCAACGGATGCGCAACACAGGCTTTTTCTCCATCGCCCCCTCCTCTTCCCGCATCTGTCAGCTGGAAGCGGAGGCCCTCGCCGTCTCCACGGACCGCTATGTCCGCGAAATCCTCCTGCCTGCCTATCCGGGCCTGCAGCCGGAGGAATTCGCCGATGCCCTTCGGCTGGACGCCGTGGCCGACACCATGGCCGCCGCCCCCGCCCTCATGCTGCTCCACAATGAAAACGACCTGCTCATCACGCCCGAAGACTGCCAATGGTTCAAAGAGCTTCTTGGGGACAGGGCGCAAATCTTCCCGCAGGGCGGCCATTTGGGCAACATCCCCCTTCCCGAATATCAGCAACTGCTTCTCCAGCTCCTGTCGCGCGGAAGCGGTCAACCCCCAACAACCCCCTCTTCTTCACGGTGATTTCAAGCACAATTCCATATACATATTATATTATATATAATACAGAAAAGAGGAAACCATGATGCATTCCAAAAAACTTCTGGGGGGACTCGTCGCCCTCCCGCTTCTGCTGAACTCCTGCTTCACGGGGCCATCCGCAAAGGAATGGGCCCAAATGAAGGAGGATTACTTCAATCGCACCCCTCGGGTGATGATTGACAATGACGGCAGTGACGCCCTCCGTTATCCGGCGGCCATGAAGCCTTCCGTCGACGGATTCTATTCAAGAAAACTTAACTTATTGCTAGGCAAGAAGTTCAATGTTGAGGTCTATACTCCGGGCACCGTGGGTTTCGCGGTGACCAATCGCTCTCTGCTCGCCGACCGGATGCTCAACGCCCCCCAAGACAACAATCTCCAGAACATCACCGCCTATCTGGAACAGGAGCTCAACACGGATCCCGTTCAGCTCGCCTTGGAGTTCTCCCGCGCCCATGACTACGAGTTCTTCCTCAACATGCATGCGAACGACTGCCGAGACGCGGAGCATCCGGAGTGGACGCCAGAATTCCGCAGCAACTACCCCGAATTCCTCTGCGGAACAGAAGACGAGCCGCCGTTGCTGGGCATGTGGAACGCCTATGACTTTGCCTGCAGCGAAGTCCGCAAGCGCTTTGTCACCTGCGTGACGGAGTGGTTTGAAAAATATGATCCAGACGGCTTCCTGCTGGACTTCAACCGCACCCCGTTCCTGTTCCGCAGCGTCTGCTGTGGCGGCATGCCCAACGAAGAGGAGATGGAAGACCTGACCAAAATGCTGAAGACCCTGCGCAAAAAAGCGGAGAAAATCGGCCGCCGTCGGGGCCGCCCCATCTTCTTTGCCTTCCGCATGCCTGACTCCTCTATGCTCTGCAATCTCATGGGCGCCGATGTGGAGAAATGGATGGAAGACGGACTGTTCGACATCTTCATCGCGGGCAGTGACAATGGACACTACACCCCCTATCGGATGACTCGCGTGCTCTGCAACCGCTATGGAATCCGCTTCTACGCCTCCATCGACAAGTCGTTGACCACCTCGTCCGATGACAACGACGTCTTCAACCGCAACACCGTGCAGGCGATCAACGGAAGGATTGCCAGCGCCTATGCCTGCGGCGCCGAAGGCATCTATCTCTTCAATGTGGTTGAGAATCGGGATCAGATGAAACGCATTCAAGTGAAGCCGAAGAATCTGGTTCGAGAGGACAAGACCTATTTCCTCACGGTCCATTCTCCCGTCACGCTCAACGCCTCCCAACCTCAGGCGGGCACCAACACCCTGCTCTCCACCCTTGGCCCGAAGGACATTCAGTTTTTCGCCCCCGGCGAGCTCAAACCTTTCCACATTGAACTCGGCGATGATTTCAGACACATGGATCCCCTCTTCACCCGCCCCAACGCCAAGCTGTATTTCAAAAGCAACGCCCCGGAGGACTCGCCCTTCCAAATTGTGTTCAATGACGTGCCGTTGGAATGCGTCGATATCCAAAACCAGACCGCCTGCTATGTCATTCCTCTGGACCGCATCAAGCACGGCCTGAACAAGATCGCCGCCGTCGCACCCGAAATCGGCTACTGCCCCGAGTCCGAAATGGAACGCTTCCGCGAGAGCCATCCGGAGCTGGACCTCCGCCCCATCACCCCCACCACCATCCTGAAGGGCGATGCCCTGGTGGACAAAGACGATGCCACATGGCAGCGCCTCTTTGCAGGCAACAGTCTCCACGATGACGCCGAATCCATCATGAACGGCGCCTATCGGCTCAGCGCACAGGAGGACGCTCCCGTCAACCTGTTGCTTCCGCTGCCCGGCGTCAAGGAAAACAACTGCTTCGCCACCCTCTCCTTTGAATGCGCCGTCTCTTCGGACACCCTGCGTGGCGGCGCCGTGCTGCGCATCGCCAACGGCTGGGCGACAGAAGTCATCGAGTTCACCCCCGACAAGATCCGGCTGCGCCACGCGGACGCCGAATATGACTTTGACACGCAACACTTCCATGCCTACCATCTCATCTTCTCCAAGTCCCGTCTGGTTCTCACGGCGGATGGCGCCAACATCTTCATCCAAGACTATGAGAAGACCGCCAACAGTGAAAAGACCGCCATGGTTGACTATGAGAGGGAAATCCCCCTCATGCAGGATCAGTCCATCCTGATTGGCAGCCTGGACAAGGGGGTGAGGGGCACATCCTTCTGGAAGAATCTGATTCTGGAGCACCATGCCATCTGCGCAGAGGATTGCGCCATCACCATCGAATTCCCCAAAGACTGAGTTGACCTCACGATGACCACCTATCACCCACCCTATTTCGGAGCCGACTACTATCCGGAAGACTGGCCCGTTGAGGAACTTGCGAAAGACGCCGCGAAGATGAAGGCCTGCGGCATGAACGTGGCCCGCATTGCCGAGTTCGCATGGAGCAAGATGGAGCCGCGGGACGGTGAATTCGAGTTCGCCTGGCTGCATCGTGTGGTCGACTCCTTGGCGGCCCACGGCATCGCCACCATCTTGGGCACCCCAACCGCCACCCCGCCCGTCTGGCTCGGCAGAAAATTCCCTGACATCTTCAAGGAGCTGCCCAGCGGAGACCGCGAACAGCACGGCGGTCGCCGCCACTGCTGCTCCAACAATTCGCACTACCGCCGCTACTCCGCGCGGATCGTGGAACGCATGGCAAAGGAATTCGCCAATGACCAAAACGTCATCGGCTGGCAGATCGACAACGAAATCTACGCCTGGGGCGGCTGCTTCTGCCCCATCTGCCAAGAGAAGTTCCACCGTCGGCTGGAAGCAAAATTCGGCACCGTGGAGGCCATGAACCGCGCCTGGAACCTGGGCGTCTTCAGTCAGGAGTATTCGGACTTCGATGAAGTGCCCACCCCGCGCAACGCCTGGGTCAATCCCCACCATCGGCAGGAATGGCTCCTCTTCCAGCAGGATGCCCACGTGGAATTCGTCACCATGCAGGCGGACATCCTTCACAAATATGTCCATGTCCCTGTGGGAACGGATATTATGCCATTCAGCGGCATCAATTACCCCGACCTGCACCGCAAACTGGACATTGTCATGTTCAACCACTACCACGAACCAGAGACCCTCTGGTCCTGCTGCTTCTGGTTCGACATGCTCCGCGCCTTGAAGCCAGACGTCCCCTTCTGGAACACGGAGACGGCGACCTGCTGGAACGGCTCCGTCTCCATCGACCAGACCGTCAAGCCAGAGGGCTACTGCACCGCCAACTCATGGCTGCCGCTGGCCCTCGGCGGCGAAGCCAACCTCTACTGGCTGTGGCGAACCCATTGGGGCGGCCACGAACTCATGCATGGCGCCGTTCTGGACGCCTCCGGCCGCCCCATGCACATCTATGACGAGGTGTGCCAAATCGGCAGGGACTTCCAAAGGGCGGCGGCGTTCCTCAACAACACGAAGGTGCAGACCGCCATCGCCCTTCATTTCACCTCTCTCTCTTGGAATATGTTCTTGGCTCAGCAGATTGTCCCTAAAATGCCGTATTTCGACACGGTTTGCGGCCATTTCTACAAACCGCTGCTGGCGGAATGCCGCCGACCGGACGTCATTGAGGCGGAGCATGATCTGGCCAACTATAAACTCCTTATCACTCCAATGGTTATGTCATTGGAAGACAAGGATTTACAAAAGCGAATCAAAGCTTGGGTCAAAAACGGCGGAGTCTGGATCGTGGGTCCGCTGACCGATGTGCGCAACCATGACGGCGCCCGCTTTCAAGACCGTCCTTTGGGCATGCTGGAGGACTTCGCGGGCGTCACATGGAACTATTCCCTTCCTGACCGGGACGGCACCGTCCACGCCAACTGGAACGACGGCACACCCATCACGCTGGAGAAATGGGTCGAACTCTATGAGGCGGACGGCGATACGCTGGCCGCCGTGGACGCGGCGCCCCACGGTGCCTTGGTCGGCCATTCCATCCTGCAGCGGAAGAAAGTGGGCAAAGGCGTTGTCTATGTCCTTGGTGCCCTGATGGATATGGCATCCATGCAGAAGCTCTACACCATGGCGCTGACCGACGCGAAGCTGCCCCATGGCGGCGGCGACGGTCTGTCTTTCGCGGTGGCGGAGCGCTCCGGAAACGGCCTCAACGGCGTGGTGCTGACGGAGTTCGCCGGCAAGGGCGGCCATTACAACCTGACCTTTGAGGCAAAGGACCTGCTGACCGGCAAGACGCTCAAGCCAGGCACGGTTTCGGTGGCTCCCTATCAAGTCCGTGTCCTGCAGGCGACCAGCTCAAAGAAGTCCAACGGAACGAAAACCGCAAAACGCTAGAGGAAAAGGGCTTCCGTCAATATCGGGAGTCAGGGGGCAAGCCGTCTCATGCAATCCATTCAACCCATGGACAGCATCGTCGCCCGACTGTTGCCGCATCAGGCGGTCTCCTCCGAGACCGCCTGGCGGCCGTTGCGTTTTTTGGTTCAACAGCCTGTGGACTCCGGGACGTTGGTCTTCAATGTGATGACCCGGGAGCTGGTTCTGCTGACTCCGCAGGAGGCCGATTGGCTGAATCATCCCGACAGCCTCGCCGCGCCTCACGGGCTCCGCGATGAGCTAGCAAATCGATATCTTATTGTCCCCCAACAATTTAACGAATTTCAAATCACCCATGAACTGCGCGAGATGGCGAGTGTCCTCCAACGGCGGGTGACCGGCGGCAAGAAGACGACCTTCACCATCCTTCCCACTACGGACTGCAATGCCCGTTGCTTCTACTGTTATGAAAAGGGCTGCGCCAAAATCACCATGACCGACGAGACGGCCCGTGCCGTGGCGGAGCATGTGCTGAAGGTCGCCGTTCCGGAAGCCATTCGCTTACGATGGTTTGGAGGGGAACCTCTGCTGAACGCCAATGTCATCGACCTCATCTGCCAGAATATCGCCGCCGCCGGAAGACGTTTCTCCTCCCACATCATCACCAACGGCTATCTTTTCAATGATGACATGGTGAAGCGGGCCGTCTCCCTATGGGCGCTGAAAAAGGCCCAAATCACGCTGGACGGCACGGAAGACGTCTACAACCGACGCAAAGCATACATCCACGCAGGGCAAGACAGCCCCTTTCAGCGGGTTCTGGACAATGTGCAGCGGCTGTTGGAGGCCGGCGTCAAGGTGTCCGTCCGCATGAATGTGGACAGCCGGAACGCGCAGGATATCGAGGCGCTCATCGCCCTTCTCGCAAAGCGCTTCGGCGGCCATGACGGCTTTTCCGCCTACGTGTCTCCCCTCTTTGACGATCTGGACGGCGATGATTCCTTCGAGGGCGCCTATCGCCGCCGTCAGGTTCTGCAGGAAAAACTGGATCGGCTGATTCCCCCAAAACGCCATCCCTCCCTCCCAAAGGAAATTCGAATTCATGCCTGCATGGCAGACAGCGAGACGGCCGAGGTCATCCTTCCCGATGGCCGCCTCTGCACCTGTGAACACATTGACGCCACCGGCGTTTGGGGAACCTTGGCGGACGAAAGCCGGCGGAACCTGGATGTCCTGACCGCCTGGAGGCAATCCCTTCCCCCTTTGCCCGAATGCCAAACCTGCGCCCTCTTTCCGGACTGCATCCGACTGACCCTCTGCAACAACCAGATTCGACGCCACTGCTCTGCGTTGGAACGGCAGCGTCGTCTGAACGACCTCGCGCTCGCCATGAAGGAATTCGCAGACAGCAATTAGGATTTTTCCGTGGGTTTTCTATATCCTCTATATTATATAGGTCCTCTCGTTCCTCTGTCTTTTGGGGCGCCTCTTGGCCATCGAGAGCCGCAGATTCAAAAATACAAAAAAAATAATTTTTTACAGAAAAACAATTTGCATTTATTGAAAACATCCATATAGTAAAGTCAGTGTATAATTTTGTGTAATGTTTCAGGGTTGTTGGTGGTTTTGCTTGGTGACAACGATGCAACATCCACGGTCAGTTCTGAAAAGTGACATGAGTTTCGGATTGATGGAGGAAGTAGCGATGAAGAAGAAGTATGAACAGCCTGAAATGAACGTTGAGAATTTCAAGGTTGAAGACGCGATCATGCGTGCCCGCGTGGTTGAGCCGAATCCTTGCGAAGAAGACTGCACTCAGGACACCTCAACGGCCTACAATCCCGACTAGGGCATTGGCGAGGTTCATGGAATTTTGAGTAGAGCCTGAAGCCATAGACGGGGTTCTCGCGGGAAAATTCCGTTTGGTTCTGAAACGGCGCGCGTTTGCCGTGTCAGCGAAGAGCCGAAGAGGAAAAGACGGCGAGAGGTCTGGAGATTTGGGCACGAGACAGGGTAGCGATTCAGCTACCCTGTTTTGCATAGAGGACGGAACATCACGCGATGGCAAAATACAGGATAGCGGGATTGAAGGTCGAGATGACCACGTTTGGGCGCACGTTGACCCAGGCCATCCCCTATCTGGCGAATTTTGATGGCGCGGCGGAGGTGACTGTCGTTCCTCAGGCGGATGGCCTTCCCCCCGGCAAGAATCTGGACGATGACAGCCGAGAGTATGTGGCAACGGGCCGTTCCTTCTATTTTCAGCTGCTGCCCTACGGTGGCATGATGTTCCATGCGTCCTGCATCATTCTGGAGGGGAGGGCCTATTGTTTCTCCGGCCCCTGCGGAACCGGCAAGTCCACGCATACAGCCTTGTACCGCAACATCTTCGGCGATGACAAGGTGCAAATACTCAACGATGACAAGCCGGCGCTGCGCCGCGTTGACGGAACCTGGCTGGCCTGCGGAACCCCTTGGAGCGGCAAGACGGACCTAAATTTGAACCTGAACGCCCCCCTTGGGGGAATCTGCTTCCTTGCCCAAGGGGAACGAAATGCCATCCGCCGTCTGGCGGGCGCAGAGGCCATTCCGTCTCTGATGCAAATGACCCACCACACCAAGGAGCCGACTCGCATCCTGCTTCATCTGGAGCTGCTGGACAGCCTGCTGGCAAACGTTCCCGTTTGGCAGATGACGTGCCGCCCTGATTCGGAAGCCGTTCACCTGTCCTATGATGCGATGATTGGGAGAACATTGTAACCATGAAGCTAAAATCCGGATTCATCACACGCAAAGTCGCCGGGCGGGAAGTCGCCGTGTCTTCCGACGCCAACCAGTGCGACCGCTTCATCACCTTGAACGACACCGCCGCCTTTCTGTGGCACCTTCTGGAAGCCCAGGACCTGAGCGAGGAGCAGCTGGTGGCCAAGCTCCTGGACGAATATGATGTGGACGCGGCCACCGCCAAGGAGCACATCGCCAAGTTCGTCGCCGACCTGAAATTGCAGGATTTTCTTGCCTGAGGCCATGAAACTGCAGGAGGTCATGCCCCGCATCGAGCAAAAGCTTGCGCAAGGGGAAAGCGTCCAGCTGAGTCCCATGGGCAACAGCATGCTCCCCCTGCTGCGAGGGGGACGAGACACCATCCTGCTCTCCCCTCTCCCGCCGACCCTCCGAAAATATGATGTGGTCTTCTATCGGAGAGACAGCGGAGTTTATGTCATGCATCGCATCGTGCGCGTCCGGCAGGACCGTTACGCCTGTTGTGGAGACAATCAGTGGAGGCCGGAAGGAGGCCTTCGCCACGACCAGATGCTGGCGGTCATGACCGCGTTCATCCGCGACGGCAAATTCCACACGACGGACGAATGGGGTTACCGCCTGTACAGCCGTTGGATTCACGATGTCCGCAGAGTCCAGCGGTTCCTCCGCCGACTTCTACGGCAAATTCGACACTTCATGACAATTCTGACCCTCTTCTAGTTTGCAACTGGAGGAATGCCGCTTATAGTTAGCCTTGGCATTGCGTTGAATCTGAATCCATGAAGGACATCACGAATTCAGAGGAATCTTTTCGTTGTCTTTACTGCATAGTTATGGAGACTGCCATGAATCGATATCTGATGCTCATGACCCTGCCGTTCATGCTGTTGGGCGGCCGCCTTTCGGCGCAGGAGGCGACGGAGGCCCCGGCGGAGAAAGGACCTCGCTTTCCGGCTCTCGAGGCCTTTGAAAAGCGTCAGGACACCCTGAAGATTCGCGAAAAGCTGCTTTTTGAGCGCAGCGCCAAAGAAGAGCGGGACAAGAACTTAGACAAAATCGGCGCATCTCTCCAGCTGATTGGCACGTTGACGGACAGCAATGAGCAGGTCCGCCGCTACGTGAAGCTGCGCCGGAAAATTTTGGACGTAATGGACGAAATCAAGGACGCCTCGACCCGACAGGTGGAGCTCGCCGGCCTGATTGACGCGGCCATGGCGGACGGCGGCCTCCTGCCCCAGGTGGCCGACTATCTGAAGGAGGCCCGCGCCCAACTCCATCAGATGGGGCTGAATCAGAAGCGGAATCAGGAGACTCTGCAGAAATACCTGCAGACCGTCCAGATGGGTATCAAGAATGTCCCTCCGCCAGAATCATTTACGACAAGAACAGGCATTGTGATGCGGCTCGTCGGCCGCGGCCCCAAGGCGTTCTATGTCAGCTCCACGCCCATCTCCACCGCCCTTTTTGACGCCGCCCGCGACGCCTCCGCCGGCATCAAGCCGGAGTTCCCCATCTCATCGGAGGGCAGTCCCGCCAAGACAGGGTTGACGTGGAAGAATGCGGTCACCTTCTCCAACTGGCTGTCGGAACAGGAAAACGCCATGTATCGGCTGCCGGACTTGGAGGAGATCAAATGGCTGAACCAGGTCAAATACCCTTTGGGCTGCGCCGTCTGGAGCCGAACCGTCTGGTGGCCAGAAGACTATGAGTATCAGCGCATGTCGGAGCGTTTTGCCGTCTCCCAATATTTGATTTGGGACCCCCAATGCCGCATCGCCGGCAAGAACGTCTTTGGAGATCTTCCCTCCAGCAACTACGAGACCCTTGGCGTCATTATGGTCACCTCTGGCCAGACGGGCTGGCAGCGCCGTTGGGATGAAATTCTGCGCAGCATGGTCAACGAAGAGCCGTGATGGCCACCTCATTGAAAGGATGTCCCATGAACCATTTTATGATTCGCCTGTTTCTATGCCTATGTCTTTCCCTGCCTTTGCTGGCGCAGAACGATGCGCCCCGCCGAAAGGGGAAACTGCTTCGGACAGAGGTGCGGAAAACGGACACGGCGTCGGATTTCACCTGCGCGCTGAAGAAGACGGAGGGCTATCTGCCCTGCCTGACGCTGCGCCGCCGCACCGTCCTGACCCATCATGAGGTCAAGGTGTTCGAGGCCCTGAGGGAAGTCCGCAAGGAGGAGCCAAAGGACGCGGGCCCCATTCCCCACGCATCCCTCTCCTACGAAGTCATTCCCGGGGAGACCATTGAAGGCGAGGAGACCCTGCGGACCGAGGAGATTGACAAGGGACCGCTGGCCAATGCGGAGATCACCGTCCAAGGCGTTGCGGGAAAGACAGATGCAGAAGGGCTGTACATCGATGGCGAGCAGCATCTTCTCAACCTGTTCGACGACATGAAGACCCGTTCCCTGACCATCAAGGTCACCCATGGGGAGCTAGGGGAGCAACTAATGAACATCACGCGGGAGCTCATCATTCCAATAGATTCGCAAATCGTTGCAACACAAGAACATACAACTGACATTATCAAATCCCTCGGGCTGGATTTCGTGCAGCAGAAGGCCCCGAGCCATGACGGGCTGATTCTGTCGGTCCGGGTTCCGGAGAAGATTCATCCGGGGGAGCGGATCAGCATCATGGTCACCGTGGAGAACCAGGGGAGCAAGCTTGCCAGCAACCTGCTGGCCCGTTCCTTCTCCCGAGAGGCATGGCTCAATGGCCGTCTCTTCTACTTTGGCACCGTCCAGCCCAATTCCAAGCAGAGCTTCACGCGAATCTTCCGCGTTCCGGAGCAACTGCCGAACAACGCGTGCTTTGCGACAATTGCCAGCTGGGACGTTCTGGGACCCCTTCCCAAACAACAGCAGCATTTCGGGCTCATGGTCGCGCGGGAGCCGTAGGGCAAGAAGCCCCTGCAACTCTTTCAGTCGCCTCAATGCCGCCCCACCGCATGAAAACCAGACGCCTCACGCCCTATCTCTTTCTGCTTCCCGCCTTGGCGGTGTACGGGATTTTTGTTCTTTTTCCCATCGTGGACTCCTTTCGCATGAGCCTGTACCGTTGGGAAAGCCCCTTCCTGCCGCCCACATTCTGCGGCCTCGCCCATTTTCGCAACCTACTGCATGACAGCGTATTCTGGCATGCGGCATGGCACAACATCCTGCTGGTCGCCGGCTCCCTGTGCATTCAGCTTCCGCTGGCGTTCCTGCTTGCCCTGCTGGTCAATCCCCCCACCTGGGGCAAGACCCTATTCCGCACCGCGTTCTTCGCTCCCATGATCATGCCCACGGCGGCCATCGCCATTCTGTGGCAATATGTCTACGAGCCGGGCAACGGTCTGCTGACCCGCCTGATTCAGCTGGCTTGGCCAAATTTCAGCTATGCCTGGCTGGCGGACCCCGCCTGCGCCATGCTCTGGATCTTCGTCACCATCTGCTGGCAGTACACAGGATTCCACATGGTGTTGTACATGGCTGGCCTAAGCACCATCCCCAACGAGCTTTATGAAGCCGCTCGAATGGACGGCGCCAGCGAATGGCAAATCTGCCGCCATGTGATCCTGCCCGCCATGAAACCCGCCATCGCCGTGTCCGCCACCCTTTCCATCATCGGCTCCCTCAAGTACTTCGACCTCATCTACCTGATGGCGGGGGGGCTTCCGGAAGTCTCCCGCGAGGTGATGGCGACCTACATCTATCGACTGGCCTTTGAGGAGAACCAGGGGCGCTACGGCTACGGCTCCGCCGCCGCCGTCGTCCTCTTCCTTCTTGCGTTGGCAATCATCGTTGCCCTGCGAGGGCGGACAAGGAGGGACGCATGACCCGCAACCGCCTCTCCACGCTGCTGCGCCACCTTGTCCTGCTGTTGTTCATGGCGCTTTCCGCCATGCCTCTGCTCTGGATGTTTCTCATGGCCTTCCGCACGGAGGGAGACGCCCAACGCGCCCCGCTCGGCCTGCCCTCCCCCTGGACGTGGCAGAACATGCGCACCGTCCTCACCAGCGGCAGCTTTGGCCACGCCTACGGCAACAGCCTGCTGCTCTGCATCGTCTCCGTGACCGTCACCCTGCTCATCGCGGCGCCGGCGGCCTTCGCCCTGGCCCGACTGAAATTCAAAGGCAGCCATATCCTCTTCCTGCTCTTCCTGTTGGGCATGATGATTCCGGTCCATGTCACCATGATTCCCCTGAACCGCCTCATGGGCAGCGGCGGCCTTGGCCTGAAAGGCAGCCTGTGGGCGCTGGCCGGCCCCTACATCGGCTTCGCCCTCCCCATCACCATTCTCATCCTCCGAAACGCCTTCGCCGCGGTCCCGCAGGATCTTCTGGATGCAAGTCAGCTGGACGGCTGCTCCACATGGGCCGTCTTCCGCCACATTGCGCTGCCCTTGGCCCGCCCTTCCCTCGCCACCGTCATCATCTTCAATTTCCTCACCATGTGGAACGAATTCGCCTTTGCCCTCACCCTGCTTGGCCCCAAACACCACACGCTGCCCCTCGCCCTCTCCCAATTCAAAGGGGAGCATGACATCATGATCACGCAAGTCAGCGCCGCCCTCTCCCTGGTCATCATCCCCCTGCTGTTCATCTATGTCTTGGCGCAGAAGCACATCATCAAAGGGCTGACTGCCGGAGCCGTCAAAGGGTAAAATACATGGAACATACTTATAATCAACGACTTATGGCTTTAGATATCGGCGGTGTCTGCCTCCGTCTCACCCCATGGCGGGCCTACGCCGCCCTCGGCATCCGCGTCGGCGCCCCCGTGCCTCCCGTTCTTCGAACGCTCATCGACCACTACAGCAGCGGCCGCATCGACTCCAATGCCTTCTGTGACGGTCTGCAGGACTTCACCGGTCACCGCTATACCGACGCGCAGCTTAAAGCAGGATGGAACAGCATGTTAGGCAGCGAAAACCCCGACATGACCCGAATCCTCCGCCGCTTCTTCGAGGCCCATTGGCACATCGTCTTCTTTTCAGATACGCAACCGTGGCATATTGAGGGACTTAGACAAATTCTAAGCTATTCGGACCAGATTCCGGAGGCCATCTACAGCAGTGACGTGGGCGCCGAAAAGCCGTCCCCCGCCATGTATGAGGCCTTTGAACGCCAATTCGGCAAACCCGACCTCTATCTGGACGACCGCCTCAACAACATCGAAGGCGGCCTCGCCAGAGGTTGGAACGCCGTCCAATACATCGACGACGGCAATCCCGACGCCTTTCTCAAACATCTTGCCCTGTAAGCTAGCTAGCTCTAGATGCTCTAGGAAATTTTCTAATTTCTAGTTCCTAATTAGCCGCAATCTGCTAACTCTCAATGAGTTCCCCATGAAAAAGCTTCTCTTCGCCATTCTGCTGTTTGCCTCTCTTCTGCAGGCTAGGGCCCCCTGGCCCCCCTTCAAATCCCTAATCATCTCCGGTGGAGGAACATGGCCATGTCGCCTTCCCATTGAGCTACGCAAACTGACCGACGACGCACGGGAGGGCATGATTGTGGAACTGCCCATTCCGAAAGGCTGTCCGCTGATCGGTTGGCCGGCGGGAAGCCTGCGTCTGGTGGACAGTCTTGGCACGCCGCTGAAATTCACCATTCTGGACGTCAACGGCAAACGCATTTCGGAAGAGCTTGTCGCCGAGGGAGATACGCTCTTCGTCCCCAGTCCGGCCGGCGACCGACTGCAGACCGTCTACTATTGCTATTACGGCAATCCTCTGGCCTGGATCCTGCCAGACAGTCTGGAAGGCTGCCGCAAAGCCGGCGACATCAACGACAGTTTTGAGAATGAGCAGGATGGGCTTCCGTTGGGATGGGAACCGCGTTCTCTGAACCATGACCATCGGGCCTCCCTCGTGGAGGAGCGGCCGTCCCATGGCCGCAAATGCCTGTTGCTGGAGGCCGACAAAGGCGCCCAATCCACCTGGTTCAACCTCACCCTGCCCAAGACATGGGTGATGGAGGGGGCAAACTGTCGGATTCGCGTCAAGGTCCGCGGGGAAGCCGTCACGGGAACCGTCGGATGGTACTATCACATTGGAAATGACCAGAACAGCATGATCGTCAATGTGGTGACTCCCGTGGCCCACGATGGCCCCGATTTTGACTGGACGGAGATGACGTTGGACTTCACGGTCCCCAAAGGCTGCCGCATCCTGCAGACGGGCTCCGTCCTGTACGGCACGGGCAAGGCATGGTTCGATGAATTCAGCCTGACCACGGATTGCCCCACTCCTTTTGCGGCATCATTTTCACAACATCCTGAATATCAAGATGTTATAGATATATGCAAAGCCACTCCCGCCAGCTGGAGCCCCGAAGCCCGCCGACGGGGATACCGCAAACGGCTGCCTCTTCGGCTGACCAACGACCGCGACGTTCCCCTGGACAATGTCCTTGCCATCACGAACGTCTCCCCCCATCGGGAGGCCATCGCCCAAGGGAAATATCTTGTCACCTTCAACGACCAACCCGTTTCGGCGATGGTCTTGGACAACCTGCTGGTCTTCTTCGAGTCCTGTCCTCCTCACACCCGCAAAACCTATTACCTATATCTTGGAGAGACCGCGATGACGGAGACGAAAACGACGACGGCGAGCCAGCTCCTCATCGACAGCGACATTCTGTCCGACCAGAAGACCCTTGAAACCCATCACATCGACCCTGAAACCTACCGTCAGCTGCTGGAAAGCCCCCGCAACCTGCTGAAGAATCCAAGTTTTGAGGAGGTGACGCAGGGAAAGCCCGTTGGCTGGACCATCAATCTGCCGGAAGACGACGTTGACAACGAGGCTACCACCACCATGGAGCACGGCCTGTTCGGCGAACGCAGCCTCCAGACCACCATCATCAAAAACGCGACCCGTCCATGGCATGGCTGGCGACAGTCGATTCCCACTCGAGGGGGCCATCAGTACTTCTACGGCGGCTGGATGACCTCCACGGATTTGGAAGAGGGCACGGTCATCTTCGCCCACCTCAATGCCCCCGAACGCAGAACCCTTGTGAACACCGGCTCGGCAAAGTCCGTAGTGGGCACTCAGCCATGGACTCCCTCCTTCGGATTGGCGACCATGCCCGCTGACGCGACGGAGTTTGACATGCATCTGACCACCCGAAAATCCGGCACCATCCAATACGACGGGCTGCTGTTCTGCGAAGCCACGGAACTGGAGCCAGGCAATGTGGAAACCCTTCCCATGGAAAAGGAACAGCTTGTCCTATGGCAAGTCCCCTCCATTGTCAAGGTCTTTCAGGAGACGCTGCCGCCCCACGCCATCGGCCCACTTTCCCTCAACGGCATGGCACGGCAAGTCAACCCCCATGTGATGGAGATTCAGGCGCCGTTCCGCGTCCAATTGGCCCAAGAGGAAGAGGAAGCCCTCCAAATCGCCGTCCGCAGTGGGAGCGACGGGGATTTGGAATTTCACGTCGAAGGCCTGGAGGGAAGCGGTATCCACTTGAGCTGCGGAAACTTAGGATATGTTCCCGTCCATGGGGTCTCCGACTACTACCATCGTTATGAGGAGGCCTGGATTCAGCTCACCCCCTCCAAGGGCAACGGAGGGAACGACAACACCGGCAGTGACGGATGGGAGGGGCTTTGGCCCGACCCCATCTGCCCCGTGAACACCCTGCGACTGCCGGCCAACTCCACCCGCGCCCTTTGGCTCTCCTTCCGGACGGATGGACAAACCCGTCCGGGGCGGTATCCCCTGTGGCTGCATGTGACGCATAACGGCGTCACCACCAGTCTCCCCATCCAGCTGAAGGTGTGGAACTTCGCTCTTCCCCAAGACACGACCTTCCCCGCCATCTACGACCTGCGAACGCAGTCCCAATGGCTCAAAGGGCGCGAGCCAAAGGCCGACTATCTGGAGCTTATGCGCTTCATGAAAGAGAAGAAGCTCTGTCCGGACAAAGTGCCCGTAGCTCCTGTCTTCTCACGCAACGACGACGGCACCATCACCGCCGACTTCTCCGAATACAACCGAATGGCAACGCTCTACTTCGACGAGCTGAAATTCCCAAGTTCCTACACACCAGGCATTTTCTACGCCTTCGGTTGGGGCTATCCGCCAAAGTCCATATTGGGCGAGCAGCCCTTTGACGGCGAAAGTCCATGGTCCAAGGGAGAACCCCGAACCCGCCTGCGCCCCGAATACGTCAGCGTTTACCAAACCTGCCTGAAGCTCTTCATGGACAACGCCCGCGCCCATGGATGGGACGGCAAATACACCCTCTACATTTCCGATGAGCCGGCAACGCACCTACGCGAAATCCGCGAGCAGATGATCGCCCTCTGCGACATGATTCGGAACGTGGAGCCCCATTTGCCCATCTACTCCTCCACGTGGGCGCACCATCCCTTCTGGGACGGGCACCTCTCCCATTGGGGCCTTGCCCACTACGGACTGGTTCCGAGCAAGGTCATGAAGGAACGGCAGGCCGCCGGAGACAAAATCTGGTTCACCACCGACGGACAGCTCTGCCTCGACACTCCATACTGCGCCATCGAACGGCTGCTGCCCCACTACTGCAGCAAATACAACGTGGACGCCTATGAGTTCTGGGGCGCAAACTGGCTGACTTACGACCCATGGAAATATGGATGGCATGCCTACATCCGCCAAACCGGCTCCCCCACGGAACCCATCTTCTGGGTCCGTTATCCGGATGGCGACGGCTACATCATGTACCCCGGTACCCCTTTCGGCCAAATCACCCCCATCACCAGTATCCGCATGGAGGCGGCCCGAGACGGCGTGGAGGACTTTGAGCTGCTCGCCCTCCTCAAAGCACAGGCTCAAACCTCGCATGAAGCGGCCGCCCTGCTGGTAAGAATCCAAAGTCTGGTCAGCATCCCCAATTCAGGTGGCCGCTACTCCACCCGCATCCTGCCGCAGCCGGAACGCCTCTATCAGCTCCGCCATGAAATCGGAGAGTTTTTGGATCAAATTGGCAAGTAACAGTTTGCAGTTTGCAGTTGGGAATTAGGAATTTTCCTAAAGCTTCTAGGGCTTCTAAAGCTTCTAGGGCTTCTGGGGCTTCAGTCCGTTCATGTCCTTTCTCCACATTACTGCAAGGTAATGAAAGAAACTGCAACAATGGCCAAATCCCCAAAAGAGGCCCTTCTAGGCCCTATATACCAAGAGAGGTATTAATGTACAGGTTTGCCTTTCAAACGCGAGGAAGGGCATCGTGGGGCCACGCAAAGGGCATCGACCCCAAAATCAATGGTCATTTTTTCATCATTCTGACACGATTTTCTTCCGTTTTCACCCCTTTTGCGACCAAACCTCATTATTCATTTATTGCAATATATTTTTGCACTTTTTATTTCAGTTTTGGTTACGATTCAAAAGCTATCTTCAAAGCAGGTTAAGTCACCAAAAGCGGCTCTTTTTGATCTACAACGACAAAGAGTGAAGAGTGCCCCCGTCCCCCGTCTCCCGTCTCGCATCTCGCGTCAGACTTCTGCCTGTTCGTGGGTTTCGCTTCGCTCCACCCACGTCAGGATCCTGCCACCGCTACGCGGTTCTATAGCTCTAACTTCCTCGTGTACCGTGGGTTACGCTTACGCCTACGGCGTTGCGCTTACCCATGGCTATTATCCTGTCGCCGCTATAGCGGCTCTTTTTGATTAACAACGACAAAAAGTGAAAAGTGCCCCCGTCTCCCGTCTCTCGTCCCCCGTCTCGTGTCCTGCGTCAGTCTTCTGCAGCCGCCATAGCGGCTCTTCTTTTTCGGCATGCCCCGCCTTCTGCCGCCATAGCCTTTTCCGCACATTTTGATGACTGGGACAACATGATGATTTGCATGGCAGACATTGAGTCCTGTCAAGCGCTGAGGAATCCTGTCATTTTCATCCTCATAAATGCATTCTTTCCTACCTGTCAACTTGCACTTTGCGAAATATCCCGTACATTAACATATTTATTTTGTGCGAGAGTCCCGAAGAGACTTTTCGACGGCGGACGCATGCTCATTGGCGGCCGCGTTTCGGCAAAGTTTTCATGGGGTTTCCGCGAAGCCAATTCAGGAGGTTCTGTGGCCATCGGCTCATCGCAGACGTATCGTTGTAACGTTCGTTTTATAAAGCAGTTAGCCGCAAAAGTCGCCCCTTGGTTTTTCTCGAGGGGTAGCAGCGCGTTTGTCTTCATCGCCTGAAAGTCCGGGCCCTTTGCCCCTTCGAATTTCGGGTTCCACCCTCTCTTGTCCGCCGCCATGTCATCGCCGTGAATCCGCGACAGTCCATGGAATTGACGCCCCAAACCAACTTCAACGAAGATTTTCTTCTTCCGCGGGCTGACGCCCCCATCGTTCCCGTCTACACGAAATCCCTTCATGAACTGAAGCTGCAGCATTTCTGCCAGACCCAAGGCATTCCCTGCTATCTGCCTCTGCGGCAAACCTGGAAGATTCACAACCAAGTCAGTTTCAAGAAGAAAAGCTACACCTATCGAAAGACGGTCCTCCGTCCCCTGTTTCCCTCCTATCTGTTTGCGGCGCTGACCCATGCGCATCGGCTGATGCTGCTGAAGACCGGCTCCGTCATCCGCTTCTGCGAAACGGAGAGCTACAGCCAGGAGCATCTGATTGGCGAACTGAAAATGGTCCGCCAAATGGAGCTCATCGGGCTGAATTCGGAGCTGGAGGTCAATCCGGCCATCCGCGAAGGCCAACGCTTCTACATTGAGTCCGGAAACCTGGAAGGCTCCTACGGGACCCTTGTGAAAAAGGACAAAGCCTACTATTGGACGGTGGAACTGGAGTGCGTCCACGGCGTCATCGCCGCCCGCATCGATCCCACCAACTACAAAATGACGCCGGTTCCGCCGCCGTCCCAATCATAGATTCGCATCATGTACCGTTCCTGCATCAAACGCGGGCTGGGCCTGCTGCTGGCGGCCATCCTGCTGCTGTGCCTCTGGCCCGTGCTTCTCATCGTCGCCCTGCTGGTCCGATTGGACTCCCCCGGCCCCGCTCTCTTCCGTCAGAAACGCCTGGGCCTCAACGGGAAAGAATTTGAGATCCTGAAATTCCGCTCCATGTGCCAAGGGGCGGAGCACAGCGGCGACGGCGTCTACTGCCGCAAAGGGGACGCCCGCGTCACCCGTGTCGGCCGCATCATCCGTGCCACCAGCATTGACGAGCTGCCTCAGCTCCTCAACATCCTGCGCGGCGACATGGCCTTCATCGGGCCGCGCCCGCCGCTGACCTACCATCCATGGCCCATTGGGGAGTACACCGCCGAGCAGCGGCGCATGTTCGAGGTCCGTCCAGGCATCACCGGCTGGGCGCAAGTCCATGGACGCAAAGATGTTGAATGGCACAAACGCATCCAGCTCAATGTCTGGTATGTGGACCACTGCTCCCTGCCCCTTGACCTGAAAATCCTCTTCATGACCGTCTTCAAGGTCCTGAGCAATGCAGACAACGAGAACAAAGGCGACACGCTGACGAAAGCCTGAACCATGGCCAACCCCTTGACCCTCATGTACATCACCAATCGTCCGGAGGTGGCGGCAATCGCCGAGGACGCCGGCGTCGATCGTATCTTCATCGACATGGAATATATCAACAAGTCCTTGCGGCAGAAGGGGATGGACACGGTTCAATCCCACCACACCCTCGAGGACATCCGGGCCGTGCGTCCCGTGCTGAAGAAAGCCAGTCTGCTGGTCCGCTGCAACCCCATCCACGACGCGGGGCCCGACTACGGCTCCTCCGAAGAGGAAATCGACGGCATTGTGGCAGCGGGGGCGGATTTCATCATGCTCCCCTTCTTCAAGACGGCAGCGGAAGTGAGCCGCTTTTTCTCCTGCGTCCGCGGCCGTTGCCGCACCATGCTGCTGTTTGAGACGCCGGAGTCCATTGAAAATCTGGACGCCATTCTGGCCCTTCCAGAGCTTGATGAAGTCTTCATCGGCCTGAACGATTTGAGCCTCGGCTATGGCAAACGCTTTATGTTTGAGCTACTTGCAGATGGAACCGTGGAGCGGCTCTGCCTGAAATTCCGCCTGAAGGGACTCACATATGGCTTCGGGGGCATCGCCGCCATCGGAACGGGTCCCCTGCCCGCCGAGACCATTCTTAAAGAGCACTACCGACTGGGCTCCTCCATGGTCATTCTTTCGAGAAGTTTTTGTAACACATTGATTATCAATGACTTAGATACAATCCGTGAAAAATTCGCCACGGGTCTTCGCATCATGCGGGCCTTTGAGGCGGAGATTGCCGTGCACAGCGACTACTTTGCCTCGAACATGCAGCGAGTCCGCGACGGCGTGAACACGGTTCTGGGGAGAGCATGAAACTATTGGTCACAGGCGCCTGGCGGGCCACGGAGGAGCAGCTGGCCCCCCTCCGAAAGGATGGCTACGAGCTGCATTTTCAGGCTCAGGAGCGGGACGTCCTCGTCATTCCTCCGCAGGAAGTGGAAGGCGTCATCTGCAACGGGCTGTTCCTGTATCATCCGCTGGAGGCCTTCCGCAGCCTGCGACTCATCCAACTGACCAGCGCGGGGCTGGATCGGGTTCCCCTGGAGGCCATCCGCGCCCGTGGCATCACCCTCTTCAACGCCCGCGGCGTCTATTCGGGCCCAATGGCGGAACATGCGCTGGCAGGCGTCCTCTCCCTCTATCGTCACATGGGCGAATTCAACCGCCTGCAGACCGAAGGGAACTGGGGCCCGATCCGTTCGCTGGAAGAGCTTGCAGGCAAACGGGTTGTGATTGTCGGCTGCGGCAGCGTGGGTCGCGAATGCGCACGGCGCTTCACCGCCATGGGCTGCCAGGTCATCGGCGTGGACTCCTGCAACATCGTGCCTGCCGATGATTTCGCCGCGCTGCATCCCGTCGGCGACCTGGACACTCTGCTTCCCAACGCGGACATCCTGCTTCTGACCCTCCCGCTGACGGATGAAACGCGCCATCTCTTCGACGGCAGGCTGCTGTCGCGGCTGAAGAATCGCGCTGTTCTCGTCAACCTCGCCCGCGGCGCCGTCGTGGAGCCCCAAGCCCTTCAGGCTGAATTGGTTTCGGGACGGCTCCGCGCCGTTTTGGATGTCTTTGAGGAGGAGCCGTTGGATCCCGCATCGCCTCTGTGGCATCTGCCTGACGTCATCATCACGCCCCATGTGGCCTACGCCGGCAATGGCAATTCCCAGCGGCTCTTCCGGTTGATTACCACAAACTTGCACAAATTCGCCATCATGGACGGGATGGCCGCTCAGCATATAGGCAATTGAGATGAAAACACGAAACGAGATGATTTCCCTTCTGGAGAAGTACCCGCAGTATCGGAACGCCCTGTACTGCAGAGGATACTATCTGACAGAAGACGATGGCATTGACCCCGACGCCTATCCCTTCTACGGCATGTGGAAGACTCTGCCCTGGGGACGTTTCCGCTGTCTGCTGCACCCCGCCCAGACCGCCTTTGTCCATGAGCAGAACGGCGTCCAGTACCTGCTCATCGGCCATGCCTATAACCCCTTCTCCATGAAGCATGAAGAACCGCTCCTGCTGCAGGACTGCGCCGCCGCAAAGGAACGCGGCACCCTGTTCGACTGCCTCAACGACTGGACGGGAATCTTCGCCCTCTTCGTCCAAGAGGGACGCCAAGTGTCTGTGGTGCAGGACTGTGCGGGAATCAAGGCCGTCTACTACGGCATCGTCAACGGCAAGGCCGTCTTCACGGAGTTTCCCCAAATCGCGGCGGACCTCCACGGCCTCGAGATGGATCCCTTCATCCGGGAGCTCTCCACCAACCGCTTCTTCAACATCGGCAACCGCTATCTGCCCGGCGACCTGTCCTCCTTCAGGGAATTCAAGCGCATGGGCGCCAATGTCCAGCTGACGATGGACGACCATAACGCCTTCTCCATCAAGCGTTTCTTTCCGCTTGGACCCCATAAGTGCATCACCGGGCCCAAAGACATCGAGAAGGCCGTCGGCGAGGCGTTCCGCATCCTGCACAACGGCATCGACCTCATCTCGCGGAAATGGCAAAAGCCCGCCATTTCCCTCTCCGGCGGCATGGACAGCAAAACCACTCTCGCCTGCGCCAACGGACTTTACGATCGCTTCCACTATTTCAGCTATCAGTCCAAAGACACGGAAATCGTGGACTCCGAAGCCGCCCACCGCATCTGCGACCGCATCGGCGTTGCCCACGACATCTATAAAATCGAGGCCACCAACGAGGATGTCAAGGACTTCGATGTGCTCAAGGCCATCATCGACCATTCCAACGCCTATGTCAAGAACTTGGCGGACAACGAGATACGAAAATACATCTACTTCTATCGCCGTCCCGAGCTGATGGACGTGGAAGTCAAGTCATGGATTTCGGAGATTGTCCGTGTATTCTTTGACAGAAAATATGGCATGCGGATGCCTAACACCTTGAACGCCAGGCATTTCAGCATCTTCCAGACCCGCTTCTTTCTCGCGCCGCGGCTGATGCACCGCTGCGACGCCCTCTACCGCGAGTTCATGAAGACCTACGGACTGGAGAAGCCATTGTTCAACTACGAGCACACGGACTCCTACTATTGGGAGGTCCGCATGAGCAGCTGGGGCATGCAAGTGGCCAACTCCCAGGACATCTGCCATCTCATCACCTTCCCCTTCAACAATCGGCGGCTGGTGGACCTGCTGCTGTGCCTGCCACGGGAGCTCCGCGTGACGGACCAGATCCATGAGGACATCATCCGAACGGCAAATCCCGCCATCACCGAAGCCAACATCCACATCAGCAACAACTATTTCAAGTCCAAACGCATTTGGCTGGAGAAACTGTACTACTACTACCGCCAGATTCCCTATCGGATCTGGAATTAGAACAGGCTTTAGACGCGAATCGCGTAATCGAACATACCATGGCATTCAAAATCGGACAACCGCGCATTGAGTCCTCGCAGAACGAAACCCGCCTCGTCGCGCATCTCGTCAATGAGGCGGAAAACTATGCAACGGATTTGTTCTATTCTGTTGCCCCCCAATATGCTAAGTATCTTTGCGCAGAGCAGGCGGATGCGTTTCTTGTTCCGATTCTGCTGAGGGCCGTCATGACCCAGCAGGACATATGGATTGACGCCCCGATCAGCGAAAAGCTGTTGCACAATCTGCATTTTGGAGCGCTATACGCACTGACCAAGGCCTTTCAAAAGGACAGCCATGCCGCCCATCCCCTAAAGGATATCGTAATTACCTGCAATGGAACAACTTACACAAATTTTTATGGCACAGCCGTGGGCACAGGGTGCAGTTTGGGAGTTGACAGCTTCGCCGTCATCAAAAAATACCTCCTCGACAATCCAAAAGACTTGCCCAATTACCGAATCAGCCATTTCGCCATGTTCAACGTGGGCGCCTTTGGCTCCGAAGACACGCCGGAAACCAAGGCGTCTTTTCGAGAGGCGGTGGCGAAAACCCAGTCCTTCGCGGACCAGCTGGCCATTCCTCTGGTGTCCGTTGACACCAATCTGCATCGGTTGTATCCAGAGCATTTTTTCAACCAAAGCGTGACTTACCTGAACATGGGTTGTGTCTTGGCATTGCAGAAACTCTGGCAACGCTATTTGTTCGCGTCCGGCTTCTCGGTGGACAATTTTGAGTTCAACCTTCGGCACACGGCCCTCTTCGAACCGTTCCTGCTTCCCAATTTGTCGACGGAAAGCACCGAACTGATTTGCGCCGACATGGAGAAGTCAAGGGCCGACAAGATCAAATACATTATGGATGACAAGCTGGTAAGGGAAAACCTCAATGTTTGTCTGAAAGAGCAACATAAGAACAATGGAATGAAGCATCTTCAGACCGATGACGACTATCCGAACTGCGGTCGCTGCGAAAAATGCCTCCGCACCATGCTTCAACTGGAAATCTACGGCCGTCTCAACGAGTTCGCCAAAATCTTCAACCTCGACAACTGGAACAGGAGAAAGCCATTCTATCTGGCGAAAGTCCTTGCCCGCCGCAAAACGAAAAAAATGTATGACGAAATCGCCAGCACCTTTACCGAGAATTACCCCATATCCGCCAAGACCCGTCTCCTGTCATGGCTTTACAAACTGAAGGATTGGATTAAGCCCCTTGAAGACCACTAGAACTTCCACGGCCGCCACTAAGACGGCGGTGGCGGGTTCCGGTTTGACCATACAGGTTCTGTTTTATGTTGGTAAAAAACATACTTCGCAACGTTAGCCGCAGGATTAACTGGTTTGAGGTCGTATGGCTGAAACTGCAATGGCTATGCACCAAAATCCAATTCGTCCGATATTCGGATTTGGAATATGCCAAAATCCTGTGGAAACGGCACTACCACAAGTCATGGGATTTCCAAAACCCGCAGACTTTGGACCAAATCATGTGGTTCCTGAAAGTGAGCAACAGGAATCCGCTCCTGACCCTTTGCAGCGACAAGCATCGGGTTCGCGAATATGTCACGCAATGTGGCTACAACCAGATCCTCAAGAAGGAATTCGCCTTTTTCCATAATGCGGACGAGATCGATTTCCAAAAACTCCCCTCGCCCTGCTATTTGAAATGCAACCACGCCTCCGGAATGAATCTTGTCTACCGCAAAGAAAACGACATCGACGAGAGGCATATACGGTGGAAATTCAATTTCCTCCTGAAGCAGAATCCCTATTTCCTTTCAAGGGAATGGAATTACAAGAACATCACGCCTGGCATCGTGTGCGAAGAGCTCCTCCAAATGCCAGATGGAGTCAGTGACATTCCTGAAATTCAGTTCTTCTGCTTTTACGGAAAGCCCAAGTTCCTCATCTACAATTTGGGCTTGGCCAACACCAAGGGCGACCACAAAGATCCAATCCGCTGGGCCATTTGGCCAGACTGGAATCTTGTGAAGGAAGCCACCAAGCTCAATTATGACCAGTCGCCCCCCCAGAAGCCAGAAATCTATGAGGAATTGGAGACTTGCGCCAAAACCTTGTCAAGGCCCTTCCCCTTTGCCAGAGTCGATTTGTTTGTCATCCAGAAGAAATTCTACCTCAGTGAATTGACTTTCTATTCAGGAGGCGGCTTCACCATGTCCAAGACGCCAGTCATCCAGGACACGGGCAAGGACCTTGACCTATCCGAATTCCACATCGCGGAAGACGCGATAAAGCGGCACACCTGGTCTGAGACGAAGAATGCAGGTCAGAATTGACAACCTTCCCGTCTACTACGAAGAGTACGGCTCGGGCGACCTCTTCGTGTTTGTCTTGCACGGATGGGGTTGCGAGGCAACGACTTATCGCAGCATTGGAGAGGCCCTCCAAACCCGCTATCATGTCATCATACCCGATTTGCCGGGTTTCGGCCAAACTCCAGAGCCTCCCGTTGGATGGAACAACGAGGACTATGCGCAGTTCGTCATTCATTTCGTGCAGAGTTTCCCTTGCAAAGCCTGTGATTTCATTGGACATTCCTTCGGGACTCGGCTGCTGATTCGCATCGCGACCAATCCCGACATCCCCTTCACCATCGGAAAGATGGTTTTCATCGACGGTGCGGGCATCCTCTCCTCCGACATCCATAAATACATGTCAGAATACGCCGTGTTCAAGCAGAAGAAACAACACTACCTCAAAAAGCACATGAATCAGGAGCTGGAGGAATTGCGCAAGTCAGCCGAAGGCGACTATGCCTACCTGAGCGAGGTCATGTGCCATTGCTATGAACAGACCGTAAACGATGACTTGACGTCTTTTCTGCCCAAAATCACCGTCCCCACCCTGCTGATTTGGGGCGAACAAGACAAGGAGACTCCACCCTCCGATGGACGGAAAATGGAGTCCCTGATTCCCGATTCGGGCCTTGTCCTTTTCCCTTCCGCCGGTCACTATTCCTTCCTTGACCAGCCATATCAATTTCAACTTGTCCTAAAATCCTTTTTCAACCTCTTATAAGGATGCTTACATGAAGAATATCGCAGTCTTTTTTGGCGGACGCAGCGTGGAGCATGACGTTTCCATCATTTCAGCCGTCCAGGCCATGAACTATTTTGACCCCAATCAATATACGGTTTATCCCGTCTATATCACAAAGGACAACGAATTCTACTATAGCGAACGCTTCAAATCCCTTGAGCAGTTCAAAGACAAGGAGGCCTTGCTGGCCCAAAGCACCCGCGTGGTCTTCACAAAGGACAGCGGAACCGTCGAAATGCTGCGGTTTCCCTTGGACGGCGTCCATAAGAACGTCATTGCCACGATTGACGTGGCCTTTCCCATCGTCCACGGCACCAACGTCGAAGATGGAATTCTCCAGGGCTATTTCAAGACGTTGGACATTCCCTTTGTGGGCTGCGACGTTCTCTCGTCGGCAATTGGAATGGACAAATATGTGATGAAAGTGCTGTTGCAGTCCGAAAGGTTTCCGGTTCTGTCGGGCCTGCGCTTCACGCATCACGCCGATACCGACATGGAGCAAATCGTCAATGGCGTCGAACAGAAGTTCGGCTATCCTGTCATTGTGAAGCCGGTGAATCTCGGCTCCAGCGTCGGAATCACCAAAGCGAATGACAGGGAGGAACTTATCCACTCCATCACAACCGCCTTCCAATATTCTTCGAAAATTCTCATTGAGCATGCCATCTCCAATCTGAAGGAAGTGAACTGCTCTGTGCTTGGCGACGCCTCCTTCTGCGTCGTCTCTGAATTGGAGGAGCCTGTTACCTCCCATGAGATTTTGGATTTCGAGGAAAAATACATCACAGGCGCCAAAAAGACCGCCGGCACCAAGGGCATGGCCAGCCTGAAGCGGAAGATTCCTGCGGAAATCACTCCGCAGCAACGCGATACAATCATCAAGACCGCCCAGGAGGTCTTTATGTTCCTCGAATGCTGCGGCGTCATTCGCATCGATTTCATGATTGACATGGACAACGGAAATGTCTATTTGAATGAAATCAACACGATACCCGGCTCGCTGGCGTTCTACCTATGGGAACCCAAGGGAATCTCCTACACCCACCTCATCGACCAGTTGATCGAAATCGCCGTCAAACGGTATCATGAGGAAAAGGGAATCCGCTATGATTTCCAAAGCAAGATTCTGACCAATATGGCGCGGGCGGGAGCAAAGTTGTAACCATATCCGCTGCAAATACTTAGGAATTCGCAAGTTCGAGAAGTCCGCATCATCGCATCATTGAAAGTTGGACAAACGTACATTCATTCTAGTTTCCCCGAAGAACCGCACCGTCTACAATTTCCGCGGCGAGCTGATACAAAAGCTTGTGGCGCAAGGATTTGACGTAATCGTCACAGGGCCGGAGCAGAACGGGGCGGACAGGATTGAGGCCCTCGGGGCGTGCTTCGTGGTCATTCCCATGGAGAAGAACGGCACGAGCATCCTGCATGACCTCCGCTACTGCCTGCGTCTGTACAGGCTGTTCCGCCAAGAGGCGCCGAACGCGGTTTTGGGCTACACCATCAAGCCGGTCGTCTACGGCAGTCTGGCCGCCCGCCTTGCCGGCGTCCGCAACATCAATTGCCTCGTGACGGGAGGCGGCTATACCTTTATCTCCAAATCATTGAAGGCGAGAATGTTAGGTTGTCTTGTCAGGTTCCTTTACCGCCTTGCCTTCGCCTGCGCCAATCATGTCATGTTTCAGAACGCCGATGACCGAGACGAATTCTGCCGCACGGGACTGGTTTCCGCCACGAAGAGCGGGGTCGTCAACGGCTCCGGCGTCAATTTGGACAAATTTACCCCTATGCCTTTGCCGGAGAACAAGTTAAGCTTCTTCATGCTCTCCCGACTTCTGGCCAGCAAAGGGGTGAACGAATATCTGGAGGCCGCCCGCATCGTCAAAGCGGCCCATCCGGAGGTCTCCTTCCGGCTGTTGGGCAAATATGAGACGGAGATGCAGGACGCCGTGCCGAAAGAGCCCGTGGAGGCCTGCATTCGGGACGGCATCATCAGCCGTTACGAGGAGACGGACGACGTCCGCCCCTACTACGCCGACTGCAGCGTCTATGTCCTGCCGTCCTATCGGGAGGGCACTCCGCGAACCGTTCTGGAGGCCATGGCCATGGGACGCGCCATCATCACGACGGACGCCAACGGCTGCCGCGAGACCGTGCGCAACGGCGTCAACGGCTTTTTGGTTCCGGTGAAGGACAGCGCCGCCTTGGCCGACGCCATGCTGCGCTTCGTCGGCGATCCATCGTTGGCCGCCCGCATGGGGCAGGCCAGCCTTGCCTATTGCAGGGAGAAATTCGATGTCAACCGCGTCAACGAGGCTATGTTCGTCCTCATGGGACTGACCGAGTTGAAGACAACGTAACATACTTATTATCAATAATTTACATAAAACTTATCAGAGACCGAATAAGCATCGAAAAGGAGTAATCCACGACAATGTTTACAGAACTTTACAACGATCTGTGCACTGGCAAGGCCAGTCTGTCTTTGGTTGGACTCGGCTACGTGGGCATGCCTATCGCGGTGGCCTTCGCGAAGAAGATCAAGGTGGTGGGTTTTGATTTGAACAAACAGAAAATCGCCCTATACAAAAAGGGCATCGACCCCACCAACGAAGTGGGCAATGACGTCATCAAAAACACGACGGTCGCCTTCACCGACGATCCGGCCAAGCTGCAGGAAGCCTCCTTCCACATCGTGGCGGTGCCCACGCCTGTCTACGACGACCACACCCCTGACCTGACGCCTGTGGAAGGCGCCTCGCGGATTTTGGGACAGAATCTGCGGAAAGGCAGCATCGTGGTCTTCGAGAGCACCGTCTACCCCGGCGTCACCGAAGATGTCTGCGTGCCGATTTTGGAAAAGGAGTCCGGCCTGAAATGCGGCGTGGACTTCAAAATCGGCTATTCCCCTGAGCGCATCAACCCTGGCGATAAGCTCCATCGGCTGGAGAACATCAAGAAGATCGTCAGCGGCATGGACGCGGTGACATTGGAGCAGGTGGCGAAAGTCTACGAGCTGGTCGTGGAGGCCGGCGTGCACCGCGCCAGCTGCATCAAAGTGGCGGAGGCCGCCAAAGTCATCGAAAACTCCCAGCGGGACATCAACATCGCCTTCATGAACGAGCTGTCCATCATCTTCAACAAGATGGGCATCGACACGAAGTCCGTGCTGGAGGCGGCGGGGACGAAGTGGAACTTCCTGAACTTCCGGCCGGGCCTGGTCGGCGGCCACTGCATCGGCGTCGACCCCTATTACCTTACTTATAAAGCGGAGATGTTGGGCTACCACAGCCAGATTATTCTGGCGGGCCGCCGCATCAATGACGACATGGGCAAGTACGTGGCGGAGAACTGCGTCAAGAACCTCATCAAGTCCGAAAAGCCCGTCAAGGGCGCCCGCGTGGCCATCATGGGATTCACCTTCAAGGAAAACTGCCCTGACACCCGCAACACCAAAGTCTTCGACATCGTGAAGGAGCTGCGCGAATACGGCATCGAGCCCATGGTCGCCGACCCCAACGCGGATGCCGACGAGGCCAAGCGGCTCTACGGCATCTCCTTCGCCGCCATGGATGACATCAAGGACATGGACGCCATCATCTTGGCCGTCGCCCACACCCAGTTCGCCTCCCTTGCGTTGAAGGACCTGAAATCCAAATACCGCGCGGGACAGCCTGTCCTGCTGGACATCAAGGGCCTTCTGAACCGCGACGAATACGAGTCGGCCGGCTTCAACTACTGGAGATTCTGACCATGGGCTACAAGCAACTTGTCTTTCCCAAAGGCTCCCGCTTCTTGGTCACAGGCGGCGCGGGCTTCATCGGCTCCAACCTGTGCGAGGCGATTTTGAACCTCGGCCACCGCGTCCGCTGTCTGGACGACCTGTCCACCGGCAAGCAGGCCAATGTGGATTTGTTCGCGGGCAATCCGTCCTATGAGTTCATCAAAGGGGACATCAAGGACCTGGACACCTGCATGGCCGCCTGCGACGGCATGGACTACGTGCTGAACGAGGCCGCGTGGGGCAGCGTCCCCCGCTCGCTGGAAATGCCGTTGTTCTACTGCGCCAACAACATACAGGGGACGCTGAACATGCTGGAGGCCGCCCGCCAAAAGGGCGTGAAGAAGTTTGTCTACGCCTCCAGCTCCTCCGTCTACGGCGACGAGGCCACTCTGCCCAAGACGGAAGGGCGGGAAGGCAACCTGCTCTCCCCCTACGCCCTCACCAAACGCTGCGACGAAGAATGGGCCAAGCAGTATACGCGGCATTACGGCCTGCCCACCATCGGCTTGCGCTATTTCAACGTCTTCGGCCGTCGGCAGGATCCCTTCGGCGCCTATGCCGCCGTCATTCCGAAATTCATCAAACAGCTTCTGGCGGGGGAACGCCCCACCATCAACGGCGACGGCCGTCAGAGCCGAGACTTCACCTATGTGGAAAATGTCGTCGAAGCCAACCTCAAGTCCTGTCTGGCCCCTGCGGAGGCCGACGGCGAGGCCTTCAACGTGGCCTACGGCGGCCGCGAATACCTCATTGACATCTACCGCAGTCTGACTCATGCGCTGAACGTAAACATCGAACCCATCTTCGGACCCGACCGCAAAGGCGACATCAAACATTCCAATGCGGACATCTCCAAAGCGCGGCGTCTGTTGGGCTATGATCCCGAATATTCCTTCGACCGCGGCCTCCAGGAGGCCATCGCCTGGTACAAAGAGAATTTGTAAGTCGTTCTATACCATAGACTTATAAATATAATCGAGTCAATTTCACACGTCACAATGTGTGGAAGAAGAGCCGTGTAAGCGGCTCATAGAATAGGACATCACATCGTCGGCCTCCTCGCCGTCAGAGCATCTGAACTTATTCATATTCAGTAGCTTAGCCATTATGCATGCCATGCGTGGCCACACCCGCCACGCATCGGCGACCTTTCCATGGCCCCAACCTATTTCATCCTGCTGATCTTTGTCTTCGTCAACTGCTACATCGCACGAAGTGTGCTTTTGGCAGATTCACGGCGATTCTCGACAAAGTTCAATTATGTCTATAGGAAAAAGCTCATCTACGGCTGCATTTTCCTTTCCTCCGCCGCGCTCATCTGCATCTCCGGCTTCCGAGACTACGTGGGCACGGACTTCCGTTCCTACATCGCGCTGTATGAAATCTACGGGCAGGTCAGCTTCCTGCGCATCTTCCGAAACAGCGAGCCCATCGTCCCCGCCATCGGCAAACTCTGCCATATTTTCTTCGGACCGACCAACTATCAGTCCATGTTCTTCACGCTTGCCGTGCTGACCATCGGCCTGTACTTGGTCAGCACCTACAGGGAGTCAAACGACTATGTGTTCGTCACCCTGCTGTTCATCTTCGTCGGCTGCTGGCACGGCACCTTCAACGGCGTCCGCCAGTATCTTGGCTGCACGGTCATCTTCTTGGGAAGACGCTACATCTTCGAGCGGAAATTCAAGCAGTACCTGGCCGTCGTCATCATCGCCTATCTATGCCATCAGTCGGCTCTTGTGTTCCTTGGCCTCTATTTCCTCGCACGCCCGAAATTCAGCTACAGCATGCTGTTTTTGGTCATTCTGGTCTCCGTTGTGCTCTCCCTCAGCTACAACTACATCGGCGATGTCATCGGATGGCTCCACGACACCGAATTCGAGTTCAATGAATATTCCCGCGCCAAAGTCAGCCTACAGCGGGTGGCCGTCGGCTGCTGTCCTGCGCTGTTGGGCCTCTGGCTGCTGCGGCAGAAGCAGCTCAACAAGGTTCAAATCTTCTACCTCTACATGATGATCGCCAATGCGGCCACCCGACTGGCCATGTCCGGAAGCGCCTACTTCTCCCGTCTGGGAGCCTATCCGGGCACCTTCATCCCGTTGGCCATGAGCTGCTTCTCCGACGCCTTCCCCGTCAAATACAAAAAAACCATGCGTCTGGCCATTCTCATTCTCTACTTCGGATATTGGACCTATGACGTGACCCACAGCCATACCCTCTCCGACTACCATTGGATCTTTGAATACGAATTTGAATATCCGTCGTGGCTCTCAGCCGAATAACGCCTCCCCACTCCTAATTCCTGATTATCAACCACTTCTAACTGCTAACGAAATTCCTAATTGAGTATGTCTGAGCCAGTCAGAGTCCTACAAGTCGTCGGGACGATGGACCTCGGCGGGGTGGAAACGCTGATCATGAACATCTACCGGAAGATCGACCGGGAGAAGCTTCAGTTCGACTTTCTCTGCCACAACCGAGTGGAATCCAAGTTCGAGAGCGAAATCAAAGCGTTGGGCGGCAGAATGTACTGCGTGCCCGGCATGAGCCATGTGGGCTTTTTCGGCTATCTACGGCGACTCCATGAATTCTTCGTGGCCCATCCCGAATACCATACGGTCCATACCCATCAGACGGATTTGAACGGACTGATTCTGTGGCAGGCGAAACGCGCCGGCGTCCCCAACCGCTTTTCGCATTCCCATATTGCATTCAAATGCAAGAAATTGAAATCAAAATTAATCCGCGCCTTCTTCCTTTCTTTCATTGGCTGGAACACCACGCGCGCCTTCGCCTGCTCTAAGCTTGCCGGCGAACTGGTGTATAAAGGAAAGCTGAAAAAGAATTTCACCTTCATCCCAAATGCCATTGACACTACGGTTTTCCGCTATGACGCGCAGCGAGCCATGGCGAAACGGCAGGAACTGGGACTGGACGCCAACGCTCCTGTCATCGGCCACATCGGCCGTTTCATGCGACAAAAAAACCATCTCTTTCTCATTCGGGTTTTCGCGGAGCTGCTGAAGCAGGAGCCGCAGGCGACTTTGCTGCTCATTGGGGTCGGCGCGCGGATGGAGGCCGTCAAAGAAAAAGCCCAACAACTTGGCATTGAACAACATGTGAAGTTTCTCGGCAGTCGCACGGACGTGCCGGATTTGATGCAGGCCATGGACCTCTTTCTGTTTCCATCGTTCTTCGAGGGCTTTTCCGTCGCGACCATCGAGGCGCAGGCGGCGGGGCTTCCGCTTCTCACCTCCACTGGCGTCACCTCGGAGACCTCCATCACCGATTTGGTTCGTCGAATGCCCTTGAGCGAATCCCCTGACCATTGGGCCCGCACCGCATTGGAAATGATTCAGATGCATCGGCAGGACGATCGCCGCCGTTATGCGGAGATTGTCAAGGAAAAAGGCTTTGACATCGCGAAACTCGCGGAAACCATGCAGAATCTCTATCTTTCGGCAGAAAGCGCATCTCGTTGAACATCTGCTTCTTCAGTGGAAACATGACTTTGGGCGGCGGCACGCAGCACATGACCCAGATGTTGGCCAACGCGCTGTGCCATCAGCCGGAGCTGCGGATTTTCGTGCTTGGAAAAAGTGGCGACCACTCCGTCTTCTATCCTCTGGATGAGGCAATTACCTATTCCATTCTGGACAACGCTCCCTATCGGCAGGTCATCTCCTGGCTGAAGGATGTCTGGCTTCTCTCGCAATATGTGCGACGACATGACATCCACATTTTGGTCAACGTGGACGTCTCCCTCGGGACTTTCTCCTTGCCGCTCAAAGGGTTGCATCCTCGCTTGAAACAGGTCTTCTGGGATCATTTCCACTCCGGCTACAACGGCGCCTGCAAACGCATGGAAAGCCTGCGGAAGCAGGCGCTGCATCACGGCAACGCCTACGTCACGCTGACTCCGCAAGATGTCGATGCCCTGAAGGAACGCCATGCCCCCCGCACGCGGCTGCTGTCCATCCCCAACATTGTGCCATATGCCGTCAGTTCCCTGCCCTACGCCAGCGATTCCAAGACCCTTGTCACCGTAGGTAACATGTTGCCGGAGAAGGGCTTTGATTTGGCTGTCGAGGCGGCGGCCATCGTCTTCAAGGCCCATCCGGACTGGCGATGGGAGTTTTACGGCAACGGCACAGAGCAGCGGCGACTTCGTGCCCAAGTGGCCCGGCTCGGCCTGAAGCAGAACATCCGCTTCATGGGACGGGTTCCCGATTTGGCAGAGGCCTACCGCCGCGCCGCGCTCTACGTGCTGCCGTCGCGGACGGAGGGCTTCGGACTGGTTCTTGCGGAGGCAAAGGCGTTCAATCTGCCCGTCGTCGCCTTTGATGTTCCCTATGGCCCCCGAAACCTGATTCAAGACGGCGTCAATGGACTATTAGTGCAACCTCTTGATACTCAAGGACTTGCAAATGCAATTCTGGCCTTGATCGAAAATCCGGCCAGACGCCTCGCCTTTTCCCAAAAGGCGGCCATGGGACTGGAGGAGCTCAGCACCTCCCGCGTGGCCGCTCGCTGGAGCGACCTGTTCAAGGAGATTGCATGAACCGGATCATTCCCCTGAAAGGCGAAACCCTTCGGGCTCTCCAACTTGCTGAATTGGAGATCCTTCGGGTGGTCGCCACATTCTGCGACGCCCACGGCATCCGCTACTGCCTCAGCAGCGGCACCCTGTTGGGGGCCATTCGCCACAACGGCTTCATCCCATGGGATGACGATGTGGACATCTCCATGCCCCGCAAGGACTTCGAGCACTTTCTCGCCTTGGCGAAAGAACTGCCGCCGCCTTTTGTGGTGCAAGCCACTCGGCTGGACTCCAATTATCCTCTGGGCATGGCCAAAGTCCGCAAGGCCGACACCGTCATGAAAGAGCCGGCCACCGGTGACCTGCCCATCAACCACGGCATTTGGATTGACCTCTTTCCTTTAGACAAGGTTCTCGACGCCAACAAGTTGCAAAAACGCGCAAAGACCTATGCCCTGCTGTGCACGGCCATCTACGCGAAATTGGGCATTGGCAAGCCGCTGAAATGGACCACCCGTCTGCTTTGCCGTCTCATGGGACTTTTGGGCGTGCAGCGGCTGGACCGCTGGCGAACCCGCGTCATGACCGCCGATGAAGACAGCGACGCGGAGTTGCTGACCAGCTTCGCCAGCAACCTGGGCCCCTGCAACCTGCTCTTTCCCCCCTCTGTCTACTTTCCCCTGAAAAAGCATGTTTTCGAAGGCACGGAATTTTCCGTTCCAAATGATACAAATGCCTGGCTAACAGGAGCTTATGGCGATTTTATGACACCGCCGCCACCGAAACAGCGAGTCAACCGCCACCAAGTCTCCGAACTCGTCCTCTGACTGAATTTCCTTCGCGCTTTCGCGCATCCTGACATACTCCATTTCCCATGTCTTTCTTCAAAAAAGGCTTTAACAAGAGCAGCCGCAGCACCAACGTTCTGCGCAACATGAACGTGGCGTTCATCTGTGAACTGATGAACACCCTGCTCGGCTTTGTGTCCCGCTCCGTCTTCATCGCCATGCTCGGCAAGAGCTACCTGGGCGTTGGCGGCATCTTCCACAATATCCTTAAACTCCTGTCCCTCACGGAGTTAGGATTTGGGACCGCCATTGTCTACAATCTGTACAAGCCCATTCGGAACCACGAAGAGCAGACCATCACGAATCTCATGTGGTTCTACCGCAAAGCCTATTTCTGCATCGGCTTCGCGGTGCTGACCATGGGGCTCATTCTGTTGCCCTTCCTCAAGCTGCTCATCAAGAACCCGCCCAACATTCCTGAAAACATCACCCTGCTCTATCTGCTCCACCTGGCGTCCTCCGTCTCCAGCTACTATCTCGCCCACAAGCGCTGCATCCTAAGCGCTGACCAGAAAGGCTACATCGCGGGAATCTATACGCAGGTTTTCCATACGGCACGCATTCTACTGCAGATGCTTGCGCTCTACCTCACCAAGAACTACACGCTTTATCTCTGCATCAGTATCGCCTGCCATTTGTCCCACACCATCTGGATTGCCCACGTTGTCGACAAACTCTACCCCTTCCTGACCCAACTGAAGCCCCAGAAGCTTCCCGCTGAATTCTTCCAGAAGCTGAAAAAGGACATCAGCGCCCTCTTCCTCTACAAAATCAACCGCGTCATCATCCATGGAACGGACAACCTGCTCATCGCCGCCATCGCGAAGAACGGCGTGGTGGCCGTCGGCCTCTACTCCAATTATCTACTGATTTCAGAGACGGCCAACATGGTCCTTGGCATCATCACCAGTTCCTTCACCAGCAGCCTCGGCAACCTGAACGCCAGCGACGAAGACAGCAAGAAAGAGAAGGTCTTCTACTGCATTTTGTTCCTTTCCGCCTGGCTCTACGGCTATGTCTGCTCCGGAATCTTCGAGCTTTCCGACCGCTTCATCGAGCTCTGGCTCAATAAGGAATACATTCTGGGGCCCCTTGTGGTCTTCGCCATCGTCCTGCAGCTCTACATCCGCAGCGTGCACTATGCGGCCTATGCATACCGCATCACCAACGGACTCTTCGTGCAGTCCAAATACGTGCCCCTGTTCACCTCATTTGTCAACATCGCCCTCTCCATCTGGTGGGGCAAGCTCTGGGGGCTTTTCGGCATCCTGTTCGCCACGTCCATCGCGCGAATCGTCACCATCGGCATCGTCGATCCCTATCTTGTGTACAAATATGTGTTCAACAAAGGCGTGCTGCCCTATTACATCACCTACATAAAGTACACCGTCGTCACCCTGGCGGCCATGTTCATCGCCAAAAACGCCATCCTGCTCATCCCGTTGCATGGATGGCTCGGCTTCATCGTGGATTTCATCGTCTACTCCCTCCTCTTCAATGGCATCTTCATGCTTGTGTTCTTCCGCACGGAGGAACGCAAATACCTCACCAACATCGCCATGTCCTTGTTCAAGAAGCACTTGCCAAAACTCGCCGCCAAATTCGCATAAGGCATCCCCTCTAGACGCAACCGTTTGTATCTCCTATGGAAACAGGCAAAATATCCGTCATCATGGCCATCTACAACTGCGCCCCCTACCTGCCTGAGGCGATCGATGCCATATTGGCGCAAACCTATACGAATTGGGAACTTATCCTATGTGATGACGCCTCAACGGATGACACGTACTCCATCGCGGAGCGCTATCGGCAACAGCATCCGGACAAGATTACGCTCATCCGCAACGAGAGGAACTCCAAGCTCTCCTTCAGCTTGAACCACTGCCTCCAATACGCCAAAGGGGAGTTCGTCGCCCGCATGGACGGCGATGACACCTGCGCCCCCGAGCGTTTCGAAAAGCAAGTCGCCTATCTGCGCCAACATCCTGAATATCAAGTGGTTGGAACGGATATGCAGCATTTCAACGAGAACACGGGGCTGGCGGACGTGGTTCCCGCCCTTTCCAATCCGAACTACTACAGTCTCCGCAACCACATTCCCTTCCACCACGCCACCATCATGACCTACAAATACGTCTATGACAAGGTGGGAGGCTACACGGTGTCCGAACGGACCGTCCGTGCGCAGGACTATGACCTGTGGTTCCGATTCTACCACGAAGGCTTTCAAGGCAACAACATCCACGAACCGCTCTATTTCATGCGGGAGGACGTCAAAGCCATTCGCCGCCGCACTCGAAAAGTCCGCTGGAACGCCCTCAAGACCACCTACATCGGCTACAAACTGCTGGGCTATCCCAAATGGTGGCTCATCAAGCCGACGATGGTCGCCCTCTACAAATCCCTCGCGCCCTATTGGTTCATCGAACATTACCGTGCCTGGCAGGCCCGAAAGGCGCGCAAGCGCTCAAAATGAGACAGCCATGAGCAATTTCACCTTTACGGAAACCGAGCTAAAAGGCCTCTATCTCATTGACGTCAAGGTCTTTGGAGATAATCGTGGCTATTTTGTGGAAACCTACAAGCAGGCGGTTTTCGCCGAAGCGGGCCTGAATGTGGCCTTTGTGCAGGACAATCAGTCCGGCTCAAGCCGCAACGTCTTGCGCGGCCTGCATTTCCAGCGGCAATTTCCCCAAGCCAAATTGGTCCGCGTCATCCATGGCACCGTCTATGACGTGGCCGTGGACATCCGGCCTGGCAGCCCGACCTTCGGCAAGTGGGTCGCCACCATCCTCTCAGAGGAGAACCGCCGCCAGATGTTCATCCCCCGCGGCTTCGCCCACGGCTTTCTTGTCCTGAGCGACTTCGCGGAATTCGCCTACAAATGCGATGATGTCTACCACCCCGGCGACGAAGGCGGCATCATCTGGAACGACCCATCCCTCAACATCCCCTGGCCGCTGGAAGGACAGTCTCCCGTTCTCAGCGAAAAAGACAAAGTCCATCCCACCATGGATCAGTTTTGAACAGCTTTTCGAATTGTTAACTGTTCAATGTTAATAGTTAATTTTCCATAACGGCTTTCTGCACCAACCACCCTTAGGGAAATTTCATGTCGATTTTTGCATGCATCACCCATTCGAAGTCCATCAAGACCTTTCCCGTCGTAGGAAGAACTCTATTCAAGATTTGTGACAAACTGGATGTCAAGTTCAACGATCTTGTGTTCAAATTAACGGCGAAGCAACGCGCCAACGAAGCCATTGACCTTTTTTTAGGAACGGACATCCCTGAATCAAGACGGAAAGAACTGCTTCCAAAAATGGTTTATTTGGAACGGATATTCGGCTATACCGGCAGCGAATTCTTCCAATACGGGCTGGAGAACCTGCCTAAAGGGCAGCGAAGCGACTATATCTCTGAACGAGAACACTTTGAATTCTGTAAAACCATCAACGACACATCCTGTCATTTAATTTTTGAAGACAAACACCTCACCTATGAGCATTTCAAGAAGTTCTTCAAGCGGGAAGTACTCCATTTAGACACCTCAAAAGATTCTCTGCCGCAGTTTGTGGATTTCGTCTCAAAACATCCACAATTCATCATCAAACCTTGTCGTGGAAGCCTCGGCGAGGGCGTTCAGGTCATCGACATGGCGGCGGAGCCTTCTGCGGAAGACTTGTTCAAGAGGCTGATAAAGAACTATCATGGGGATTTCATCGTGGAGGAGCTGATGAAATGCTGCAAGGAAATCGCCGCCTTGCATCCGAAATCCGTCAACACCGTCCGTATACCGACACTCAACTACGGTGACCATATAGACATCATCCATCCGCAGTTGCGCATTGGCCAGGGCGACTCCGTCGTTGACAATGCCGGCCAAGGCGGCGTCATGTGTCTTTTGGATCCCCAAACCGGCGTTGTCATCGCCGCCGCCGACAAGAAGGGGCATCGCTATGAAGGGAAATCGATTAACGGCATCCCCATCATTGGCTTCCAGGTTCCCCGCTTCGATGAGTGCTGCGCCTTTGCCCGTGAACTGGCCACCGTCGTTCCGCAAAACCGCTTTACGGGGTGGGATTTGGCCCTGACGGATGACCGCGGATGGGTCATGATTGAGGGAAATTCACTTCCCCAGTTCGGCTTCCAACTCACATCACAAAAAGGCTTCCGGCAGGAGGCGCGGGCCATTTTGAAGGCCTTTGGCCACTGACAGGTCACCATAGCCATTCAATCGACTATCCGACAGACATCAAAGCAATTTTACATATAACATATTTATAATAAATAACTTGCAATGAAAAGAAAACCTTCCATCGTCTCCGCCGTCATCTTATGCGCCGGCAAAGGCACGCGGATGAACGACAACTCCATCAACAAGGTCAGCTTTGACTGCGCCGGCACGCCGGTCATCCGCCGCATTGTCCAATCCATGAAGGAAGGCGGCGTCTCCCGCTTCGCCATCGTGGTCGGTCATCAGGCCCAAAGCGTCATGGACGCATTGGACGGCGTGGACGGCATTCTCTACGCCTATCAGAAGGAGCAACGCGGCACGGGCCATGCGGCGCTGTGCGGACTGAAGGCTCTGGACAGCCTGGGCATCAGCGGCCCCGTTGTCATCTCCATGGGGGACAAGATCATCGCCCCCGAAATCCTGCGGCAGCTTCTGGAGATGGCCCAAAACCATACCGCGATCTTCGGCGCGCAGCCGGTGGCCAACAATTTCCATGGCGGCCGCATAGTGATGGATCAGGGGCGTCCCCAAGGCGTGGTGGAACTGGCGGACGCAGCCTACGAGGCTTTGGCGCAAGTTCCTTCCGTCCAATGGAATAGCACATTGTCCTGTCTGGGGTTGAACGCAAAAAAGGCCACCAAGGTCATGGCCAAGGCCAAGGACACGCCGCCATCCGGAAGCTGTCGCCTTTGCGGTAAACTCTTCTCCGCCAAGGACATCTTAGCCTCCACCCACGCCAACGCCGGCCTCTATTGTCTGGACATTCAGCAGGCCATCGCCGCCCTCGCCTCCTGCCGTTCCGACAATGCGCAGGGGGAAATCTATCTGACGGACACCATGGAATATTTCGCCCTCCGTGACCAGGCTGCCCTTTTGGAGATTCCCTCAAAGGAAGCCATGCTGACCTACAGCACCAAAGAGGAGCTGCGGGCCATGAGCCATCTCTTCCTGCGCCCCGTCTCCGACTACGAAAAACGGCTTGAAACCACATTAAAGCCGCAGCTGGAAGCACTTTACGGGCCACAGGATCCCGTTCAGACCAGCCGTTACCGCCACCTGCTCCAGTTCTTCGCCGCCACTTATGGAGACCGAGACATTGCCCTGACCCGTGCACCAGGCCGCCTTAACCTGATGGGACGGCACATCGACCATCGCGGCGGCGGCATCAATGTCATGGCCATCGGCAACGACACCCTATTGGCCGCCGCGCCACGGCAGGACGACACCGTCCGCATCGCCAATGTGGATCCTGCGTATCCGCCGGCCTCCTTCTCCATCGGCGAATGCCTCCGGCTGGGCCCCTCCCAAAACTGGCTGGAGTATCTGGACTCGGAGCGCGTCAAAGAGGAGCTGCGCCTCTCCAAAGGGGCCTGGGTCAATTATGTGAAATCCGCCGTCCTTCGCTTTCAGATGGCCTCCGACATGCCATTGTGCGGCATGGACATCGCTGTCAGCGGCACCATTCCCGTGGCGGCGGGGCTGTCTTCCTCCTCCTCTCTGGTCGTAGCGACGGCTGAGGCCGTCATGGCGCTGAACAGTCTGAACCTGACCCAACGGCAATTCATCGAGCTGTGCGGCGAAGGCGAATGGCTGGTGGGTTCCCGCGGCGGCGCCGGTGACCACGGCGCCATGAAATGCAGCCAGCAGGGCTGCATCACCCATCTGGGCTTCAAGCCCTTCCACATCGGAGCCTGCGTCCCCTTCTCCAACGCCTACGCCGTGGTCGTCGCCAACAGCATGACGCAGGCGAAGAAGTCCGAAGGCAGCAAGGACACCTTCAACGCCAAAGTCGCCTCCTACGAATTCGCCTTCATGATTCTCAAACGGGCGTTTCCGATGTATAACTTATTGGAATTTAGGGATTTAGCGAATATCCAGCCAGCCAGTGCCATCTATCGGATGCTGAAGACATTGCCCGTGTCCATCACACGGAAGGAAATCCAGTCCCTCCTTCCCGAATATGGCGAACGCATCAAGCAGATTTTCGCAAGTCATTCTGATCCATCAACTTACGATTTACGCGGCGTGACGCTCTACGGCATTTCGGAGTGTCTGCGGGCGGAGGCGGTTCAGTCCCTGCTCATCAAGGGGAACTACGCCGCTCTCGGCCAGCTGATGAAAATCAGCCACGATGGAGACCGAATCCATGCCACGGATTTCTCCGATGCCGTGTTGGATGCCTTGGCGACGGAGGAGGCGGATCCCATGCTGCAATGCGGCGCCTATGGTTGCTCCACACCCCGCATTGACGCCCTTTGCGACCTGCTCAACGCCACCCCCGGCGTCCTCGGTAGCTCGCTGGTGGGCGCTGGATTGGGCGGCTGCATCATCGCCCTCATCGAAAAACAGGCAGCGGATTCCGTCATATCTGTCTTGAACACAAAATTTTATGACAAAGAGGGGCTTCCGCGATCTGCAGTTGTCTACACCCCGTCCGCCGGCTCCAAAGTCATTTATTGAATCCCCAATGACCCCATGTCATTATAGCAAACTTAATGCCTATCATAGTCTATAATTGCCCTTCATTGTTCACGTTACAATAAATCATTCGGTAAGCCATGAAAATCATCAGAATATTCAATCGTATCAAGAGATTTGCAAGTGGCCATGAAATAGCTGCTAGACAGAAGAACTTATATGCCAAAGCAAGACGGTTCCTGAACGATCATAAGATGCCCCCGCTTACAGAAGCAGAAAAACGGGAAATCGATGACTATTGGAAGCAATATGGAGTTAAATGGCCTGACTACACATGGTTCCAGATGTATTATGGAGTGACGGGATGCCACTCGCCCCGTTTCATTCCACATAGTTTCATGCACTACAGTATCTACAAGTATTACAATTTTCAGGATGACATCTGTGGATGGGATGACAAGAACATCTATGAAATGATGAATCCAGTGGTCAATTTCCCCAAGTCATTGGTACACAAGATGTTAGGAAAATTTTACGATAGCGGGTACCATTATCGGGCAAACACGGATGAATCCCTTGACGCATTGGCCACCAATGTCTATGAGCTTCTTGAGGGAGACACGGAGCTTATTCTGAAGGTGAGCAAGAAATCCTGTGCGGGAAAAGGCGTCAAGAAATTCACGGGCATTGAAAGCGCAAAGGATGTCAAGAAAATTCTAACGGAGCAAGAAGCGCAAAACTATGTTCTTCAAAAATGTGTCCACCAACATCCCTTCTTCCATCAATTCTGTTCCACGTCCGTGAACATCATTCGGATCGTCTCTTGGCGGCATGATGACACAGTCAGCATTTTCTCCACAAGCTTGCGATATGGGACAGAAGGAAGTTTCACAGATGTCACCTATGTTGGCGACAAGGAGATTGTGCATGTCGTCGGCATTGACGCAAATGGAATAATCAATGACCGATATGTATCATTCGATGGCAACTTAATGAAACATCCAGACATTGCCGACAAGCAAATTCCAAACTGGCAGGAACTGATAACCACCGCCGTGAAGGCCCATGAACGAATGTTCTTTTTTGACATCATTGGATGGGATTTCACCATAGACGAGCAAGGAAAACCGATCTGCATAGAATATAACATTCTTGATCCGGGGTCGATTCTGTACCAATTCTGCAATGGCCCCTTTGCAGGGGAATACACAGAACAGTTTCTTGAATTTCTAAAAAAGCATAATGATTTTATTCCCAAATATTTAAGATACAAACCATAGACTTCACTGAACCCGTTTGCCATTGGATGAAGTATCCATTTTTAGCCAGGAAAGGACCCAATCCATGAAACGCATCATCGTCACGGGAGGGGCCGGCTTCATCGGCTCCGCGCTCATCCGCTATCTGGTCAGCAATGAACTGGCGAAAGTCTGCAATCTGGACAAACTGACCTACGCCGGCAACCTGAGCAGCTTGAAAGAGGTGGAACTCTCTCCGTACTATAGCTTTGCGCATCTGGACATCTGCGACGCCGCCGGAGTCGCCGCCCTCTTCCAGGACTACCAGCCCGACGCCATCATGCATCTGGCCGCCGAATCCCATGTGGACCGCTCCATCGACGACCCGCTCTGCTTCGTCAAAACCAACGTCCTCGGCACCGCCACGCTGCTGCAGGCCAGCTTGGACTATTGGCGCGGCCTGCCCGATGACAAAAAGGCCGCCTTCCGCTTCCAGCACATCTCCACGGACGAAGTGTACGGCTCCCTCGGCAAGGACGGATTCTTCACGGAATCAACCCCTTACGACCCCAAATCCCCCTACTCCGCCAGCAAGGCCGCCAGTGACCATCTGGTCCGCGCGTGGGGCCACACCTTCGGGCTTCCCGTCCTGCTCTCCAACTGCTCCAACAACTACGGCCCCTATCACTTTCCCGAGAAGCTCATTCCCCTCGTCATTCTTAACGCGTTGGACGGCAAGCCCTTGCCAATCTACGGCAAAGGCGAGAACGTTCGGGACTGGCTCTATGTGGAAGACCATGCGAAGGCCCTGTGGCTCATCAACCAAAAGGGCGTTCCCGGAGAGACTTACAACATCGGCGGCCACAACGAGCGCACCAATCTGCAGGTCGTCCAGACCATCTGCCGCCTGCTGGACCAGATGCGTCCCAAACGAGACGGCTCCTCCTACGCCGACCAAATCACCTTCGTGAAGGACCGCCCCGGCCATGACCTCCGCTACGCCATCAACGCGGACAAACTCCGCAACTCCCTCGGCTGGGAACCGGATCAGGATTTCGACAGCGGCATCCGAAAGACCATCCAATGGTATCTGGACAACAACTGGTGGTGGCGTCCCATCCGAGACGGCAAATACGCCGGCGAACGGCTGGGCCGCGGCTGACCAAGGTCATACTTGTCAAATTTGCAAGTTGTAATTCATTTCATGCAACAAAATGAATTCAATGAAATACTCGGACAGCTGATCTACGGCAATGCCGTCCAGACCTGGAATAGCCTGACTCCAGAGAAGAAGCGGGCGTTTTTGGACCGAGCCCGCCAGGAGACCCTGCTCGGGGCCGTCTATCATCTCCTTGATGGACAGGAAGATGCGTTTTTCGAGGACGATTGGCGTCAGCAGCTTCTCAAACGGCAGGCCACCTCCCTGCGGAACGAAATCGAGTTTCAGCGATTTGTGGACGTTCTTCAAAAGGCCTCCATCCGCTTCGTCCCCATCAAGGGCATCGACCTGGCCCATCGCGTTTATCCGTCTCCCTGGCTGCGCAGTTTTCAGGATTGGGACATTTTGTTCCATCCCGATGAGCTGGAACGGGTTTTGCAGGTGCTTCAGGAAGACGGCTGGCATTCCGCCGTCCCCCTTTCCGTGGAACGCTGCCGTCATTTTCACTTTCCCCCCTGCTACCGCCACGGCATCACCTTGGAGGCCCATCGGATGCTTCCTATGTTCAAAGGCTGCTCCCCCCACTCCATCTGGGAGCACTGCCACCCCACTCAGCCAGGAAGCTGCCACTATCTTCTGGAGCCGGAACTGAACCTGCTCATGTTGGCCCGCCATGCCTCGGAAGGGATGTTCTGCTCCCCCTTCATGGGCAAATTCCTGCTGGACACCGCTTTCCTTCTCCACCATGAAACCGTGGATTGGCCAAAATGCCGCAAGCTGTGTCTCACGCTTCATCAGCCCTATCCGGGGGATTTGCTGGCCGCCTTCCCCATGTTCTTCCCCCAAACGCTTCGTGACGCCATGGAGCCTGATCCCAAACGGACCGCCGCCTATCAGGAGCTGTTCCGAAGCAACATGAACCTGTTTGGCCTGACGAAGGAGGACTGGAACCTGAGCAATCACAACGCCTTCTCCAAGCCCTGGCTGAAACAGCGCCTACGTCACTGCAGCCTGCGGGCCATGCGCATCAAATACCAGCTTCCTCCAAACGCAGGCAATGCCATCGCCGCGTGGTATCTCTCCAAAGACCTGATGCAGAAGGTCATCCATACGATTTGGTATGTCTTCAAGGGGAAATCCGCGCTCCGCCGACACTACGACCTGCTGGATGTGGCCGAAGGCCGTCAGAATGGGTCCGAAAACGGCAATTGAGTTTTGATGGCCTTGAATTGGCAATTTATCAACATATTGGTTACAAGATATAGGTCAAAATGCTTGTACAAATAAAAGAGTATATACACAGAAGAGCGGATTCCTCTCCTGCATGGCGTCGTCTGTTTATTGTCCTTCGCAACATCATCACTCGCAGCATGTCCATCCTGCCTGACAGGATGTATGCCAAATGGTTCTATAAAACATACACGCATAAAAAACTGAATCTGGACGAGCCGCGTCTGTTCAATGAAAAACTATGGTGGCTGAAGATCAATAACCGTAATCCCTTGTTGACGAAATGCTCTGACAAGCATTTGGCCCGTGAATATGTCACGGAATGCGGCTATCCGGATATCCTGATACCGCAGCAAGGCGTCTACAAGAAGGCTTCTGAAATTGATTTTACCAAATTTAAAGTCCCTGTGATTCTTAAGCCCAACAATGGCTCCGGCGGACATGTCTTCTATGATCCCGACAACGTCGCCGCCTTCGATGAAAAAGCCGCAAGAAAAAAACTGGACAAAGGAATAAAATCCAATTACTATCTGATTTCACGGGAATGGAACTACAAGAACATTCCTCCATTGATCGTCGCGGAGACCATTATCCGCGACAAAAAAGGAAACCTGCCTGAAGATTTTCGGTTCTTCTGCTTTGATGGCGTCCCCAAGTTGCTGATGATGGATTTCGGTGTCTATAATGACAAGGGGCAACATCAGTTCAAGTTCCCCAGAAACATCTATGACATGGCTTTCCAGTTGATGCCAATCCGTTGGGGGCGCGACAATTATGACGGCGAAGTGCAAAAGCCCGAAAATTTCGAATACATGAAGGAGATTGCCGCCAAATTGTCCCAGCCTTTTCCAATGTGCCGTGTCGATTTGTACAATCTTGACGGAAAGGTCTATTTTGGTGAAATGACCTTCTATCATGGAGGCTGCTGCCAAGCCATCACGCCAGAAGAATGGGATCTCAAGATTGCCAGTTGGATTGATCTGAACAGCCCGAAAATTGTGCGGAAATAAGCCCCTGTTATAGGGAGACATCCATTGTAATGCAAGGCACGCGCGAGCCCACCGCGCGGCTGCGGCGGCCACCGCCGCCATTTTCACCTCTTATCCCCAACAGCCCGAAATCTCTCCATGAGGTTTCGGGCTGTTTTGTTTTTGTGTCCAAGGTCTTGTGAGGCGGGACAATATTGCATTATTTGCAACTTTTGCAACTTTTGCAATGCTGAAACATCTGCTCTTCTCCCCTCATGGGAAGACGGAAAACTCATCCAGAGGCCCCTAGAAGGCCACTTGTATTTTTTAGGTATTAATATACCTGAAAACCCCTCTCGTGCCACAGCGGCCGCGCCAGGGGCCCTAGCGGCCATCTCCCCCTCCAAAAAGGGTCAAAAACAGCCCGTGGCGGCGGATTTTCGTCACCGCCACAAAAAGGACGCCTCAAGGGCGGAAACTTTCAACAAACATGCAATAAATGCAACATCCATTGCCCCGAACCGCAATTGAGGGTTCGGGGTTCTTTTTTATTCGCAAAGAATAGATTTCGTCACCTCACTTCCCGAAGGCCTTTTTCAGCAGGGCGACGGAATGTTCGGCCCGGAAGGAATGGTCGCCTGGGTAGACGAAGCAGTATTCGAAGAACTTGTCCAAGGTCAGCCCATGGTTGGGAACCGTGCAATTGGCGTATTTGCGAGTGGCCGGGTCCGTGTAATGTGGATACTGATGCAGGTTGCAATGGTCCTCCGCCCCCATCAGCCGATAGGCGGCAAGGACTTTGCCAGTGTATTCATCGGCGCCGCCCTCGTTCATGGTCAGGTACTTAGGGGCCAATGCCGCCAGCAGGTCCGGATAGGCGAACTGGCTCCAGCTGCCAGGCACCCAATGCCAGTTGCCCCACGAATTGATGAAGTGCGGATCGGCGGAGCAGGCGGCATATTGCCGCGGGACGTCACAGAGGAAATCGTTGAACACCACGGCTTTGATGTCATTCCGCAACACGCCGAGACACATGGCCGGCTCCGACCCTAAAGAATGGCCGCTGACGGCAAGGCGGTCGGCGTCCACAAAATCCATGATCTTGAAATAGTCCAAGAAGCACATGGCCTGGAAGACGGAGATGCCCATGTAGGTGTAGCCGGATTCCAGCAGCATGCTGCAGTAGTGGACGCGGGTTCCCCCATGTTTGGGGCTTGGCAAATCCATCTCCGAACATTCGGCGGTGGCCGGATTGTCGAAGGCGACGGCCGCATAGCCCGCCTGAACATAATGCCATGCCATGCGGTTGCGGTCCAGATAACGGCCGTCTTTGCAATTTGGATGTTCTATAAATGGCTCTCCCGCAAGCACTTCCTTGCTAACTGAGGAGCCTGGGAAACAGAGGACGCCAGGCACTTTGTTGGCCGCTGAGGCCCCGTCTGGAACCAGAAGAAGAATCGGCACGGCGCAATAGTCATAGGGATAGAACTCCCACTTCTCGACGCGATAGCCCTCCCGCTGGCTGACGGACAGTTTTTTGGGCGGCGGCTGCGGCGTGGCTTCGGGAAAGCGAAGCAGCTCCGTCAGCTTGACCTTCACCTTCGCCTGCCATGTGAAAAACTCGTCCTGAGTTGTGGCCTTGAAGGCCAGTTTGGGCTCCGTGTGGCGCAGCCGTTCCAAAAAAGCCGCCATGGAGGCGGTGGTCCGCCCATCCTCCCGATGGATCATGCACGGTTCCGGCTTCTGCTCTTCGGCGGCTTTGGGAGCATCCTCCGCCCACGCGGCCATGCCCACAAGAAGCACCATTGCCAAATGACTGGCTGACTTCAACATCCGTTGCAACTCCTTCCGCTGCGCAGGGGCGTTGCTGCGGTGACATTCCAACGCCCCGTGCGCAGTTATTTGTCTAACATACTGCAAATCAATCATTTACAACTTCAGAACAAACTCGAGGTCCTGCCGTGTGAATCATTCGGGTCGCTCTGGCCTAATGGTGGGAGAAGACCCGCTCAGGAGCATGGAACAACGCCACGCCCAGCTCGTTGGCCCGCAGAATCACATCTGCGTCCTTCAGTGAGCCGGCAGGCGCAATGATTGCGGTAACTCCCGCCTTTGCAGCGACTTCCACACCATCCGGGAAGGGGAAGAAACCATCGCTGGCCATCACGGCGCCGTCAATGCTCTCCTTGCCCTCGTATTTCTGGCGGAACTTCTCAATGGCCTGCTCCACGGCTCCCACGCGGTCCTGTTCGCCAGTGCCCACGGAAAGGGTGCCGCCGTTCTTGACGATGACCACGCCATTGGAGCGGACGCTGATGTTGATGTACCACGCCGTCAGCAGATCTTCCTTCTGGGCGTCAGAGGCGACCACGGTGCTGGAGACTTTTCCGTGGACTTTGCTGTCCGCCGTCGCGGGGGTCAGGTCGGCCACCGAGCGGATATGGGTCATGAGCGGATCGGCCACCACGACGGAGCCATCGGCCAACACCTTGATGGTGCGGCTGTTGCTGATGTCGTCCCCCACGTAGCGGGGCAGCTTGGCGATGTCGCCGCACTGCAGGATGCGGATGTGCTTGTTCAGCTTGGCCTCCGGATTGCGGAAGATGGCCAGAGCCTCCTCCTCATAGGCGGGAGCGACCACGCATTCCACAAAGGTGGTCATGATTTCCGCGGCCGTCTTGGCGTCCACCTTCACGTTGAAGGCGATGACGCTGCCGAAATGGGCGCGGGGGTCGCATTCTCTCGCCCGAATGTACACATCCAGCAGGGTGTCCCCCTGACGTGCCACGGCGGCGCCGCAGGGATTCACATGCTTCATGCAGGCGCAGGCCGGCTTGTCAAAGAACTTCACGATGTTCAGAGAGAAGCTGATGTCCTCCAGATTCGTCTGGGACAGCCCGCTTTTGCCGTCCTTGAGGACCTTCATGTCGCCGATGACATTGTCCACGCCATCCAGCTTGTAGAAGGCCGCGGTCTGATGGGGGTTGGTGCCGTAGCGGAGATCATCCACCTTGACCAGCTTCTTGCCCATCAGCGTGATTTCACTGGGGAAATCACCGGCGTTTTTGGAAAGGTACGTGTTGCGGTTGAGTTTTTCGTCTGCCATGATTACACCTCTTCTGGGGTTTCGGTTATGGGTTGCTGTGATGACTGCAAGTCATATAACATGCGATAGACGCCGTTCTGCTCATAAAGCTCCCGATGAGTGCCCTTCTCCACAATGCGGCCATGGTCCATGACCACAATCTGGTCCGCATGGAGGATGGTGCTCAGTCGATGGGCGATGGCGAGCACGGTGCGGTCGCTCATCAGCTTGTCGATGGCCTCCTGCACCAGCTTTTCGGTTCGTGTGTCCAAGGCGCTGGTCGCCTCGTCCAATATCAGGATGGGCGGGTTTTTCAGCAGGGCACGGGCAATGGCGATGCGCTGCTTCTGACCGCCGCTGAGCAGGCCGCCCCGCTCGCCAGCCAACCGGTCATAGCCATCCGCATCCTCCATGATGAACTCATGGGCGTTTGCCAGCCGTGCTGCCTCCTCCACCTGCTGGGGAGTCGCCTGCGGATTGCCGAAGCGAATGTTGTCCGCCAGGCTTTCATTGAACAGGAAGGTCTCCTGAGAGACGATGCCAACTAAACTGCGGAAGGATCCGGGCTCCACGTCGCGGATGTCATGGCCGTCGATGAGAATCCGTCCGCCTGTGGGGTCATAGAAGCGGCCCAATAGGCTGGCCAAGGTGGACTTGCCGGAGCCGGTGTGCCCCACAATGGCCACGAGGCTGCCGCGGGGGATGTCCAGACAAATGTCGTCCAAAACCTTCGGTCCATCCATATCATATTGGAAATCAACATGTTCAAATCGAATTCCCGCATGGAATTCCTGCAGGGCGATGGGATTTTCGGGCACGGGGAGACTGGTGTCCGTGTCCAAAAGCTCAAAGATTCGTTCGGCGGCGGCGGCGCTCTTTTGGAGATTGCTGTTGAGCTTCGCCAGCTCCTTGATGGGCTTGTAGGCCTGCTGCGCGGCCACGCCAATAGCCGCTAGTGTGCCCAAAGACACATGGAAATGGTAGCAGGCAACCACAAAGCCCGCCGCCAGCGCGATGGCCGTCAGCTGCATGACGGGCTGCATGAAGATGTCCGCCAGCACGGCGCGGATGGCACTGCGGAAATATTGGTCGTTCTCCTGCTGGAAACGCCCAGCCTCAATCTCCTCCATATGGAAGGCCTTGATGACGGCGATGCCGCTAAAATTTTCCTGCATCCGACTGACCAACAGGGAGATGCGATGCAGGACCCGCCGCTGGTACCGTCGAGTCAAGGTGGAAATCAGATAGACAGGCACGATGCACACAGGCATGGCCACCAGCAGGACAAGGGTGGGTTTGATGAGATGGACCTCGATGGCCGTCCGGATGATGTACTGCACCGACGCCAAAATCAGAACTGGCGCCGTGGTCATCTCCGCAATGGAGCTGGAGATGGTCTGTTCCACGCTTCCCGTGTCATAGGTGCAACGGCTGATCAGCTCCCCCACGTCATTTTTGGAGAAGAAGGACATGGACTGCTTCTGGAGGACCTTGAACAGCGCCAGCCGAATGTCCGTGACCACCCGCGAGCCAACCCACCGCAGGGAATACTTGTTGACGAAATCCGCGAAGGCCTTTAGTCCGAACGTGATGAACATCAATGAGATAAGCAGGCAGACCAAAGGGAAGCTCAGGGTCTCGTCTTCGGAGACATGGAAGCCCAGCCGCCCTAGAATGTGGTTGATTTTGCCTATCATGATTTGGCTGATGCCGTTGCCGCCGCTGGCTGACAGCGCCTTGTCCGCTCCGTCTGCCGCATCACTCCCCTGCCCTTCCGGTGGAGACGTCGGCACGTCTGACGGCGCCGCACTCTCCTTTTCCTTCATGTTTCGGCCCAGCCAGCGCATCACACGGGATTGGTTCAGCTTGTCCACCAGATCCAGATGCTTTTCCGCCGTCTCCCCCTGCTGCATCGTTTGAGGCTGACGGCTCTTCTCCAGAGAATTCAGACTCCAGCCCAAAAACTGCAGACAGGCGGCCATGGAGCCGCCCATGATCAGCGCGGACAACACGCCAATGGTGATCCGAAACCAATAAGGCCGGGCAAAGCTTCGGAACAGCCGCAGATAAATCAGCAGCGCATTCCCCTTTGCATGCTGTTCTTCCTTCTTCTTCAAGGAAAAGCTCCTAGGCCAGCAGCCCCTTCAGGACCTCAGCCACATATTGCTTCTGTTCCATGGTCAGTTCCGGATAGATGGGCAGAGCCAGCGTGCAGGCCGCCGCGCTTTCGCTGGCGGGAAGCTCTCCGGCCGCGTAGCCCAAGTTCCGATAGCATTCCTGCAGATGCAGGGGAACTGGATAATAGACCGCGCAGCCCACGCCGGCCTTGCGCAGCCCGTCCCACACGGCCTGTCGGCGCGTCTCCTGAACGCGAATCACATACTGATTATAGGTATGTCGCGTGGAATACGGCATTTCCGTCGGCAGGACAAGACCTTTCACGCCCGCCAAAAGCCGCCCATAATCCGCCGCGTTGCGCTGCCGCCCCTCAATCCATGTGTCAAGATGCTTCAGCTTGATTTTGAGAATCACCGCATGAAGCGCATCCATGCGGAAATTGCCGCCGATGACCTGATGATGATATTGGGGAGACATCCCGTGGTTTCGCAGAATCTTGATCCGCTCAATCTTCTCCGCATTGTTGCTCAACACCATGCCCGCATCGCCAAATGTCCCTAAGTTCTTGCTGGGGAAGAAGGAAAGGCAGCCGTAGTCCCCCATGGCGCAGACTCGCCGCCCCTTGTATTCGGTGCCGATGGCCTGCGCCGCGTCTTCGATCACCACCAGCCCGTAGCGGGAGGCGATCTCCATGATCGGATCCATGTCAGCGGCCTGCCCATACAGGTGGACAGGAATGATTGCCTTTGTCCGTGATGTCACATGTGCCTCAATGGCAGAGACATCCAGATTGTAGGATTTGGAATCGATGTCCACGAACACTGGCGTGGCCCCCACGCGGGAGATGGCGCCGGCGGTGGCGAAAAAGGTGTAGGTGGACGTGATGACCTCATCCCCCGGCCCGATTCCCTCCGCCATCAGGGCGATGATCAGCGCGTCCGACCCGGAGGAGACGGCGCAGGCATACCCGCAGCCGCAATAGGCCGCCACCGCCTGCTCCAATGCCTCCACATGGGGTCCCAAAATAAAGTTCTGGGTTGCGTAAAGTTCTTCAAGTGAATGAGTTATCTCATCCTTTATGGTTTCATACTGCGGCTTCAAGTCCAGCAATGGCACATTCATTCCAAACACCTCGTCTAAGGATTACATGGCCGTCGGTTTCCACGGCCTCATTGGCTACTTCTGCCGTCTCTATTTCTCCAGGTCCTTGCGGTGGGCCTGCATCGCCTCAAACCAGACGTCCGCCATTTTGGCCAGTCCGCCCAGGCTGGGGTGAACGCCGTCGCCCAAAATGTCCTCTTCAGTCAGATGAGAGAACATGTCCACGAAAACGACCTTGCATTTCGCGTCCGTCAGCGTGTTCAGGAAGTCCGGCAGGGAGCGGTTGTACGCTTCAACTCGTTCACAGCCCGTGCGGGGCGCCTTTTGGGGCGGAATGGTCGCCACGAAAAGGGTGCCCGTGAAATGGTCGCAGATGGCGCGGATGAGGCGGTTCCGCCCTTCCTCGCCGAAGCCGTTGGTGCCGGACATGAGCAGAATCACATCCGGCTTCTGGCGGTCGATGACCTCCAGAATGCCAGGTACCCGCAGCTCGGTCACCCCAAGCCGGTCCAAATCCATTTGAGGCGTGGGAACCACGCCGCCGTTTAGAATCAGGTCATTGCTGAAGCCCGCCAGACCATGATGCATGGGCTGGAAGTCCGGATCGCAGACACCGTCCTTCCCATAGGCCCAATAGTCCAGCTCCCCCACGAAAAGGTAATGATAGCCAGCCGCTTTCAGCTTGTCCTGCAAAGGCTTGCGATAACCGCCCGCATGGATGTTCGCCGTCATGTTGGAAGTGTCAACATGGCTGCCCCGAGTGATGGAGTCCCCCACGGGCATGATCCGAATGGTCTTCTTCTTTGCACCGCAGCAACTTGAAATGCCAAACAACACTGCACATGCCGCGCCTAGACTGATCAGTTTTTTCAGCATGGTCTTCAACCTTTCTCATGGCCGCGCCTCCCCAAGGAGCTCGCGGAAAAACCTGAAGCGCCATGGAAGCCGAACTTCGGCTCCATCGCTCCTGTCGATGGAACTTAATGTACATCTAAAAACGAAATGTGAAATGCAGGAAGTCGTTTTTTTCGCCACGAAGCTGAACTGAGTGGATAATCGGTCTGTTCAAAGGTCAAACAGATTCGCGCTATTTCCATGAGAGCAGTTCATTAACCATAGAATACACGGAATAAGCAGCATGCGAACAGCCGGTTGGAGGGTAATTCGCAGTTCGTTATCATTCAAAAAGCAAGCCCTCGCGTTCTTCTATGATTCTGCGGCTGAACACCTTGGATATTTAGTGGGTTCCGTGGACTCCTTCTGAATCGTCACAGCGGCTCGATGATCGGCAAATCGATGTTGCGCTTCTTCGGGTTGAAGTTGATTCCGACGAGGGTCACGGGGCGGGGGCCGGCGGCCCATCTGTCCGCGTAGCCGCGGTCGCGGATCTGGCGGATGGCTGTCCTGGCGCTTCGTTTGTACTTGAACTCAAGGACATAGACGTTCGTCGGCGTCTCGATGACGGCGTCCGCGTAGCCGAGGAGGGAGGGGACTTCCGGCTGCGGGTTGGCGCCTGCCATGGCGGCGAAGAGGAGGAAATAGCGCTTGGCCTCCGCCTCGTCCTTCAGCCGCCAGTCCGGCGGGATGGCGGCGTACAGCCCGAAGAGGGACTCGTAGAGGAACCCCTTCAGGTCGCCCTCGCGGAGCTGCCGCTTCGCGCGGTCCACCAGCGTGTCGAAGGCATTCTCCGTCAGCCGGAGCACCTGAGAGAGGTATCCGCGCCTCAGGGACGCGCGGATCTCAAGATTCGGCGGCCCAAGCACATAGGTGTCCATCCGCGGCGCCTCGCCGTCCTCCTCGCATGAGGGGCTTGGGGCCTTGACCACCTCCTTGATGGTGAGGTAGCCGCCCTG
>JAEEYQ010000061.1 GCA_016288215.1 Lentisphaeria bacterium | reverse complement strand
TGTTCTTCGGCGGCGGGCAGTACGATCTCTCCAATCAGGCGGCCATGGGCACGCTGGTGCCCTGCGGCGTGCGGGAGCGCCATCCGGAGTGGTTCAGCGGCGAGCCCCCCGTGCTGATTCAGGCGAAGGGCGGGGAGACATGGTACGACAAAGGGGACTGCTACTACGGCGCCTGCTTCTCCTCCTTCGGCATCTGCCAGAATCTGGACCGGCTGGCGGCCCTCGGCTATGACCTGCCGGAGGCGGGCGGCGGCCCCCTTCGCTCATGGACGGATTTGGCGGACGGACGGCTCTACGGGCAGCTGGGGCTGGCCGACCCCTCCAAGAGCGGCTCCATCACCAAATGCTTCGAGCTGCTCATCCAGAAGCAGATGCATGACAGCATGGAGCGGATGGCGGTGGAGCTGGCCTCCGGCGCGCTGTCGCAGCCAAAGGCGTTGAACGTGGCGTGGCAGGATGCCATGACGCTGATCAAGGAGATTGGCGGCAACGCCCGCTATCTGACCTTCAGCGCCAGCCAGGTTCCCGTGGACACCGCCCGAGGGCAGATCGCCGCGGGCATGTGCATCGACGTCTACGGCCGTTCCCAGTCGGAGTGGGAACAGCGTCACATCGGGCGGGAGATCATGGCATATCACACGCCGGAGGCGGCGTCCTCCGTCTCCTGCGATCCCATCGGCATGTTCCGCGGGGCGCCCAATCGGGAGCGGGCCCAGATGTTCATCGATTTCGTGCTCAGCCAGGAGGGACAGCGACTGTGGAACAGCCGGCTGGGCGTCCCCGGCGGCCCCCGCCGCTACAGTCTGCAGCGGCTTCCCGTGCGGTCGGACATGTACACGGACGAGTTCCGCAAGGACATGAGCGCTCCGGACGCGCAGCCGTTCCAGCTGGCGGGGGAATTCACCTATGAGGGCGCCTGGACAGGAGCCCTTTTCGGCGTGCTGCGGGTGCTCATCCGCGTCATGGTCATCGACTGTCAGGACGAGCTTCAGGCGGCGTGGAAGGCCATTTTGGACGCGGGGGGGCCGGCCGCCGTGCCGCCGGAGGTCATGGCGGAATTCGCCGCGCTGCCCTTTGCCCACGAAGAGGGGGCGGACATTGCCAAGGCCCTCCGCCAAAGCGAACAGGGAACCATTCTGGCCAGAGAATGGGGCCTTTTCTTCCGAGCGCACTACGGCAACGTGGTTAAAATGCTTAAATAGTTGATAATCAATGAGTTAGGACTTAATTTCATATGGCCGGCATCGACACCATCTACAAAGTGACGCGGACCTATCGCCATGCAAGGCGATACAACCAGATCATTCGCGTCTTGGTGAGAAACGGCTTCGGGTTCCTGCTGGACACCATCCAGTTCCACATGCCGGCCTCCATCCGCGCCTTCTGGAAGCGCTGGAAGGCGGATCACCCTGGAGAGGAGATGCAGATCCAGAGCGTTGCGGAGCGGGTCAGCCAGATTTTCGTGGAATTGGGGCCCACTTTCGTCAAATTGGGCCAGATGTTGGCGTCGCGGCCGGATCTTATTCCCATTGAATATGTTAGGGAATTCGCGCGATTGCAGGACAACGTGCCGCCCTTCTCCATGAACGAGGTGCGGCAGGTCATTCGGGAGGACCTGCATGGAGAGATAGAGGACTTCTTCGAGTTCTTTGACGAGAAGCCCGTCGGCGCCGCCTCCATGGCCCAAGGCCATCATGCACGACTGAAGGACGGACGGGACGTGTTTGTGAAGATTCAGCGGCCAGGCATCCGCCGCGAGGTCCAGATCGACATTGAGATTTTGGAGTATCTGGCGGCGAACGTGGAGCGGCAGTATGACGAGTTCCGCTATCTGCATCCGGTCCGCATCGTGGAGGAGTTCACCCGCAGCCTGTCCCGCGAGCTGGATTTCTGCGTCGAATTGACCAGCCAGCAGCGCTTCTACCGTCAGTTCGAGGGGCGGGAGGGCATCAAGGTGCCCATGGTCTATCCGGCCTATTCCTCTCAGCGGATTCTGACCATGGAGTTCATCCAGGGCATCAAGGCGTCGGACGTGGATGGTCTGCTCAAGGCGGGCATGGACCTGAAGGTGCTCAGCTCGTTGGGGGCGGACTTGGCTCTGGAGCAGTTCCTGCAGCATGGCTTCTTCCATGCGGACCCCCACCCCGGCAATATGTTCATCCTGCCGGGCAATGTGATCTGCTATGTGGATTTCGGCTCCATGGGCATGATCACAAAGACGGAGCGGGGCATTTTGGGCAATGTCCTCTTATATCTCATCATGAAAAAGTACCGCCTGGCCGTCCAATATCTGCTGAAGCTGACCATCTACGACGGCGAGCCGGACTGCGACGAGCTGGAGCGGGACGTGGAATGGCTCATGGACCGCTACAGCCAGGTGGCGCTGGCGGACATTCAGGTGGGGGACGCCTTGGCGGATTTGTACCAAATCTGTCAGCGGCAAGGACTTGGACTGAAGCCGAACATCTACATGATGCTGCGGGCACTGAGCTTCATCGACGAATTGGGACTCCGGCTGGATCCGGACTTCCAGCTCATGGACCATCTGAGGCCCTACACCATGAAGCTGATGTTCCGCCGCTACGAGCCCGTGGAGCTGCTTCAGCAGCTGGTGGGGGACTTGAGCGACTGGGGCCGCCTGGCGGGGGAGTTCCCGCAGACGTTCCGCAGCCTGACGCGGGCGGCCATGAGCGGACGGCTGACGATGAAGCAGGAGTTCGTGGGGCTCAAGGACTTCCGCCACGGCATCGACAAAGGGGTCAACCGCTTGGCGTCGTCCGTGATGCTGGCGGGCATGCTGGTTGGCTCGTCGATGATTCTGCATGCGGGAGTGGGCCCCGCCTTCATGGGCGTGTCGGCGTTGGGGCTTTTGGGCTTCCTGTTCTCCTTCCCGCTGGCGGTCTGGCTGTTGTGGAGCATCATGAAATCAGGGACCATGTGAGGGCGCACGATAAAGGACGACACCAATGCGAATGGGCATGATGAACGGAATACGATGGCATGTCTCCATCATGATGATGGGACTGGCGGCGGCGCTGTGCCATGGCAAGGAGCCGGAGGCTGTGGAACGCAGCTTTCGGGACATGGATCACGACGGCGTGCCCGAATTCGTGCTGAGCAACCGCTATGTCTGCGCGGAGATCTTCAGCGGAAAGCCTCCTGAAAAGGGCGACGGGAAGCCGGAGGGGAAAAAGGGCAAGGAGAAGGAAAAAACGGAGCCCGTGCCTGAAAAATACGGCAACCGCTTCAATTGGGGCGGCTGGATCTACAATCTGACCTGGCGGCCGGGGGAACGGACTTGGCTGGCCAACACCACCGACTATGGAGAGGTATGGCACGGCATTCCGGAGGAGTTTGAGGAGGAGGTTCGCATGGCGGAGCTGGAGCCGGGGACCTTCGCGGTGATGCTGCCCGGAATCGGCACAGGCGTGGGTTCGGGGCCGAACATCCGCCGCACCGTGGACCATGTGGTCCATGCGCCGTGGACGGTGAAGGAGGAATGCCGTGACGCAGGGGACTTGGCGTGGCGTGTGGTTCCGCTCTCCGCTGGCGACAAGCCGCGAAAGGCGACGGGGGCCTGGCGCTTGACCTTCTCGCAGCGGATTGACACCCCCTATGGCTATGGATGCGAATATATTAAGGAAATCACGCTGGCGGCGGACGAAGCGGTCTTGCGCACGCGCCGTCGGCTGACCAACACGGGAACGCGACCCTTCCACACCACGTGGTTTACCCATGGCTTCTGGAAGCCGACCGGCAAGGGCCCCCTGAATCGGGACGGCTGGTTCACGTTGCCCTTGCGGGCGCCGAATCGCTCTGGCCTCAGCCCCAGCCGCGTGGACACGGAGTGCTGCCGCCTCCATGCCCTGCCTCCCACCGCCCATTATTGGGGCGGCATCGACAAGGAGCTGCTGGCGGAGCCGTGGGATGCCATCGGCCACAGCCCCTCGGGGGACATCATTCTCAACGAATTCGATGGCAGTCTGGACTTCTGGCGAGTGTGGACCCATGCGGAGACCTTCTCCTGCGAGCCGTTCATGGGCATTGGCCTGGAGCCGGGGGAAAGCCGTGAATGGCTTGAGGCGCGTTGCTTTGGCACCGAAATGACGGGAGTCAAGGGGCGGGGCCGTGACGGCATGCTGAACTGGCGGAAGGCGGGACAGAATCTCGCCATCCACTTCCTGCCCTACAAAAGTCTGGAAGGCGTTCAGCTGAAGGTGGATATGGCGACGTTGGCGGGGGAGACCCTGCTGTCCCGCCAGTTCCCTGGCCTGAGCGCCAGTCCGGAGCAGCCCACCCATGTGACGGTGCCCCTGCCGGCGGGAACGGCGGAACCCTGCCGAATCTCCGTGGAGGCGGTGGATGCCTCCAACCATGTGCTGGCGGCTGTTCATCGGGAGGAGCTGCTTCAGGATTTGCCTCGGACGGCGTGGCTGGGGGACGCGGATGGCGCAGTTGCTTTGTTAGTTGCTGATTATCAACGAGATACAATAACAAAAGCGCCGGTGATGGACATCCAGCTGACGCTTTGGCAGGCTTATCTGGCCGATTGCGGCTTCACTGTGACGCTCCTGCATCCACAGGAGACGTGGGCGGACAATGCGTTGGAAAAGGCGGCGCTGGTGGTCTGGACCTCCGGACGGCTGTCAGCCATGAACCTGTTCCACGTCCGCCAAGGTGTCCATCGCGGCGTCGGGCTGCTGTTGGCGGGCTTCCACGATCAGCAGGAGCTTGACGACAATGACCTCTTTCCCGCCGCGGACGGCGGAGAGCGGATGGTCTTGTCGGAGGCCGCTCCTCGAGAGGCGACCATGGATTTTCAGGACCAAGGCTCACGCCTCTATCAGTTGAAGCCAACGGAGGAAGGTGCGTTACATCCTGCGCTGCAAGGACTTCCATGGTATCCGGAGAGTCTCTGCAACGTGGGGCAGCTCCAGCGGCTCCAGCCGAAGGAGGAGGCTCAGGTGCTGCTTATGGGTGTCCCCGGCTCCGCCATTGCCGATGGCGAGGCCTATCCCATGCTGTGCTCCCGCAACTATGGCCAGGGCAGGGTGCTGCAGCTGGCCTGTCCCGTGGGATGGGGCATGCCATCCTGTGCCTGCCATTGGGGACGGTTGGCGGAATATCATCGTAAGTTCTTTGTGCAGATGGCCTTATGGTGCATCGGAAAAGAATAGGCAAAACGCGTTGGCAGATTGTGACAATTGAACAACATATGACAACATATCACAATATATAACAGAATGCGACAATTTTGGCAAAGTTGTCCATTCAGGCTACATGGAGAAAAGAGATGTCGGAACCCAAGAAGAGTCAAACGGAAAGCAACAGCATTTTTGACGGTCATGGAGACGGGCTGGATCGGATGCGCCAGAGCCAGCAGCAGGAAGTGGCGTCCCGCCGCCATTTTGTCCTCAAATGGAGTCTGCCGGCTTTGGTGGTGGCGATTATCGTGGCTTTTGCGGTCGGCAGGGGGCTGTATCAGGCTTATCGCCACGTGGAGGCGGAGCCGCCGATGATGCCGGAGCCGGAGCCGAATACGGAGGAGGTCGCCGCGTCAGAGGAAAATGCCGAGGTGGATGATGAAGAGGAGGAGGAGGATCCGGAGCGCATCGGGCTGCCGAAGGACTTGAGCCACGGCTTGCAGACAAAGAACGGCTTGGGGTATCCCAAGGCGGCGCTGCGCGTGGATGTCTATTGGGCAAAGGGCGGCATGGTGCCATGGAATCTGGAGCTGCTGCTGGAAGCCGCCGTGGACACGAAGCCCAGCGAGCTGTGTGTCTTTGGCCATGAATGGGATGGAGAGGATTCCGGCTTCGCGCAGCCCGAGGGGACGGATTGGGTCGGTTTCCTGTTCAACGGCAAGCGGGAGCAGCCCGTGGAGAACGCCAAATACGGCAAGGGAACTGTCGCGTTGGCGGGAGCGGTCACGCCGGAGCAGCTGCTGAAGGCCCTCAATGAGATGCATTGGGAGGTCTATGGCGACACGGAGGAGGAGGTCTTCACCCTTCCGGAGAACTATGAGGAGCTTGGCGGCGTGGCCAATGTCCGCCCGCTGGACGGTCCGAAGGTGAACCGCCCCGATGGAGAGCTCCCCAATGTCCGCCTCATGGAGAGCGAGCGGGGGGACGACGCAATCATCATGAAGCTCCCGTTGATGGAGTCAAAGGAGTGATTTCTTTGGCTTAAAGGGGCAATCGGACCGCATGAGCGTAAGGCAGACAGAGGCGTTTTTTGGCGTTGACGGCCCCATGCGCAAGGACGGCGAGGGCCGTGGCGATTTTCGCTATGAGCCTCGGCCGCAGCAACTTGCCATGGCGCAGGCGGTGGCGTCCGCTTTGGCGGATGGCGAAAACCTCTGCGTGGAGGCGCCCACGGGAGTCGGCAAGACCTTCGCCTATCTGGTTCCCGCCTATTACCATGCGTTGGAGACGTGCCGTCCCGTCATTGTGTCCACTCATACCATCAGTCTGCAGGAGCAGATTGTCACGCGGGATGTGCCCTTGCTGAACACCTTCTTGGGGCAGGAGGTCCGTGCCGTGGTGGCGAAAGGTCGTCGTAACTATCTGTGTCTTAGGCGGTTAAATCAAATTGTGGAATGGGGGCAGCAGGCACTTCCAGGGGACTTCTTGACTGGCGAGGACATGAAATTCGTCAAATGGTGCGAGCGGACGCGAACCGGCGACCTGAGCGAGGTGTCCTTTCCCGTGAGCCCCGATTTTCTCAGTCTGGTCTGCTGCGAAGTGGGCAACTGTCTGAACAAGGAATGCGCGTTCTACAGGAAATGCTATCTGATGCGGGCGCGGCGGGAAATGCATGACGCCCAAATCATTGTCACCAACCACGCCATGCTTTTCGCCGTGCTGGCCATGGAGGAGCGTAAGGCGCGGGCGCGGCAGCGGAACGGCGGCGCCGCCGAAAAGGAGGCAGAGCGCATCTTCCCCGAATATTCGGCGGTGGTCATGGACGAGGCCCATACGCTGGAGGACTGTGCCTCCAACCATTTTGGGCTGCGGGTGGACTCGGGGCGTCTGCGCTGGCTGCTGAACCGGCTGTATTCCGACGAGCGGAAAAGCGGCCTGCTCATGGCCGCCAATGAAATCGCCGCCTGTCGGACGGTCAACGCCTGCCGCCAGAAGCTCCGCTGGTTCTTCGACAGCCTGCGGGACTGGCTTCGCCCCCAACAGCGCAACCCCTTGCGCTACACCGTGCCCAACCACATCCGCAACTACGCGGGGGAGGACCTGAAATGGCTCTGTCAGGAGATTCGCGAGGTGGCCGGCCATGCCACCGATGTCCTTCAGGCGGAGCTGATGACGGTGATGGAGGCGCTGGACGAGGCCTCCGCCGACATGGATCATTTCTTCGCCATGGATTTGGGCGACTATGTCCATTGGTTCGAACTCGGCGGGCGGGACGGTCAGGAGCTTTCCATGAACGCTGCGCCTGTGAATGTGGCGCCGCCGCTGTCCCGTAACCTGTTCAGCCGCAAGCCTGTAATTCTTACCAGCGCCACGTTGGCGGTGGCCGGAAGCATCGGCTATTTTCAGCGGCGAGTGGGCGTGGAGGACGCGCGGAGCCTGATTTTGGACTCCCCCTTCGACTATTCCAGCCAGGTGGTCATGTACATGGCGCGGGACATGCCCGATCCGCGGGACACGGAGGTCTTTCAGGCCAGGGCCGCCGCCTCCATCGCGGAGTTCCTCAAACGGACCGATGGCCATGCCTTCGTGCTTTTCACAAGCTACGCCATGATGAACGCCATTGGGGAACGAATGGAGGATTTCTTTGTCAAAGAGGAGATGACGCTGATGATTCAGGGCGGCGGCCTGTCCCCCCGCAAGATGCTGGAGAAGTTCCGAAAATCAGAGCGTGCGGTGATTTTCGGAACGGCCAGCTTCTGGACCGGAGTGGACGTGCCGGGGGACGCGCTGAACAACGTGATCATCACGCGGCTGCCGTTCGCCGTCCCCAATCATCCGCTGCAGGAGGCGCGGACGGAGATGGTGGAGCAGAACGGCGGTCGGGCGTTCTTCGACTATTCGCTGCCGGAGGCCGTGCTGAAGTTCCGTCAGGGCTTCGGACGGCTCATCCGCACCAAGGAGGATAAGGGCATTGTGGTTGTCTTGGACAGCCGCATCATCAGCAAAAACTATGGTCAGAGCTTCCTTCAGTCCGTGCCGTCATGTCCCGTGGAGCTGTTCTGAACGGGACGGATGGCGGGGCAGGGGGCCGAAGGGCGCCTTTCGGGGCGTCAGCCATTGAAAAAAGGAGAGGCAAACATGCCGTACATGTATGATTCGCTGTATATGATTCTGATGATTCCAGGCTTGATTCTGGGGTTCCTCACCAGTTTGTACGTGAAGTCCACGTTCAACCGCTATTCGCAGACCGCCAGCCGCCGTTGGCTGACGGGGGCCGAGGCCGCCACGGAAATGCTGCGGCAGGCGGGCATCTTCGATGTCCGCGTCGAACACATCAGCGGCTTCTTGAGCGATCATTACGACCCCACCAGCAAGACCTTGCGTCTGTCGGACAGCGTCTACGGCAGCCAGTCCCTCGCCGCCATCGGCGTCGCCTGCCATGAGGCGGGCCATGCGTTGCAGCATGCGGAGGGCTATGCGTGGCTGGGGCTGCGCTCCGCCCTAGTGCCCGTGGTGAACATTGGCAGCAAACTGTGGTTCTACATCTGCATTGTCGGCTACATCATCCAAAGTCTGGCCGTGGTCAAGTTCGGCGTGTTGGTCTTCGGGGCGGCGGCGCTGTTTTCCATCGTGACCCTTCCCGTTGAATGGAACGCCAGCGCCCGCGCGAAGCGGATCATGGTGTCGGCGGGAATCTTGGACCGTGGGGAGGAGGACGCGGCGGCCTCCGTCCTGAACGCGGCTTTTCTGACCTATGTGGCGGGTGCCATCAGCTCGCTGATGACGCTGCTGTATTTTTTGATCCGCAGCGGGCTGCTGGGGGGCCGTCGGCGGGACTGAGGCGCCGAGGTTTCCTATACAATATAATATATATAATATGGAATAGAGACGACGATGGGAAACTTTGCATGCGCATGGAAGGCCTTTTGGGGCATCTTGAAATCTGATGACATGGCGGCGGCGTGGACACGCTGTTGTGAGAAGGCGTCGACGACGCCACAGTTGCCGCCAACCGCGACGCCGCCTGCGGCTGCCGCCGAAGGGCAGGGGGCCTTAAAGGGAACCACGGCGACAGGGGGACAAAACGCATTGGAGGACGGCGCCGTCTATGCTCTTGCCCTGCTTCAGCGAGAGGCGCGGCTGGTGGATTTTCTGCAGGAGAATCTGGATGGCTACGATGATGCCATGGTCGGGGCGGCCGTCCGCAAAGTCCATGAGGACGGACAGCGGGTTCTGCGGGACTATTTTGGCGTGGCTCCCATCCGCAAGGAGGAGGAGCAGAGTCAGGTGGAGATCGCCGAAGGGGAATTTGACCCCAAATCCATCCGCTTGACCGGCCATGTGAGCGGCGCGGCCCCCTATCGTGGAGTGCTGTGCCATCGGGGCTGGCGGGCGCAGCAGGTGACGCTGCCCACGCGGAACGAGGCGGTGGATCCCACGGTGATTGCGCCGGCGGAAGTGGAGCAGCCATGACCATGGAGGCCGAAGCCTTTTCCGAAGCCCCGGTGTCCGCCGAGGGGCTTGCTGTCTTTATAAATACGCAAGTTATTGGACGTCATATACTTAGCGAAAAAATTGTGGATTCGACCAACCGCCTGGCCATGGATTGTGGCCAACAGGGGGCTCCGGAGGGACTGGTGGCAGTGGCGGACAGCCAGACCGGCGGGCGGGGCCGTCTCGACCATGCATGGTTTTCGCCGCCGGGCCGCAATCTGTATTTTTCCGTGCTGCTCCGTCCGCAGGTGGCCCCTGCCATCCTCCCTCAGCTGGCGATGGTGGCGGCGGTGGCGCTGCGGCGGGCGCTGGCTTCCCTTCTGCCCAATCTGTCCTGTCAGCTCAAATGGCCCAACGATGTTTGGATGCAGGGGCGGAAAATCAGCGGCATCCTCTGCGAATCCGCCTGCCCAACGGACGGCGTCCCCCATGTCGTGATTGGAATCGGGCTGAACGTCAATGTGTCCATGGAGGAACTGCCGGAGCCCCTGCGGAACACGGCCACGTCCCTCCGCATTCTGACGGGAAGGGGATGGAATCGGGAGCAGGTTCTCGCCACCGTTCTGAATGAATTGGAACGGGCCGTGGAGGTCTGGCTGGCGGCGGGCAGCCTTCGTCCCTTCCAGACGGAATGGCAACGGCATTCCCTGCTCGCCGGCCAGATGATTCGGGTGGATATGCTTGGTAATCAGTTGGTTGGACATGCCGTTGGCATCACGGACCAGGGATTGCTGCAGGTGCTGATTCCCGACGGCACCCTGCGTTTTGTTGCCGCCGGCGACACTCATGTCGTGTGTTGAGCTTGGTGTGTGGTTTTTCACTCTTCACTTTTCACTCTTCACTCTTCACTTTTCACTCTTCGTGGGATGCGGGACGTGAAAAGTGAAGAGTGAAGAGTGAAAAGTGAAAAGCGGAATACGGGACGCGGTGGGATGCAGGACGTGAAAAGTGAAGAGTGAAGAGTGAAAAGTGAAAAGTGAAAAGCGGAATACGGGACGCGGTGGGATGCAGGACGTGAAGAGTGAAAAGTGAAGAGAGATGCGTCCCACGTCCCGCGTCCCATCTTCCTGTCAGTTTTTTCTGACGGGCTTTTTTGCAACCAATGAATTTCAAGGGGTTTGGAGCATAATGCCCAAGGGGAGAGAATCGCCCAATAGCTCCGTCTGCAGATCGTGGGTGTCTTCCTGAAGGGCGATGGGCAGATGTCGCCATGCCTCTGGCGCCTGATGTTCCGCAAGGAGGGCGGCGGCTTGCTGGCGGAGGGTCTCCGAACAGTCAATATTACGTAAACAAGTCAGGCGCAATGAGTTAGCAATGGCAAAGAGACCGGAGGACGGATAGGCAGCCTGTTCCACCTTCTTCAAAAGAAGAGGATAGAGCGTTTGCCACTGTTCGGGGGGAATGACGGCGTTTTGAGGTCCGGTCAGCAACTGGCGAGCGGCCAGTTTGGCCACGACCCAGAACATCCGTTCATCAAGAGACCGCGTATCCTTCAGCAGGACATTGAGATAGCGCAATTTTGCCTTAGGCGGCAGCGCCTCCAGAGCCGCCACCGTGCGCCACATCTCCTGACCAGCGGCATCGTGCTTGCCGACGGCGTTGCGGTTGTCCTTCGAGATGATTTGCCGTTGGATGGCTCCTGCCACTTGCTCCTGTTGTCCGGAGCGGAGGCCGGCGGCCAGTCGCCGCCAGAAGATCCACCATTCCGCGCAGACTTGGGGGCTTTTGGGATGGAGGGGGCCGGCGTGCCAGAGCTTCCACAGTTCGCTGACGCGCCAATCGTCGCCAGCGCAGCCATAGCCGGGCCGCATGGAAAAGCCCAACAGATTCAGCCAGCGGGCCTCATGGCCGACGGAGGTTTCCCGCCATGCCATCTGCCGAATCAGCGCGTCGGCGAGGCGGCGCAGCAGGCTGGCCGGCCATTGGTTTCGCGGGATGTCCAGCAGACGTTCCAAATCCTTCAGCACGGTGTCCAGACCGTTGGCGTTGCCTGCGAAAGCCTGCTGCAGATGGGCCAAAGCCGCTTCGCAACGGGCTTCCTCCACGATGACGGAAGTCGTCTCATTATTGTCATAAGTCTTTGCAATAGAAGAAGTTGCGTGTAAATCAAAGGCCAAGGGGAAGCGATGGCCGGTTTCCGGAACATCGCACCACAGTTCCAGTGTCCCGATTTCATTGAGCTTGGCGGAAAGCACGGCGCTGAGCTGCTGCGCATTGCCGCTGCGGCCGAATTTCAGGGTGGTCACCAGCGGCGGAAGGGCAGTCAGGCCCTCCGGGTCGGAAATGACCTGCCCCAGTTTGTCCCCCAGACGGGTGGCGGACGTGTACAGCGGGAAGCGGACCGGCGTGTTCGCCAGCAGATGGAAGACATGCCCCTCCAGCCGCCGCACGACCCCCTCTTCCGTGTCGCGGGGCATGAGACAGACGAATTGGGATGCGCCATCGTGGTCCACATTCAAAAAGTAGACTCTTGCGATGCCTCCTTTGACCCGAACCGCCTCGCCGCGGCGGGCCAGTCCGTAAGTGACCGCCCCAAGGGAGACCGCCAAATCGAAATCCCTCGCCTCCAATTCGCGGACCTCATGGCCATGCTGCCATTGCTCCAGCTGTTCCTTCAGCCGCTGACGAAGCAAGGGCGGAATCAGGGCCCCGCCATTGAACAACACGCAGGACGGCGTGGCGGGTTGCCCTTCCGAAGGTCCCCCATGTCGCAGAAACTCAAGAAGATGGCGACTGATGGCCGGATCCGCCGCATAGGGCAGACCCATCTCCTGAATGCCGCCGCGACGGGCAGGCGGAGGCGAATCCTCCGGAATAAGCGGGAAGAAGCCATCCAGCAACAACTTATGAATATCCTGCCGTTTCAGGACACCGTTCCGTGCGCCGGCCAGCAGGGAGCTGCCCGGGGCGGCGAGATGGACCGTGACGGCGTCGGGGGCGTCCGGCTTCAGCAGCGTCTCCTTGGCGCGACGGCACTCCTGACAGAGCATGGACCATTGACGTTGAGGCAGACGGACATGCCATTGGGCCTCCAGCTGGCGGGCGATGGCCATGTCCATGTTGTCACCGCCCAACAGCAGATGGTCGCCGACGGCGTGGCGGCGGAGGGTCAGATTTTCATCCAGCCGGATGAGCGAGAAGTCCGTGGTGCCGCCGCCCACATCCACCACCAGAATCTGCTCGCCGGGGGAAAGGCGGGTTTTCCATGCCTCGCCCTGGCCAGACAGCCATGCGTAGAAAGCCGCCAACGGCTCCTCAATCAACGTGATGCGCTCCAGCCCTGCCTCGCGGGAGGCCTGCAGAGTCAGCTCGCGGGCGGTTTCGTCGAAAGAGGCGGGAACCGTCAGGATGACCTGCTGTTGGGAGAGAATGCAGGGATTGCCATCGGCATCCCTTTGGGCGGCGAACTGATGGTCCCATGCCTGGCGAATGTGCTCCAGATAGTGACGGGATGCGGCCACGGGAGAGAGTTTGCGGGGGGCTTGGCTGTCGCCCCACGGGAGAATTGGCGCCTGACGGTCCACGCCGCCATGGGCCAGCCATGATTTGGCGGAGGAGACCAGCTGGTCAGGGACGGCGGCGCCATGGTGGCGGGCAAAATGTCCCACCGCCACAGTGGAGTCGGCTTGCCATGGCAGGGACAATGCCCCTTCCGAAAATTCCCCCTTAGAAGGAATGTATAGGAAGGAGGGCAACAGTGGCCGAAATGCCGTTTCCCCTGGAGCGATGAGCTGGAGCAGGGGGAAAGGGGTGATGGTGTGGTCATCCGACTGCAGATCCACGTAGCTGACGGCGCAGTTCGTGGTGCCCAAATCGATGCCGACGATGAACCGGCTGTCCGAAAAGGATGGAGACGCAGGACTCATGGGCGGACGCTATACATTCAGCTGGACGCGCAGGAGCCGGGCGTGACCGTCTTTCGCGAGCAGCTTGTAGTCCCCCAGACAGGCTGGCAGGAGGGCAGGGGCGAGTTTGGCGATGTCCAGCCCGCTGGTGCGGGTTTCGACACGGGCCTGCCCCTCCAGCAGGAAGAGCAGCTGGAAGCTGGCCGGCGAGGTGCGGTCGTGAAGATAGTCCCACAGGCGGATTTCGTCCACTTGGAAGAAGGGGCACAGCCGCAGCAGGGGGATTTTTTGATTGCGTTGGATGCTGCGGGTGTCGTTGGGAATCCGAAGTAACTGGCGGTCATAGAGTTGGGCTGCCTTCAGGGCCAGTTGCTGAGCGACGGGGTCCACGGGCTTTCGGGGGTCGCTGATGCACATGGGCTCCTCCGGATGCTGCATGACCTCGAAGAGCAGATTGCCTGCGCTGAGGCAGAAGAGTCGGCCTTGGGGAATCATGTAGCTGTCATGGGGCTGAGCGGGGAAAGTCTGCAGAAAGCCGTCCGAGAAGGGCGTCGTGAGCTTATCCAAAATGTGGGACAGAATGACGCTGGATTTGATTCCGGCGGTGATGGCGGCCTGCGGCAGGGCGTCCAGACAATGCCAAAACTGGTAATTGGGGCGTTTGACCTGGCCGTTGGGGAAGGACGTGGGGTTTTCCGGAAAGGCCTGCAGGGGAAGGTCGCGGTTGATCTGCCGAAGGCGGACGCAGACCGGAAAGGGGCTCTTGCCGCTGAAGGACTGGCCGACCAGACGGACCCCCTCCGCGCCGCAGAACTCGCGGAGGGTGCCCAGGCTGTTGCCTTGGGCGTCCTCCAGAAGGGAGCTGACACCGTCCATGGTGTCCAGCAGGAGCCATGTCTGAGTGGCTCCCGTGGGCACCGACGCAGGGCCGCACCATGCCGCCAGCCGCGAGTTGTCCTCCGGCGGCTCCGGATGGGCGAAAATCGGATGGACTTTGATGGGACCCTGAATGGTTTCCATGGACGGAGGGACTCCGGCTGACGGTGAATTCCGATGACAGAAGGACTATTTGTATTCCTGAATCATGTTGTCCTTTTCGTGGGCCTCGAAAAGGTCGTCGCACATGGCGCGAATGTCGTCCAACGTGAGTTCGGAGCGGGTGTGGGGATCCATCATGGCCGCCTGGTAGACCAGATCGCGGGAGTGCTTCACGGCGGCCTCGATGGTCAGCAGATGGACGTTGATGTGGGTCATGTTCAGCGCAGCGCACTGCAGGGGCAGGTTGCCCACGTAGCAGCCCTGGACGCCGTTGCGGTTGACCATGCAGGGCACTTCCACCACCGCCTCCTTGGGCAGGTTGGGAATGAGGCCGTTGTTGAGGACGTTGCCGCCGATTTCGCAGGGATTGTCCGTGATCATCGCCTCCATGATGTAGGAGCCGTATTCTTTCGTGCGGGTGTGGGACAGCTGTTTGTTGCTGGTGACTGCCTCCCGCTGATGGCGCCAGTCGGAGATCTGCTTCACGCAGCGGCGGGGATATTCGTCCAGCGGAATGTTGAACTCCTCAATCATGTCCGGATACTGGCTCTTGATGAAATAGGGATGGTATTCGGCGGTGTGTTCGGAGGATTCCGTGTTGTAGTAGCCGAAATGCTTCATGATTTCGTAGCGGACCATGTCATGGTGCTTGGGGGCGTCCTTCTTGCGGGCGGCCCGGTTCTTCTTCTCCGCGGCGCGTTTGATTTCGGGATACAGGTCGCGTTCGCCCTTATGGATGTCCAGCAGCCATGACATGTGGTTGATGCCGGCGATTTTCCAGGTCACGGGATAGTATTTGTCGTAGAGATCCAAATCCCGCAGAAGGCTGGGGACGCAGGACTGGACGGAGTGGCAAAGGCCCACCACCTTGATGCCGCAGTAGCGCAGCAGATAGCCCGTCAGAATGGACATGGGGTTCGTGTAGTTCAGGAACCACGCGTCGGGGCAGACCACTTTCATGTCGTTGGCGAAGCCCTCCAGAACCGGAATGGTGCGCAGGGCGCGGAAGATGCCGCCAATGCCCAACGTGTCGCCGATGGTCTGACGCAGACCGTATTTTTTGGGAATCTCGAAATCCACGACCGTGGAGGGCTCATAACCGCCGATCTGGACGGCGTTGATGACGAAGTCGGCGCCGCGCAGAGCGGAGCGGCGGTTCTTCAGGCCCAAATGCGCCGTGATCTCGGCCCGGTTGTCGTTGATGTTGGCATTCAGGTTGTCCAACATCATCTTGGAATCTTTAAGCCGCTCATGGTCAATGTCATACAAAGCAATCTGCGCATCGCGCAACGATTCGGTGAGAAGGCAGTCCCCAATGATGTTCTTGGCAAATACCGTGCTGCCCGCACCCATGAATGTGATTTTGGTCATTGTTCAGATTCCCTGATGTGATTTCGCTTATGGACTCTTTCTGCGATGCAGAGACAAATTTCCTTTAATATATATCGCGGAATCCGTTTTGACAGCGGACGCGCCGCCGATTTTCGTAAATTTCTGTCCGCTGCCGCGCCGCGAAGAGGAGAAGAGAGGAGGAAAAGTGAAAAGTGGACGAGGGACAGGGGACGAGAGACGCGAGACGAGAGACGGGAAGTGAAGAGTGAAAGTAAAGTAGGACGAGGGACGGGGAATGATGGACGCGAGACGGGAGACGGAAAAAGGGGATGTTCTGCCCTTGCGATTCTCTGGTTTCACTTCCTCTCAAGCATCTCTTCTGCCACCTTCAAATCAACTTGCAATTTTTCACACTGCTGCCTTAGTTCACGATTCTCCTTTTCAAGAAGGTCATAGGCATTATATGGCTTTATGAAGACTTTCGATGTGCCATAGCCCTCGCTATCGGTCAAATTGTGATGTGCGTCCAGCCAAACAATATAGAACACCGTGCAGGTTGCAATAGGAATCTTGAAACCAATCACTCGCCCTCTCGCTTTGGAAATTCGAAATTGCCAGTATTCAAGTTGTTCATTCTCAAAGGGTTTATGGACATTGGTACCAGTCCATTTCACTGGATGGAACTCAAGTGAAGACGTCTTCAATTCTGTGATGGATTTTGTGCTGGCTTCTTTCAGGACATCCAACAACGAGAGAAACCATTCGCCAGGCAAAGTTTCCGGATGAGTTGAATCATTGCCCAAGTTAAACAATTTGTGGTTTCTGTCAAAACTGGTAAATGAAAACACAAGGGACTTTTGCTCAACAGCTTTTCCATTATACGGCAACAACCGATTTTGACGCACATCCCCTTCAGGGATATTGCCAACAGGGAATTTTCTAGTCATTTTGACTATCCTGCCAAAGCCGCTTGTAAAATGCCCTCATGTCCTCAATGGAAATTTCATTATGTCCTGGCTGATCAAAGGCCAGGCCTTTTCGCGCATTTTGCCAAGGCTCCTCATCATGGGTCAGTGCTTCCAGCTGGTCCCCATCAAAGTCTTTGTATGTGTTCCACACCGTCTCTAAAATCTCAAGGGTATCGTCAGGAAACTTGGGGCGTTTCCCCTTGGGCCGCGGAATGGGTTCCCATCCATAGTCAGCGTAGGCCGCATACAACGCAGGAATGACGGGGCCATGAATCCATGCCTGAATTGTTTCCGTGAACAATGACCGATTCAAGAGAGCCAGATGCCATGCCTGCGCATAATAGCAGAGCTTCTGCAGTTTTTTGTGCGTTAAGGGCTGTTTGCCCAAAAACCACTTTGCCACTTCCATAACTGATGTTTTCATCATTGCAGTTTGATGAAAGATGCTTTCCGTCGTCATGTCTGCTCTCCTCTCTGGTTACCATGAAAAAGATAGCACATCTGGCAGGCAAGTCAAATTGGTGAATCGTTATTTTATGCAATTTTGTTCAATTTTATGCAATGATGATAATCCTGTTGAGAGGGGCAGCGGGACGAGAGGCGGGGGACGAAAACGGGAAGTGAAAAGGGAAAGTAATGATTCGGACCCTTGATGGTTTCAGAAAACCGTTGTTATGGCTGATTTATGACCATGAAAATTGAATATATGTAACGATTCATCAGTTATATACATGTCTCACGTCTCGCGTCTCCCGTCTCGCGTCAAATGAAAAGAGCTCCCGTCTCCCGCCTCCCGTCCCTCGTCACAAGAAAAGTGAAAAGTGAAAAGTGAAAAGCGGAAAGTGAAAAGTGAAAAGTGAAAAGTGAAAAGTGAAAAGTGAAAAGTGAAAAGCGCGCGGAAGGCCCAGGGAGTCTGCGCAAAGGGATGTGGCAGTTTGCACTTTGGGAGGCAGAGGCTATCTTATGGAGAAGGCGTGGTTGCGGCGGGCGATCCGTCCGTCGGCGGGACAAAAGTCCGTCCACCCTTTATACCATATACATATATAGGAGACCAACCATGGCAGAGGAAATCAAGAAGAGCGTCGGGTACAGTGACACACCCATCATTCCAGGCAGCTGTTGGCATGTCCATGACGGCAATCGTCCCCAGCCACGGGTGGTGACTCCGGGCACGGCCAGCTGTCAGGAGAAGGCCGGGCTGCCGCCATCGGACGCCATAGTGCTGTTTGACGGCTCCAGTCTGGGCAACTGGCTGAGCAACGACAATCAGAGCGCCCCGTGGAAACTGGAGAACGGCTATATGGAAGTCGTTCCAGGGACGGGAAATATCCATACGCGCACGGAATTCGGGGACTGCCAGCTGCATCTGGAGTTCGCCTCCCCGGAGGTCGTCAGAGGCGAAGGGCAGGGCAGGGGAAACAGCGGTGTCTTCTTCATGCGCAAATTTGAGATTCAGGTGTTGGACTGCTATGAGAACCCCACCTATCCGGACGGCACTACAGGCGGCATTTACGGCCAGTTTCCGCCGTTGGCCAACGCCTGCCGGAAGCCTGGCCAGTGGAACAGCTATGATTTCGTCTTCATCGCGCCACGCTTTGCGGGCTATCAGCTGCTGACGCCGGCCTACATCACGGTCTTCTTGAACGGCGTCCTGCTGCACCACATGCGGTCCATTCAGGGGCCGACCCTGCACCGCGCCATCACCAACTACGATGTTCCCATGAACAGCGTGGGCGCTCTTGAACTGCAGGACCATGGTGACTTGGTGCGTTTCAGAAACATCTGGTATCGACCGCTTTATGGCTATGACCAGGCCTAAGAGTCCAATGGGTCGGAGGGGGCCATGCATGCGGAACAGCTGATCGCGGAGGCGGCTGCCGCCTTATGCGCCGCTGGCGTGGAGAACGGACGGCAGGAGGCCCGCTGGCTGCTGCAGCAGGCGTTGGGCGTCGCGGACACCATGCCGCCTCCCTGCGCGGGGGACGTGCCGACTGAGCTGGAGCGGCGGTTCCGCGAGGCGGTGCGGCGGCGGCTGAAGGGGGAGCCGTTGCAGTACGTCATGGGCAATGTGGCGTTCCACTGCGTG
>JAEEYQ010000060.1 GCA_016288215.1 Lentisphaeria bacterium | reverse complement strand
TGGATCGGCTCCAGAAGCCGCTGGTGGGCCATATCGACGGACTGTCCCCCGCCATCGCCATCGAACAGCGGACGGCAGGAAGCTCCCCACGCTCCATAGTGGCCACCACGACAGAGATTTACGACTATCTCCGCCTTCTCTATGCGCATTTGGGAATCCCCCATTGCCCCAAATGCGGCAAGGTCATCCAAAGCCAAAGCGCACAAGCCATCTGCGACCGAATCACCCGAATGCCAGAGGGACGGCGACTCATGCTGCTGGCCCCCTACATCCGCGGCAAGAAGGGGGAACTCAAGGACGTTTTGGACACCATTCGACAAGACGGCTTCCCCCGTGCCCGCATTGACGGCGCCATTGTCTCCATCGAAGAGGACATCAAGCTGGCAAAGACCAAACGGCACACCATCGAGGCCATTGTGGACCGTCTGGTCACCGGCCATGCCAACAGCACCCGCCTGACCGACTCCATCGAACTGGCCCTCAAGAAGGGCCAGGGCACGATGGTGCTGATGACCGAAGACGCCAACGCCCCCGGCGGCTGGACAGAAGAGCTTATCAGTGAACATCTTGCATGTCTGGACTGCGGGCTGAGCTTCGGCCGCCTCCAGCCACGGGACTTCTCCTTCAACACCCCCTACGGCGCCTGCCCCGCCTGCGATGGCCTGGGGCAACAGCTGGTCTTTCGGCCGGAGTCCGTCATTCCCGACCCCACACTGTCCATCAAACAAGGGGCTATCCCCTTGTGGCGCAGGGGGATGCGACATACCATCATGCTCTACAACCACTATCTGCGCTGTCTGGCCACCCAATATGGCTTCAGCTTGACGACCCCATGGAAGGACCTCCCCGAAAAGGTGCGGCACATCCTGTTGCACGGCAGCGGAGACGAAATCGTCAATTTCGACTATCGGATGCGGGGCACTCTCCACGAATGGCGCAAACCCTTTGAGGGAATTCTGGCCAATCTGCTCCGTCGTTATCGGGAGACCGAAAACGAAGACTTCAGGGAACGCCTGCAGGAGCACATGAGCTTCCAGCTCTGCCCCGTCTGCCATGGAGCCCGCCTGAAGCCCGAATACCTTGCCGTCACGTTCAACGGATTGAACATCCACCAGTTCTGCTCCCTGTCCATCGACAAAGCCTACGATTTTATCCAAACTCTTCCCCTGGAAGGAAATGCGAAATCCATCGGCGAGCCGTTGGTCAAGGAGGTCTCCAACCGTCTGGGCTTTCTGCGGTCCGTTGGCCTGAACTACTTGACCCTCAACAGAGAAAGCGGCAGCCTGTCCGGCGGGGAGTCCCAACGCATCCGTCTGGCCAGCCAGATAGGAAGCGGCCTGGTGGGCGTCCTCTACATTTTGGACGAACCCAGCATCGGTCTGCATCAGCGCGATAACACGCGTCTGCTCAACACGTTAGTGAAACTGCGGGATTTGGGCAACACGGTCATCGTCGTAGAACATGATTTGGACACCATGAAGGCCGCTGACTTTTTGGTCGATTTGGGGCCTGGAGCCGGCGAGGCGGGGGGGCGAGTCATGGCCGCCGGAACGCCATCGCAAGTCGCTGCCGTGGAGGAGTCTCTGACGGGACAGTTCCTTTCCGGCAAACGGGTCATTCCCGTGCCGGCAAAGCGACTTCCAGGCAATGGAAAGCAGCTTGCGGTTCTGGGGGCCACGGCCAACAACCTGAAGGAACTTGACGTGAAGATTCCGTTGGGCACCTTCTGTTGCATCACCGGCGTGTCCGGCTCCGGAAAGTCCACGTTGGTCAACCGGATTCTGGTCCGTGCCATCAACCGTCACTTTGGCTTCAAGACGGACGAACCGGGGGCCTATCGGGCCATTCAAGGGCTGGAGTACATTGACAAGATGATCGTCATCGACCAAAGTCCCATCGGACGCACCCCCCGCTCCAACCCCGCCACCTACACAGGTCTGTTCGACCTCATCCGCCAAATCTTCGCCTCAACGCAGGACGCGAAAATCCGCGGCTACTCCGCTGGCCGTTTCAGCTTCAACATCAAAGGCGGCCGCTGCGAGGACTGCAAGGGCGACGGCATCAAAAAGATCGAGATGCAATTCCTTCCGGACATCTATGTGGGCTGCGAAACCTGCCACGGCAAGCGCTACAACCAGGAGACCCTAAATGTCCGCTTCAAGGGCCGCACCATCTCCGACGTCCTTGAAATGACCGTCAGCGAAGCCTGTGACGTCTTTTCCGCCATCCCCCGCATCAAACACAAGCTGGATACGCTGAAGGACGTGGGGCTTGGCTACATCCATCTTGGACAACCCGCCACCACCCTCTCCGGCGGCGAAGCCCAGCGGGTCAAGCTGGCCACTGAACTCTCCCGCCGCCCCCAAGGGCACACCCTCTACATCTTGGACGAACCCACCACGGGACTCCATCTGGCCGACATCGAACATCTCCTTTCCGTGCTCCAAGCCCTTCGCGACCAGGGGAACACCATCTTGGTCATCGAACACAACCTGGACGTGATCAAAGTCGCGGACCACATCATCGATTTGGGTCCGGAAGGCGGTGACAACGGCGGCACCATCGTCGCCGAAGGCACGCCCGAACAGGTGGCGAAGAACCCACGCTCCTTTACCGGACAATTTCTCAAACCCCTTCTCCATCAACCCCAAAGCGCACAAAAATAATCATAACTCCTTGATTATAAACAACTTATGAATATCATAAGTCTCCAACCCAAAATTCCTACCTCCTAACCCCCTAACTCCTAATTTCTTCCTCCTAAATTCCTAATTCCTAATTTCTAATTCCTAACTCCTAACTTCAAATTTCTTCCTCCTAAATTCCTAATTCCTAATTTCTAATTCCTAATTTTCTTATATCAATGTCATTCTCCCAAGAAATATCACGGCGACGCACATTCGCCATCATCTCCCACCCTGACGCAGGCAAAACCACTCTGACGGAAAAGCTGCTGCTGTACGGCGGCGCCCTTCAGCTGGCCGGTGCCGTCAGGGCGAAGAAGAATCAGCGGAACACCACCTCCGACTGGATGGACATCGAGAAGGAGCGCGGCATCTCCATCTCCTCCACGGTCCTGCAATTTGAATATAACGGTTTCTGCGTCAATTTGTTAGACACTCCTGGCCACCGCGACTTCTCGGAGGACACCTACCGCGTGCTCACCGCCGTGGACAGCGTGGTCATGGTCATCGACGCAGGCAAGGGTATTGAGGAGCGAACCCGCAAGCTCTTCGAAATCTGCCGTTTGCGCGGCATTCCCATCTTCACGTTCATGAACAAGATGGACCGCCCCTCCATTCATCCGCTGGAGCTTTTGGATGATTTGGAGAACTCCCTTGGCATCTCCGTGTTCCCCGTGACCTGGCCGTTGGGCGACGGACCGGACTTCAAAGGCGTCTTCGACCGCATTGAAAACAAGCTGCATCTCTATTCCAATCAGGGGAAGGGCAGCGCGCGGGCCGCCGAACAGGTCACGGGAGCGGACGATCCACGCATCGGCAAGCTCCTCCATCCGGACTACCATAAGGAATGGCTGGAGCAGATTGAGCTCCTTTCCATGGCCGGAGAGCAATTCTCCCCCGAAAAGCTTCAATGCGGCGACCTGACTCCCGTGTTTTTCGGCAGCGCCATCAACAACTTCGGCGTCCAGCTGCTTCTGGACTTCTTCGTGAAGCACGGCATGCCTCCCGTCTCCCGCAACTCCAACCAGGGCCCCATCGCTCCGGAGGATGAACGCTTCTCCGGCTTCATCTTCAAGATTCAGGCGAACATGGATCCCAACCATCGGGACAGCCTGTCGTTTCTGCGGGTCTGTTCCGGCGTCTTTGAGAAGGACATGAGCGTGCCGAATCCGCGAGGCGGCAACAAACCGCTGCGACTGTCCTATCCCCAACGGCTTTTCGGACAGGATCGGGAGACCGTGGAGAAGGCCTACCCCGGAGACATCGTGGGCCTGGTCAGCCATGGCAATTTCCGCATCGGCGACACCCTGACCCAAATCCCCGGCCTCCAATTCAACGAAATTCCCCGCTTCCCGCCGGAAGTCTTTGCAACGCTGCATAATGCGGCGCCTTCCAAATTCAAGCAGTTCCGCGACGGACTGGAGCAGATGGTGAACGAAGGCGTCATTCAGATGTTCCATATGCACAATACTCAACAGCGGACCGTGCTTCTGGGTGCCGTCGGTCAGCTTCAGTTCGAGGTGGTCAAGCACCGCCTCGAAACCGAATACGCGGCGGAAGTCCGTCTCGAACCCAGCCCCTTCACACAAATCCGCTGGCTCCCCCAAGGCACGGATCCCGATGCCTTCAAAGGCGCTTACATGGGCAGCAACATCCGCATGGCCATAGACTTGGACAACAATCCCGTGCTCCTCTTCCCAGACCAATGGAGCGTGGACTACTTTGCGGAGAAGAATCCGGACTACAAGCTGCTCAAATACTCCCCCCTGCAGCAAGGAGAAGCCCTTTGAACACCGAACGTCATCCAGAAGAGGACTTCTTTCCCGACCGTTACCCCCTGCAGACCTTCTGTCCAGAGGATTGGCAGTGGTTTCTGCGGGCCTGCAACACCCTCGACATTCCTGTTGATGACGACAAAAAGCCCGTACTGGAAGCACTTTACAGCCATTTGGCTGGCGTCAATCAGTGGCTGAATCTGACACGGCTGACCACCCCCATCGACTATTTGCGAAACCATGTTCTGGACTCCCTGACCGCCTTGAACGTGGCACGGGCCGTGACCCGGCCAGGGGATTTGGCGTTGGATTTGGGCTCTGGAGGCGGCTATCCGGGCCTTCCACTCATGACATGGCTTCCTGACCGCCGCTGGCTGTTGGTGGACAGCCGTCCCAAAAAGGCGGCCTTCCTCTCCGTGGCCCTGACCTTGACCCCCTGTCGCCATGCCGCCGCCCGCGCATTCTGCGGCCATGAGGCCCCCGCCCGCTGTCCGGAGGCCGCCGGCCATTGCCGTCTGGTCACCGCAAGGGCCGTCGGCAAAGCCGTCGATCTGCTTCCGGAGGCAGAGAAGCTATTGGCCAGACATGGCACCTTCCTGCTGCTCAAAGGGCCCGCCTATGCCACGGAGGAGCGGGAGCCCTTCATCAAGGCCCTGCCCAAATTCGGCATGTGCCTCGCGGAGGAGACCAAACTGCCCCTTCACCTTCCCGAATTGGGACTGGATCAGGAGCGGTGGCTCGTCAGCGCAAAGAGATTGAGGTAATCGCTCGGCAAAGTTCCCTGCGTTTCAATTGCTTCAGATAGTATATATTATATATGTATAGGATATGACAAACCAAAAACGTGCAGGATGGCCGGAGTCGGCGACGATGCGGATGTCCGCTTCCCTGCCATGACAAAAGGAGACAACCATGTATCTGACAGGTTTTGCCGATGAGGCGTCAAAAGGTCTTGAAGGCCAGATTAAAGCGACTAAAGCATTGGGATGGAAGAATATAGAAGCTCGTGCCATCGACGGCATGAACATCCATGACCTGCCACAGGATCAGTTTGACCGCGCGGCGGACGCTCTGGATGCCGCCGGCATCCACATCAACTGCTTCGGCTCCGCCATCGCCAATTGGGGCAAGAAGATCACGGAGCCCTTCGACTCGTCGTTGGCGGAGGCGGAGCGGGCCATCCCACGGATGAAGCGGCTGGGCACCAAATTGGTCCGCATCATGAGCTTCGCCCGCATCGACGGCAATGCCCCTGACGACCAGATGGAAGAGGAGCGCTTCCGCCGCCTCCGCATCCTCACCAACATGTTCTTGGACAACGATCTCATTCCAGTCCATGAAAACTGCATGAACTACGGCGGCATGGGCTGGCCCTTCACCTTGCGGCTGTTGGAGAACGTGCCGGGCCTCAAATTGGTCTATGACACCGGCAACCCCGTCTTCAACGTCGATTTCAGCAAACCGGAGCCCCGCCCGCATCAGTCCAGCTGGGAGTTCTACAGCCACGTCAAGGAGCATGTCATCTATGTCCACATCAAAGACGGCTTCTTCCATCTGGACAAGAATTCGATGGAGTACACATGGGCCGGAGACGGCGCGGGGGATGTCCGCCGCATCATCACGGATTTGGTGAAGAGCGGCTACGACGGCGGCTTCTCCATGGAGCCCCACATGAAGGCGGTATTCCACGACGGCGACGTCAAATCGGAGGACCAGGCCCGCTTCGACAACTATGTGGAATACGGCCGCCGCTTCGAGAAGCTTCTGGAGGAATGCAAGGCCGGCGCATGACCTTGCCCTCCCCCTTGAGCGCTAATTTTCCATAATTCTCTTCCACCATTTGAATTTATCCCAACTTGGCCGTACATTAGAGGCCGTTCCTCAGGTTCGTTCCCTTTCAACCCATTCCATATCAACGAAGGATTTTCCCATGAGCTCAACTCCCGCCTATATCTTTGGCATCGACATCGGCGCGACGAAAGTCGCCCTCTGCATTGCAAGCACCAACTGCGAGATTCTGGCCAACACCAGCGTCCCCCAAGGCAGCTATGAACAGGTCCGTGCCGGCATGAAGGCGGAAGGGGAACGGATTTTGAAGGAGCTGAATCTGACGCCGGCGGACATTGCGGCCTGCGGCATCTGCGCCCCCGGCCCGCTGGACATGGAAAACGGCATCATCCGCAAGTCCCCCAACATGGTGTGGGGAGACACCGCCATCTGTCATGACGTACAGCAGATGTTCGGCTTCTCCAAAGTCTATCTGGAGAACGACGCCAACGCAGGCGTCCTCGTGGAGTTGTATTTCGGTAGCGCCAAAGGTCTTAAGGATGTCATCTATCTCACCATGAGCACGGGCGTCGGCGGCGGCATCATCGCCAACGGCAAACTGCTCACCGGCAAGACTGGTATCGCCGGCGAACTGGGCCATGTGATTTTGGATGTGAACGGACCGCTCTGCGGCTGCGGTCAGCTGGGCTGCCTGGAAGCCTACTGCGGCGGCAAGAACGTGGCGCTGCGGCTGCAGGACAAGCTGCGCTATCGTCCGAACCATGCCATGTACAGCCTGCCTGGCGTGGCCGGCAAACTGGAGAATCTGAACTTCCAGGCCGTCCGCGAAGGCGCCAAGCTGGGCATTCCTCTGGCCGTGGAGATGTGGGATGAGATCTGCTTCCGGCTGGCGCAGGGCATCGGAATCTACATGACCACGTTCAACCCCGAAATGATCATCCTCGGCACCGCCGCCTATCGCGCCCGCGAGAACGGGCTGGACATGCTGCCCACCGTCATGTCCTATCTGCCGCGCTTCGCATGGAAGGAATTCCGCGACGCCTGCACCGTCTGCATCACGAATCTGAAGGACATCGGCGCCATGGCCGGCGCGGCCTCCGCCATCTACGGATTGGGCGACCCTGACAAGAAGACCGTCTGGAACTAGCATCCATCCCCCAAAAAGGATTTCATGACCGTTTCCAGCGAATTTGTCATCGGCATTGACATCGGTGCCACGAAGATTGCTGTCACTCTGGCTGACACGGAAGGCCGGATTCTGTCCAAGACCCGAATCCAGCATGGAAGGCGTCCGTACCATGACGTGATGCCGCAGTTGCAAGCAACTGTGGCGCAACTACTTAGCAACGAATCTGTCAAACCGGGGCAAATTGCCGCCTACGGTATCTGCGCACCAGGCATCCTGCGTCCCGAAGAGGGCATCCTCTGCCGCACCTCCAACCTGGACTGGCGGGATGTCCCCATCGGCCCCGACCTCCAGAAGACCCTCCCCTGCCCCTTTTTCATGGACAACGACGCCAACGCGGGCGTTCTGGCCGAATGGCTTTTCGGTGATGCCAAAGGATTGCAGGATGTGGTCTATCTGACCTTGAGCACGGGCATAGGCGGCGGCGTCATCGCGGGGGGACAGCTGCTGTCCGGCCGTTTCGGTTCGGCAGGGGAACTGGGGCACATCGTCCTTGACGCGGAGGGGCCGCTCTGCGGCTGCAACAAACGCGGCTGTCTGGAGGCCTATTGCGGCGGCCATAATGTGGCGCTTCATCTGCAGGAGGCACTTAGGGATCGCCCCAACCATCCCATGATGCGGCTGCCAGATGTCAATGGAAAGCTGGAAAACCTTAATTTTCAGACACTTCGACAAGGTGCCATGGCTGGAATCCCCTTGGCCGTCGCCCTATGGGACGATGTCTGCCTCCGTCTTGCGCAGGGCATCGGCATCTGCCTGAGCATGTTCAATCCGGCCATGCTGCTCCTGGGCACCGCCGCCGTCTACGCAGGCGACTTCCTGCTGGACAAGATTCGCGTCAACCTGCCCCGCTTCGCATGGCGGGAATTCATCGAGCCATGCGACATCCGCATCGCCAGCCTCGGCCATGACATCGGCGACTACGCCGGCGCCGCCATCGCACTCTACCGTCTTTCCGGCCACGGCCTGAACCCTCAACCTCATCCGTGATACAGGACACCCCATGACTTTCCGCGCACTTTTCATCAGCCTTCTGAGCGTTCTGTTCATCTGTGGAATCGGCTACATCAACGACTTTGTGCTGAAGCTGGAGAGCATCAGCAACGGCCATCAGATTCCAATTCTCGTCATCGGCGTGATGGTCGTGTTCGTCATGACCATCAATCCGCTGCTGAAGAAAATCAACGGGAAGCTGGCGCTGACCGCCGCGGAACTGGCCGTCATCTTCACCATCTCCACCTGCGCCGTCGGCATCCCCGGCCGCGCACTGATGGAGCAGTTCGCGCAGATTGTCGTCATGCCCTATCATTGGGATCGCGTCACACCTGGCTACCACTCAAAGAACATGCTCTCCTACTATCCAAAAGGGACACTGGTCGATCCCGAGCCGCAGGACGAAGTGGTCAACCGCTTCATCACAGGCTCCGACAAGCCGAAAGTCCCCCCCGCCACGCTGAAGGAGTGGCTCTCCCTCAAGCTCGGCCAGGTTCCATGGAAACAGTGGATGCCCCCGCTGAAGACATGGCTGCCCTTCATCTTCCTGACGACCATCGCCATGGCCTGCCTCGCGCTTATCCTGCATCGCCAATGGTCCGACCATGAGCATCTGCAGTATCCCATCGCGAACTTCGCGGAGTCCATCATTCGCCAAACGCCCGGCAAATGCTTCAACGAGACCTTCCACAACCGCCTCTTCTGGATCGGCTTCATCATCATTCTGGTCATCCGCGTCAACAACGGCCTCTGCAAATGGTTCCCCGACGAGCTCATTCCCGTCAAAATGAACCATTCCCTCTGGGCCTTCGCCTCCCGCTGGCCGCAGCTCCACCGCAACCCATGGGCCTACGGACTCATGGTCCTTGACATCTTCCCCCTGGTCATCGCCTTCGCCTTCTTCCTCAGCTCCGAAATCTCCTTCGCCCTTGGCATTTCGCAGATTCTGTGGGCCGCCTTCTGCATTCCCGTCATCGGCATGGGCATCAATCTGAACACGGACTACGACATCGGCGGCTGGCAGGGCTGGAACCGGGTCGGCAGCTATCTCGCCTTCGGCCTCATCATGTTCTATGCGGGAAGGCACTACTACCTCCATCTCATGAAGAAAGCCTTCTTCCTGGACCGTCTGCCGTGGCTGCGCGACCCAAGCGCGGAAACCAACGAAACCGCCAGCTCTCCCGGCGCCGCCAATGCCATGCGCATCCTGTTCGTGGCCCTTTTCCTGCTGTGCGTCATGGCCATCCGCATGGGGCTTTCGTGGCCCATCGCCATCGGCACCATTCTTCTCATGATTCTGACCTATGTCATCACAGCCCGCATCAGCGCGGAGACGGGCCTCTTCTTCATCCAGCCCGGCTGGCAGCCCATCGGCGCCCTCATGGCGCTTTTCGGCAGCTATGCACTGAGCCCGAGCAACATCTTCCTCTCCGCCCTGCTCTGCGCCGTCCTCTGCATCGACCAAAGCCAGGCCCTGCTCCCCTATCTCATCAACGGCCTCAAACTGGGGGCCAGCACCCGCGTGGAACCGCGCAAACTGACCCATGTCAACACTCTCTTCTATTTTGTCGGCATCATCGTCGCCATTTTCATCACCGTCACCGTCATTTACGACTATGGCACCGACGCGGACTACTGGTGGTCCTACCATCGTCTGCCCACCATGGCCATCCGCGCCACAGAGCCCGCGCTGCTGCAGCTGAACGCCTCCGGCAATCTGGAGGAGTCCGAATCGCTGACCGGCCTGCAGCGCATCTTGCGGATGCAGCCGCAGCCCGCGTTCCTGTGGGCGGCCGGAATCGGCTTCTTCGGCGTCATCCTGCTGTCCTTCCTCCGTCTCCATCTCCGCTGGTGGCCCCTGCATCCCTGCTTCTTCTTGGTGTGGGCGACCTATCCCATATGCATCTTCTCCCACAATTTCCTGCTCGGCTGGTTCATCAAGAAGATGGT
>JAEEYQ010000059.1 GCA_016288215.1 Lentisphaeria bacterium | reverse complement strand
GGCCGAAATCGTCTTCAACGGCACCACCCTCACTGCCGGAAGCGGCTTCCACTGTCTCTCCATCCCTGAAGAGCAGGATTTCGTCATTCCGCTGTAACTTATTGATAATCAATGAGTTACATTGTTTCAACCCATTGCCGCCTTAGCGCTATCTAGCTCTAGATGCTCTAGATACTCTAGTAAAATTCCTAATTCCTAATTTCTAATTCCTAATTCTTTCCAATAGAGATTCCATGCACCTCATCCCCTCCACCATATTCGTGCCCTCCGTCTCGCTAATGACGATTTTGTCCCTTGCCACACCCCTTTATGCCGCCCAGCCCATGCAAGTCCGTCTGGCGGACTTCTCCTCAACCACCAACCATCAAATCACTTTAGGCGACGAATACCCCGGCGCAAAGGGCCAACTCATTCCGCTGGAGGAAGATGGAAATGTCTTCAACCGACTGGATTTCGATCTGACCCAAGGGGGCTACGTGGGGCATCTCCTCCCCGTGAACATCGCGGAAGGCGCCACCAGCCTGACCCTCACCCTCCGTGCCACCTCCACCACTGACAAGGCCATCCTGAATTTCCGCGTCCAAGACGCCACCGGTCAGGAGCATCTTGCCAGAGTCCCCCTGCCCTTGGACGAAACGTGGCATGACTATACCTTCACCTTCAACGATTTCGTGGGCCATTGGGGCGGCGCCAAAGACAACGCCGTCCACTGGCCCCTTCGCGTCATCATGGTCGGCATCAGCACAAAGGGCATCGGCCATTTGGACATTCGGGACGCCATCATGACAACCACCTCCACCACACAGCCTTTGGACCGCATCACCTGCAAAACCGCCCGCATCGGCGCCTTCTTCTATCCGGACGAACCCATCCCCTATCAATTGGACATACATGGCAACACGTTGAACCGCAACGTGGAATACCATGCCGCCGTCACGGTGACCGACTGGCAGGACACGCCTGTCCTGTCCCTCCGCATGGAGCATCTGAAGGCCGACGTCCATCCCCTAGTGCTTACGGCAGAGCAGCTTAAGGGACGTTTCGGGACCTTCAAGCTCACGGTGGAAGTCCATGCGGCGGATCAGCCGGACATTTCGCATCGCATCGAGACCTGGTTTGCGCGGCTGACCTCCGCGCCGGCCGGACACTGCCCCTGGATCGGAACCGGCATCCACCCCGCCCACGGTTGGATAAACTATGACTACCGCTTTTTGGACGTCCTGGACGCCATTGGCATCGGCATCATCCGTGACAGCATGAACTGGGCCAAGATCGAACAGGAAAGGGGCGTCTATAAGGTACCAGACGCCACGGAGGCCATGGTCAACGCCCTCAATGCCCGTGGCATCCGCCTCAACATCATTTTGGCTTCACCCAACAAAATCTACGACAACCCGTTGGATCCCAAGGCCTTCGCGGCATGGGCCGGCTTTCTGGCCTCCCATTTCAAAGGGCGCATCACCACGTTCGAGATCTGGAACGAACCCCATAACATGTTCTTCATGAAGCACTACGGAGACTCTCTCTGGGCAGGGAAATTCGTCGAGCTGTCCCGCATGGGGGCGGAGGCCATCCATGAGGCCGACCCCAATGTGAACGTGGCCCTGACGGCGGAGGACTATCAGCCGTTTTTGGAGAAATTGCTGCTGATGGGCATCGCCACCGACCGCGACATGGTCTCCATCCACCCCTACTGCCACGGCCAGCCCCGCCCCGAACATGAATGGTTCTTCCGCGACAACGGCGAATTCCACAGGGCGCTGGCCCGCCGCAACGGCGGCTGCTCCCGCTTCTGCATCACGGAGGCCGGCTGGACGACCTATCAGGGCGACATGAAGTACCTTGAAGTGGCCGGCGGCTATCCACGCTCCTCCTATGTCCATCAGGCGCAATACATTACACGAATGCTTGTCCTGTCCCGCCAGATGGGGCTGGACTACGCCTGCCAATACGATTTCATGAACGATGGCCCGCAGGCGAACTACACCGAAGACAATTTCGGCTTGGTTCGCGGCGACTTGACGCCAAAGCCCGCCGCCAGCGCCGTCGCCTTCCTCGCCCGCTTTTTGGGCGATGCGGAGCCGTTGGGCGACCTCTCCTATGATCCGGAGAAGTTCCGCCTCTACCATTTCCGCCGCCAAGACGGGCAGGATGTCATCTTCGCCTATGCGGTGCAGGACGCCATCAACGTCGCCCTGCCATCAGGCTGGGACCCCCGCCCCGTCCGCTGCATCGACCTGCAGGGAAACCCTGCCCCTATCCCCTTGAAGGAGAATACCTTGACGCTTACGGAGCTGCCCGTCTACCTCACCGGCTGCTCTGCAGACGCCTTCGCCACCATCCCCCGCTTCGCCATCGCCTTCTCGGACATCGCGGCGCTGATCGGCTCCCCCCTCCAGGTCTCCGTCACACGGACGCGGGAAGGGGGAGACGTCTCGGTCCAATTCAAGACCGAAGACGGCCGTACCCTTCCCCTGAAGACGCCGCCACCCCGCCATCCGGAAGGCGCACCGCTGACCGATGTCTTTGATTTCACGATGGATCCGCAGATTCTCCGACCTCTCATCGGACAGTCCATCCTCTTTGAGACCACTCTGACCATAGACGGCATCCGCTCCACAAAAATCCGCTCTATCCCCTTGCAGGAGAGCATCTTAGTCAATGCAGGCGGGGTTCAGCTCCGTGACGGCAGACCCACCGCCGTCATCCAGCTGGAGAACAATTCCGCAGACGCCCGCCAAGCCCACATCACCCTTTCCGCCCCCACCATGAATGCCCCGCTGAAGCGGGAGCTGCAGTTCTCCCCCCACGGCAGCCAGATTCTGACCCTCCACATGGACCGCTTGCCCGCCGACGGCGACGCCTTGGACGTGCAGGTCACCTTCACGGATGGCTCCACGCCCTTCCAGCAGACCGTCCCCCTCTTCTCCGCCGCCATTCCATCCATCCCCGCCCCCGCCGACTTCCGCGGCAACTGGGACGACTGGAAGGACACCCTTGCGCTGGCGGTGAAACCTGTGCTTTTCTCCCTCGCCAAACCGCCCATTCAGGGCGATGACGACTTGTCCGCCGTGGTCAAAGTCGCCTGTGACGACCAGGGCATCCGCATCGCCGTGCGCGTCACGGACGACCATTTCTTCCAGCCCTTCTCCACCAGCGACAACATCTGGGACGGCGACTCCATCCAGCTGTCCATGGCCTCCATGGACTGCATGCATCGCATGGAGATTTGCGTCGCCAGCCTGCCCCAAGGCCCCAAGGTCGTCTGCTGCTCCAAATTCCCTGCGGTCTCCAACGAGGCCGCGCAGGTTACCGCCGCCTGCACCGCGCTCTCCGACACCTGCATGCTGTATGAGGTTCTCATCCCGTGGAAGGCCCTGCCGGGCGTCCGTCCCATGGGCCAGGTCCGCCTGTCTCTTCTGGTCAATGACAACGACGGCAAGGGGCGCCGCGGCTGGCTGGAGTTCCATTCCGGCATTGGCAAAACCAAAGACGCCACCCAGCACGGCATCTACTCCTTCTGACGACCCACGCCCCATGAAATTAGGAATTAGGAATGAGGAATGAGAAATTTGTCATGAAGTTCGGACTGCCATGGTGATGTTTGACAGAATTTGGTAGATTTCTCGTAATTCTCACCTCTCTTCATTATTGGAATCATATTGAATTCAATATATATCATAAATGTAACAGTACAAATTCCAAATTATTCACGACAAATTTCTAATTCCTAATTCCTAACTCCTCACGACAAATTCCTCATTCCTAATTCCAAATTTCCACTCTCACGACAAATTCCTCATTCCTAATTCCTCATTCCTAATTTCCAATTCCTAACTCCTAATTCCTCACGACAAATTCCTAATTCCTAATTTCTAATTTAGCTCAAGATATTTCTTTGCGGTTCGACGGTCCACGCCGGCGGCACGGGCGGTTTTGGCCAGATTGCGCCCTTCCCGCTCGTAGACATTTTTCATGTACTGCCGCAGCACCTCGGCCGCCGTCCGTCGATCCATCGGCTCCGCCATGGGACTTGCCTCTGGCTTATCTTCCGTCGTTGCAGGGACATAGGATCCTCTGACCAGCAGGTTCCGCAGACATTGCCCCAGCTCCCGCACATTGCCCGGCCAGCCATACTCCAGTCCCAAATGGCTCTCAATCCAGCTGGATGCCTCCTCCGCGAAGGCATCGCCCTCCGACGCATCCTCAAATAGGCGCCGCGCCAAAATGACAATGAACTGCCGAAGTTCTTTAGCACTGCCGTGGAGCAACTTACGCAAAGGGACGGTCTCAATGGTGTCCGCGCAGAGCCGATAATACAGGTCCCTGCGGAACAGCCCCTCCTGACAGGCTTTGTGCAGGTCCCGATTGGTCGCCGCCAAAATCTTCCCCTGAAAGGGCAGCGGATGCACATCCCCCAGACGCTGAAAGCTGCGGTTCTGTACCACGCGCAGCAGTTTCACCTGCACTTCCGCGTTGATTTCGCCGATTTCATCCAAGAAGATGGAATCATGGGGCGTACAGGTCTCAAAATACCCCTTGTGGTCCTCCAGAGCCCCCGTGAAGGCCCCTTTCCGATAGCCATACAGCTCCGCTTCAATCATGCTCTGGGGCATGGCGGAAAGCTGCAACGCCTTGAAGCTCTCCACGTTGCTTTGGACGAAACATTGGCCTTTGGGGTCAAAGGGAATGTACTGCGACAGGGCGATGGCGCGGGCCACCAGCTCCTTTCCCGTGCCCGACTCGCCGGTGATCAACGTGGTGATGAGATTCATCTTCTTGTATAGCAGGCGGTAATAGCGATAGATGTCATAGGTGAAGATCGAATTCCACACCGACGCCCTCAACTGCGCCGCCTCTTCGGAGCCGCCCGCCACGAAGTCGAAGATGTTGGAGAAGGCGCGATGGATCTGATAGAAGGTGGCGAAGCATTTTTCGCTGCTGAAGTCGCTGGAGACAGGGCGCCCCGGCCACTCGATGTGAGACCTGAAATCCGTCTCGAACTCTTTGTAGAAGGGGAAGGACATCTGGGCGGGCGCGCCTTCCATCACCGCATAGAATCGGGGCCTGTAGGTCTCAAAGAGCCAGTAGATGACTAGGCGGTCGTAGAGCTGCATGTCCGAAAGGGATGGCGGCTCCGCCTCGGCGGCCGTCAGGCGGCGCCGACCGCTGTCAACCAACTCGACGCAGCGGCCCAAAATGGTCTTCAGAATCCGCTCGTTGAGCATGTCCTCTCCGGAATTGTGCCAAATGTCCCCCCGGCCCCATTTTGCTCCCACAATTTCCTGTTCGCACTGCACCCGTTCCCGTGTGAAGGGATTCACGTCATTCAGATGGCTGATGGCGACAGCCACGTTCCTTTCCTCTGGCTCAAACAACGGCATAGCAACCTCCTTGCATCTCCCTCTACCATATCACCCTATCATAAAATGTCAACTTAATATGCAAATAATGTATGCAAAATTTCCATGTTCAGAGCAAAATTTCCCAAAATCCCCCAAAAACGGCATGCCCCCACTTGCTTTTATTTTCTCGCGGGAACGATTCAGGCCCCTATTATAATCCATAGAATATAGGAAATGAATCCATGTGAATTACCGTTTTCGCTAACATTCGTAGTTCATTTATGTCATTCATATAGAATATGTTAGCGTTCTTCACGCAACGCTTTGGGTTATCCGATGTGTTCTGTGGCCTCCATCTGAATCATGACGGTTCGTGAAAACTTGGCATGGGGTTTGCTATAATTGGAGACGCCGTTCCAAAACGGCCATATCAAAGCAACCCGCGGCCCCGAGCCGAAACAACCAAAACCCATGGAGGTCAACCATGAACATGAAGCAAGTCATTCTTTCCCTTTTCGGCATCATCACGCTCACCGCCGTCACCGCGCAAGGAGCCGGAACCCTGACTCCTGCGTCCACCGGACAGCTGCCCGCTGACATTCTCAGCCACGATGTCCGCGTCACCATCAACAACGGCTTTGCCAGAACCGAAGTCACCCAGCAGTTCAAGAACCCCAACGACGCCGTCATGGAAGCCATGTACAGCTTCCCCGTCCCTCAATCAGCCAGCCTGTCCGAATGCCAAGTCCTCACGGGGGAGACGGTCCTCAACGGCGAAGTCGTCGCCAAGGACAAGGCGCATCAAATCTATGAGGAGGAGAAAAACGCAGGCGGCAACGCGGCGGTGGCCGACAAGAACGGTTATCAGAACTTCTCCTTCAGCATCGCGAACATCCAGCCGCAGGACACGGTCCAGATTACCTTCGTCTATTATCAACCCCTTTCCGTGGACACCAATGTCTGCCGCTATGTCTATCCGCTTCAGGAAGGCAACACGGACGACAGTGCGGCGGAGGCCTTCTGGACCCGAAACGACAAGCCCACCGGCCAGACCACCGTCCATGTGGAACTGCGTTCCGCCTGGCCCGTCGCGGGCATCCGCGCCCCCTATGGCACCGTGACCACTCAGACGGCGGACCTTCCCAACGGCGAGGCGGACTTGGTCTACGAGCTTCCCGAAGGCCTGGCCAAGGACTTTGTCTTCTACTACAATTTGGAGGAGAACCTGCCCGGCCGCCTGGAAGTCATCCCCTACAAGCAAGCGGACAAGACGGGAACTTTCATGATGGTCCTCACCCCCGGCGTGGATCTGCAGCCCATCACCAACGGCTCCGACTACATCTTCGTGCTCGATGTGTCCGGAAGCATGACAGGAGACAAAATCGACGCTCTGGTGGACGGCGTCACCAAAACCATCCGCAAAATGAATCCGCAGGACCGCTTCCGCGTCATTCTGTTCGAGTCCTCCGCCCACGATTTGACTCACGGCTATCTGAACGCCACGCCGGAGAACGTGGAAACCGCCGCCAAGGCCATCTCGGGCATTCATGCGTGCGGCTCCACAAACCTGTTCGACGGCCTGACCATGGCGCTCTCCAAATTGGACGCGGACCGGGTCTCCAGCATCATTCTCGTGACGGACGGCGTGGCCAACACCGGTGAAGTCGCCCCAAAGCGCTTCGCGTCCCTCTTCAAGGACAAGGACATCCGGGTTTTCGGCTTCCTCATGGGCAACAGCGCCAACTGGCCATTGATGCGCACCATCTGCGACGCCTCCGGCGGCTTCTACGATGCGGTGTCCAATTCGGACGACATCATCGGCAAGATCCTGCTGGCCAAGAGCAAAATCACCTCGGAAGCCATGCACGATGTCCAGCTCTCCATTTCAGGGGTCCAGACCAAAGATCTGACGAAGAACTGCGTGAAGAAGCTCTTCCGCGGCCAGCAACTGGTCCTCTTCGGTCGCTATGACAAGGGCGGCCGCGCCACCGTGACCATGAAGACCAAAATCAGCGGCGAGACAAAGACCTACAGTTGTGAGCTGGAGCTTCCGCAGGAGGATTTGGACAATCCCGAGCTGGAGCGCCTCTGGGCCCTTGCGCAGATTGAGATGCATGAGGACATGGTCAACCAAGGCATGGAGGAAGCCAAAGAACAACAGGATCTGACTCGAAGCTTAGGCATTGCCTATCAACTGGTTACAGATGAAACATCCATGATTGTGCTGGACGATAGCGCCCACGCGAAGCATGGCATTGAGCGCCGCAACCAGGAGCGCGTCAAGGCGGAGCGGAAGGCGCAGAGCGCCAAACTGGCGGCGCCCGTGAAGAGCTATCGCGCCGACGCCAACAACCGCCACGACAACGGCATGTTCACCGTCCGCGCCCCCTCCATCGGCGGCGGCGCCATGGATCCCATCGCCCTGCTGATCTTCGGCTGCACGGCCTTCGTCACCCTCTGCATCAGCGGCAGCAAACGCGATGACAAATAGACGGAACATGCGAAGGCTCATGGACATGAAGCGAAGCAACATCATCTTCTGCCTCATCATCCTGCTGGTCTCCGGAGGGCTGATCGCCCTTCCGGAGGCCGGCGAGGCCCTGATGCTGCACCCCACGGCCTCCTTGGGACGCTTCCCTCTGGAGGCCTTCAGCTGTCATTTGGCGCACAGCACATGGGAGCATTGGGGCTATGACATCGGCTGCTTCGTCCTCATGGCGCTGTTCATTCCCATGGCCCAGCTGGTGCCTGCCATGCTGAGCAGCGCGGTGGCCATCGCCGTGGGCGTCCAGCTGCTGCATCCGGAGCTGACGGCATACGGCGGCCTCTCCGGCGTCAACTGCGCGCTCTTCGTGGTCTTCGCCGCCCATCACCTGACGCCCCGACATCCCCGTCTCTTCCTGCTGGCCATCGCCCTGTTGGCCCTCAAGACCGGAATTGAAATGCATTGCGGCAGAACCTTTTTCGCCACGGCGGGCTTCATTCCCATCCACGACGCCCATGTCATCGGAATCTGCTGCGGCCTGTTGATGTCCCTCCTGTGGATGTCACCGCAACATGACTTGCCAAAAAGAGTTGTCATGGATGTAGTTCACCCGTGGCAACGGCTTTCTTAGACCATCAGGATCCTAAACGACCTGCTAACAGCCACCTGCCAACTGCTTCCAGTTGTCCAGCTGTCCCTTCTTCGAGTTGAAGTTGGCGCCGATGCAGACGATGGGGAGGCCGCCGTTCATGAACTTCTCGACATAGCGGCGGTCCACAATCTGCTCGATGGCCTTGCGAGCCGTCTTGTTCAGCTTGAATTCGAAGATGTAGACGGTTGTCGGCGTGCGGACATAGGCGTCGATGCGGCCTTCGTTGGTGCGGGACTCCGCCTCGATGGTCGTGCCCAGCAGCAGGAACGTGATGAAGAAGATGGTCTGGTAGTAGTGTTCGTCGCCGCCGCGGATGTCATAGGGGATGGAGGCGAAATAGGCCTGGAGCGTCTTCATGAAGTCCTCCAGGCGGCCCTCCCGCAGATGCATCGTCAGGCTGTAGACAATGCTGGACATGGCGGAGTCCTGGGCACCGCTGTAGTAGGCAAGCAGCTGCATGTTGAAGGAGAGCTCCACCTCGTGGTCCGGGAAGCCGAGGCGGTACATGGTGCCGATGCCGTCAACCACAAAATTCTCCTTGATGGTGAGATAGCCCGTCTGCCACAGCATGCTCAACGGATCGACACGGTCCAGTTCGTAGGCTTTGAAGGCCAGCTCGGAGACGGGGCGGGAGAGAGACTCCTCAAAATTGAATCGCGTCCGCTTCGCCAGCTCCAGCAGGAAGGTGGGCATGCCCGTGTCAATCCAGAAATTCCTGAACCGATAGCCCTCGTTGAAGAATTTGGAGATGGAGACGGGGTTGCAGACATGCGTCTCCTCTTCTGAAAAGCGGTAGCCGTCGTACCATTTGAGGAGCTTTTGCATCAGCTCCTCCGATGAACAGCCGTTTGCCTCCGCCGCCAGCGGGATGCGGTCCGCGAAATTGGAGCGGATTTCGGCCTCCGTGAAGCCGAGCAGTCTGGCATAGTCGGCGTTCAGCGTGATGTCCGTCAGGTTGTTGAGGTCGGAGAAGAGGGAGACGTGGCAGAACTTGCTCACGCCCGTGATGAAGGCGAAGCGGATGCGGCCCTCGCACTTCTTGATGCAGGAGTAGAAGCCCTTCAGCACGCGCAGGATGGCGTCGCGGTGCTCCGTGTTCGTGATGTTGCCGAGGATCGGCTTGTCGTATTCGTCCACGAGCACCACCACCTGGCCGGGCTTCACCTCGCCCTTCGCCACGGCGGCGGCTTGGGCATCGGCCTCGGCCTTTGCGGCCAGGTCATTGATGAGGTTCTCGAAGCGGATGGAGGGTTCTCCCTTTTCAACCCCTATCCTGTTTTCTTTTGCCACAACATCAAGAAGATGGTTGAGATACGTCTCAAGACTTTCGGCCGTGTCTGCACTGCAGTTCGCAAAGTCAAGATGGATAACGGGATACGATGTCCAGTCGTAAGCCATCTTGTCAATGGCAAGGCCCTTGAAGAGCTCGCGGCGCCCCTGGAAGATCGCCTTCAGCGTGGAGACAAGCAGGGACTTTCCGAAGCGCCGTGGCCGTGAGAGGAAATATTCATCCTTTCCGCCTTCAACCAACTTCCAGATGATGGCTGTCTTATCCACATAAAGGAAGTTGTTGGCGATGATTTCGGGAAAATCGAACGTGCTTGTCTTTATTTTTTTCATGGCATGTCCCATTAAGTTGACAAGAACATACTATAACCTCGATTTTGCGAAATGTGCCTTTTCTTCATGACAAAAGAGCAGCTCCAACTTTGAATTTGCGGCAAACCGTTGGGCAACGCGGAACGCATAAGTGAAAAGCGAAAAGTGAAAGTGAAAAGTGAAAGGTGAAAAGTAGAACTGAGGAACACGACATCCCACAGCTGATTGTTAATTTCTCATTTCTAATAGTTACTTGTCCAGAGCTGTTGTAGCTCTCCCAAATCGTTGCAGACGAAGGTTGGCGTCACGTCCGCCACGCTGGACAAATCCGCCCCCGGCCCCACGATGTGGCAGGTCAGCGTGCCGGCGTTGACGCCGGCGGCGATGTCCGTCGCCAAGCGGTCGCCCACCATCAGAGTCTGACCGGGTTTGACGCCAAAGCGCTCTGCAGCCCGTGTCAGGAACCCCGCGTGGGGTTTGCCCAACTGGCACAGGGACTTGCCGGCGGCCAGCTCCACGCAGCGGGAGATGGCGCCGCAGTCCACCAACCGCGTCGGCTCGTCCGTGGGACAGAACACGTCCGGATGGGTGGAGAAGCCCGGCACGCCGATGTGGACAAACCACGCCGCGCGGCAAAGCCGTTCATAAGTCAGGGTCTTGTCAAAGGACACCACCACGGCATCTGGCTCATCATCAACCACTTGGAAATCAGCCGCCGCTAGTTCGGCGGCCATGGCGGGCACCCCCAGCAGGAAAAGCCGCTTCCACTGCGGATGCTCCGCCTTCAAGGTGTCGATCAGAAAATCCGTGGACGTGTAGAAGTTCCGTCGGTCCGTGGGGATGCCGTATTTGGCCAGCCGCGCCACATACTGCTCCTTGCTGTAGGAGGAGTTGTTGGAGCAGAAGGCATAAGGGATGTCCTTGTCAGCAAGGAACTTGAGAAAGGGCATGGTGGTCGGGTAGAGGGTTCCGCCATGGTAGATGGTTCCATCCATGTCCAAAAAGACCGCCCGAACCGCCGCCAACTGGCCGACGGCCGCCATGTTCCGTTGGGATTCCATAGGAACTCACTTTCCGCAGAGATGGCAGCGCGAGCAATCCATTTCCGGCGGCGTATAGACGGTTCCCTCGCGGGCGGCCTTCCGCTGACGGAAATAGTTCATCACGCCAAGGAAGCAGGCCAGAACGATGAACGCCCCCGCGGGGAATTTCATCAGCATGACCGGCTCCCATTTTGGGAAGAGGGTCATCTCGAAGAGCGTGCCGGCGGCGATGAATTCGCGGACCGCCCCAAGGGCCATCAGAGCCAGCGTGAAGCCGAAGCCCATGCCAAGTCCGTCCAGCATGGAGACGAAAACTCCGTTGTGGGAGGCAAAGGCCTCCGCCCGCCCCAACACGATGCAGTTGACCACGATGAGCGGGATGTAGATGCCCAAGGCGGCGTTCAGCTCCGGCGGCGCATAGGCCTCCATGAGCATCTCCACAATGCTCACGAACACGGCGATGATGACGATGTAGCAGGGAATGCGGACTTTTTTCGGGATGCCCTTACGCACCAATGAGATGACCGCGTTGCTGCCGATGAGCACAAAAGTGGTGGCGATGCCCATGCCCAAAGCGCTTTTGGCGGAGGTGGACACCGCCAGTGTCGGACACATGCCAAGCATGAGAACCAGAACCGGGTTCTCTTTCCATAAGCCTTTCACAAATTCCTTGAACACAGACATTTACAGAACCTCAACGTTAAACTGCTACTGCAACTCCGATGCCTGGAAGACCCCGCACACCTCATGAACCGAGGCGAGAATCGCCTTGCTGCTGATGGTCGCGCCGCTGACGGCGTCCACCGTCCCCTTGCCGTCTTGGCAGAACGCCGCCGCCGACTGTCCCGCAAAGGCGTCCAAAAAGGGATTTGGCGGGAAGGACGTGTCCACCTTCTTGCCGGAAAGGAAATCCCACAGGGACAGCTGCGCCCTTCGATCAGCGGCTTTGGAGCCAAGTCCCGGCGTCTCATTATGTTGGGTCACCATCACGGCGCGAATCCGTCCATCCCGCTCAAAGCCCACCAAGACCTTCAGGGGGCCGCCGAAGCCATTGGCCTGCCCTTCCGCCGCGTAGGCGACCACCTTCCCCGCCGGGTCCGTCGCCTGAAACAGCGTCACCGCATCCGTCGACTTTTCCTTGAGGACCGCGGTATCCGCCGTCTCAGGGGGCAGCACCATCTGGAGGCTTCGGGTCAGCTCCGCCGTCTTGGCCTCCTCCCGAGCCTGAGACGTCATGGAATTGACCCACACCAAGGCCGCGCTGCCGACCAGACAGACGGTTCCAAGGCTTACGCATAGGCGAATCATGTCTTTCACGCTTTCACTTCCTTCCGTGCATCGCGCACCCCGAAGGGGCGCCTGGCGGTAAAGCGGTCAATCAGCGGCGTCAGGGAATTCATGATGAGGATGGAGAAGCTCATCCCCTCCGGATAATTGCCCCACATCCGGATGGCACTGGTGAACAGTCCGCAGCCGATTCCAAACACCACGGCGCCCTTGCGGCTCAGGGGCGTGGTCACCATGTCCGTGGCCATGAAGAACGCGCCTAAAAACAGGCCGCCGCTGAACAGATGCAGCAATGGAGACGCAACTTGTTCTGGATGAACAAGATGGCCAATTCCCGTGCAAAGGGCAACCGTTCCCAGAAGGCAGACTGGAATCTGCCAGCGGATCACGTTCAGAAAAACCAGAGCAATGCCGCCGACCAGCAGCGCCGCCGCGCAGGTCTCCCCCAAACTGCCGCCTGTGCCGCCCCAAAACAGCGCCGAAAAGGATGGCATTGCGGCCGCTTCCGCCTCTGACGACTCCAGCAGCGCCAGCGGGGTGGCCCCTGTGGCGGCATCCGCCCCAAGCCATTTCAGTGGATTGCAGGCCGGCAGGGCCCACGTGGTCATGGCCGACGGAAAGGCGATAAGCAGCGCCACGCGTCCCACCAACGCGGGGTTGAAGGGGTTGTAGCCCAGTCCGCCGTAGGCCATCTTGCCCAATCCGATGGCCGCCAGCGAACCGACGACGCAAAGCCACAGGGGCGCCGTCACAGGCAGGTTCATGCCAAGCAGGATGCCCGTCAGCAGTCCGCTGCAGTCATTGACGCGGAGCGGACGCCCCTGCATCCGCGTGAACAGCGCCTCAAAGGCGACGCAGGAGGCGGCGCAGACCAACAGCACCATCAGCGCCCGAATTCCAAATATGTAGATGGAGGCCAGACAAGCCGGCGCCAAGGCGCAAATCACCTTCAGCATGATCGCCCGAACATCGTCCTTGTCATGGATATGCGGCGAACTGCTGACCACCAGATGGGTCATGTCCGGCAATCTGACCGTTTGTTCCGTCTCTGACATATGCTTAAGCCCTTCTTTGGAGGTCTACTTCTTGTTCTCCGCCGCGCGCCGCGACGCCGCGATGACGCTCTTGGCCCGCCGCATATGCTGCACCAAGGGCCGATGGGCGGGGCAGCTGTAGGCGCAGCAACCGCATTCAATGCAGTCCATGACATGCCATTTCTCCGCCATGTCATAGTGCTCGTTCTCGATTTGGACGCTCATCAGGCCGGGGGTCAGGCTCATGGGGCAGCCGTCGTTGCAACGCCCACAGCGGATGCAAGCACCTGAACTGTACTGACTTAGCTCCGATGCGGAAAGCAGCAGGATGCCCGACGTGTTCTTCATGATGGGAATGTCCAACGAATACACGGAGAAGCCCATCATCGGCCCGCCGGAGATGACTTTGGCGGGGTCTTCCTTCACGCCTCCCGCCAATGTGATGGCGTCCTTGTAGCTCATGCCAACACGGGTTCTCCAGTTGCCGGAGCGGACCAGCGGCGTGCCTACCACCGTGGTGATGCGTTCATAGAAGGGCTTGCCAGCCCCCACCGCCTCCGCGATGGTCGCCGCACTGCCCACGTTCTGCACCACGCAGCCCACGTCCATCGGCAGGCCGCCGGAGGGCACCTGCCGTCCTGTGATCGCGAAAATCAGCTGCTTTTCCGCGCCTTGGGGATAGCGCATGGGAAGATCGTGGATTTCGATGCCCTTGTAGTCGCCCGCCTTTATCAGCTTGTTGAGCAAGGCGATGGCATCCGGCTTGTTCCGCTCGATGCCAATGACTATCCGCTTGACGCCCAAGATTTTAGCGACGATTTCCGCTCCCGTCAGCACGCGGTCGGGATGCTCCAGCATCAGTCGATGGTCCGCGGTCAGACAGGGTTCGCATTCCACGCCGTTCATGATGAGCGTGTCGATGGGTTTGTCCGCCGGCGGCGACAGCTTGACGATGGTGGGGAAGGAGGCGCCGCCCATGCCGACCAGTCCCGCGTCCCCCACTCTCTTCTTCAAGTCCGCCGGAGAAGCGTTGTGCCAGTCCATCGGCGGCATGGGCTCCGCCGCCTGATCCTCCCCGTCGCTCTCCAACACGACGGCGGGAAGCTGATTGCCCATGGGGCCAAGACAGGTGGTGATGTCCACGATTTTGCCGCTGGTGGGAGAATGGACGGGAGCGGAGACGAAGCCGCCGGCCTGAGCCAGCAGCTGGCCACGCAGAACCTTGTCGCCTTTGGCCACCACGGGACTGGCGGGCGCTCCGATATGTTGCCGCAGGGGAATGACATAGCGTTCCACCAGCGGGGCGTCTTCAATGGCGGAACCCGAGGCGATCTTCCCATCGTCCGGATGGACGCCGCCATAGAATTTGCCAAAACTGAACATGACTCGACTCCTCGATATTTCTCCGTCTGTCTAAACGCCCAACGGGCCAGGCCCCTCTCACTTCTGAACGGACTCCGCCGCCTCCGCCGTCGGCGGACAGATGGTCCGAAGGCATTTGGCGGGACAGACTTCCACAATCGACGCGTCCGGAGGATCCTCCGTGTTGACGCTGGCCAAAAAGCCATTGATGAAAATCTTGTCCTCGCCGGAGGCCTTCTGGCATTTGCGACATCCGATGCACGCCGCCGAACAGAACTGCTTCTTCATGGCGAATTTGTTGGGGGAACTGCAGTACACCATGACCGGCACGCTTCGCGGCACCAACTTGATGACCTTGCGGGGGCAGATGGAAACGCATTTTCCGCAGCCGCGGCAAAGGTTCGGATGGATTTTCGCGATGTGGTCCGGCCGAATCTCGATGGCGCCGAAAGGGCAGACCCGCGCGCAGCTTCCAAGACCAAGGCATCCATAGGAGCAGCCTTTGGCGCCGCCGGCCACCAAAACCGCGTTGAGGCAGTCGTTGACCCCGTTGTAGAAGGCGCGGTGGACGGCATGGTTGTCGTCGCCGCTGCAGCAGACCACCGCCACCAGAGGCTCTCCCACCGCCTCCTGCGCGACTCCCAGCAGCCGACAGAGCTTCTCCAGGTTCTCGGCGGACATGGCATGGCAGGCCCCCGGCTTCGCCTCGCCCCGCAGCAGCGCGGAGGCGTAGTCGTTGCAGCCCGCGAAGCCGCAGCCGCCGCAGTTGGCGCCGGGCATCAGCGACCGGACGGCGTCCCCTTGGGCATCTTCCGGCGCGTCAAAATAGCGTACAACCAAGCCGATTGCCAAAGCCAGCAGCACTCCCAATATGGTCAGCAGTAGGACAGGATACATGGTTTTCTTCTATTTATGAATTCAATTGCTTTCACTTATTTTTCACTTCTGTGTTCGGGCGCCTCACCCCAACCCCGCGAAGCCGGAGAAAGCCATGGCCAGAATGCTGGCCGTCAGCAGCGCGATGGCCGCCCCTTCAAGGCATTTGGGTACCCTGGCCAGCTCCAGCTTCTCTCGCACACTGGCAAACAGCAGCAGCGCAAGGGCAAAGCCGACGCCGGACGCGCCGCAGAACACGGTGGACTTCATGATGCCATAGTCATCGTTGGCGCAGATGATGGCGGAGCCCAGCACCGCGCAATTGGTGGTGATCAGCGGCAGATAGATGCCCAACGCCTTGTACAGGGGCTTGCTGAAGCGTTGCAACAGCACTTCCACAATCTGCACAAGTGCCGCAATCACAAGGATGAACACAATGGTCCGAAGATATTCCAATCCGTGGCCTCGCAGCAGAAGATGGTTCACCAGAGAGGTGGCCGCGCCGGAAAGCGTCATCACGAAAATGACGGCGCCCCCCATGCCCAACGCCGTGCTGAGCTTCTTGGACACCCCTAAGAACGGGCAGATGCCCAAAATTCTGCTCAACACAAAATTATGGACTAAAATCGCCCCGATGATCAATGTGAAATATTCGCCCATGGCACCTCGTCTGTCTTTTGACCGCTTCCGCGTCCTTTTCATGAAAGGACAGCCCATAATGTAACGGGGTTCCACGCGAATTCAAATGAAATCCGTCGTCATCATCGCGGGAAACTCGTCATAGAGAGCAATCGCCCCCATGATGGACATGACGCGGACCATGGGGCACAGGGTGCATCTGGCCTAAAAGGCGCCTTCTGACCACAAAGGCGCAAAAAAATAATCCGCGGTAACGCGGCGGAACACATCTGGTTATTCTGTGTGTTCTGTGGACAATAAACGCCCCTCATGGAGAACAGCGCAAATAGAAAATCGCACAGAAATGGCCTCTGTGGCACGTTAGTATTAAATAGGTATTAATATACCTAAACGCATGTTCGATGCGACAGAGGCGATTCCAGGGGCCCTAGCGGCCAAATCCCTCTCGAAAACAGTGTCCACCAAGCCCGAAAAACGCAATTTGGGGCAGAGAGGGAAATTTGGACGGACAAAGGGAGATTTGGCCGTCCATAGAGCAAAAGGGCGATGAGATTGAGCCGCCGTCGCTGCTGTCAGAACTGTCCCTTTTCCACGGCGTCGGCCATCTCCTTTTGGATGTCTGGATCAAAGGAGAGCAAAGGCGGCAGGGCCTCGCCGTGGAGACGGCGGGCGACATAATTCCGTGTGATGCGGCGGACGAGGGGCATAAGGGAAATGACGCCAATGAGGTTGGGGATCAGCATCAGGCCGTTGAAGGTGTCGGAGATGTCCCACGCGAGGGAGGAGGTCATGAGGGCCCCGGAGACGATCAGCAGGCAGAAGAAGACGCGGTAGGCCTTCACGGCCTTGAGGCCGAAGAGGTATTCGACGACCTTGCTACCGTAGTGGGACCAGCCCAACACCGTGGTGAACGCGAACAGGAACATGGCGATGGCCACGAACCATCCGCCGGCCACGCCGAAGACTCCGGAGAAGGATTTTGCCACCAGCGTGGCGTCGTCGGTTCCGGGAGCCATGAGTCCAGTCTGCAGGTCGATGGCTCCGGAGGTCAGGACCACAAGCGCCGTCATGGTGCAGACGACCATGGTGTCCGCGAACACCTCGAAAATTCCCCAAACGCCCTGCTTCACGGGTTCCTTGGCGTTGGAGTTGGAATGGACCATGACGGAGGAGCCCAAACCGGCCTCATTGGAAAAGACGCCCCGCTTGCAGCCTTGGGTGATGACCGTGGCGATTGCGGTTCCCGCCGCTCCGCCTGCCACCGCCTTGATGCCGAAGGCGAATTTGAAAATGGAGAGGATTGCCGCCGGCAGCTGCGAAATGTGGCATGCGCAGACCACAAGGGCGCCCACGATGTAGAGGACCGCCATGAATGGAACCACCTTCTCTGCCACATTGGCGATGCGGTGCAGCCCGCCGATGATGATCAACGCCCCGATGACCGCCAGCACAACGCCGATCAGCAGCGCCACCAGCGTGATGGGGTTGCTCTCGCCTCCCCAAAGCACCATGGAATTGGCGTTGGCGAAGAAGGCGGACTCCACGTTCTTCACGATCTTGTTGACCTGCCCCATGTTGCCGATGCCGAATGAGGCTAAAATGGCGGAAAGGGCGAAGAGGACGCTGAGGACCCGGCCAACCGTGCGGCAGCCCCTATGGCTCCCAAGGCCGTCCCGCAGATAGTACATGGGCCCGCCGCTCCATTCGTTCTCGCTGTTGCGACGGCGGTAGTAGATGCCAAGCACATTCTCGGAGTAGTTGGTCATCATGCCGAAGAAGGCAGCCGTCCACATCCAGAACACCGCTCCGGGCCCTCCGATGGCGATGGCGGCGGCCACGCCGGCGATGTTGCCTGTGCCAATGGTGGCGGCCAACGCCGTGCAGAGCGCCTGGAACTGGGAGACGGAGCGATGGTCGGATTTGTCATGGGAATCCGCACGGAACAGCCCCAAAAAAGTCATCTCGCACCAATGGCGGAAGTGGGTGATCTGGAAGAATCCGGTCGCCACCGTCATGAGGAGGCCTGCCCCAAGCAAAAGTGCCAAGCCGACCTTGACCCAGATGAACGTGTTCAGCGCGTCGTTGAATGCCGCCAGATGTGCCCAAAACCCTTCCATGTCTTCTCTCCAAATGCAGGTCTGCCATTCCCATGGCCCCGAAATGCAAAGGCCGCCAACGTGGGCGGTCTGGAGAAAAAGGCGATTCGGTTCGCGTCTCACTCTTTCCTTTTGCCTGAGAGATTCAGCCTGTTGCCAAGCCTTGCACCTTCGGCACTCCATGACGGAGCTTCTCCAGAGTTTCCTCCGCCGGCAAGTTTCCCTGCCGGTTTCCACGGGAGACTGTCAAGTCAACTATAAATATAATATGGAATTCGCCTTTCACAAGTTCCCACCGCCCGAAAAACGAATGTCCGCTTGACAACAGCCGTTGCATTGATATGTTTTGTATGGCGAAACAAGACAGCCGCCCGCATTCCTCCAAATCTCCCATCAAAAGCGACTCGACGCCCATGAAACTGACCGACTTCATCCTCTTTCTGATGGCCGCACTGCTGCCCGGCGTCACCGCCGCCAGCCATGCCGTGCTGGCCGCCCACGTCAAGACGTCCACTATGCAGGCGGCCATTTCGTTGGCAGGCGAGCCATGGGCGGCCGCCTGCGCCAATGTCCGTGTGCAGATTCACGGCCCCGACGGCACCGTCCAAACCATCGCTGTCCCCGTCCCCGATGGCCAAACTGTCTTCCGTCACACGATTCCCTTGCGGCAACCGCCGCTGTGGAGTCCGGACGAACCTCAGCTTCTCCATGTGGAGCTTGCCTATGAGGATGCCGTCGGCAACGTTCTTTTCCATGAGCCGCCTTTCCCCTTTGCCTTCCGTGAGATTTCCTTCCATGACAGCCAATGCACGTTCAACGGTCATGCCCTATCCCTTTGCGGTCTCGTCATTTACGATGATATTCCATCGTTGACTGACGACCAGCTGAGGCAACTCCGCCGCCGCGGCTTCCACGCCATCATCGTCCCCCAAGCGGCAAGCGAAATGGCCACCGAGCTGCCAACCGCCTGCGACGCCATCGGGCTCCTGCTGTTGCCCACCGCCATCCTTGCTGATGCAGGAATTCATAACTCATTCATCCCCAATACGTTACATGAAGCCGACCGTAGCTGGCGCCATTGCCGTGCCCATGGACAGCCCATCCTGATTCAGGCAAACGCCACTTCCTTGGACATAAACACGCTCACCGCCCCGCCGCCTGAAGACGGCGGCATCCCCTCCACCCTGCCCCAACTGCTCCGCCGTTGGAACGGTCCGCTTTGCGCCTTCATCGGCGGAGGCCCCAAAGAGGACATGGCGGACCTCGCCTGCGTCGTCGCCCCCGGAGGCACGGCCACCAAAAGTCTGGTCTTCATCAATGAGACCCCCTTCCCCCGCAGCGTCCGCTGGCATTGGTCCTTCAACGGCATATCAGCCGAAGGGAAGCAAACCCTGCCCCCTTTCTCCAAAAGCCAATTGCCCCTCCGTCTGCCACCTTTGCCGGAGACTCCCGGCTTCCGCCCCACCTTGGATGCGGAATTTGCGTTTGACGACGGCCACATCCAGGAGGACAGCCTGACGGTGCTTTCCTCCCAACCACCCGCCTCTCCCGTCACTGAGGCGCCATTCTACATCTACGACCCCCATGGCCATACATCGAAGTTATTGCGCCGCATTGGGTTGCGTAATCTCAAGCCGTTGGGCAAAACCGCCTCTCCCGATCCATCCATTCCTCTGATTTTCGGCAGCGATGCCTTTGGGGGCGATGTCTCCGCCTTGCCCTGGCTGGTGCCCATGCTGCGACATGGCCGCATTCTGATTTTCGAACAGCAGGCGGACGTGCTCAATGGTCGTTTCGGCTTCCGAACCCAGACGGTCCCCGTCTATGAAGCCGCCGCTCCAGCGTGTCCCCTTGCCCCTCCCAACTCCCTCCATGACCTGCTTCAAGACCTATCCTGCATGCCGCTCATCACTTCAGCAAAAGCGTCGTCCTGTCTTCCGAACACCTTGGCCACCACATGGATAGAGCCGCCTCAAATTGGCGCATGGCACACTTGGCTGCAGACTCCCGAAGGCGGCGGCATCGTGTTGGAATGCCAATTGGAGGACAGCCGGCTCCTCTTCTGTCAGCTAAATTTGGACCAACGGGCCGAAATACCCCAAAACGTCGCCGCCCTTATTCTGCATCTTCTTGAAAATCTGAATGATACACCACCGCCAACCGTTCATCGAAAAGTCCTTTGGCTTGGCGATGCACAGTTGGACGCCCTGCTGAACGGCCTCCGTTTGTTCCATCAGCCCTGCACCACAGCCAATCTTGACGCCACATCTCTAATTCTTTGCGGCAAAGGATGTTGGAACACAAAAGACGCCCCGTCTTCCCATGCGTTGGCGGAGGCCTGCGCCGCCGGCGCCATTCTGCTGGCAATCCAATGCGATGAAACGGAACTGGGCGCGCTTCCAATGGACTCCTGCCACGTCTGGCGTCACGCCCAAAACGGCGTTTCCCTCGTGCTCTACACCAAAGACGAGGGACTGGTCCGCCAACTGGACAAGCGAGCCGCCACGCTGTACCCCACCCTCACCACCCCCGCTGCCTTGCTCTCCCGCCTGCTGGCCGATGTGGGTGCCGTGGCCGAAAACCCGCTGCTGCGATTGGCAATCCGTCCGCCCAAACGCTATGACATTGAATTGCCGGAAGTCTCTCGCATTAAGGAGGATGCACGAAATCTTGGCGAACGCATGCGTTGGCATGAACTGGCCTACAACGCCAACGGATGGGCCAAGGCCAGCCGCCTGAAATCCTTCCACAGCCAGATTCCCGCCCTCGCGGACTATCAAGGCCCCCTGTGGTTCCGACTGACCTTCCGACTCCCTGACGATTTTGTGGAAACCGCCCAATACACCCTGCTTCTGGACACGTTCCTGCCCCTGCGGGGTTGGCTGAACGGTCACCCTCTGGAGCGGCAGGGCAATCTTTTCATCGTCCCACGGAAGACCGTGGCCATCGGCGGGCAGAACATCCTCGCCATTCAGGTCCCCGACTCCACCCAATGTCCCAAACTCCCCCTCCTCCGCCTACAAGCCCCGCCCCTCTCCGACACCACTTACTATCCCATCCTCCAAGTTCCATAACCGCATCACCCCCCATGACAGCCTCAACAGGGCCGAATCACAACCATGAACACGGCTTTGTGGTTAGGTTCAGAATAGTTACATTCCTAATTCCTAATTTCTAATTTCTAATTCCATATTTCAAATTCCTAATTTCTAATTCCTAATTTCTAATTCCAAAATATGAAGTTTCTCCTTCTCATGGTGCCGCTCTTGTCTCTGGCTGCCTTTGCGGAGACGATAGCGGAAGTCAAACTCCATCACGGAGTCCCCACGCTCTTCATCAACTCGGAGCCGCGAAAGGGCATGGGCTTCGGGGCCTATTCCCCGTCCAATGAGGTATTTAAGGAATTCAACGACGTGGGGGTGGAGCTCTTCTCCATCTGCGCCACTCCCACCGACTCCGGCTACAACCTCTCCCCCATGGCATGGCAGGAGGACGGCTCCTACGACTTCTCCATTCTTGACCAGCGGGTGGCCATGATTCTCCACGCCAACCCGAAAGCCGGCATCTACCCTCGGCTGAACCTTCACGCGCCGCCGTGGTGGTGCGACGCCCATCCGGACGATGTGGTCATCGCGGAAGGACCGGACGGACAGCGCGGCCCCCTCCTCCACAGCGGCGGCAGAAAAGCCCCCTCCTGGGCCTCCGAAATCTGGCGGCAGGACACCATCCGCTCTCTCCAAAAGCTGCTGGAGCACGTGCAGGCCTCCCCTTACGCGGACAACATCATCGGCTATCAGTTGGGCTCCGGCAGCACGGAGGAATGGATTTCATGGGAGGACCATCAGCAGCGATGGGGAGACTATTCCCCCGCCAACCTGCGAAAATTCAGGGACTGGCTCCGCATGACCTACAAGACGGACGACACGCTCCGCCGTGCATGGAAAGACGAAACCGTCACGCTTGCCACCGCCGCCCTACCCCGCCACGCCCAACGAGCCAACGCCATGGCGGGCTCCTTCCGCGATCCCCAAAAGGAACAGCAAGTCATTGATTTCTATATCTATACATCATGGCTGACCGTGGACACCCTCTCCGAAATCGCCCATGCCCTGAAAGACTTCTGCGGCCGCAAAAAGCTCGTCGGCGCCTATTACGGCTATCTGCTCCAGCTCTGCGGCGAGGAGCGGCAACAAAACGGCGGCCATAATGCCCTAACAGCCATGCTCAACTGCCCCGACATCGATTTCCTTTGCTCCCCCACCTCCTATTTCTTCCGCCAAGTCGGCGGTGCAGGCACCAGCCATTTCATGGCTCCTATCGACTCCATCAAGCTCCACGGCAAGCTGTGGTTCAACGAAAACGACATTCGGACATCTCTAACCCCTTGTCCCGTAGGAGCCTGGGGAAAACCTGAAAACGTGGAGGGCGATTTGCTTCAGCAACGCAAGGAACTGGCCTCTGTCCTTGTCCATGGCACCTTTCAGTATTGGTTTGACGTCGCCACCATATGATTTGGCCATCCTCTTATCCTTCAAGAGTTTACAAAAATGAATCACATTGCGGATCAAGCCTTGGAATGGGACAGAGGCTCCGTGGCGGAAGCGGCCTTTCTCATGGATGAAACCGCCCCTGCCTACCTGAACGTGGCCGATCCCATGGGCGCAGAGCTGCTGATTCTGCAATTGCCCCAGCTGCACCGCGCCGGCCTTCCCGTGGCCCATTGCCTCACGGACGATGTGGACAAACTGTCCGCCTGCCGTCTGATCATTGTCTCCAGCTCCCTGGCCCCCTCCCCCGAATTTCGTCGAAAACTGGATGCCCTCAAATCCGACAATCGGGTCATCGTCTTCCTAAACGGCGCCGGCTTCCTCTCCGACGGTGCGGTAAATCCGGAGGCAATTGCGTCCTTCACGGGAATCACCGTCAAACGGGATACCGTCCCCGCCAAAGGCCCCTTCACCTTCCAGAACAGCCTCGATTTCTGCAACCTTCTCCAAGACAAGACGTTCGGAACGGAAACCTACCTTCAGAATCCGGCCCTGCTTCCCAACGATCCCAATGCGGAAGTCCTTGCGCGCTATACAGATGGACGTATCGCCATCGCCGCGCGCCGTTATCCACAGTGGACGGCGGTCTACGCCGCCCAAGTCCAGCTTCCCGCCCAATTCTACCGAAATCTAGCCGTCATGGCCGGCACCCACTGCTACATCGACACCCCTGACGTGGTGCTGGCCAACCGCTCCATGCTCGCCGTCAGCGTGGAGAAACCCGGCCCGCGAACCATCCGCCTGCCGCGCCCCGCCACGGTCACAGAATTGTACACAAACAAAATTATCGCTGAAAAATCCGTCTCCACCTTCACCTATGACTTTCCTGCTCTGGAGACGCGGCTCTTTCATCTTGGTTATTAAGGATTTACAAAACACATGCCATCAGTGCCTTTTGTGCCTTCTGTGTGTTTGTGGGCTCCTTCTGAATCGTTACGATCGAACATGAAAATGGCAAATCCCATCATCTTGAGAGACATCATGAGAAAAAGTTTGTTACTTGTCTTCGCGGTCGTCTTCGCGTGCACTGCCCAAGAGAACCTGTTGACAAACGGCGGTTTTGACGACAAGCGCATCGATGTGGAAATGTTTGCCGACAGCACGCCGGAGACCTTCGAGCTGAAGCCGTTCATCGAAGACCGCACATGGAACAAATGCCTGCGGGTGGAGCTCAAGAAGCTGACCGTCATGCCAGACGGGAGCAGGAGGCTTTACCTTTTCATGCATTTCGGACGCACAGGGAAACAGCCTGGATTCAAGGCGAAACCGGACACCTCCTATCAGTTCTCGTTCGACATCATGGGCGATGCGCCAAACGCTAGGGCCAAAGCCGTCAGCTGGAACGGCGACGGCCAGAGCCTATGGGGCAAGTCCCGAAAGGACATCGTGACTTCCCTTGGGGCATTCCCCGTGAACGGTGAGTGGACTCGACTTGAGGGAACATTCCGCACGGGAGCCGACGCAGAACGCGTCGCCCTCGGCATCCAGCTATGGGGCGATTCCGCACAGGAGAACGACTTCCCATGGAAGGAGGGCCAATTCATTCTGCTGGACAATCTTACAGTAAAGGAGACACACCGCGTGGCGGATTCCGGCTCCGCCAAATCGGCCATCGCGGAGACGTGGAGGCGTTACGAGAGCCTGCCGCTCTCCATGGATTCCTTCCTTGACGCAAACGACGGCAAGCCTTCTCCATTGACCTGCAAAGCCAGAATGCGAGTGGAGGGCGACGCCATCAGGCTGCTCGTCGAATGCGAGGCAGACACTCCCATCAAGGCGAACGTCAAAGAAGACCATGACATTTGGCGCGACGATGTTGTGGAGGTGTTCTTCGGGCCGACGGCGGCGGCGGACAGAACGTATTCGCAGTTTGTCCTTGCGGCGGGCGGCGGCAGGTACAATGGCCACGGCGACGCCGCATGCGAACTTGGCTCCTGGAAGGGGGTGCCAAGTGTCAACGGCAACTCATGGAAGGCGGATTTCACCATCCCGTTCAGCGAACTTGGCTATTCGGGAACGCCGTCTCCCGGAGACTCCATTCTTTTCAACGTCTCGCTTCAGCACGGAAAGTCCCTTGCGACATGGGCGCCCGTCAGGGGAAATTTCAATGACACGGCCAGATATCATGTGATTGTATTCGGGACACCCGCCGAATATGCGCAAAAATGCATGGCGGCGCTGAAGGACTGTCCAGAGGAATTTGAGAAAAGGAGGCAAGAGCTTGCGGCAGAAGGATTTAACGTCTCGGAGATTCATGCGAAATATGAGGCGCTGGCGACAGAAATTCAGGAAGCAAGGTGGGGTAAGGCGTCGTATCTTGTCGGCACGCTTCCTGTCACTTCCGATTACGAGCTGCCGCTGGAGCCTGATGAAAAGCGTATCCTTTTTGATGGCGACAAGCCGATAGCGCTCCGCGGCGCCATCAATGAAGTCGTCTCCCTTCCAATCACCATCACCAACCGCACGGACAGCACGGAAGCGTATCGCGTGATTCTGCATCCGAACAGCGACGCCGCGGAATGGGAGGCGTTCGGGCTGGCGGACGGCTTTCCCCCCGCGAATGTGGAGATGCTTGAGGCGATTGCGCAGAAGGACAGCGACATGGACAACGCAAAGCGGCGTCTTGATGCGCTTCCAAAGATGAACCAGGCGTTTGTCATCACCATTCCAGCTCGGCAGACGGGTTTGGTGTGGATCAATTTTGACTGCACGGGAGTCGAGCCAAAGCAATACACAGGCATGATTCGGATCTCGCCGTTGGGCGAAAAGGCATCAATAGTCTCCCGCAAATACAGCGGCCCGATGAAGGACTACAAGGTGACTCTCGATGTCCTGCCCATCAAACTGGACTTCAAGAATCCGGAGAATCCCTGTTGGCTGATGGAGCGCGGCACGACGGAGTCGCTGTTCGCAAAGGAAGTGGCGTTGGGCGGTCGCTATCTTATGGTCAGTCCATGGAGTTTTCGCTTCACGTTCGACGCACAGGGCAATGTCCAAGACACGAATCTGCCTCAGGTCACCGAGTGGCTCCAAAGTCAGGCCGCACGCTACGAAAGGCATGGCTGCCGCAACGGCGTCCTGTTTCTGGTGTCCTTCAGCGCCTATTCCGTCTTCGAGAAGAACTTCATGCCCAAGGAGATAACAGTGATGTCGCCGGAATGGCGCAACTGCTGGACAAACAACCTGAAGGCAATGCGGGAGATCTTCCACAACGCCGGCGTGACGGATTCCGAATGGGGCATCGAGGTGTTCGATGAGCCGTCGATTCAAACCATGGAACGGGATCTTGAAGTGACGAAACTGACCCGCGAGACCTTGCCTGGCGTCCTGCTCCTTATCACATGGGCCGCGCCGAATTTTGGCCACACGCCGGAGACCATCCGCAAATTTGCCCCATACCTTGACTCGCATTGCTTTTGGGCATCCCATTGCAATTCTCCAGACTACAGAAAACTGATGGAGGAGCTGCAGGCGGCAGGCCAGGCGTACATGATATACTCCTGCAGCACATCGATGCGCGAAAGCCTGTATCGCTACTACCGACTGCATGCGTGGCGTGCCGTCGAATGCGGGGCCAAGGACATCGGCCTCTACTGTTTCGTCGACGCGCCGTATGGCTCCGTCGGGGCCGTCAACTGGAAGACGGCGGCGGCAGGCGGACTCATGTATCGTTCAGGGGACGACGCCATCAGCACCGTCCGCCATCAGGCTTTCCAAATGGGCGTGACGGATATTGCGTATCTTGCTATCCTCAAAAGACTTGCAGCAAAAGATGACACAAAGCTTCACAAGGAGGCAAAGGCATTCCTTGACGCGGCGCCGAAAACGGCGATACGAGACGCGCACGACAGCACATGTGCGGACACCCTGCGCAAAAAGGCCATTGAGCTGATTCTCAAGCTTCAAAACATCCAATAAACGCAGTATATGTACGGCGGAGGCATCGCATTCCACAATTCACCGAACGAAAATGCCACAATCCACCGAACGGGAACTCCACAAACCACCGAACAAAAACGCCACAATCCACCGAACGATATTCATAACATATTCATCATAAATAGGTTATAAAAATTCATATCAATTTCAGATTGCCGATATTTATGACGTTTTTTTGCACTTCAGCAGGCGATCGGAATAGCGGGAAGTGCACACAAAACGCGAAGTCGGAAAACATAACTCATGGGCAGATGCTTGTTTCACCATTCACGTCTTGCTGCACAACATAGCAAAGAGCACACAAATCGAAAAAACTTCATATATTTTCCGGATTAAACCGAAAAATATCGTGATATTTTCCGGAATGAAATTTTATAAATTACTGTACAGTAATAAGATGTACATTTTCAAAGAATTTATGATGTATATTGTGCAAGATTTGGGAACAGCACTCTCTGAAGCCTTTCGACGGCATATCCAGAAGCTAAATGGAAATGCGTTTCAAGGGACAATTACGTGGAATTCATCACGGGACTCATCTGAAAGGGTCAACAATGATGATGGCACGCGTGGCTTTCCCACTATCAATCGAAGATTCATTACTCCATCACCAAGTTGTTCCATTCCCTTGGGTTGAAAATCAATGAAAGCCAATTAAATTATACATTATAACATAATGTTTATTAACATAATGATTTGATGAATAATCTTCAATTGTATAATAATATGATGGAATTCATTGATAGACAAGAAGAAATGGGACGCCTACACCGCCTGCATCAGGAAAGACAGGGCAACTTGGCGGTCATTTATGGACGGCGGCGCATCGGAAAGAGCTGTCTGCTGACAAAATGGTGTCAGGAGACGGATGGAATTTATTGGGTGGCGGACACATCGGCCCCCGCCCTGCAACGTCTCGCCTTCTCGGAAGCCATCTCGGTGAAGTTCCCCGGCTTTAGTGACGCAATCTACCCCACATGGCGAGCGCTGCTCCAAGCCCTGTCGCAACGCGCCTATCTGGAAAAATGGCATGGCCCCGTAATTTTCGATGAATTTCCGTATATTGTGTCAGCCGACGCGACATTTCCAAGTGTCTTTCAGGCCTGGATTGATGCCGAAGCCCGTCAGCTGGGGCTACTTGCAGTGATATCTGGGTCAAGCCAGCACATGATGCAGGGGCTGGCTTTGCATTCAGACTCGCCGCTTTATGGACGAGCTAGGGAGATTCTTCCCATAAAGCCCTTGGCGGCCGGTTACATTCGCGGAGCCTTGCATCTGGCCAACGACTTGCAGGCCATCAAGGCGTATGCGGTATGGGGTGGCATTCCCCGCTACTGGCAATCAGCCGAACGGTATGACAATCATCTGGAGGAATCTCTTGACGACCTTGTCTTCAATCCTTTGGGACTTTACCATGAAGAACCCAATTTTCTGCTTCAGGCAGAAACTCCCAGCGCCATTGGTCTGAGACCAATCCTTGACGCCATCGGCTATGGCTCGCACCGCCTCAGCGAAGTGGCCGCACGTCTACAACTACCTGCAACGACCCTTTCACGTCCCATCACTCGCCTGATTGAACTGGGACTTGTACAACGACAAATCCCTTTTGGAGAAAACGAAAAGATCTCGAAGAAGTCCCTCTACTTCATTGACGATCCATTCTGCCATCTCTGGTTCCATGTTATCGCACCGCGACGCTCATTCTTCGCAAGTTCCTCCGCGAAAGGGCGTCTTCTTCTTTGGCAACAGCATGCAAACACCATCTTTGCCGACCAATGGGAGAGACTGAGCCGCTCACTCGTCCACCGTGTGCAAAGACTCCAGCGGCTATTGCCTGAATCAGACTGCTGGATGCCAGCCAAACGCTGGTGGCAGGGAAACCATGCGGAATGGGATGTGGTGACAACCAATCTCTCCGGCGACATATCGCTGTTGGGGGTGGTCAAATGGTCGGAAACACCCTTTTCTGAAGATGAAATCAAGGAATTGGCTGTCATGCTGCTGCATAGGGAAAGGCCAGCAACCATCAAGGGACGCATAATGTTCACATTAATTGTTCCCTCTATCATGGAACCTTCGATGATGCCCACGATAAACGGGGTTGAGGTGCTGACGGCGCAAGACATTCTTGCCGCCAGCCTTGCGGAGGAATGACTGCAGACCATCTGTTCCGCTTTCGTGAAAAGCCCTTGTAGACCAGCGTGATTATAGCATGAGTGGCATCCCATCCACAGGGTGTTTGTTCCTGTGGACATTGTTTTGCAAGAAAGTTCAGATGATATCGTAACTCATTCCACGGGAACAAGTTCGATACGGTCAATGTAGAGCCACTCAATGCCGCTGTCGGTTTTGGCGGCGAACCACACGTAGTCGCCGTCCTTCGGGATGAAGGGCTGCCCCACCTCAATCCAGCCGTACTGGCCGTAGGGCAGCTTGGCGGCGGAAAACGGCACCGTGATGCTTTCCTGCACATTCGAGGGGCGGTGGACGCCGATGGTGGCGGCGTATTCCGTATCGGTCTTGACCGCCATGCGGACTTCCGCCCGCAGCTGATAGCGGGTCCCCTTTTTGCAGAGTGGCACGGGAATGGGCCATTGGACAAGCCAATTGTCGTTGCAGGGAACGCGGGTGGCGCGGCCAGTGGTGGAAAGGGGATCGTCAACCACGGGATACTCATAGAGGAGGCCGTTGACAGAATGGATCTGGAGGGTACCGCCGTTCGCCGCGTTCTCCAGCAGCGTGTATTCCGCCAGCCGTCCTTCGATGGCGCGATGTTCATTGTACTTAATCATGTGCTCCCGCGCCGTCACGGTCTTGACCAACTTCAGAAGTTCCTTATAGCGAGCAAGATCCGTGACTTTTCCCTGGGCGAAGCAGGCATCCAGCTCACTGATGGCGATGGGCATGTAGTCAATCTCCAGCTGGCGGGTGGCCTCCGCGTCGCCGACAGCCGCCCGGAATGCCTCCTGGAAGAGGGCCTCCGCCCTTTCGTGAAACGCCTCGGCGCCATAGAACTCCTCAATGGATTTTTCGGCCTCGCCCGCGTCGTTCACCAGTTTCCAATAGCGGTAGCGGGGTTCGGCCGCCTTGCCATAGACGCCGTTGCAGAACTCTCTGGCCAGCGCGTCGGGATCCTGCCATGGGTTCCACATCATGCGCCCCATGATCCACCCCCGCATGACCTGCTGGTCGCCGCCGTTGGTTCCGAAGACCTCCAGTGCCATGACGCCCTCCGCTCCGTGCTCCGCCCAGAACTGCAGATTCTTCAGCCGCGACGGCAGGGTCGGCATGACGCGGAAGTAGTTCTCGTAGTCGCAGTTATACTCCCAGATGGCGGCTTGGCTCACCATGCTCTTCCATGTGTCGAAGAAGGAGGCCGCCTCTGGAATTTCAGCGACCGACTGATTGAGCTTCAAGTCCTCGAAGAAGCCGGAGGAGTTGCAGAACCAGAGGATGACGTTGGGCTCCAGCGTGAAGTCCTTCGGACAGCGTCCATAGTATTGGGAATAGACGAGAAACTCGACCTTCACATGGGGGAACTCGTTGGCGATGGCCTTTGCCACATGATTGACGAGGGTCAAATGAGCCGCGATTGGCGCATCTCCATGCTTCCCAATGATTTCCATGCAACGTTGACAATGGCAGTATCCCGATCCGCCATCATTTTCCGTGATGGAGATGATGTAGGAATGGCTGTTGGACTTTCCCGCCCGCAGCGTCTCCAGAACCCGTTCCACCGCCCGCCGCAGATTCTCCGGATGAGTGGGGCAGAGCTGTTGGGGGATGATGCCGCCTTCGGGCTTCTGCGCGAAAAGCTCCGGATGGCTTTCCCGCTCCGCCATGGGGCAAATATTGGCGTAGGTGTGGCAGAACCAGCCGGGAACATGGTTGAAGGAGGGGTCGTTCACCAGCCGGTTGCGGACGGCCCACGCGGAGTCGGAGCCGCACAAATCATAGGACGAATGGATGAGACGGCGGCGCAAAGCCGGACGGGACAGGGAGATACGCCGTTTGACCCGCAAATTTGGCGTGTGGGGAATGCGGGAGCAAGTGGGCGTGTACCAACGGCAGCCCAGTTCCATGTCCAGCACATGCCACACGGCCTCCTCCGGCTTCGGCCCCACGATATACAGGGCCTCCCCAACCGGGACCCAACCCACGGATTCAGCCGTAAGTCCTTCCACATGAACAGATTCTGGAAGCTTTCCTCCAACGACGATCCGCGCTCCGGTCGCCGCTTCGGAGACCACAAAGTCGGCACCGCAGATTTCCTTCAGCCAGAAGGCCAGGTTGTCCGCCGCCCGACGGGCTGCGCCGTCCGCGTCTCCCCTGGCGTCAACGACGATGGACACAGCGGCCTTTCCGTCTTCCGCAAGGACAAAGTCCTCCTGCGCCGCCGCCGTCATAGTCATCGATGGCATCAGGCACGCGCACGCAGTCAAAATCCATCCCATGGCCGAAAGTCCACAATGTTTCATGATTTTGCGCTCTCCCATAGCATAAAAAGTTATAAGATATTGATTATAAGGATTTTATGAATAAAATTCCACTGTGGCCCATCATTTTGGCTCAATGGAGCTCCACCCGCTCCAGAATCTCGTCCAGCCAGGCGTCATCTCCTCCGTGACATGTAAATCTTTCTCTATCAGGAGTATGCAAATCCGTTCCGGCGGTGGAGAGCAAATGGCGTTCCGTGCAGAACTTGCGGTAGACGGGCACGATCTCCTCCGGGACGCCGTTGGCGCATTCCACGCCGTCCAGCTGGAACAGCTCCCGCAGTTCCTCCATGCGCTTCATGTCAACGCCCACATATTCAACGGGATGGGCCAAGAAGACCACCCCGCCGGCGCGTTTGACGATCGGAACCACATAGTTGTATTCCGGATAGTCCGGCATGTCCGTGAACTGGTTGGCGAGCTTTTTGTAGCCCTCCACGTCCTTGCAGAAGCCACGTCGTATAAGTTCCTGCACTTTCGTGCTATAGCGCACATGGGTATTGCCCTGCTTCGCGATGATGCGCGGCGCGCGGTAGCTTTGCAGCAGCTTCAGGCGGGCCTCATCGTCGAAGTCGAAGCCAAGTCGCACCATGTTTTCGGAGAAGGCATGGCCGCAGGCCACCTGCCACGCGCGGTAGGTCTGGAAGAGTCCCACCAGTTCCCCCGTCTCCACGCAAGGCAGATTCAGGCAAACCAGATCATAGGTTCCCAACGGACAATGGACGGTCAGCTCCGCGCCAGCCACGAAACGGACATCCGGATGCCGCCGCGCCGCCTCCAGCACATCTCCATAGCCGTCCATGGTGTGATGGTCCGTAATGGCGATGGCGCGGAGCTTCAATTCCTCCGCAAACTGAAAATACTCCTCCACTTTGGACAGCGCATCATAGCTCCATTCCGTGTGAAGGTGAAAATCAAAACAATGGCGTTGCGTCATCACTCCTCTCCTCTATATATAGTATATATGGTATATAGGTCTTCTGTGTCCTTCCACATGTTCTGTGGACAACATCTAAATCGTTATATTCCTAATGCTTACAATGTTTTTGCCGTTGCCGCCATCGCTTCAGGACGGGCGGGAAGATGCGGTCCTTTTCGTCCTCCAGCCGTCGAGACGACCATCCCGCCTGACCACCATAGGCTTCCAAGAAGCATGTGGGCAAGGTCAGATCCGCTTCCGCCCCATCACGGACCAGACTATAGCAGAATTGCGCCAAATTTCTGCGCTGCAAGAAGAAAGGAGCTTTATTCCGCCACCGTTTAGTGCGATCATTGTCCAAAAAGTACAACTGTTCCTCCGCCATGTCGTAGCAGAGATTTCGCTTGATGCAGTCACCATGGACAAAGCCGTCGGCATGGAAGGCGGCCAGCTGGACGGCGCAGCAACGGAGGCAAGTCTCCAACTGGATGGCGTCCAATTTGGGGAAGAGCGCCTCCAAGGTGTCATGGGGCACTTCTCGGCTGATGAACAGCTCATGGGGGTAACCCCATGGGCCACGGTGTCTTGCGCCTAAAACCGGCTCGGCGCAGCCATGTCCCATGGACAGCATGCGCTGATGCATGTGGAAAATATGGATTCCCCTGGAGGGCAACAACATCCACCGCAGAAGCCCCCACCATTCGCGATTTTTGATGACGCCGTCATTGCCCGCCCGCATGATTTTGGCGTAGACGGCGCCGCGGGGCGTCTCCAGCCGAAGGACCCGGCGGCAGGGCAAGTCCAAAATGGTCTTGCCATTCTGCGGAGTCAACCACGAGTCCGGCTGCTGCAGCGGCGCGAAGTCCATCCAAGCGGACTCCATCCAGCCGTTCCAGCCGTCCTGCGCGTAGGGCAGAGCCTCAATGGTGCGTTTCTTCACCCTGACACTCCCCGCTATCCTCTTGCACCGCAGATGTATAGGCATTCAGATCGTAATGGATTTCCGTCTCCGGCATGGGCAGCCGAACCAGCTCCACGCCCGACTCGCCGAAGAAATACTCCGCCAGCGTGTCATGGTAGCCGGAGAAAATGACCACTTTTTTCACGCCTGCCGCGATGAGGGCCTTGGAACAGTTGGTGCAGGGCATGTTCGTCACATAGGCCGTGGCGCCCGCCAGACTCATGCCATGCTGACTGGCCTGACAGATGGCGTTGATCTCCGCATGATTGGTGCGGACGCAGTGGTTGTCCACCACAAGGCATCCATCCGTCGTGCAATGGGGCGCTCCGGGCAGGGAGCCATTGTAGCCGGTGGCCAGCACATAGCGGTCCCGCACAAGGACGCAGCCACAGTGCATGCGGGGACACGTGGCCCGCTCGGAGGCCAGCATCGCCAGCTTCAGGAAATATTCATCCCATGTGGGCCGTCGGCCTACCGGCAAGGGGTTCTTGACAATCTTGATGTTCATCACAATCTCTCATGGAGCCGCCCTGCGGCGGGAGAGACGCGCCCTCCCCCGCAGGACAGGACTGGAGGGTCAGAACTCCTCGTTCTCCCAATCATCCTCCGCCGGCGCCTCCACCAGTTCGGCGGAGGTCCAGATCTTCTCCTTCATGGCGGGCTCCGCCTTGATGGAGTTCATCTGCACCTTCTCCAGATAGCGGCGCAGCTGCTTGTCCATCTTGTCCACGGCGCCGGCCAAAGAGGCCTTCATGTCATTGCTCTTGCAATTTGCCTGAAGGGTCAACTGCTTGGCGTTCAGATGGATATGCACAATCTGCCAATTCCGTTCCTCACTGAACAGGAAGCGAATGGAACTGATCTTCTGATTGCGGTAATCCTCCTGCAGCCGGTCGGCGGCCTTATCCGCCTGCTCCCGAAGCTCATCCGTCACTTCAAAGTGCTTGCCACTGATCGATTTTTCCATGATTTGCCTCCTAGGTTGCGCCCGCTCCGCATGCTCCGGCCACGATGTCTCACGGATTGAAACTCGGTCCCAGATACACTTCGCGGGCCTTTGGATCCTTTATCAACGCCTCGCTGGTCCCCGTGAAGAGAATCTCTCCACTGCAGATCAGGTACGCACGGTCAACGATGGCCAAGGTCTCGCGGACATTGTGGTCCGTAATGAGAATCCCCAGCCCCCGGTCCCGAAGATTGGCCACAATCTTCTGGACTTCAATCACATTCAGGGGGTCCACGCCCCCAAAGGGCTCGTCCAGCATGATGAAGCTTGGATTGGTCGCCAGCGCCCGCGTGATCTCCAGACGGCGGCGCTCCCCGCCGCTCAAGGTCAACGCCTTCTGGTCGGCAAGATGGGTCAGCTGCAGCTCGTTCAGCAGCTCGTCCAGCCGCTCCATCCGCTCCTTGCGGCTCATGTCCAAAGTCTCCAAAATCGCCAGAACATTCTCCTTCACTGTCAGTTTGCGGAAGATGGACGGCTCCTGAGCCAGGTAGCCCATGCCCAGCCGAGCCCGCTCATACATGGCCAGCCGAGACACGTCCTGCCCCTTGAAGACCACATGCCCCGCATTGGGCTCAATCAGCCCCACAATCATGTAGAAGCTGGTGGTCTTTCCCGCGCCATTGGGCCCCAACAGCCCCACAACCTCCCCTGCATGAACATCCAGGGACACGTTGCGGACCACTTTCCGCCCCTGATATTGCTTCATCAGCCCTTCCGCATGCAGCAGGATGCCGTTTTCCGTCATGGCGCCGCCCCTTCCGCCGGTTCCATCGGCTCCGTCTTGTCGACATCCTTCGGCTTCAGATCCGTCGGCCGTCCCTCCTCCTCGGGAGTCGTCTCCACATCCGGCTTGTCCGCCTTGTCCGGCTTGTCCGCCTTGTCCGCCTCCGACTTTCCACCGCCAAGGAGAGAATCGAAGCCCAGTTTGCGGCCATCCCCCTTGCGGGCAAGCGGCACGATGACTTTAATTTGTTGATAGTCAAAGACTTTCTTCTTCACATCATAGTCGACTTTTCCACAGCGAAGCGCATTGCCATCCTTTAGAATCACGCAATTGCCCGTCAAGGTGATAACGTTTCGAACCGTGTCAAAAATGGCCCGGTCCCCCGTGGCGCTGGCGTTGTTCTTCAGCTCCCGAAGGGTCACGCCGCCATCCGCCTCAATGCGCTCAATGCGGTCAAAGCTGAAATCCCCCATGCCCTCCGCAACATCATGGGACTTCTCCTTGCCTTCCTCCTGTTTCTCCGCCTTTGGCTCCTTCTCCGGGTTCTCCGCGTCCTTCTGGCTCTCTTCGCCCTTGGCCGGCTTTTCCGTGACGCCAAGGACAATCTTCATGCGGGGAGCCATGAGCGAGGTGGTGCTGTCCTCCACCAGCACATTGCCCTCCAGATCAATGATGCCCTGAACCATGTCCATGGACGCATGGTCCGCGGACAGGCTCACGTCCTCCTCCTCCGGCTCTTCGGCGACAGGCTCCGCCGTCTCCGGCTCAGCGGCCGTTGCGGCGGCCTTTTCCGTCGCCGTCTGAACGTTCATCGCCGTCGCGGCCGTCTCCGGCTCGGCGGCCGTTGCGGCGGCCTTTTCCGTCGCCGTCTGAACGGCCGTCTCCGGCTCGGCGGCCGTTGCGACGGCCTTTTCCGTCGTCGCCTCCTGGCTCCAGACCACTTCGGACAGCCAAATCAGCCCCACTATCCAACTGACGATGCTTCTATGTCTCATTGCCCTATATCCTCTATATGAATCGTCGACGAGGCGCCTCCACGCCGTCCACTAGTGATTATACTGCCTCAAACGGCTTTCCGCCACTCGCTCTTTGGTCTTTTTCAAGCTTCCCCGCGAAACTTTCACCATGACATTGGAGCGAATCTGAAAAACCCGCTGCTCCAGATACACATCATAGCCGATGCCGCTGATGGAAAATCCCTTTCCTTTGATGACAATGGGGGCGTCGCCCCGAATCTCCCGCACCGCGGGGTAAAGCAGCCCCCGAGGGGACTCCAACGACAAGGTCTCCCCCTGTTCCCAATCCCGCACGAGCAGCCGATATCCCTCCAATTTAAGCTCAAGGCCTTCCTTGCGAAGCTGTCGGCCCGCGATCTCCCATCGAACCTTGCCATCCTCCCGGATTCCACTGCCCTCAAAGCCGCCCTGAATGGACAGTTTGCCCAGCATGCCCAACCATGAGGAGGCCCCCGCCCCCCAAGGCAGGAGCAGCATGACCATGGCTAAAATTGTGTAACTCCTTTTCATTCAACAACTTCCATCAACCGCTGATGATTGGGGGCTCCGAATTCTCCGATGGGCTCCGCGATTCCGTGGCTGGAAGCCATCGGGCCAAGGTCTGCGGCCATTTTCCCTGAAGCTTCAGCAGCCATTCGGCCATGTCGCGGAATGCTCCACGGCCGCCGACGGAAGGGGTCACCCAGTCAGCCATGGCCCGCAGCTCCGCCACGGCATCTCCCACAGCCACGGCCAGACCCGCCTCCCGCATGGCCGGCAAGTCCACCAAGTCATCGCCAATCATCAGGCATTCATCTGGATTGACACCATTTTTCGCGCAGAGTTCCAAAAGAGCCTCCCCTTTTCGGAATGCGCCGTCGCAGACGAAATCCACTTTCAGGTCCTCCGCGCGACAGCGGTTCGCGGCGTCCGCACGTCCCGTGAGGAAACCCACCTTCAGGCCAGTGCGCCGCAGCATGCCCACGGCGACTCCGTCCCGTGCGAAGAAGGACTTGCCCTGCACGCCCTCCGGCCCGTAGACCAGGCTGCCGTCGGTCAGCACCCCGTCCACGTCCGTCAGAACCACCTTGATTTTCGCCGCCTTTTCAGACAAGTTCATGGATGTCCCTCACGATGCGAAGCAAGGCCTTGACCTCGGCCAGCGGGATGGAATTGGCTCCGTCAGACAGGGCCTTGGCGGGTTCCGGATGGGTCTCCATGAACAGTCCGTCGATGCCGACGGCCGCCGCCGCCCGTGCCAACGTGGGAACAAACTCGCGGTCGCCTCCGGAGGCATTGCCCAGACCGCCGGGCCGCTGCACCGCATGGGTGGCGTCGAAGACCACTGGATAGCCCATGGCGCGCATGATGGGCAGTGAACGCATGTCCACGACCAGATTGTGGTAGCCGAAACTGGCCCCACGCTCCGTCAGCATCAGTCGCTCATTGCCCGTGGAGGCCAATTTGGCGGCCACTTGCCTCATGTCCTCCGGCGCCAAAAACTGCCCTTTCTTCACGTTGACGGGAAGGCCCGTCTTCGCCGCCGCCAGCAGCAGGTCCGTCTGGCGGCACAGGAAGGCGGGAATCTGCAGGATGTCCACCACTTTGGCCGCCTCGGCGCATTGCCATGGCTCGTGGACATCCGTGATGACGGGACAGCCAAACTCCGCCTTGATGGCGGCCAGCGCGGCCAAACCTGCCTCCATCCCCTTGCCGCGGAAAGAGTTAATGCTTGTGCGGTTGGCCTTGTCAAAGGAGGCCTTGAACACATAGTTGAGGCCAAGTTCGCCGCAGGCCTCCAACAATGTCTCCGCGATTTGGCGGCAGATCGCCGGCTCCTCGATGATGCAGGGTCCCGCCATGACCAACAGCGGCTGCCCTTTTCCCACCTTCATGCCCTGCCGTATCTCAAATGTCTCCATAACAACTCCTTAAGGCTAGCTTTAGAAGCTCTAGAAGCACTAGAAGCACTAGAAGCTCTAGAAGCTCTAGAAATTCCTAATTCCTAATTCCTAATTCCTAATTCCTTACGCCTCTCCCCGCTCCTTCAGCATCGCCTCCACGCGTGCGATGTCCTCCGGCACATCCACGCCCACGCTGGTCTTCGGCGTCTGAAGAACCATGATGCGGGCGCCGTTCTCCAAGGCGCGAAGCTGCTCCAGGCTCTCGCACGCCTCCAGAACGCCGACCTTCCACGTGACGAACTTCTCAAGAAACTCTCTGCGATAGGCGTAAAGGCCCCAATGGAGCAATGGCATGACGGGCACACCGCCCTGCCGCGGATAGGGAATCAGCGAGCGGCTGAAATACAGAGCGAAGCCATTGGCGTCCACCACCACTTTCACCGCATTGGGGTCGTGGGGATCCCGTCCGCTGACATCGAAAGGCACGGCGGCGGTTCCCATGTCCGCCCCCGTCTCCCGCATCCGCTCCACCAATCGAGTCAGCACCTCGGCGGACATGAGCGGCTCGTCGCCCTGCACATTGACAATAAGATCCGCCTCCACCTGCCTCACTGCCTCCGCGATGCGGTCGGTTCCCGTACGGTGGTTAGATGAAGTCATAACCGCCTTGCCTCCAAAGGCTTGCACTGCATCAAAAATGCGTTGGTCATCAGTGGCCACAATCACATCCGCAAACAGGCTGCAGCGTCGTGTGGACTCGTAGCAGCGCTGAATCATGGGTTTGCCACTGATCAACGCCAACGGCTTGCCGGGGAAGCGGGTGCTTCCGTAACGCGCGGGAATCACCGCGACGGTTCGATTCACATTTGCCATAATCGCTCCTTAATTCAACTCCGCGAGCAAATCGTCCACTTCGATGGCCGCCGTTCCCACGCGGGCCACGACCACGCCCGCCGCATGATTGGCCAACGCCGCCGCCTCAATGGCTGGTGCGCCGGCGACCTGCGCCAACACCATGGTCGCCATGACCGTGTCTCCAGCTCCGGATACATCAAACACTTGCCGCGCCCGGGTGGGAATATGAAGCGGGGGCTTTTTCCTCCCATTGAACAGCTCCATCCCCTCGCCCCCGAGCGTAATCAGCAGATACGTCGGATTCCAACGACGGCACAGCGTGTGCCCCACCTCCAAAAGCGCAGGATCGTGCAAGGGGTCGCCAATGCCCCGCTTCATGGGCGCACCACACAGCGCAAACGCCTCGGCGCGATTGGGCGTCATAAGTGTAAGTCCCTTTACATCAAAGGGATGCGTTGAATGCGGATCCAATGCCACGGGAACGCGGCAGGCCACCGCCTCCTTTGTGGCGTCATCCATAAATTCCTTGTCCAGAACACCTTTTGCATAGTCCTCAATGATAAGGGCATCGATGGTTCCCGCCTTCAACTGACGCCGCAGATTCAACAGAAGCTCGTTGCGAAGCGTCTGCGACACATCGTCCGTCTTCTCTTCATCCACGCGCAGCATCTGCTGATTGCTGGCCAGAATGCGGGTCTTCGTCGTGGTCGGCCGAGACGTATCCTTCACGATTGCAGAGACATCCACACCCGCTTGCCGCAAGATGCGCATCAGCTCGTCGCCCGCTCCATCGCTGCCGACGACGCCAAAGAGCACCGCCTGCCCGCCCAATGAAACCACATTGCGCGCCACATTGGCGGCGCCCCCCGGCACCTCGCTCCGCCGTGACACCGCCACCACCGGCACAGGGGCCTCTTGGGAAATCCGCGCGGCATGACCCCACACGTAGCAGTCCAACATCAGGTCCCCCAGGACCGCGATGCGCTTGCCGCTGAAGCCAGCCACCCATTTCGCCAATTGATTGTCCCCCATTTGTGTCCTTTCCTGTCCCGCCGGCCGTTCTATTTGCCGGCTTTCTCCACCATTCTGCGCACGGCTTCATCCCAGTTCACGGTCTCCGTGTCCTGTATGAGCTGTCCATCCCGAATCCGCTGCCCAATCCACTCAATCTGCTGCAGATCCATCTGCATCTGCCGCCGTTGGGACGGGGTCATCTGCTCTGAATACCGCGCCACATAACGGCTGCGTCGCCGAAGTTCCTCCCGCAAAACGTCGATGCAGGCGTCCTCGGTGATGTTCGCCCCTCGCAGTTCCTTGAATTCCTTCTGAAGACTGTCCAACGTGCGGGAGATCCGCTGCCGCGCGATGGCGCCGCTCCACATGTCCGAATGGGTCAGCTTGACCGGCAGCCAGAAGACAACTAGGAGCTGCAGCAGGATGAACAGGACCACCAGCGCCTGTGCAATCCGCAGCAGCATCCGCGTTCCCATGGACTGCACGCAAGGCTCCCGCATGGCATACAGTCGGACGACATAGGGGCCAAACTCCAGACTGTCGCCTCCGTGCAGCAGCGGCCTGCTGTCCAACGGCGTCTCCATGCCGTTGACGCGGAGAGGCGTGTCCGTCAGCCGCTCCAGCCGGACTCCGCCGTCCAGAGCTTGAAGCCGACACAGCGCCCCCTCCATTTCCGGCAGCTCCACATCGGCCCCCGCCCCTCCAAAGGTGACGGGGCGCTCATCGATGACAAGGGAGCGCCGACGGTGCAGCAGCTCCGCCGTGTCCAGACTCGTGTTCTGTATGCAACACTGGTAGTTCACGATAGATGGAACTCAATCTTGTCCTCCCCCGCCTCGCCGACGACGGTGAAGGGGGCATTGGGCACATTTGTCAGAAGCAACTCCGCCAACGGATCTTCCACATAGCGTTCAACGGTACGGCGCAGCTGGCGGGCCCCGTACTCCGGCTTGAACCCTTTCTCCACCAACAGCTTGACGGCGGCGGGCGCCAGCTCCAATGTGCCGCCGCGCTGCTTCAGACGGGAGGCGATCTTGCCTATCTCCAACGAGACGATTTCGTTCAAGTCGTTCTGGTCCAGCATCCTAAAGATGACCACTTCGTCCACCCGATTCAAGAACTCCGGCCGGAACTGCTCTTTGGCGCTCTCCATCAGGCGTTCGCTCATCTTCTCATAAGCCTCGTTCTCCGGCGTGGTGCCACGGCCGCCGAAGCCCATGTTCAATGGCTTGCCAATCAGCCGCGCCCCCACATTCGAGGTCATGATGACAATGGTGTTGCGGAAGCTGATCCGATTGCCGAGGCTGTCCGTCAGCTCCCCTTCCTCCAGAATCTGGAGGAGCATGTTGCTGACGTCCGGATGGGCCTTCTCGATCTCGTCGAACAGCACCACCGAATAGGGGCGGCGGCGAACCCGCTCGGTCAGCTGGCCGCCTTCGTCATAGCCCACATAACCGGGCGGTGAGCCCACCAAACGGCTCACGTTGAACTTCTCCATGTACTCCGACATGTCCAGACGAATCAGCGCATCCGGATCCCCGAACATGAACTCGGCCAGTTTCTTCGCGAGGTAGGTCTTTCCTATCCCAGTGGGGCCCAAGAAGATAAAGGAGCCAATGGGCCGCCGCGGATCCTTCAGCTCCGCGCGGGAGCGCCGCAGGGCCCGGCTGATGGTGGAGACCGCCGGCTTCTGGCCGATGACCTCGCCGTTGAGCTTCTCCTCCATGTGCAGCAGATTGGCGGCCTCCCCCTCTTCCATCCGTGTCAACGGCACGCCGGTCATGGAGGAAATCACTTCCCGAATATGCTCCACGGTAATGTCCACCCGATGCTCCTCGCATTCCTTCTTCCAGGCGTCCATGCGACTCTGCCGCTCCGCCTGAATGGCCTTCTCCTGCTTGAAAAGCTCCGCCGCCTTCTCGAATTCCGCCGCCGCCACCGCCTCCTGCTTCTTGGCGATGACGTCCCCCAACTCCTTCTCCAGCTGGTCAATGCCGTCTGGCCGCACCATCACCTTGAGATGGACCCGGGAGCCGGCCTCGTCCACCACGTCGATGGATTTGTCCGGCTGGAAGCGGGTGGGCAGATAGCGATCGGACAGGATGACGGCCTCATGGAGGGCCTCCGGCAGGTAGCGGACCTGATGGAAGTCCTCATAGCGGGAAATCAGCCCGCTGAGAATCTGCTCCGTCTCCGCCACGGTGGGCGGCTGCACAATCACGGTCTGGAAGCGCCGTTCCAGCGCCGCGTCCTTCTCGATGCTCTTGCGATATTCATTGAGGGTCGTGGCCCCCACGCACTGAATCTCGCCGCGGGCCAGCGCGGGCTTCATGATGTTCGCGGCGTCCATGGCCCCCTCCGCGCCGCCGGCGCCCACCAACGTGTGGAGTTCATCCAAAAACAGGATGACCTTGCCGGACTGGCGAATCTCGTCCATCACAGTCTTCAGACGCTCCTCGAACTGGCCGCGGTATTTGGTTCCCGCCACCAACAGCGTCATGTCCAGAGCGATAACCATCTTCTCCCGAAGCAATTCGGGGACATTGCCCTGGCGGATGGCCTGGGCAAGCCCCTCCACAATGGCGGTCTTTCCCACGCCGGCCTCTCCGATGAGAACCGCGTTGTTCTTCGTGCGGCGGCAGAGAATCTGAATCACCCGCTCGATTTCTTTGGTTCGGCCAATGACGGGATCCAGCTTGCCTTCCGCCGCCATGTCCGTCAGATTCCGACCAAATGCCTTCAGAGCCGGCATGCCCGCCGGATCCTGCGCACGGCGCATGCCTTCCATCGGCACGCCTTCACGATCTTCACGATCTTCACGGTCATCACGGTCTCCAGCCTCTTCGACATCGCCGCCGTCTCCGTCCTGCCACGTGAAATCCCCTTTGGCGGAGGGATTATCGTCGGCGCCCTTCCCCTCTTCGGGCGGCGGCTCGTTGATCTCCCCCTCCATCCGATAATTGGGGTCCAGGCCGCTGATGATCTGATTGACCAAATCGCTCAAGTCAATCTTGAGGGACGCCAAAATGTCTGCCCCAGAATTGTGCTTGTCCACCAGCATGCCCAACAGCAGGTGCTCAACGCCCACATATTTGTAGTTCAGGCGACTGGCGATGTCAGCCGCGTTGCCGAAAATCCGCTGCACCTCCGCCCGCAGAGGCAATTCGCCTTGGTCGGCCAGATTCGCCGCCTCATTGCCGCCCCGCTGGTGAATCCGCTCATAGACGGCATTCAAGGTCACCCCATGGGCCAGCAGCGTGTTGGCGACCCCCTGCCCCAAGAGCAGAATGCCAAGCAGGAGATGCTCTCCTCCCACGCTGTCATGTCCCAGTTTCTGGGCCTCCTTCCTCGCCAGGCCGAACACTTGCTGAGCCCGCGGGGTCATTCTACGAAGAAAATCGTCTTTATCCGCCATTATGTCATCCGTGTCTTGTTGTCCATGAAGCCCGCTTCACGATGTCCACGCCACCGCCAAAACCGGCTCCTCGTCGCCCGTCAGAACATTCTGCCGGGCAACCCACAGACATAATATAAGCCGACAATGGACAAAAGGAAACGTGAGGTTCTCCATATAACGGTCTAGAGGGTCGCCATGCCGCCCAAACCGCAACTGGGCCTTTTTCCATGGGATGTATGGGACACCCCGATGGCCGTTTCCGTCCCGCCACGTGGCGAACATCCCGACAAAACATCATAACTCATTGATTATTAAATAGTTAGAAAAACCTGTGACGGTTCACCAATTGTAACCCAATCCGGAATGAATCCAATTGCTTCTGGCGGAGAGGCGATTGGCGTCTTTTGGCAGATTGCCGCAGATGGCCAAGTGGGAGTCTCCGCATTGCGAGAGGACCCACAGGATGTCATCTGGCTCGAAATGGGGCATAAAGCCGCATTTGCATCCCATCAGCAGCAAGGACAAGGCCCGGCTGCAATCCGTGTAGTTCAACAGAAAGGAGCCGCGCAGCAGTCCGTTGGCTTTTCCGATGACATCGCTGAGTTCGAGAATCGACTCCCGCATAAGCCAGTCCCGCGCGTTCCGCTCGTGATGGGCCAGCGTTGCCGCCATCTGCTCCATGGTGCGGAACAGTGTGTTCGACGAGACGCCGATGGTCTGGCGGTTGCACAGCTCATAGAGGAACGTCTCCGCCTCCCGATCCCCTGGCATCAGCGGAAGCAGACTCATCCCCAAACTGTTTATGGCGCGTTTGACCGCATCCATTCGACCGCTGACCGCAAGTGCCGGCAGATGCATGGCCACATGACAAACCACCCCGAGCCCGAACTCGCTGACCCCGCTGGTCACATAGCCAAATCGGCTGGACCTCACCCACTGGGTCGTCGCCTTTTCGAGACGACGCCATGTGTCCATCATCTGCTCTCCCAGCCGCTCAATGGCCAGTCCTCCCGCCTGAAGGCCGATTTTGAGATGGTCCGTGTCATTGACCAAAAACTCACGGCCTTCGTCATGACTGACAAAGGCCACCCGCCCCACCGCGCCATGAGTGAACGACGCGGACATAAGACCCCGCTCCGTGAAGAACCCCTTCGCGTCCTTGTCCAGCTCCGCAGGGCGAATCTCCACCAGATCCTCCACAAGACCACTATCCTCCAAAAGCCGCCGAATTTCATTCTCCGACCCTTCCGCCGCGGCATGATCGCCGCCAAACGGCGGGAAGCGCCATTCGGTCAGGTTTCTCGCCAAGGTGACCTGAGTCCCTGTGATGATGCCAGAGGCGTCTTCGTTGTCATCCCTGCACCACCATGGAAACTGCCGTCCCCATTCCGCATACAAACTACTCATGGTGCTCCGTCTCTCCATCCCCTGAATCCGCCACCTGCTCCAGCTGGCGAATGCGGTCCCGCAAGGCGGCCGCCTGCATGTACTCCTCCTTCCGCACCGCGTCCTGCAACGCCAAACGCAGCATCTTCAGATTCCACTCCGGACCTTTGGCGACGGCATCCCCCTCTCCATGGGCATGGCTTGTCCCATCGCCCGAAGTCGCCCCCGCCAACGGCCCGTCCGTCGGCATCGCCGAATCCTTGCCTGCAAAGACAACGGAACGCTCCTCTCGACACATCTTGGCCAACTCCCGTCCATAGAACTCCACGCATTTGGCACAGCCTATTCGCCGCCGCTTCAGCAACTCCTGCAGCGACAATCCGCAGGACGGACAGCGTACCTCGTCCGCCTTCGACGGCATCTGCATCTCCATCATGGAGGGATTCAGCCCCACCTTCTCCAGCAGGCTCATCAGATTCTTCATCAGCCCCCCGAAGTCCACTTTGCCGTCGCCGCCCAAATTCACAGGCCAGCAAGACTCGCAGTAATGGCGGGTTTGCGCCCCCATCGGCCCAATCTCCCGAATGAAGATGCGGGCTGGCCGTTCATGGCATTTGTCGCACAGGGCCCCCGGACGAAGGCCCTCGCCGTCCTGGCTGCGCATCATCTCCTCCGCACAAGGCTGACAATACCGCAGCAACCGCGTCTTGCCATCGGCCCTCAGCTCGTGGATGAAGACATTCGCCTCCCGTTCATGGCACTTGTCACACAGCATATCTCGTCAATTCCTTATACCTTATATATAATATAGGGGCAATGCCCACATGCACAAAATGATTAAATGCAATAAAACGAAGAATCATGAATGCATATCATTGCGTTTCTTGCATATCATGCCATTTGAATCACCGTTCCTGCCATCCCTTTCGCTTCCTCCATAAAATATTCGCTCTTTTCATCTTTTCATCCCGACGGGTCCACTTTTCAACATTTTTTTCGTGCGGCCATCGTCTGCCATGGGCTGTCACGTCCCTGGCCGCCAACTCCCAACAGAATGCCTAAATGGTTAATAGCCAAATGTCAAAGTCCATTGCCGCAGGCTCTCCAGCAGACCGCGTTCCGCCCATGGCATGGAAGAGACCTTTGCCGCCTCAAGAACCGGCTCTGGAGACTGCCCTTTGCCCGCCAGATAGCAGGCGGCCAAAAACGCTTCCATGAAAGCCCCTGTCTGAACTCCATCTCCTTGCGGTTTAAGCTCTTGCGGCTTTTTGGCGAAGGTCTTGGCCAGCCGCTTCTCCCCTGTGGAGGCGACAACGGCCCCTCCCATGGCCCGATTGGCCAAAATGCGGCCGTCGTCGTTTCCAGCCAGGCTGAACAACCCCGCCTGAAGTAATAACAGCCGCGGATAATAGGGGAACATGCAACTGTGCCGCAACGCCATGCAGCGGTCCAGAAGCTGTTTCGCCTGAATGAAATTGCCCTGCGCAAGACAATGCGCCAGCCGCCGGAGCAGCCAGTCGTAGACCATGTCACCGCCAATCTGCTGCCAGCCGGCGCCTTCGCTTTCCACCCAGTTCAGGAACAGGGTGTCATTGATGTCGCTGAGGGACTGCCTTCCCGCCGTCGCCAACATCACCCGCGCCTGAATGTCCGGCAGCTCCCGATCCTTCAATCGACAGGGAAGCCGCAAGTCGCCGCCCCCCTGAAGCCACCCATTCACCTGCCTCCACAATTCCGTCATGAGTTCGTTGTCCGTCTCATCGAAGAACAGTGCCCCTTGCTGCTTAATGGACGGCAGCAACGCCTGAACCTCCTCCCGCCGATCCCCTTCCATGAGAGCCGCCAACGTCACATACATTAGACGCCTGCATTCCGCACGGGTTCCCTGAAGCTTTTCCTTTCCCGTCCAGAAAAGGAAGTTTTCGCTGTCCGCACCGACGGGACGCCGTCTCAGCAGGGCATAGTTGGCCGCCAGAGTCCAGCAGACGGCCCGCTCCTGTCTAGAGACCTTTGCGCCAAGGGCGGCCATCATTCCGTCGCACACCGCCCATGAGGGAGCGTAACGCAATGCCACAAGGGACTTTGCATAGGCGTAAGTCCATTGGCCAATGATGTCCTCTTCGGCAAAGGGCGATGTCTCCTCCGTGGAGACGTCCCGATCGGCCAGATAGGCCCAGTCCCCCATCTCCAGTCTGGCCGCAAAGCCAAGCGCCTCCATCCATCGAGCGGTCTCCGGCCGACCGCCGGCGGCCCCCCTGCGCAAAGCCAGCAGGCTTCCGCAGGGCCATCGTTCATTCTGCGGACGCACCATGGCCAAGCCCACCATGGCGGCCGTCCTGCCCTCCGCGACCTTGCCCATGCCCGGCTCAATCTGCTCCAAAGCCTTTTCAATCATCCGGCGGTTGCCTTCCTTCTCCGCCTCAGGCAGCCGACTGTTGCCATAGCGGGCAGAAGCCCCAAGAGCCAAGGCCAGGGCGCCATAGCCGTCCCCTTGCCGGAGACTTTGCAGGCTCTCCCGAACCATCTCGCCTCCACGGTTCTCCGGAATCAGCTCCTCACAGGTCTTTTCGATTTCCACAAGGGCCGGCTCCAGAGGCCGCATGGCCGCCGACAAGATTGGATGCAGCTCCCGCGCCAGCTTGTACGCCTCCAAAAAACTTCCGCGGCCGCACAGACGACGAAGCCGCCTCCACCGCCGTATGTCCTCCAGGCTCCGCCGTTGGTTCTCCTTCGCCTGACACCAACGGCAAATCTGCTGCCATTGCATCCGCATTTGGAGATCCTGAACGCCTTCCAGCAACGGAAAGTCCTCTTCAACATGTTGCACAAGAACAAGATATGCTAAATATGGCCGAAGGCGGTAGGCATCTCCGTTGAACAGGTCACCGACCATGGTCACCATGGTGTCCAGATAGCCGGCTTTCATCAAGGCGGCCCAATCCATGCGCACGGTCAGCTTCCCATGCCGCCGAATTTCATGGATGACAAACAGTCCATCTGCCATGCCGCCAAAGGTGTACTTCACCCCATCTTCTTCTTTAAGTGTTTCTCCTTCAATGGCTTTTGAATCAACTGCAAGAATCTGGCTCAACTCCCCAAGGGCAGGAATGGCCGATTTCTGCAGAAAGTCAACATAAACGGCATAGTCGCTGAATTTGTATTGGGACATCCAATCGTCGAATTTGCCAAAGAGCGTCTCCCAGCTCCGTGGATTGTTCGGCTCGTATGTCCACTCCGCCAGATACAGCGCGGCGGTCCAGTACGCCTCCAGCTCCAATTGCGCATGGGTAAGGGACAGGGGAATTTCCACAAGGTTATGATGCTTTGCAATATAGACATCATCCTGCCGCGGTTCTTCAGCGGCCTTGCCTGTGGTGATGAGCGCCAGCCCCAGAAGAAGCAGAAGCACCCCCGCCAAGATGACATTGACCAGGCGGATCGTCCATGTCGCAAGGCGGCTGAATCGGCTCTGCTCTTCTATTGTAACATCCTCATTATCAATATGTTGTGATAAAATCAGCGCCTCACGGACCGGCTTTAGTTCTGCAAGGACCTCCTCCCAGTCCGCCGGCCGCTCGGCGGGCTCCTTTGCCAGCATGCGCTCCAGCAGTTCGGCCAAAGGCGGCGGCGTGTCCGGTCGCAAGGCGGCAATCGGCTCCGGCGTCTCCGTCAAATGTCCATGAATGACCGTCTTCGGGTCTTCTGAAGGGAAGGGAGGACGGCCGACAAGGGCATGGTAGAATGTGGCGCCGAAGGCATAGATGTCGCTTTGGCAGTTACCCGCCTTCAGCTGTCCGTTGAGCAGTTCGGGGGCCGCATACCATGGGGTCACCATCACCTCGTCGCCCACATAGTCATGGCCACTGACCCGGGCCAGCCCGAAATCCGCCAGTTTGACCCTTCCGGCGGCCGTTTGCATGATGTTCTCCGGCTTGATGTCCCCATGAGTCAGCATCTGATGGCGCCAACCGCTGGCCAAGGCGTCCGCGATGTCTATGGCAATGTCCAGAACGTCGATGATGGGCAGAGGCCCCTGCTTGCGGATGCGCTCCAACAGCGTGGGGCCGTCGATGTATTCCATGCTGAGGTAATGGAGTCCCTCTTCCGTCACGCCGGCCTGAAAGATCTGGACGATGTGGGGGTGCAGCAGCGACGCCACGGAGCGCGCCTCGTTTCGAAACCGGCGGATATAGTCCTCGTCCTTCGCCAAAGACGGCGGCAGCAGTTTCAGCGCCACCTGGCGGTCCAGGTCCTGCTGACGGGCAAGGTAGACCACCGCCATGGCCCCACGGCCCAGCTCCCGTTCAATGCGAAAGCCGGCAATCTCCGTGCCTATCTCAATGTCCAGCCGCTCGTTCATCGTTTCATGTCCTGAGAGGCGCAAATGGCGGAAGCCATTTTCCGTCACTCTCCCAAAACCAATCCCATCAATGCTTTACGATTATATTCCCGTTGCCAGAGCTCATTGGAAAACCAATCCCCGTAGGCCAGCAAGTCCAGATCAATGCAGACCTCTTCGCCGCCGCGAACTCGTCCCATGTGCGTCTCAAGGGCCTTGAGGCCTTCGCGAACCGCCGCCTCGCCCTCCTCGGTCCAAAACAAGGCGACCGTGTTCACGTAGCGCCGTGGCCCTCCATGGACGTCGGCGGAAACCACCCAACGGCCCTGACGCAGCACGCCAAAGCGCGTCTGCAGCTGTTCCAATGCCATGGACACGTTCGCCTTTCCATCAGTGGCATTGCTTCCCAATCCCACGATGACTGGCCTCTCTCCCACAACGGCCTCCTTCCCCTCCGTCAAATGCCTCCTGCGCCTCTGCACAATTTACCTATGCCTAAAATATATCCTGCTCACGATTTTTCAAGGTGTTACAGCGCAAATCCAAAATTCGCCGACGGCACGACGGCCCTCTCGTCGATGAATCATGGTCTGGATCCATCGTGGAAGTCTTGTCTTGTTTTGCCTCAATCATCCCGTGGAATGTGGCCCAAAAGATGGAAAATGTCCTTCGTCTGACATATATTAATGGTTATGAGAGGCCCTGATTCCACTATATATATAGGATTAAAGGAAAAAACGTCCCAACGGCTGACGTGCGTCCTGCTCATCTGCATCGCCGTGGTGACCGTTGGGCTGCGCTGCGTCCGCTTGTCCGAGCGGCCCATGCACCACGATGAGGCCAATCAGGCGGTCCGCTGTCTGGACATGTTGGAGGGAACGCCCTACCACTATGACGCCAGCGACCACCATGGCCCCACGCTTTATGCCATTGCCTTGCCACTGCTCCGTGTCTGCAAGAGCTTATCCTCTGCCACAGAACAAGATACAGCGAAAGGCATGGTTCTCTCCCCGCCGCCGACGGAGTCCTCGTTCCGCCTTCTGCCTGTCCTGTTCAGCGGTCTGCTCATCATGAGTCTGACCGCTTTGACGGGCACCCTGCCCCCTTTCGCCCTCGCCAGCGCGGCCCTTCTGGCGGCGGTCTCCCCCATGTGCACCTATTATTCACGGTATTTCATTCAGGAGACCCTCCTTGTCTATTTCCTTGCCATTACGGCATTTAAGCTATGGAACACCCTCCGCTTCCGAACCTTGCCCCATGCCATCGGGGCCGGTCTGGCCCTTGGCTTGGCCATGGCCACCAAAGAAACATGGACCCTCTGGGCCGCCGCCTTCCTTCCAGCCCTTCTGGCCTTCCGTTGGATTGGCATCCCCAATGGTCGTCTTCAAGAAAGCCCTTCCCCTCAGACAGACTTCTCAACGACATCCACCGTGCCCTCTTGGCTGCGACGGCAACGGCCACTTCTCCTGCTGATGTTGACTGTCGGCGGTACCGCCCTTCTTTGCCTTATCGTCATCTTCACCAACGGATTATCCACTTGGAAGGGGCTCTTGGACTTCTTCCGCGCGTTTCATCTCTATGCTGAAAAGGCTGTTTCGGACAACCCGCACCGCCATTCCATCCTGTTCTACTGGAACCGACTGCTTTGGTTCAAAGCCGCCCCCGGCCCCCGCTGGAGCGAAGCCATCATCTATCTATTTGCCATTGCGGGACTTGCAACCTGCCTTCCCCATGTCCGCCGCCCCCATGGGCTGTCCCTGCCGTTCACTCGTCTGCTGGCGGTCCACGCCGTCACCCACGCTCTGCTCTATTCCCTCCTTTCCTACAAAACCCCATGGTGCGCTCTTGGCTTCCACTATGAGTTCATCCTGCTGGCCGGCATCGGTGCCAATATGCTTTTCTCCCTCTTCCCCAAGCGGTTATGGAAAGGCTTTATGCTGTTCATCCTTTTCGGAGGCCTCTGGCAGCTGACCCAGCTGAACCGGCTGACCAACACTCGCTTCTGCGCCGACCCCCGTAATCCGTGGGCTTACGTTCATACCCTCCGGGACATCCTTAATCTCCAGAAACGCATTCAAAATCTTGCCTTAAATGCAACCCCCTCCATTCTCGTCTGCACCTCCGCGGAAAACGCCTGGCCCATGCCGTGGTACCTAAGATGCTTTCCGAAAACAATTTACACAGAATCCTGCCCGAATCCCCCCACGTCCTTGCCGGATTTCATCATCACGGCTCCCGAAACGGAAGAGAACGTCGCCGCCTGGGCGGACTCCCTCTATGACGCCGAATTCTTCGGGCTTCGTCCAAATTGCCTTCTGATGCTGCGTTACAAAAAGGAAACTCCACAGACAACGCCCTGAGCCGCCGCAACTCCCTCTGCGCATGATAGCTATCATCACTTTTCTCTTCGAGCTTCACTTTTCACTTTTCACTTTTCACTCTTCACTTTTCACTCTTCTCTTTTCACTCTTCACTTTTCACCTTTCACTTTTCACCTTTCACTTTTCACCTTTCACTTTTCACTCTTCTCCAATCGACATGACGCAAGACACGGGACATATCAATCGCTGATTCCGTGGTCTCCCTACCGAATTGTGATTTTTTATCAACATAATTCATAGACAATTCCGCTTTGAGATGGTACATTAAGTGAATTTCTTTTTTCGGGATGCCCTTCTGGGCGACGGCTAGGTATATTCCATCTAACTTACTGGGAATCAATGAGTTATAAATAAAGATTCCCAATAGCAAAAAGGACAAGAGCATGAGTGCTGAAAATCTTGATCTGCTCAAAAGCAGCCTGATTCTCATGGTTTCAGGCATGGGCATGACGTTCCTCTTCCTTATTGTACAGGTCATTTTCACCAATCTCTCCTCCAAATGGACGGCGAAATTCGCCTATCTGCTGCCGGAACCCGCCCCGAAGAAGGTGCCCAAACCCGCCGCTCCCGCCAAACCGAAGGCCGTCGCGGAACCGGAGGCCGAAGACACCGCCGTGGTCGCCGCCATCATCGCCGCCATCCAACACTATCAGGGCTGAAGCGCTTTCCACAGGGAAGCCCTTCCGCCCTTTTTTTTGCGCAAGTTATTCTAATATAGGCCCTATCAGCTGTAAAGAAGGAAATTCAAACTGATGAAAAAGATTCGTTTCATGGACACCTCGTTCCGTGATGGCTTCCAGTCCGTCATTGGGGCACGTGTGGTCACCGCTGACTTTCTGCCGGCCCTTGAGGCGGCCGTGGAAGCCGGCTTCACTCATCTGGAGGTCGGTGGCGGAGCCCGTTTCCAAAGCCCCTATTTCTACTGCGGGGAAGACGCCTTTGACTCCATGGACACCATCCGCAAGGCCGTGGGACCAGACGTGAACCTCCAGACTCTCGCCCGTGGCGTCAATGTGGTCGGACTCTCCTCCCAGTCCAGCGACATCATCGACCTGCATGCCAAAATGTTCAAGAAACACGGCATGACCACCATTCGTAACTTCGACGCCCTCAACGACATCCGCAACATCAGCTACAGCGGCCGCTGCATCTCGCAGCATGGGCTGAAGCATCAGACCACCATCACCATGATGGGACTGCCGCCCAACATGGACACGGAGGCGCACAGCCCCTCCTTCTACTGCCGCATTCTGGAGCAGATCCTTGCCGATGGCGTCCCCTTTGACAGCCTCTGCTTCAAGGACGCCTCCGGAACCACCCCGCCAAGCATCATCCGCGAAACCGTCCGCCGCTGCCGCGAAATGCTGGACGCCGCCGGCAAAAAGGACTGCCCCATCGAAATGCACACCCATGACACCGCTGACATGTCCGTGGCCTGCTACATGGCGGCCATCGAAGGCGGCGCGGAAATCATCGACCTGTCCATGGCCCCCATGTCCGGCGGCACCGGCCAGCCCGACATTCTCACCATGTGGCACGCCTTCAAAGGCACGGACTACACGTTGGACATCGATGCGGAGAAGATCCTCAAGGTGGAGGAAATCTTCAAAAAGTGCATGGCCAAATACATGCTGCCCCCCGAGGCCAAGACCACGAACCCCCTCATCACCCTGTGCCCCCTGCCCGGCGGCGCCCTCACTGCCAATACCCAGATGATGCGGGACAACAATTGCCTGGACCGCTTCCCCGAAGTGGTCGCCGCCATGCGCGAAGTCGTGGAAAAGGGCGGTTTCGGGACATCCGTGACCCCCGTGTCGCAATTCTATTTCCAGCAGGCATTTGCGAATGTCATGCAAGGGCCTTGGAAGACCATCACCAAAGGCTATGGCCGCATGGTTCTCGGCTATTTCGGCAAGACTCCCGCGGAGCCGGATCCCGAAATCGTCAAGCTGGCCGCCCAACAGCTGAAGCTGGAGCCCACCACCGAAAATCCGCGGGACCTGAACGACAAAAATCCGAATCTTGGCCGCGCCCATGCGGAGCAGGTCCTCAAGGAGAACAATCTCCCCATCACAGACGAAAATGTCTTCATCATCGCGACTTGCGATGAAGCCGCCGATCCCAAGGGGCTGAAATTCCTCAAAGGCGCCCGCCCCATGGGCTGCCGCTTTGTCTCCGACGCCACAACCTCCAAAGAAACCAAGAAGGAAACCCATACCATGGCCAACAATGCCCCCGCCGCCTATACCGTCGTCGTCAATGGCAAACCCTATGCCGTTCAGGTCATTCCTGGCGGTGCTCCCGTCATCACCCCTGTGGCCGCCGCTCCCGCCGCCGCTCCTGCCGCTGCCGCCGCCAAAGGCACGGAAGTGACCGCTCCCATGCCGGGCACCGTGCTGCGCATCGAGGTCTCCATCGGCCAGGCGGTCAAAAAGGGCGACAACCTGATCACCATCGAGGCCATGAAGATGGAACAGGAAATCAAGGCGACGGCGGACGGCACGGTCGCCGCCATCAACGTCGCGCAGGGTGACACCGTGGAATCCGGCCAGGTCGTGGCCATCATCTAGCCATCGGCGTCTGTCGTCCCATCATGCCTCTGATTCTCGGAGGCATGCCGCTGTTTTCATCTAAAGACTTAACCCATAAGGCATTACGATGCATCTAAAATCAACACGTTCCTGGCTGCTGGCATGGGTGCTCCTTGCCGGCATGCTTCATGCCCAGGAGGAGGCGCCGCTGTCCGCCGAAGCAGGCTCCGCTTCCGCCTCCTACTCGCAGGAAACCCTCGACAGCCTGAAGCGGGTCTCAAATCCGCTTCGCTTCCAGTCGAACGACGGCGTCTTCGAGACCTCGCAGGATCCGGTTACGGGCGTGGTTCGCATCACCTACGTCTGGCCGGCTCCCGCCATCGTCTACCAGCTGTCCACCCGCGCCGACACAGATGTCAATCCTGGCCGTCCCCTCTGCATTCTGAAGATCAAGACGGACAAAGACGCCACGTTTGACGACGGCACTCCCGTTCCGCCCCGCAGCAAGGCGGAGGTGAAAAGCACCATGGGCTTCCATGTGCTTAATGTCTATCTTGCTCAGGGGCAACACATTAAGACTGGTGATGTCCTGTTTGAGATGATGCCTCAGGCCATCACCCACGACTCCGTGCCGCCCACCGTCAGCTCGCCGCTGAAAATCGGCGAAATGCTCAGCCGCCTGTGGCAGCAGACGGGCATCTATTCCTTCATCCAGCAGACTGCAAATGGCGAATGGACCCTTGGCGTCGGCAAGGCCATCATGATTGGCGTCGGTCTGCTTCTGGTCTATTTGGCCATCTTCCGCGGCTTTGAACCGCTGCTGCTGCTGCCCATCGGCTTCGGCGCCGTCATGAGCAACATCCCGCTGGCGGGCATCGCGGAACCAGACGGACTGCTCGGCCTTCTGTTCCACGGCGTCAATTTGGGCATTTACCCCATGCTGATCTTCCTTGGCATCGGCGCCATGACGGATTTCGGTCCCCTCATCGCCAATCCCAAGACCGCCCTTCTCGGCGGCGCGGCCCAGCTGGGCATCTTCTTCGCCCTCATCGGCGCCATTGTCCTGAGCACCACGGGAGTAGTCAACTTCAGCTTGAAGGACGCCGCCTCCATCGGCATCATCGGCGGCGCGGACGGCCCCACGGCCATCTTCCTCTCCAGCCGCCTGTCCCCCAACCTGCTCGGCTCCATTGCCGTGGCCGCCTACTCCTACATGGCCTTGGTGCCCATCATCCAGCCGCCCATCATCCGGCTGCTGACCACTCGGCAGGAACGCCTGATCCGCATGTCCCAGTTGCGGAAAGTGTCCAAACTGGAGAAAGTGGTCTTCCCCATCGCCATCACCCTGCTCTGCTGCCTGCTGCTCCCCTCAGCCGCACCGCTCATCAGCATGATCATGCTCGGCAACCTGCTGAAGGAGTCCATGTGCACCGACCGTCTGAGCGACACCGCGCAGAACGCCCTCATCAACATCGTCACCATCTTCCTTGGCCTCTGCGTCGGCTCCAAGCTCTCTGCGGATAAGTTCCTGAACATGGAGACGTTGGGCATCCTGCTATTGGGTCTGGTGGCCTTTGCGGTCGGCACCGCTGGCGGTGTCATGATGGGCAAACTGATGTGCAAACTCTCCGGCGGCAAGATCAATCCCATGATTGGGGCCGCTGGCGTCTCCGCCGTGCCCATGGCCGCACGTGTGGTCAACAAGGTCGGGCTGGAGGAGGATCCCCAGAACTTCCTGCTCATGCATGCCATGGGTCCCAACGTCTCTGGCGTCATTGGCTCCGCCGTGGCGGCGGGCGTTCTGCTCTGCGCCTTGGCATGAAAACTGTAAGTTGTTGATAATAAGCATGTTATAAAGAGCGGCAATTTGGCGTGGTCAATCTGCGCCTTGCCGCTCTTTTGAATTGACAAAAGAACTATCACGGCCATGTGGATTATGGCTGATATTCCATCTTCTATAATGACGATGATGTTGATTTCCGCCACCCCTTTGAGGCTGATGCAGCATAATTTCTAATTCCTCTAATAGCCATGCCAATCGTCTCTCCATCAACCTATCACGCGCCCCGTCACTTTCCGTGGAGCAACAAGCACTGGCAAACCATTCTTCCCTCCTACACCCGCAAGGAGACCGTCCCCGACAACATGCACATGGAGAACTTCCACACGCCAGACGGGGACATTCTGCTGTTGGATTGGGCCAAAGTGAATTCGGACAAGCTGCTCATCCTGAGCCATGGCCTCTGCGGCCACTCCCGCCGCCACTACATTCTCTCTCTGGTCCGTCATTTCAATCAAGCCGGATGGGACTGTCTGGCGTGGAATTTCAGGGGCACCGGCGGCTCCCCCGGAACCATCGGCAAATACACGACGCAGAATTCCACAGAGGAACTCCATTGGGTGACCCAACACGCCTTGGAGGTCGGCCACTACCGCAAAATCGCCTACACGGGATACAGCATGGGCGGCAACCTGTCCGCGCTGTACTTGTGTCGGGAGGAGTCCCGCCAAATCCCCCAAATCTGCGGCGGCGCCGTCTTCTGCGCCACCACGGACATCATGTCCAGCAACCAGACCTTTCATTCCTTCATGGGACTGAAATATGCAGGACATTTCATGAAGGACATGGTGGAGATCATCAAACGAAACGCCATCCAGTTCCCCGGAACCTTGGACACCCGCGGCATCGACAAGCTGCGGACCTTCGAGGAGTTCGACGACCGCTACACCGCCCCCTATCTGGGCCTGAAGAACCATGTGGAGTACTACACCGTGGCCTCCGCCTGCCACTATTTCCCAAATCTGCAGGTTCCCCTGCTGCTGGTCGCCCCTCAAAACGACCCTTTTCTCGCAGGAGACTGCTATCCGGTCGCCGAGGCAACCCGCAACCCCCTGCTCTATTTGGAGATGCCGGAGGGCGGCGGCCATTGCGGCTTCCCTGGAAAAAAGGGGGAGCCATGGTGGCCGGCGCGACGGGCTCTGGCCTTTTTTGAGATAACCTGTCTGGGGAACAAGACAATGGCGGCGCTGGCCTGAAAACAACAGCCGTCAATCCGATACAACAGCCGAAGGAATCTTTGCAAATGAATACCCATGAACGACTTGTTAAAATGGGCCGCGTGGCCATCCAGGCGGGAAAAATCGCCCTTGGACATTTCAACCACTTGCACGGCAACGAGATCTTCCATAAAGGCACCGATACGGACATGGTCACCGTGGTGGACCGCGAAGTGGAGACTTTCGTGCGAGGCCAGCTGGAAACCTTGTTCCCTGACATCGATTTCTACGGCGAGGAGGGCAATTACGGCTCTTTGGCCCGCTATGACCGAGTCTTCATCGTGGATCCCATCGACGGCACCACCTGCTTCATCCACGGTCATCCCTTCTTCAGTGTCTCCATCGGCCTTCGGGAAGGCGGCGAGACCACGGCAGGCGTTGTCTATATGCCGGTTTTCGACACCTTATATTGGGCTGGCCGTGGCGAAGGCGCCTGGAGGGACCGCCGCCAAATTCACGTGACCGCCAATGACGATTTGCTTAAAGCCTTGGGCGGCACAGGGTTCGGCTGTGTCCGCGGTCATGCCAAGCCAGACAATGTCCCCATGTACTCCGAAATGATATACCGTCTGCGCGGCATTCGAACCTGCGGCTCCGCCGCCATCGACCTGTGCTTTGTGGCGGAAGGCCATTATGATGTGTATTGGGAATACAAGCTGTGCCCCTACGACTGGGAGGCCGGCTCCCTCATCATCCGTGAAGCAGGCGGCAAGGTCAGCGGTTTCGACGGAAAGCCCGTGGAGGACACCGTGGGGCACATTCTGGCCACCAACGGCATCCTTCACGACACCATGCTGGAAGCTCTGTCACGGCATTGTTAAATCATTGTAAACAAGCATATTAGAACTATAAGCAAGAAAAAAGAAGTTAAACCAGTTATTTATTCATAATATATTGTGTATAAATATATTATGTAAATTGCAGAATTACCCCAGCAGGTGAGAGTCGCATGAATTGTGCGACTGAGAGTTTTAAGCCGCTTTAGCGGCGACAGGATAATAGCCGTGGGTGGAGCGAAGCGTAACCCACGGACAGGCAGAAAAATACATATTGGGAACCACGTAGTGGTGGCAGGATAATAACAGTGGGTGGAGCGAAGAGTAACCCATGGACAAGCAGGAAAATACATATTTTTGACCATGTATTGGTGGCAGGAAATCTGTTCGTGGGTTTCGCTTCGCTTCACCCACGTCAGGCTCCTGTCACCGCTGCGCGGTTCAAAAACTCTAACTTTCTCGTGCACCGTGGGTTACGCTTACGCCTACGGCGTTTCGCTTACCCACGGCTAATATCCTGCCGCCGCCAAAGCGGCTCTTCTTTTTCGGCATACCCCGCTTTCTGCCGCCATTGTCTTTTCCGCACATTTTGATGAATCGGGGAGAGACCGATTCAGCATAATGATTTGCATGGAAGATAAATCCAAGTGCTGTTTTTAGGTTTATATAACTTCCTTGCAGTCAACCACTTGCGGCTGACTGCATTTGGTTTATTCCGTGTATCTTATGGATGGTGACGAGAGGTTACTGCGATGGCTTGAATTGGGCGCGCAAGCTGTCTAGATAGCCACGGATATCATTGAGCGAAGCGGGTTTAAGGACTTTGGCAGGAGTGGAGAGCACCGCCAGCCCCTCCGAAAATTCGTTCAAAAAGCGGGAAGGGAGCCGTCTCACGGTTTCGTTCTGAACCCGCCGCTTGTCCGCATAGGTCAGAATCAGCTGTTCCTTCGCGCGGGTGAAGGCCACGTAGCAGAGCCGCCGCTCCTCCTCTTCATTGCCTTCGTCCAACGCCATCTGATGGGGAAACAGCTTCTGCTCCATGCCTGCCACAAAGACCACAGGAAACTCCAGTCCCTTGGAGGCATGGACGGTCATGAGGGTCACGGAGTTGTCGCTGTCGTTGCGCCGTCGGTCCTGACGGTCCCGCGCGTCCTCCAGCGCCATCTGCTCTAAAAACTCCTCCAACGTCGCCTGATGGCCGCGCTTCCCGTCAAACTCATCCAAGGAGCCGAGAAACTCCAATACATTCTCCTTGCGCTGCAGAGCATCCTCCCGCGGCTTGTACATACGGCCCAAGCCGTCGATATAGTCCAGGTCGGCAAAGAGAGTCTCCGCCTTTTTGCACAAATCACCCGGTGTTGCAAATCGTTCCGCACCATGGATTAACGCCATCCGAAACTGCCGCAGGCCCGCCGCGGCGGAGCCAGGAAGCGTCTTCAGCCAATCATCGTCGGAGAGGACCTGGAACAGGGGCTGGCCGATGATGCGTCCCTGCTCCACCAGTTTCTCCTGCGTTCCGTCGCCGATGCCACGGGGCGGCACATTGAGCACCCGCAGCAGCGCCATGTCGTTCTTCGGATTCGCCACCAGTTGCAGGAAGCCCAAGGCGTCCAGAATCTCCCGCCGTTCGTAGAAGGAATTGGCGCCCACCAAGATATGGGGCACCCGCTTTCGGCGGAACGTCTCCTCCAGCACCCGCGCCTGATGCCCCGCCCGAAAGAGGACCGCATGGCGTTTCCACTGTCCGTCCGTCACCCGATCCAGCAGATAGTTCGCAATGAACTCCGCCTCGTCCCGTTCATCCGCGCAGCGAACCATGAGAATCTTCTCCCCCTCTCCCTGCTGAGACCACAGGTGCTTGTCGTGGCGGGAGCGGTTATGGGCGATCAGCTCATTGGCCGCATTCAATATCGTATTGGTGGAACGATAGTTATGCTCCAGCCGCAGCACCGCGGCATGGGGGAAGTAGGTCTCGAAATCCAAGATGTTGCCCAAATTCGCGCCACGCCAGCCATAGATGGACTGGTCATCGTCGCCCACGGCGCAGATATTGCCTCGAGAGCCGGCCAGCAAGCGCATCAGATGGAGCTGCACGCTGTTGGTGTCCTGATACTCATCGATCATCAGATAATGGTAGACGCCGCGGCAGAACTCCAACGCCTCCGGATGCTCCTCCCACAGCCGCACGGTCAGCCCCAGCAGGTCGTCAAAATCCACCAGATTCATCTGCCGCATGCGCTCCTGATAGCGCGCGAACACCCTGCCGATTTTGTCAGAAAGAGGATAACCCTTTGCCATCACGTCACTTGGGCTTTCCAAGGCCGCCTTGGCGCGGCTGATGGCGGAGAGCCATTCATCGGCGTTGAAACCGGTTCCCGTCACCCCCAGCTCCGTCGCCACTTCCCGCACAAGCCCCTTCTGATAGCCCTCTGCCGCAATGGAGAAATTCCGGTTATAACCCAATTTATGTATCTGATGCCGAAGGATTTGCAGACAAAACGAGTGAAAGGTGCTCACCGTCAGCTTCTCCGCCAGAGACGGCTCGATGAGATCCGCCACCCGGCTCCGCATCTCTTTGGCGGCCTTGTTGGTGAACGTCACCGCCAAAATCTGGCTTGGCGGCACCCCGTGGCGGATCAGATTGGCGATGCGGCAGATGATGACGCGGGTCTTGCCAGTTCCCGCCCCCGCCAAAAGCAGCACCGGCCCCTCCAGAGTCTCCACGGCCTTCCGCTGCTCTGGATTCAACCCCGCCAAAATCGATGGAGAATCCAATGTCATAATTCTAGTTAGCTCTAGAAGCTCCAGATGCTCTAGCAAAATTCTAAGTTTTTAACTGCCAACCGCTAACCACTAACCGCTAATTTCCAATTGGTCCAGCGCCTTGCTCAGCCGACTGGCAAGAGCTTCCCGCCCTTCCCCCGCTTCCATGGCAATGGGGGCGCCGAAATGAAGAGTCACCCGTGAAAAGGGCACGGGGAACTGGGTTCGATCCCACGACTTGAAGCACCAATGGCGCGGTGCCGTCAACGTGACGGGTAGGATGGGGGCCCCTGTCTTCTCCGCCAAGAGCAGGATGCCGGGCTGCACGCAATGGCGCGGGCCACGGGGGCCATCCACCGTCAAAATCGGAGAAAGCCCCTGTTTCATGGCCTCCAGCAGCTGAAGGACGGCCTGCGCTCCGCCGTGTCCCGCTCCCGAAGAGCCGCGGACGGCGCGCAAATGGAAACGCGCCACCAAATCGGAGATGTATTCCCCGTCCCTGGAACGACTTATCATGACGCACATGCCATCCAGAAGCCCTTGGGGTGCCAACGTCGGCAGGAACAGAATCTTCTCATGCCAAATGGCAACCAGAACCGGCCAGGGACGGCGCGACGCCAGCCAGCCCGCCGAATCGTCGATCTTCAGACGATACGTCGCGGCAATCCCCCGCATCAGCCATGACAGCAGCCATGTGACCCAGCCGGGAAACTTCCGCTTGTTCTTGAATGTAAACCACTTCTTCCGCATCGCCGCCCAATCGCCTCAGGAACCGCTTGTCCATCCCATAAGATAACATCCGCCTCCCAAGAGTCAATTCGACATCCCGTATGGAAGCGAGTCGGCCCGCGCCTCAGCAATTGGAATCCATTTGACGGCAAGGCGTTAGGTGCGCAGATATTCGGCAAAGAAAGAATCTGCAATTTACTGACGAAAATTTTCGTCACTTAATTTTTCGTCAGCACCGCTTTCAGGCAAAAAACGGTTTTTTTGTGGTTTTGCCTCTTGCAAAAGGGAAAGGCGATGCCATTGTAAAGCCTGTAATCCAAAGCATCAAGGTTCCATCATGTCAACATCCCCTCCTATCTATTCCGCCCAAGCCGTGCCGCCAGCCCGCCCCAATGCCCGGCACCACTATCGTCAAAACGCCTACAAGGGAATCCCCTCCATCGCGGTGCTGCCGGGAGGCCTCTGCTTCGCCTGCGCCTACTCCGGCGGCGACGGTGAATGCCAGCAGAACTATGTCTTTCTCATGGTCAGCCGCGACTATGGCCAACATTGGAGCGATGCCGTGGCCGTCGTGGATCCGCCACAGAAGGATGTGCGCGCCTTCGACCCCGTTGTGTGGGTTTCGCCGCAGGGCGAACTCTGCCTCTTCTGGAGCCAGAGCTACTGCCCCGAATACGCAGGCGGCGTCTTCGACGGCGTTGGAGGCGTCTGGCTGAGCAAGCTGTGCAATCCCTACGACCCCGCCACCCGCTACCGTTTCACGCCGCCCGTCCGCCTTGCCCATGGCATCATGCTCAACCCGCCGCTGGTCATCGGCCTCAGAAAAACCTGGCTGATGCCCTGCTCCGTGTGGAACATGTACTCCACTCGGCCGGACGGAATGGCACCCTATCGGGGCGCCGGCTGCTGGTCCAGCGCCGACCATGGAAAGACCGCCCACTTCCGCGGCCATGTCGTCATCCATGGAGAAAGCTCTTTCGATGAACACCATTTCATCCTTCGGCGAGATGGCCGTCTCTGGTGCGTCATGCGTGCCCGCACCGTCGCTAAGGAGAGCTTCTCCCGTGACGGCGGCCGGACGTGGACGCCTCCGCAAGACGTCGGCTTCTGCGGCTTCTCCCGCATCGCAATGCTTCGTCTCGCCTCCGGCAACCTGCTCCGTGTCGAGAACACCCCTGGAGACGGCTCCCGCCGACGCAACAACCTCACCGCCTATCTTTCCCTTGATGACGGCGAAACCTGGCCCCACCGCCTCCTTTTGGACGAACGTGACAACGTCTCCTATCCCTGTGCCGCGCAGGATGATACAGGTCGCATCCACGTCATCTACGACCACGAGCGCTCTCATGGGGAATTCCTTTTGGCCAGCTTCCGCGAGGAGGACCTTCTGGCCGACGCGCCAACCTCCGCCGATTTCCGTCTCCGCCATCCTGTCCAGCCTACACAATAACGCCGCCTTTTCAGAGCGCATTTGACTCATGGCGGCCCCATCATTTTCGACAGAGGCGGCGTTCGTTCCGACGACGCCTTTTCATACCGTCTTTTGCGGATTCTCCTCAAAAATAACGGCATAGAAATGCAATATAATGATAGCAACAGAAGAAATAAAATGAAATTTTACTCCGGCATTTGCATGGGACTTCTCGCCTTGGCCACCGCCGTCGGCGCCCAGGAGCTGCCCCGCCGCGTCTTTGAGCTGAACGCGGGGCCGGACAACCCGCGGAACAGCGAAGGCACCTTTGTGGCCCTCAAAGACGGCCGCCTCATGTTTGCCTACTCCCACTTCACGGGAACCTCGGGGTCAGACTACGGCCACGCCAACATCAGCGTGCGCTATTCCGCCGACAAGGGGGAGACCTGGAGCGGCCCCCGCATGATCGTCAAGCAGGAAGGGAACATGAACGTGATGAGCGTCAGTCTCCTGCGGCTGCAGGACGGCCGCATTGCCCTCTTCTACCTGCGGAAGAATAGCGAAGTGGACTGCCGTCCCCTCATGCGCGTCTCAACGGACGAAGGGGAGACATGGAACGACCCCGTGGAGATTCTCGGCGACAAAATCGGCTACTATGAACTGGTCAATGACCGCACCATCCAGCTGAAAAGCGGCCGCATCCTCCTGCCCATGGACGTCCTGTCCCGCCCCAACGACTCCACCATCGGAAAGGGCAAGGTGTTCAGCGCCATGTCCGATGACGGCGGCAAGACGTGGCACACAGGGCAGGAATACAACGCCCGCGACGCCGACGGCAATCCGGTTCTTCTGGAAGAGCCTGGCGCCGTAGAACTTAACGATGGCCGCATTCTCATGTACATCCGCACGGACATCGGATGCCAATACATCACCCACAGCGCCGACGCCGGCGAGACGTGGGAGACTCCGCATCCCTCCACGTTCCTTCTGGGCCCCATGGCCCCCACTTCCATGAAACGGCTGAAGAACGGAGACCTGCTTGTGGTGTGGAACGACCACACGGGCCTTCCCAAAGCGTGGAAGGAGCGCCCGAACCCGAAGAACTGGGCCGTCGTCGCTCAGCGAAAAAACCATCATTCCTATCATGTGGACCGCACGCCGCTGACCACCGCCATTTCACAGGACGACGGCAAGACATGGAAGTTCATCAAGAACCTGGAGGGCAACCCCAACGGCTGGTACTGCTACACCTCCATCCATGTCATGGACGACTGCGTCCTGTTGAGCTATGTGCGGGACTGCAACCTCTACAATGACCGCATGACCAAAGTGCCCCTGTCCTGGCTCTACGACCCCACGCCCCGCCAGGCCTATGTCATGTCCGAACCCTCTGCATTCCAAGATGTTAAAGAAGGAGAATTCAGCGCACTGCCCACGGCGTTCGGCACTTGGAGCGTCACATCCGGCCGCGCCGAAATCTTCAAGTACCCCCGCGGCAAGGGCGTCCATCTCTTCACGGACGGCGCCGAGGCCTGCGTTGAACTGGCGTTGCCCACCCCACGCGCCGTCGGCGACCTGCATTTTCAGGTGGAGCGCTTCACGGGCAACGAGCCCTTCGTCTTCACCGTGGAGGCATGGAAGGACGGCGCATGGCAACTCGCGGCCTGCATGGACAACGACAAGCGGACCGGAACCCTCCATACTATACCCTTCGCCAACAACGCGCTGACTACCAACCGGTTGCGCTTCCGCTGCACCGCCCATGAGGGCGCCATCCTCTGCGACGCCAACAGCGGAGACATCGACCTAAAGGCCTTCTTCAACGACTGAAATCCGCAAAAATGCCCCAAACGGCCTAAAATCAACGCTCTGTTCCCCATGAGGATCGTTTATTATCCACAAAACACACAAAATGTACAGAAGCGTTGCATTTTGGGCAGAGTAGCGCCTTTCTACTTGCATTTATGATAAAATAATGCATATTAATACTATTTATTTATTATCATAAACGAAAGTCATGAAAGCCTTGGGGCGACATGGCCTTCGGGAGACAAGGCCATGGACACACATACCGCACTATTGATTCTGAACAGTCTGCCGGGCATCGGGCCAAGTCGGAAGAGGCTGCTGGTCAACGCCTTTGACTCGGCGGAAGCGGCCCTTCAGGCCAGTCCGGAGGCGTTGAGCCGCATTGACGGCATTGGGTGGAAACTGGCCCGCATCATCCACGAATGGCGACAGTACTGCGACCCTGACAAGGAGCTGCGTTGCGCCGCGCAGGCCGGCGTGTCTCTTGTCTTTGAGGACGACGACGTCTATCCACCGCTTCTCAAGAACATCCACGACCCGCCCATCTGCCTCTATGTCCGCGGCTCCCAGCCCGCGCTGAAGGAGACGCGGAACGCGCTGGCCGTGGTGGGCTCCCGCCGAACCACCCTCTACGGGCTGCGGATGACGGAGAAGCTGGCGGGAGGCGCCGCCGTGGCCGGCTGGCCGGTCATCTCCGGCCTCGCCCGCGGCATTGACACGCAGGCCCACGAGACGACCCTGCAATGTGGCGGCTGCACCATCGCCGTCATCGGCAGCGGACTGGCTCAGCTCTATCCGCAGGAGAACGTCGGCCTTGCCCTTCGCATCGTGGAGGGAGGCGGCGCCGTCATCTCCGAGTTTCCCATGCACTACAAGCCGGACCGCCGCAGCTTTCCCATGCGGAACCGCATCATCGCGGGCATGGCCACGGGCACGTTGGTGGTGGAGGCGGGACTGCAGTCCGGAAGCCTCATCACCGCCGCACAGGCTCTCGAACAGGGTCGACTGGTCTTCGCCGTCCCCGGCCCCGCCGACACCCCCTACTCCAAAGGATGCCATGCCCTCATCAAAGACGGCGCCAAATTGGTGGAGTCCTTCGATGACATCGCCGATGACTTTTCTCTGCTCCCCGGCCTGCCTCCGCCGGAAAAAAATGCAGAAAAGCGGCCGGAAATCCCCAAAAATCCTGTTGTGGAATTGAAATTACAGGGGTTGGAGTTAAAATTATGGTCTTTGCTTCAAGACGGCGAGCAGTCCATCGACGATCTCATCGACCAAAGCGGCGAAGAGACCTCCAGCGTTTTGGCCGCCCTGCTGACCTTGGAGCTAAAGCATGCCGTCAGGCAACTACCCGGACGAAGGGTGACCCGGCGGTGAGACAAGACCCCCATTTGTATATATATTATATATGGTATATAGGAAAGGGATATGCAGATGTCCAAAAAACTTGTTATAGTGGAGTCACCGGCGAAGGCCAAGACCATCGGCCGGTTTCTTGGCAGCGGAGTGAAGGTTCAGGCGTCCATGGGCCATGTGCGGGATTTGCCGTCACGGGCTCTTGGCGTTGACATCTCCAACAATTTCAAGCCCGACTACGAGCTGACCCTCAAAGGCAAACGGGTGGTCAAGGAGCTGAAGCCGGCCGCCGCCGCCGTGGACGACATCTATCTGGCCACCGACCCGGACCGCGAAGGGGAGGCCATCGCGTGGCATCTGCGGGAAGTGCTGAAGCCGAGCACCCACGCCGCCTTCCATCGCATCACCTTCCACGAAGTCACCCAAAGCGCGATTCAGAAGTCCTTTGCGGCTCCAGGGGACATTGAGATGGATTTGGTGGCCGCCCAACAGGCCCGCCGTGTGTTGGATCGTCTGGTGGGCTATCAGGTCAGTCCGCTGCTGTGGCGCTACATTCAGAAGGGCACCAGCGCGGGGCGGGTTCAGTCCGTGGCTCTGCGCCTCATCGTGGAGCGGGAGCGGGAGATCAACGCGTTTCAGGCGGAGGAATATTGGAATCTGGACGGCCAGTTCACGCCCATGGGAAGCACGACCAGTTTCCGCGCCCGCCTCTCGAAAGTCAACGGCCGCAAGGCAAACGTGGCCAATGAGACGGACGCCAACCGCCTGGGGGACGCCCTTCAGGCGGCAGGCGTCTCCCATGTCATCTCCAAAGTGGCCTCGACCCCCCGCAGGAAGCATCCCGCGCCGCCATTCATCACCAGCACCCTGCAGCAGGCGGCGGGAAGTGCCCTGAAACTGAGCGCCACCCAGACCATGCGCATCGCGCAGGAGCTGTACGAAGGCGTCGAGCTGGGCAGCAGCGGCCCCGTGGGTCTCATCACCTATATGCGAACGGACTCCGTCAACATCGCCCGCGAGGCCCAGGAGCAAGCCCGCGCCTTCATCGCCAAAACCTATGGCAACGACTATGTTCCGCAAAAGCCCAACATCTACCGCTCCAAGAAGAGCGCCCAGGAGGCCCATGAGGCCATCCGCCCCACCGACGTCAACCGGACGCCGGACAGCCTGGCCTCCAGCCTGACGCCGCCGCAGCTCAAAGTCTACCGCATCATCTGGAACCGCTTCGTGGCCAGTCAGATGAGCGAGGCGCAGCAGATGGAGCATGTGGTGGAAGTGGAAAGCACCGGCGGCCCCTTGGCGGCCTTGGAGCCGACGCCGTTCATCGCCAAGGACGAAAAGGGCGCCACCGCCAGCGGCACGGTCTGCACCTTCCACACCGCCGCGCGGGAGACCCTGTTCCCCGGCTACATGGTGGTCTACAACATCCGCGAGGTGGGCGAGGAAGAGGACGCCGCCGACACCGCCACCCGCCTGCCGGATTTGCATCAAGGCGCCGCCTGCGCCCTGAGCCAGTTGCTGAAGGAGCAGTGCTTCACCACGCCCCCCAGCCGCTACAGCGAGGCGTCTTTGGTTAAAGCATTGGAGCAGAATGGAGTAGGACGTCCGTCAACCTATGCGACCACCGTCAACACCATTCAGGAGCGGGACTATGTGAAAAAGGAGAAGGGGATTCTGTCCCCCACGCCGTTGGGCATCTCCGTCAACGATTTCCTTGTGCAGCAAATGCCAGAGCTGTTCGACATCGGCTTCACAGCCCAAATGGAAGAGGAACTGGACCAGGTTGAGGAGGGCAAAATCGTCTGGGAGGACATGATACGGGACTTCTACGACAAGTTCCAGAAGTGGCTCGGCAGCCGTGCGCCCGTCCAGACCCCAAGCTCCAGCCAGGCCATTTCGCGGATTTTGGGGCTCTTCCCCGCCGGCTTCCCCTTCGCCCCTCCCGTCAAGCGGGGCAACCGCACCTATGACGACGCCAAGTTCCGCGACAGCATCGAAGAGCAGCTCGGCTCCGGCAAGGCGCTGACGGAACGCCAATGGAACGCCCTCGTGGCCATGGTCGCCCGCTATGCCGACCAGCACCCTGAAATGATGGACGTGGCCAAGGAGCTTGGCCTGGAGGAGCAGATCCATCAGTTCAAGGAGATGGTGGCCAAGGCGGCGGAGACCGTTCCAGTGGAGATTCCGCCCGCCGTCAAGAAGCTCTTCGACGCCATGAAGGGCGTCAAATGGCACGAGCCCGTCAAGCGGGGCAACCGCATCTACGATGACGGAAAGTTCTATCGCTCTCTGGCCAAACAGGTTGAAGGCGGCAAGGGCTTGAGCGCCGCCCAAATACAGGCCTTGGGCAAAATAGCCTCCAAATACGCTGGCATGATCAAGAACTATGACCAGCTGGCCGCCGAATTGGGAAGCGCGGCGGAGACGGCGGGGGCCGTGCCTCCCGTGGAGTCCAGCCCTCTCCAGAAGGACAAGCTGGAGCAGCTGTTGGCCATGGCCGGAGAAATCAAGGAGTGGCAGACTTCCAGCGGACGAAGCCGCTACAACGACGAGGAGTTCCTCGGCTCCCTCCATCGGCAATTGGAGCAGAAGGGCGTCCTGAGCGAGAAGCAGATTGCCGCCCTTCTGAAGGTGCTCGGCAAATATGCATCCCAAATTGAGCGTTATGAAGAGCGGATGAAGGCGATTGCCCCGACGGCCGCCGCCGCCGCGCCGGCCGCACCGAAGGAATTGGATGAAGTCTGTCCGGAGTGCGGCGCCAAACTGGTTCTCCGCCATAGCCGCAGGGGGCCCTTCGTCGGATGCTCCGCCTATCCCAAATGCCATTACATCGCCAAAAAGTGACCGTCCCCTCCATCGGCTGAATCGACCATGAGTTTCCAGAACGCCGCCATCGTCATGCTCGCCCACAACGGAGAGCAATTCACCCGCCATGCTCTCGAAAGCATCCTCGCCGCCCAAAGTCTGCCACGGGAGATGTTCCTTGTGGACAACGCGTCGGTGGACGGGACACCCGCCCTCATCCGCGAATTCCAGCCCCGTTTCGAGCAGGCGGGCATCGCGTTCACCACATGGCGAAACGACGAGAACAAGGGCTGCTCGCTGGCGCGAAACGAACCATGGGCCAAAGTCACCATGCCCTACACCGTGTTCATGGACAACGACACGGCGGTCCGCACCTCCCGCTGGCTGGAGCGCTTCATCCACTGCTTTGAAGAGCACAAGAACTTGGGCGTGGTTGGCGCGAAAATGGTCTATCCCTTTCTGCCCCACAAGATTCAGTGTGCCGGCGTCAGCATCAGCCGCCTTGGAAGAGTCGCCTTTCGAGGCAGAGGGGCGGACCTCGACGACCCCCGCTATCAGAGCTATTGGCCCACCTGGTCCCTCATCTCCGCCTGCTGGCTCATGCGAACCGACCTGCGGGAGACCGTGGGCTATCTGGACGAACTGTTCCATCCCGTCCAGTACGAGGACCTGGACCTATGCGTCCGCGCCCGCCTCAAGGGCTATGAAATCGCCTATACTCCGGATGTGGAAATGTATCATTTCGAGGGCATTACGACGGCATCCTTTGGCAAGGAGGAGTACAAGGTCAACATCGCCCGCAACTCCCTTAAGTTCAGGGAACGCTATCATGCTCTCTTCAAAGACTTTACAGATGAACTTCCGCCAGAGGAGTACCGCTGGCTCCTCCGCTCCGAGCTGGGCCTGCGGCCTGAACTGGACCTGACCCAGGTTTAGGAATCCATTTCCATGCCACAAACGCCGTTACAGCGGATTATCACCGAAAAGGCAGGTCAGAAGACCTGGCTGACAGGATTGCGTCTGTTTGAGGAGGCGGGGGTTTTGGACGCCTCCTACACCACGCGCCTCGCCAGTTTCCGCGTGGCCGATGACAAAGGCGCCTACGAGACCGTCTCCATCCATCCTGGAGCCAAGCCGGAGCAGCGCTGTCGTTGCTCCTGCCTCAATGGAAAGCATGGCATTTGCCCCCATGTGGTGGCCGCCCTTCTGAAGATGGAGGGGGATGCCCCTCAGCTTCTGAAGAAGCTTCTGCCGCCAACCCTCGCGCCGATCCCCTCTGGCGACGCCTCCACCCCCTCCCCTCTTGGTCAAAATGTGGGAAATCTGGCTCTGGAGAGTCTGAAATACTATCTGGAGCAAAGCAGCGACGACGGCACCCTCCAATTGGCCCTGCCGCCACAGCTCCCCATGCCATGGCAGCCGAAGCAGCCATTGGGCTTCGGCGGCGGCATCCGCTTCAAAGGCAGCCGATATGTGCTGGGCAACATCCCCAAGCTCCTGTCGGAAGGCGTCGCCTCCGGCGGCCTCCGCATGGAGAACTTCCCGCCCCAGACCCAACAGGCCATCCGCTTTTTGGGGGAATATGGTCAGTTCCACGGTAAAAAGGTGATTTTGGACTCCACCACCGCCGCGGACCTTTTCCATTGCATCATGGGAACGGACATCCTGCAGTCCCCCTCCGGTCCCGTGCAACTCCACAGCCAGCGGCTCCGGCTCCAGTTCATCGTCACCCCCCATGACGACGCGGCCACCGTCCTCCCCCGCTTCCGCCTGCCGGACGGTACCTGCATGGAACCCGGAGACTTCCACTGCATCATGGGCCACACCGGCAGCTGGCTCGGCTTCGAGCAGGATTTCTGGTGGCTTCCCCAAGTCTTTCCCGTGGAATGGTTTCACATCATCCTGAACGGCCGTCCCCTGCTCCTGCAGTCTCAAGAGCTGGAAAAGCTCTCCTGGCTCTGCGAAAACGACATCCTGCCCGGAGACATCACCCTCTCCCGCATCTCCACCCTACTTGGAGTCTCCACCGCCACCATGAAACCCGTCCTCACCTTGGACTGGTCTGAGCAGGGACTGGAGGGCTCCCTCCAATTCGACTACGACGGCAGACGCCTCCAGCCCGGCGGCAATGCACTTATCCGCTTGAAAGGCATGCACTTCGCCAAACGCAACCTGGAGGGAGAGCAAAACGCCATGAAAACCCTTCTGGACGCGGGCTTCAACCAACTGGACGACAACTGGCAGCAATTGCGACTGACCGACAGCGCACAAATCTGGAGCTTCATGCATGATGCCGTCCCCACCCTCTCCACCACTTGGCTCATCTTCCAGTCCCCACAGGTCCACGCCAACCTGGGCGCCAGCTCCCTCGCCACGCTTTCCATCGTCGGACAGGACGAATCCGACGGCTGGTTCAGCGGCCACTGCGAACTGAAGGCCGCCGATGGAACCAACATCCCGCTGGAAGGCGCCATGGACGCCATGGACAAAGGAGAAACATTCGTCCGCCTGGACACCGGCGCCGTCGTCTGCATCCCGCCGGAAGTGACTCGCATTCTGGAGATGCTGACCCATCAGTTCCACATGGCCAAGTCCACGGGCTTCTCCATGAGCCGCTATCAGGCGGTGGCCTTCGCCGACCTGCTTCTCCCCTATTGGGGCGGCCCCCGGCCCCGCTGGAAGGCGTTCCGTGACCAACTGCTCCATCCGGAGAGCTGTCCGGAGCCCAGCCTGCCCGAACACCTCGTCCATCAGCTCCGCCCCTATCAGCGAACAGGCGTCCGCTGGCTGGAGACCCTCCGTCTCCATGGCTTCCATGGCATTTTGGCGGACGAGATGGGCTTGGGAAAGACCATTCAGGCGCTGGCAATTCTCGTCAGCAACCGTCTGTCTGTGAAGAAGAGCGGCCCATCCCTGGTCATCTGCCCTTCCAGCCTGATGGAGAATTGGCGCAACGAGGCGGCGCGCTTCGCCCCAGAACTGCGCACGGTCATCATCAGCGGCCCCGACCGCAACCGCCAATTCCACCAGCTGAATGACATCGATCTGGCCATCACCTCCTTCGCTCTTCTGCGGCGCGACACCAAACTCTACGAGAACCTCCATTTCGACTATATCATCATCGACGAAGCGCAGCACATCAAAAACGCCCGAACCGCCAATGCCAAAGCCTGCAAGCGCCTGAAAGGCAACCATCGGCTCGTCCTCACAGGCACTCCTGTGGAGAATTCGCCCATGGAACTATGGTCCATCTTCGACTTCCTGCAGCCCGGCTATCTTCCCCTTATCGGGGCGAAAGGCCACAGCCACGGCAGCCTTCCGCGCGGCCTGCAGCCTTCGGACCTGGAGGGACTTTCCGCCCGCATCCGCCCCTTCGTTCTGCGGAGGACCAAACAGGCTGTCTGTCAGGAACTTCCAGAAAAGATGGAACAGATCATCCACTGCGAAATGCGGGAGGAGCAGCGTCAACTGTATTCCGGCATCCTGCTGGCCGGACGCCAACTCGCCGCCAAGGCACGGCAGGAAGGCTGGAACCGACACCGCATGGAGATGCTCACCATCCTCCTCCGCCTCCGCCAAGTCTGCTGCCACCCCGCCCTGCTGCCCACCGAATTTCTCTCCGCCTCCACCACCGAACTGGAGTCCGCCAAACTGGAACTGGCCCAAGAGGTCATTTTGGAGGCCATCGACAGCGGCCACCGCATCCTGCTCTTCAGCCAATTCACCTCCATGCTCCAGCTCTTCATCCCCTGGCTCCGCAAAAACCACATCGCCTTCGAGTATCTCGATGGCTCCACCACCCACCGCCAACAGCATGTGGACCACTTCAACCAGTCCACAGACATTCCCATCTTCCTTCTTAGCCTCAAGGCCGGCGGCTATGGACTCAATCTGGCCAGCGCCGACACCGTCATCCACTACGACCTCTGGTGGAACCCCATGACCGAAGACCAGGCCACTGACCGAAGCCACCGCATCGGCCAGAACAAACCGGTTACCTCCATCAAGCTGGTCATTCGCAACACCATCGAGGAACGCATCTTAGAGCTTCAGCAGCGAAAACGGGACCTCTTCTGCCAGCTCATGGACAACACTCCCGCCGCCCTTGACGACCTGACTCCCGAAGACGTGGACTTCCTCCTGCGCGAAGAATCCACTCCATGACTGCAACCACTAACCGCAACCTCTAACTCCTAACTACTAACTCCTTACCAAATTCCTAACTCCTAATTCCTAACTCCTAATTTCTAATTCCTAATTATCAACAACTTATAGGCTTTCCCATGTCCAAAACCGCCCTGTCTTTCCTTTCCCTTCTGGCCATGCCGCTGGCGCTGTGCGCCCCCACCGCCGTGAAGGTCATCGACTTGTCATGGAGCAATCCGACCATCGCCTTTTTGGAGGCGCATCTGGAGGAAATGGAACGCAACACCCCACTGGACGGCGTGACCATCTTCGTCATCGGAAAGAAAGAGGACGTGGACGGCAAGCCCTATGGCCCGGACAATGGCAATGCATGGAATCGGCGGCCATGGAAATACGAACAGCTCCAAGACGAGATCCAACGCTATAAAGCATTGAAATTCAATAAGTTCAAGGATAATTTCTATTATCTGACCACCAATGAGGTGGATTTCGACTGGACTCATGACGATGACTGGCGCAACGTGGCCAACAACTTCGGCATCGCGGCCCGCGTGGCCCGCGAAATGGGCCTCAAAGGACTGTTGGTGGACATAGAGGAATACGGCAAGAAATACTGGAACTACGGCGATGACGTTCATCCTAAGAATATGGACTTCAGCGATTTATGCAAATATGTCCAACAGCGGGGGCGTCAATGGGGCCAGGCCATTTTCGATGCCTATCCCAACATCATCCTTTTCATGCCCATGGCTCTATCCTACAACGGCAATCTGGTTCCCGCGTTCATGAACGGAGTCCTGGAGGTTATGCCACCCGAGGCTCGCATCTACGACGGCTTTGAAACCGAAGGCTACAAAAACCATAAACCACACGGCTACAGAGAGATACAAAATCGGATGCGCCGCACCATCCAACAGAAGGTCCAGCCGGAGAACTGGAGCCGCGCCCGCGCCCAAATGATTCTGGCCCCCGCCTTCTACATGGACGCCATCCTCCCCAAAGACAAGACATTCCTTTGGCATAAGTTCCTTCTTCCTGATTTGGAAGAACTTGGACCGATTCCCTTCATGTCGTGGAACTTCGCCGCCGCCATGGAGGAGGCGGAGCCCTACATCTGGTTCTACGGTGAAAAGCGGGCGTGGTGGAAAGGCCACAACTCCATCAAGGAGACATGGGAGGAAGCCCCCGGCGGCGCAGGACTCACCAAAGCCATCTGCGCCATCAAGAACATGACGGACCTTGAAAGCGTCTTCGGCAAGAATCTAGTGTCCGACCCCGCCTTCAGCGGCACCAACGGCGCCTGGGCGTTGTGGCAATTGGAGGATGACCGCGGTCAGCCTGCGCCGGGCAACGGCACCGTCGCCGACGGCAAGGCGGTCGCCCACAAAGTGCGTTATGGCTGCTTCCATCAGAACATCGCCGTCAAGCCGGGACATTACTATTATGTCGTCGTCAAAGGCGGCTATGCGGGAGAAGGCGGCGGCAACGCCAGCGCAAGCCTCCATTTTCTTGGCAAGGATAAGCAATGGCTGGCCGCCAACTCCAACCTGCAGCTGAATTTGCCACGAACGGGGCAAGTCGCTGTCTGTCATGGTTTTACACGCGCCCCCGAAGACGCCGCTTTCGTCTCCTTCCAATGCGGAATCTGCGGTCAGGGCGAAACCGGAGAAATCTATTTCACGGAAGCCTATCTCTTTGAACTGTAGTCATTTGCAATTTTATAACATATTGGGAATGAGGATGTTATGGATTTCGTCCTCTCGGTGGCGCGGCAGTTCGCGGCGGAACGATTCGGGTTACGCCATGGGTGCGGCGGACGCTAGAAAATGCGGCAAGGCCCCACCTGGCGAATTGCATTTTGGCGAAGCTGGATTACATTAATTGGCTCAATTCGGATTCAGTCACCTCCGACGCCTGCGTCGGACTTCGGCAGTCAAGGGATTGCGAAGCAATGTCCCCATGGGTGACGACAACGAACAATCCGGATGGTGTTCAACGAAAGGATATCGAACATGCAAGGACCGAAACACACGCTGTGCCGTCGCATTGGCCAGTGCATCTGGGGTTTGGCGAACTGCCCCACCAACAGCCGCGTCATCAAGAAAGAGGGCGGCGAAGTCTCCTCAACCCCCCGCGCCTATCCGGCCGGCCAGCATGGTCCCACGAAGCGTCGCGGCAAACTGTCCACCTATGGCGAACTGCTCCTTGAGAAGCAGAAGCTGCGGACGTTCTACAACCTGACGGAACACCAGCTCCGGTTCATCTATGAGAAGTCCAAGCAGGGCGAAGGCATCACTGGCGAAAAGCTGCTGCGCAATCTGGAAATGCGTCTGGTCACAGCGGTCTTCCGCGGCGGTCTGGCCCCCACAATCTTCGCGGCCCGTCAGGCAGTGTCCCATCGTCACATCTTGGTGGACGGCAAAATCGTCGACCGCGCCAGCTATCGTCTGAAGGCCGGCCAGGTCATCAGCATCAATGCGGAGCGCTCCCCCATGATCGCTGAAATCGCCAAGGGCCTCGACACCGTTCTGCCTCCCTATCTGGAGAAGAACAAAGAGGAATGCAAAGTCACCGTGACCCATGAGCCTCTGCCAGAGGAAATTCAGGTCAATGTGACGATCTCCCGAGTCATCGAATACTACGCCCGCTAATTCATCGTCGGGATAGATTCACAAAGGCGTCGACGCCATGGAGCGCTGACGCCTTTTTTGTTTCTATAACTAGTTCATAATCAACATGTTAGAAAAACAGGACGCAAGACGTGAAACGCGGGTCGCGCCCTGCCATTCTGAATTCCTAATTCTTTCCCTAAGAGCATATTATGACGCCATCGCAGCTTGCCATCAGTTTTCCCATCTGGGCCTTGCATGACACGCCAGGTCATGGAGCCTACCATGATCTGGACCGCATGATGGAGGAGACCGTCCAGCGGGGGTTCAACTGCATCCGCTTTGACGACGGCGCGGGACTTATCGACTTCGCGTCGGAGCCTCCCAATGGAATCGTCCCTCTGTGCGAGTCCTATCCGGGCTTCACCAGCGCCATGCGGCAGAGCTGGTGCGTTGGCAAAGGAGGGCCCTGCGATCTCCTGTCACGGCTGGTGGAGCTGATGGAAGCGGCCAAACGCCACCATGTCCATGTCATCCTCTCCAGCTGGTACTATCTCCACACCCACTGGTACTGCGGCGACGACGCGCTGAACCGCCGCCTCCACGCCATCCCTCCCCATGAACGATTCCAATACTTTGCGGAACAGCTGGACCACATCCTGTCCTATCTCCGTGAAAGGGAACTACTTGGCCAAATCGCCTTTGCGGAGATCCTCAACGAGGCGGACGGCCTGAATTTCATCGGCGGCTACACCAGCAAGGCGAATCCGGAGCACGCCCAATTCGGTCAGGAGCATGAAGCCGCCATCGCCTTTTTGCAGCGGCGCCATCCGGACGTCCTCTTCGCCTACGACACCTACACCGCCTACACCAAAGAGGACCTGTTCCCCCGCAACGTGCAGGTCTGGAATTTCCATTCCTATTATCTATGGCCTGTCTATTCGCTGCTTGAAGGGCGGTTGCTGCAGTCGGGGACGGACGTGACCGACCCCGCCGAGCTGGCCTGTGCCCTCCCCTATCTGAAAGAGTCCCCAATCCCCCTCCAGCAGGTCTACGACAGCCGCAAGGGGCGTCTACCTGGCGCGGAGGACTGGTACCGCCGAAACTGGCTCTACAACAACCTTGATCCCCAGCGGATTCCCGCGCTGGAGCAGGCCTTCTTCGCCAAATTCGCCCAAGAGCGCCATCACTACGAGGAGGTGCTCATCAAGGCGCTGGAGCAGGCGGTGAGCCTTCGGGACCACCTTTGCCCCCAGGCCCGTCTGGTCATGGGAGAATCCTGCTCCTACATCGGCGCCTACACTCTGCTTTGGGAAGAGCATTGCGACGACTATTGGGACATGTTGGCCTTCATCGCCACGCAGTACCGCAAATACGGCCTTTGGGGAGCCGCACCACGGACCTGCTCCGGCTGCGAAGACCCCTCCTGGCTTATGCGAGCGGATGATTATCGACGCGTCAACCACATCCTCACCGCCGACACCCCCTGAACCCTCCCCTTCCGATTGCCAACTGCCATTTAGATTGAAATTCTCGTTCCCTGTCCTTTCGACTTCTGGCTAGCTCTAGAAGCCCTAGATGCTCTAGAAAAATTCCTAGTTCTTGATTTTCAACTACTTCTAACTGCTAACTGCTGACTTCTAAGTTGACATGACTCCGCACACTCTCACCGTTCTTGAATTTTCCACCCTGCTTCAGCAGATTGCGGACAACGCCCAAAGCGGCCCCGGCGCGGCACGGATTCTTGACATCCGCCCCATGACCGAGCTGGAGGCCATCCGCTCCCGCCGTGGACTTTACCACGACATGATGCAGCTGCGGGAGACGGCGTTGGATGTGCCGTCCCTCCATGCAGAGGATTTGGGGGAGATTCTGAGAATGGCCGCGCCAGAAGGCGCCATCATCGGCGGCGAGGAGCTGCTGGCCTGCCGCTCGCAGCTGGACGTGGCCGCCGAAGTCGCGGCCTTCCTTCAGCAGAAAGGCTGCGAGGTCTACGAAAACCTGCAGAAGGCCGCCGCCCCCCTGAATCCCTGCCTGGAGCTGCGGGACGCCATCCGTCGAAGCATCGACGTGGACGGCAGCGTGTTGGATTCCGCCAGCGAGAAGCTGCGGATGCTTCGGCGACAGGCCGTCAGCCTGGAGCAGCGCATCCAACGGTCACTGGAAGGCATGCTGAAGGACAGCAGCCAAGCCCCGTTTCTGCAGGACCACTTTGTGACCGTCCGCAACGGTCGCTACGTCATTCCTGTCAAGACCGAGGCCCATACGGCCCTGCCGGGCATCGTCCATGACCTGTCCAACAGCGGCCAGACCCTGTTTGTGGAACCCAGCACCACTCTGCCTTTGGGCAACGAACTGGTGCAGCTGCGGGCGGAGGAGCGGGAGGAAGTCCGCCGCATTCTGGCGGCATTGAGCGGCCAGGTCCGTGCCCGCATCGGCCAATTTCAGGTCAATCAGCAGATTTTGGCCCGGCTGGACGCGGCCAACGCCGTGGCCCGATGGGCGGTTCTGAACCGCTGCGTCCTTCCCGCCTTCGGCAATGAATTCATCCTTCGACAGGCACGTCACCCCCTTCTGGAAGCCCAATTCCGAAAGACGGGCAGCCAACGGCAAATCGTGCCGCTGGACATGGAACTGCCCCGCCGCACCAAAGTTCTGGCCATCACCGGCTCCAACACAGGCGGCAAGACCGTCGCTCTCAAAACCATTGGGCTGGTGGCACTTGCAGCGCAAAGCGGCCTTCCCGTCCCCGTCTCTCCGGACAGTCTGTTCACCGTGTTCGATGACATCTTCGCGGACATCGGCGACGAACAGTCCATCGAGGCCAATCTGAGCACTTTCAGCGCCCATCTGTCCAACATCGCGGACATTCTAAATGGCGTCCGTCAAGGACGTTGCCTTGTGCTTTTAGACGAATTGGGCTCGGGCACCGACCCGCTGGAGGGCGGCGCCATCGCCTGCGGCATCCTCCATGAACTGGCCACCACCCACGCGCTGACCATCACCACCACCCATCTGGGCATGGTGAAGAACTACGTCCACGAGCAGGAGGGAATGGTCAATGCCGCCGTTCGCTTCAATGTGGACACATTGATGCCTGAATATGTGCTGGAGATTGGGCGGCCAGGCGCCAGCCATGCCCTGCACATTGCCCGGCGGCTGGGGCTGCCCGCGTCCGTGCTGCAATCAGCGGAGTCCATGCTTTCCAAAGACCAGCTTCGGCTGGAGGACATGCTGTCCCGCATGGAAAAGGACCAACGGCGGATTTCGACCCATGCGGAGAAGCTGAAGCAGACGCAGGAGGACATGGAGCAGAAGCGGGACTCCCTGAAGGAGGAACTGGACAAGCTCCGCAAGGAGCGCAAACGGCTGATGGCCGAGGCCAGCCAACAGGCCACCGCCATGGTGGAGAACACTCGTCGCGAAATGGAGAACCTGATTCGAGGCCTTCGGGAGAACGCCAAACGGACGGAGAACGCCGAGCTTCCCGACACCTCCGCCATCCGAAAGGCCATTGACGACAAAGTGCAGCGGCTGCAAGAAAGTCGGCGGCGGTCGGAGACGATGCGGGGCATCAAACCCATGGGAGCCGACGAGCTTCAGCCCGGCAAGAAGGTGTGGGTGGAGAAGATCAGCGCCCATGGCCACATCGAGGGCTTCTTCGATGGTGGCGCCAAAGTCGCCGTCAACGTGAACGGCGTGGTCTTCACCATGAAGACCAAGGACTTACAGCGGGCTCAGGAGCCGGACAAGCCGGAGGACCATGCCCCCAAGGCCGTCAAATTCGTGTTGCCGAGGGTGACCGGCGCCACCTCCCACGAACTGAATCTGATTGGATTGCGGGTTGAGGAGGCTCTGCCCCGTCTGGAGAATTTTCTGAATCAGGCAATCATGGCGCGTATCGATGAAGTGCGCATTGTCCATGGATTCGGCACGGGACGGCTACGCAACGGCATCCATGAATGGCTTCGCAAAGCCCATGGCGTCAAGGGGTTCCGACTTGGCAAGGACATGACCGACCCAGGCGGAGGCGGCTGCACCATTGTCCAGCTGGACCTTTGACAGCTGCTCCCCCGGGTTCTGCGAATAATGCCCTTATATGGAACAAAACGTTAGGTTCAAAGCATTTACGATGTTCCAATAGTCGTTGGTCAGAATGCAGTCAATGCCCATGTCGAGGAAGCGGCGTGCCTCGTCAGGGTCATCGCTCCAAAAGACATTGCAGCGGATGCCGTTCTGATGAGCGCGATCAATCATTTCTTGATTGAAATATGGCTTGAACAGCTGGACTTTTGAGCATTTGCATTCAAGGGCGCGGTCAACGATGGTCCATCCATCGGGAGCGGCTCCCATGCAGCGGGTTATGTCCGGCGCCTCGCGCATGGCGACCTTCAAGACATCTGCGCTGCCCATGAAATAGACATGCTGCCGCATGTCGTACTTGTCAATCAGCGCAAGGATTTTGTGAAATTTGTCAACGGGATAGAGTCCATTGGGTTCACGGTCTTCAATGTCCCCCTTGATGTGCATGTTGATGATGACATGGCGGGCGAATTTGGCCAGCACCTCCTCCAGAGGCAGGATTGGCAGCGGCGAAAGCCGTTCCGCATGCTTTCCACTGAAATCCAGCTGCCGCAGCTCCTCAAAGCGCTTCTCTTCGACGTAGCCCGTGCCATTGGAGACGCGCTCCAGATTGCGGTCATGGATACTGACAGGCACCCCGTCTTTTGAGAAGCGCACATCCAGCTCGATTTCAGGGGCGCCCAAGGCGATGGCGGCCCCGAAGGCGGGCATGGTGTTCTCAGGGGCAAGGGAATTGAAGCCGCGATGGGCACAGACACGCGGATAAGGGAAGTCGCGGTCGCCAAGAATGGTCATGCTTCCCGACGGACGATAACTCCATGGCGTGCGCCCCTGTTCAACGAAGCGGTCATTGGATATCGGCGCACCACCGAAAGTATTGCTGCGCATGTATTTCCAATGCGGTGTATCGATTTCGCAGGTGAAGAGGCCAACCCGGCTGCCGAAATCTCCGATGAGTTTGCCGTCCGGCGAGGCGGCCAGGGAGGTTCCGCCGCACGTCGCATTCTCCCCCATGGAGAATGATGCGCGCAGAACATAGCTGTTGCAGTTGAAGGCGATCATCTGGCTCTGGAGGCGCAGAATGTCCTGCCTTTCACCACGTTGGAAGGAGGAGACGAGCACAATGTCCGGATGCCGCGACGCAAGATGCGCCACATATTCCATGAAATAGGTGTCATAGCAGATGAGGAAGCCCAGTCGCAGACCATCGACTTCCACGATGGCAGGGGGCGAGAAGCGGCGGGAGTACGAATTGTCCATCCCGTATTTGGTGACTTCGCCTGCCGTCAGGTGCTGTTTGCTGTAGGAGCCGACGGGATTGCCCTGACGGTCATAGACGCAGGTCAGGTTCTGGAACACCCCCTCGGAGACCTCGCATGCATGGCTGAGCGCCACAATGGCATGGCAACGGCGGGCCGCCTGTCGCGCCGCCTCAACCAGCCTCTCCGTGTGACGTCGGATGAAAGGGAAAAACGCCTCCGGCAGGAAGCTGGACGGGGCATTGCTGTATTCAGGCGTGAGAATCACGTCGCAGCTTTCATCACATTGCTCTAAGGCATTGATGATGAATTCAATGGAGGCATCCGCCTGGCTGGGCTCATGGGCGTAGGGAGGTTGAATTGCGCAAAGTTTCATGGTTGGGCAACCGTGTTGTGGAGTGTATTCAGGGGCAAAACGTAGACATGCCACTTTACTTTACTCCCTCCGTCATCAAGTTCAAATGAAAAGGATAGATTTGGCAAGGCCCAGAAGAGACGTGTCCTTCATCCCACATCCCACGTCCCATGAAAGCATTCATAGAACTGAAACAAAATGAATAATAATAAATTATCACCAATGAACAAAAAATCTTGCCGTAAAAAGAGGAAAAAACAGCGAAAATCGTGTTCAAAGGAACGAAAAACAACCCCTGATTTTGGAGTCGATGCCCGTTATATGGCCCCACGTGGCCCTTCCTCGCGTTTTACATGCAAACCTGTATATTAATACCTCTCTTGATACAGAGGCCCAAGAAGGGCCACTTTTTTGATTTTGGCAATCTTGCACATTCTTTCATAATCTTGCAGTTATTCGAGACAAACCGTCATCTTGTCCATTTCGCCGCGAAGGCCCGCGCCTCGCGGTCGGCGGCGAGAATGCGGTCCAAACTGTCGGCCGCGGTGCCATGGCAATGGTCCAACGTCTTCTCCACGCAGAACGGGATGTCCGCGAAGGTCAGTTCTCCCTTGCAGAAGCGGTCGACGGCCACCTCGTTGGCGGCGTTGAAGACCGCCCCCATGGCGCCCCCTTCCCGCATGACCCGCCGCGCCAGCTCAATGGCGGGAAAGCGCTCCGTGTCCGGCGGCTCAAAGTCAAGCTCCATCCGTTTGGTGAAATCCAGGCTGGGGGTGATGGAGGGCATGCGAGCGGGATAGGTCAGGCAGTATTGGATGGGCAGACACATGTCCGGACAGCCCAGCTGGGCCAACGTGCTGCCGTCCACATACTCCACCATGGAATGGACAATGGACTGCGGATGGATGGCCACCGTGATTCTCTCCTCCCCCACGCCGAAGAGCCATCCCGCCTCGATCATCTCCAGGCCCTTGTTCATCAGGGTGGCGGAGTCCAACGTGATTTTCCGTCCCATGCTCCATGTCGGATGTGCAAGTGCTTGTTGAACAGTCACTTGTCGAAAATCAAAGTCTTTTCGATCACGGAAGGGGCCACCGCTGGCGGTCAGAATCAGCCGCTTGACGCTCTCATGCGGATGGCCTTCCAGACATTGGAAGATGGCGCAGTGTTCGCTGTCCACAGGAAGCAGACGGACGCCGTTGCGGCGGGCGGCGGCGGTCACCAGATTTCCCGCCATGACCAATACCTCCTTGCTGGCCAGAGCGATGGTCTTTCCCGCCTCGATGGCGGCCAGCACAGGGCGGAGTCCCGCCGTCCCCACGATGGCGCAGAGAACCATGTCCACATCGGGAGCGCAGACCGCCTCCTCCAATGCCGCCTCGTCCGCCAGAACGCGACAGCCGCAGGGCAGAGCGCATTGCGCAAGTCGTTCTCTCTCCGTCGCATACACCCATGATGGGGTGAATTCTGCGGCGGCGGCGGCCAGTTTGTCCACCTGCCGTCCCGCCGCCAAGCCCGTCACCTGCAGCGCGGGCTTCAGGTGGCGGATCACCTTCAAAGCGCTGGTTCCGATGGAGCCAGTTGCCCCCAGCAGGGCAATGCGTCGCAAGGAAGACGGCCTATCGCTCATGGTGGCTCCCCTCTTGCAGTTTCTCCTTGACTTCCAAGGGGATAAACTCATCGTAGAGCTTGCCGTAGTCCACGCCATGCCCCTTCTTGCCTGCGTAAAGGGCATAGAGCCGTTCCGCACCCTCCAGCAGATGGCGGGAGCGGATGCCCTGCCGAATGGAAAGGGACGCCTCGATGAACGCCGCCAAATGGTCGCAGCAGCGGATGCAGCGTCCGTCCATGGGTCGCAGCTCCTTCGGGATGTCCCGCGTCCAGATCTCCTCCGGATCCTCCAGCCGCTTCGACTCGCCGTTTTCCAAAATGCGGTCACTGAACTCATCTTCCGTGTAGTAGCGGATTTCCGCATGCCATGGCGACGGCAGAAGTGGCAGCAGCTTGTCCTCCATCTGACGGCATTCATATTCCTTTATGATATCGTCCAGACCGCCCACCGCCGCCTTGATGGGGGACGTGATGTCTCGCGTGAGCACTTCGGGAAGGTCGTGGAACAGGCCGCCGAAGAAGCCATTGACCAGCCGGTCGCCCCCCGCGTTGCCGTCGCTGAGCGCCATGTAGGTCATCATGGCGACCACCAGCATGTGGCCAAGGACGGATGTGGGAGGAATTCGGGGCGATTGGGACCAGCGCTTCTGGAAGCGGAGCTGTCCGCACAAATCCACAAAACCGGCCGTCTTGCGCTTCAGGGACAGCTTCTGGACCCCCAATAGGTCGTAATGGTCCTCAATCTGGTCCTCAATCTCCTGTCGAATCTGGTCAATGCCGTTGATGAAAGGGCACATCTTGTAGAGGATGTTGAACTCCCATTGGGTGGCCAGAAAATGGGCCGCCTTCAGGATGCGCTTCTCCAAGACGGCATAGTCCGACTTGAAGAAATACTGCCGCATGCGCTGATGGAAGCCGCCATCGCGGCAGTTCGTGGCCTCCTCCAGCTGCCCGCAGACCCATGCATTCAGCTCTTTCCCCTTCTCCGACATCATCTTATGGAACACCGGCGGCTTGATGTCCGTCAGCACGATGCGATGCAGCATTTCAAAGATTCCGCCTTCGATGAGCCGAAGCCAGTCCACGGAGCCGGCCACGCGGTCCTCCTCGAATTTGGCCAGCACATAGGCGATGATCATTTTGTGCGCCTGCTTGTCCAATTCCGTGAAATCCATGGGATTGATTTGGTCGTTCCAGCGGCGAATGCTAGCCGCATCATAAACCAAATCAATGACTTGCGCATTCAGCAAACCCTTGCCGTCCATGCTTGTCTCCTTCTTTTGATCCCTTCGTCGTCCTGCCTCTACTGCCCTCTGCCCAGCCGTTGGGCCAGCATCTCGGGCAGGCCCGCGTCCCGAATGCGCTTCTGGGCGGCCTCCACATCGTATTTGACCCGAAGCATCGACACTGTGTTCGCGGTGGTGTTGTACAGGATGGCACAGGCGCGGGAATCGTCGTCGCGGGGCTGGCCCACGGCACCCACACCGACCATCACCGCCATGTTCCGTGGTATCACCATGTTACGGAAAAACTCCAATGTTGCGGTCCGTCCCGCCTTATGGAAGCCCAGCAGGGGTACGTGGCTATGGGCGGTGAAGCAGAGACGGCTCTTTTGGTAGAGGAAATGCATGGCGGCCCGGCGGGCGGAAACCACGTAGCTCCACTCCGGCCACGGCTGGCAGGAGGCATGGCAAATCTGCATGTCCCCCAGCTCCAGACTCATGGGAAGAGAGTCGAGCCAGTTCAGTTGATAGTCGTCCAGCATCTTCCGCGTCCAATGCACCACCTGCGCCGCCTCATCGCGGACTTGGGTGGACATCCGTTCCGGACGGGCCACATAATGGTCATGGTTTCCCTGCACACAGGGAATGCCACGGCCGATGAGCAAATTGATGCATTCGCCGGGGGCCGCGCCGTATCCCACCACGTCCCCGGCACAATATATTGCATCAACTCCTTGTCTGTCAATGACATCCAACATGGCCCACAAGGCATCCACATTGGCATGTATGTCTCCCAAGACTGCAATTCGCATTCCATGTCCCTCCGCGACGGCCATATTTTCACATTCAGGCAAAAACAGCCATCGCCTTTTTGTGATTTCCATAATATAAACTATAGTAACGTGATTGCGATTTTCTTTTCTGTCCTGCCGCCAAGGAGAGCCTACGAAATTTTCACAATCCGTTTCCATGCCCGGGACGGAGCCCATGGGGAATAAAATATCATAACATACTGACTATCAATATGTTATGACTATTTTAACCAACTGGACCAGAACGGCACCGTGGTGACGCGTTGGTTGGCGAAGGTCCCTCGGGATTTTCGCGGCGGCATTGGCGGGAAACGCAGATTGCAGACGCAACCGATTGAACAGCACATTATATTATTATTTGATTCTGAGCCTTATGCAGAACGACGATTATCCAACCCAACACGATTCCGACAAGCCGGACAAGCCGAAATCCGATTCCCCCAATTTCGACAAGTCAGAAGGCAACTCCCATTTTGACCATCAGGAAGACAAGCCGCGTCCGCCCTATCGGCAGGACGGCGATCGGCCTTTCCGTCGACGCGATGACGGTGACCGGCCCTATCGCCGCCGCGATGACGGCGACCGGCCATTCCGCCGCAGAGATGACGGCGACCGGCCTTTCCGCCGCAGAGAAGACGGCGACCGCCCATTCCGCCGCGATGACGGCGACCGGCCATTCCGACGCAGAGATGACGGCGACCGCCCATTCCGACGCGATGACGGCGACCGGCCTTTCCGCCGCAGAGATGACGGCGACCGGCCTTTCCGTCGCGATGACGGCGACCGGCCATTCCGACGCAGAGAAGATGGCGACCGGCCATTCCGACGCGATGACGGCGACCGGCCTTTCCGTCGACGCGATGACGGCGACTGGCCATTCCGCCGCAGAGAGGACGGCGACCGGCCTCTCCGCCGCGCTGACGGCGACCGCCCATTCCGCCGCAGAGACGAAGACGGCGACCGGCCATTCCGACGCAGAGATGACGGTGACCAGCCATTCCGTCGCGATGACGGCGACCGGCCTTTCCGTCGCGATGATGGCGACCGGCCTTTCCGTCGCGATGACGGCGACCGGCCATTCCGCCGCAGAGACGATGGCGACCGCCCATTCCGACGCAGAGAAGATGACGGCGACCGCCCATTCCGTCGCGATGACGGCGACCGGCCATTCCGCCGCAGAGAAGATGGCGACCGGCCTTTCCGACGCGATGACGGTGACCGGCCCTATCGCCGCAGAGAAGATGGCGACCGGCCTTTCCGTCGCGATGACGGCGATCGACCCTATCGCAAAGGTGACTTCGGCAAAGAGCGGAAACGGACTTTCGGGCAGGAAGAATCCGAAAATACACAACACCTTCTGTCGCAACAAGATACATATATTGAGCCGACCCCGATCTTGACGGGAGAAGACCATGGCGAGCGTCAGATGGCGCCCCTTCCGTCGGAGGAAACACCTTGCACCCCGCTCCAAGACGATGCCACGGAACCGCAAGACCACGTCTTCATGGGGCACACTCATGAGACGGACGGTTTCGACGATGACCATCGCCACGAAGAGGATGAGCGGTCCGACTATGCAGAAGAGCCTGAAGAAGAGGATCCGATGAAGGGCATTCCTCCGGCCCGCCCCTTGAAACTGGCGGTCTTCGGCGGCTCCTTCGATCCCATCCACAACGGACATTTGACTCTTGCCTACCAAATCATCCTCAAAGGCTATGCGGACGAGGTCCTGTTCGTTCCGGCCCTCATTCCACCCCATAAGCAGGATGCCCAGCTGGCCAGCGCGGAGGACCGGATGGCCATGCTGAAGCTGGCGTTGGACACCTATGAGCCCCCGCCGCCGCCACCGCCGCCGCCCCAAGAAGAGGAGGAGTACCCCATGCCTCTGCCCCCGAAGGTTGCCGCAAACGATGACGCAAACGGCGACGGCCAAGAGGGTTCCCAAAATGACGCCAGCGACGAGGCCAAAGAGGAGGACGCCGAAAAGAAGGAGGAGCCTCAGACGCCGCCCATCGTGTTCTATTCATCGGACATCGAGCTGCAACGTCAGGGAACCCCCTCCTATACCATCGACACCCTGCACACCATCAGCCGAATCTATCCGGACCGGGAGGTGCTCTTCATCATGGGCATGGACAGCCTGCGGGGGCTTCACACATGGCATCAGGCCGTGGCGCTGGCCAGCCGCTACAAGTTCCTTATCTACCCGAGGCCCAATGTGTTGCCGCCGCCCATGCCCCTTCTCATCAAGTCCTTCGGCTACCGCATCGCCACCAAGCTGTTCTATTCCATCCTTCCAGAGGACGAGATTCAGCTTTCGGACCTCTCCTCCTCTCGAATCCGCCAGGGCATTGCCGCGGGCGAGGATATGTCCGCCAATCTCCCTCCGGCGGTCCTTGACTACATCCAGCAGCATAACCTCTACCGCTGACGCCACTTACACATCAGCGACCTAAATCAAAGGAGACTTCCATGAACAACAAACCCGCCTTCCATGTCAATCTGGACGTTGAAGTGGATCCCATGGCCAAACGCTGCCTGGAAATCTGCGAGGAAAGCAAAGCGGCGGACATTCTGATGTATGATGTCCGCGACAACACGATACTGGCCGACTATTTCATCGTCTGCAGCGGCACCTCCATGCCCCACATCCGCGCCATCGCGGACCACATCCGCAAGGCGATGCTTCAGGACGGCATCCGCCAGCGGGGCTCCGACGGAGTGCCCGGCAACCAGTGGCTCGTCCTTGACTACGGCATCATGCTGATTCACATCATGGCTCCGGAGCTCCGCCATTACTATTGTCTGGAGGACCTTTGGGACAAGCGGAAGATCATCTACCGCGGCGGTGCCCCCCTGCCGCCCCCGCGGCCAGGCGTCAACCTGCCCACGCCTCCCCATCAGCTCAAGGAGTTTCTCATGGATGTGGAAGGGGATGAAGAAGCCGACAATGCCACGGAAGAAGACAACGCCTAACGTCATCAACATGTCAACCCTCCATTCACCCCAAATCCGCCGTTGGCTCGCCGCCTTTCTGCTCACCGCCTCCCTCTGCCTCGCCCAGCTTGAAAAATTCGCGGGCGACGCGCAGGAGGTGGAAATTTCCGCCGACAAGATGACCATGCCCAGCAACGGCGGCATCGTCGTGCTTTCCGGCAACGCAAGCCTCCGCTACGGCGACATCTCCTGCAAGGCCCGCGAGGTCACCCTGAACCGAGACACCATGGACATCACCGCCCAAGGCGACGTGCTCCTCCAAGTGCAGGATGTCCGCTGGACCGCCCCCGCCATCAAAGGCAATCTGAACACCCAGGCCTTCTCCTTCGGCCCCTTCCGGCTGGACGGCGAGGTGTGGCACGGCGGCGGCGACGGCGGCGAACACCTACAGGACGGACGAAACGCCCTGCAGGGGGCCTGGCTCTCCACCTGCGACAAATACGACCCCCATTACTGCATCTCCGCAAAGGAAATCCGCCATCGGCCGGACAACACATTCACCGCCAAACACGTCTGTTTCCGCATCTGGAACGTGCCCGTCTTCTATCTGCCCTACATGTGGGGTTCCACCAACAACAATGCAGGCATCATTCTCAAGCCAGGCTATTCCGGCCGAAAAGGCGCCTTCCTGACCATCGGCCGCCTGTGGAAACACGACGACGGCACCGAAAGCCAGCTCTACACGGACTTGATGAGCAAACGCGGCATCGGTTTGGGCTTGGACACCCAACTCAAGACCCTCCGCGGCGAGTCCCAGCTGAAGCTCTACGGCGTCTTCGACCAGGACGCCCCCGAAACCGAAAAGGGCTACAACCGCCGCTTCAAATTCGAGGACGACCGCTACCGCCTCAAATGGTCCCATCTGGCCGATTTGACCGACGACCTTTCCCTGCGGGCCAACATCGACGTCCTCAGCGACATTGATATGCTGGAGGACTGGTTCCGCTCCGAACACCGCCACGGCGAGGTGGCGGACACCACCCTCTCCCTCACCTACGAACAGCCCGCCTACTCCGCCGGCATCAGCCTGCGCCCGCGCCTCAACGACTTCCAGACCACCGTCGAACGGCTTCCGGAACTCCATTTCACCACGCCGCGCCTGCGAACCGGCTCCCTCCCCTTCCTCTATCAGCAGAACACCACCGCCGGCTACTATTCCGTCAAATGGCGGGACTTCGACCGCAAACGGGTGGATTTGCTCGACTGGGACATCTATGACGAGGAACTTCACGGTGACAACGACGACTACAGCAGCTTCCGCGCGGACACCCTCCATTTCCTCTATCTTCCCATGGACTTTTGGGACCGCCTGACCTTGACGCCCCGCGCCGGCGCCCGCGTCACCTATTACAGCCGCAGCAGCCGTCTGGGCCTCTCCAGCCAAGATCTGGCCAACAACCTGGAAGTGGACAATCCTGACCGCCCCTATGCCCCCAACCCCGTCGTCAACTACGATCGGGACGGCGGCGAGCTGACCCGCACCGCCTATGAACTGGGCGTCGAACTGAAGACGGATTTCGCCAGCGAGTGGCAGGACTTCAAAATGCCCCTCTTCGACGTGGACGGCATCAAACATGTGGTCGAACCCTATATCAACTATACATGGGCCACCAAACCCACGGAAGACCGCGAGCACATCTATTTCTTCGACGAAATCGACCGACTGACCAAACAGCATTTCATTCGCTTCGGCGTCGACCAGCACTGGCTGACCCGCCGCAACGGCCAGACGGAGACCGTGACCCGCCTCCAATCCTACGTGGACATCCATGGAGACGACGGCGAGGAGTCCGAAAGCCACGAAGGGGATTTGGGCAACCGGCTGGACTTCAGCCCCCGCAAGGACCTCCACTTCTGGGCAGCCCTCCTGCACGACATGGGGGAGCAGCACATCCAGCGGGGAGAGGCCGGCTTCCGCATCGGCAAGGAGGAGGAGCTGAACATCAGCCTCAAGTACCTCTACCGCAACAACCATCTCTCCCGCTCCACGTGGTCCATGGGCTCGTCGCTGGTGGATCTCACAGGGGAAAGCTCCTACATCAAGAAGTATTTCGAGACGGCGGACATCATCTCCGCCCGCCTCTTCCTGCCCCTGAACGCCATCACCTCCCTCACCATCCACGCCGAATACGATTTGGAGAAATGCCAACTCTCCGAACATTTCTATGAGTTGAACCGCACCCTGCACTGCTGGCAGACTGGCGTGGGCTTCGGATGGGACAACGACGACTTCAAGATTCTGCTTCTGATGCGCTGCGTCGCCTTCCCGAAGATCAAAATCGATCTGAATATATAAGTCATTTATTACCAATGTGTTATATAAACAAGGAACTGTTTTTTACGATGAAAACCGCCCTGCATGCCGCCCTTACCGTCACCCTCCTCTCCGGATGTCTCGCCATGGCCGAAGAAGCCAACAACGCGGAGAAGCCTGAATACTGCATCATCAAACGCGAAGACGGCCGAACCACCGGCTCCCTCACCGCGTTTCTGACGAAGGTGCGCAACACCACGCCGAATCTCGCCTTCAAGGCGAAGACCCAGGAGGAACTGATCGAATGGCAGGCAAAGGTCCGCGTCAAACTCACGCAACTCCTTCGCATGCCAGAAATTACGCCTCAGCCACAACCGAAGCGGCTCTCCGTCTCCCAACGGGAGGGCTATCGCCTCGAGAAGTGGGAGTTCTATCCCTATGACTACTGCGCCGTCCCCGTTCTCATTCTGATTCCAGACAACGCCTCCGCCGAAAACAAAGTCCCAGGCGTCCTCTGCTTCCCGGGCTCCTCCGTCAGCAAGGAAGTCCTTGCAGGAGAACCATTTATCGACCATCCAAACTGCAAGGACGGCCGCTTTCTGGACCGCAACCGCATGGCATGGCACTATGTGAAGGCCGGCTATGCCGCCGTCGCTTTCGACAATCCCGCCACCGCCGAATGCTCCGAACTGGACCTCCCCAGCCCGAAGCACGGCGCCACCCGCGTCCACTACTGCAGCATGCTTCTGGAGGCCGGCTACACCTACATGGGCATGTCCGTCTTCCAGGCCATGCGCTTCCTCGACTATTTCAAAAACATGGATTTTGTGGACAGCAGCCGCATCGCCGTCAGCGGACACTCCCTCGGCTCCGAGCCCGCCCTCTGCCTCGGCATTCTGCGTTCTGATGTGATGGCCGTTGTCTTCAATGACTTCCTCTGCGACAACTGCCGCCGCTATCAGGCCTGCACAGGCAACGATCCTCGCTTCTGGAATTCATGGGGCAACTGGCATTGGGTCCCCGGCATCTGGCGTGAATTCGCCTACCCCGACATGGTCGCCGCCCTCGCGCCTAAATATCTCGCCATGAACGAAGGCGGCGCGGACGAATTCACCAACACCGTCTTCTCAGCCTATCGGCTGGCCGGCGCCGAAGACCACGTCCAGCTCACCTACTATCCCTATTTCAGCGATCCCGCCAAGCGCAAGAACCAGAACAGCATCGTCCCCAACCACGGCCTCACCGAAGAGCAGTTCTTCATGGACTACAGCTACGTCTACGCCAGCGACCACTCATTCCGCTCCGAACCCTCCCTCAAACTGCTGAAGAAAGCCTTTGGCAAGTAGTTGACCAATAGTAAATTAGGAATTAGAAATTAGAAATTTTCTTCTAGAACTTCTAGAGCCTCTAGAAAACTCCTAACTCCTAATCCCTAATCCCTAATCCCTAATTCCTAATTTCTAACTTCTAACTCCTAATTCCTAACTAAATTCCTAACTCCTAATTCCTAATTCCTAATTTCCAACCATGTCCTCCCCCTACTTTCTCGACGTCTCCATGACTCCCACCGACGGCATCGCCAAATGCGGCGAAACCGTCACTTGTATTGTTAAGTTATTGAAGGACAACGAATTAGCGAAAGGCGAAACGCTTCGTTGCACCATCAAATGGGAGGCAAAAACCGTCTCCGTGCAGGATGTGATCACCGATGGCTCCCCCATAACCGTCTCCTACACAGGCACTTGCCCAGGCTGGGTCTATTTTGGCTTCCAGATCGTGGACAAGCAGGGGAATATCGTGCCCAACGCGGGAAATCAGATTCTCCAGAAGCGGAAGCAGCACGATTTGCTCTATGAAATCGGCGCCATGTTCGATCCGGACAAGATTCTCGCCCTCCCCTCCTGCCCCGACGACTTCGAGGCCTTCTGGAACGCCGAAAAGGCGCGGCTGGCCCAGCTGCCCTTCCATGTCAATCTGGTTCCCAAGACGGCTCCCGAAGGCTACGAAGGCAAAGTCGAATGTTTCGCGTTGGAAATCAACTGCTTAGGCCGTTATCCGGTCACGGGCTATCTGGCCTATCCCGTAGGCGCCGCCCCCCATAGCCTGCCCATCTGCGTCGATTTGCTCAGCATGGTCTGGCAGGACGCCCCTTGCCGAACCGCCTGCGAAACCGCCTCCGTCTGCTCCGCCCTCGCCGTCCACATCAGCTGGCATGGACAGCCCACGGGCATGCCCGACACATGGTACGACGAACACCAAAACGACTTCTATCATCCCTTCGAGGACATCGACAATCCGCAAAAATGGTATTTCCATGACATGTTTCTGCGGGTGCTGAGGACGTTGGCCTACATGAAGACCCGCCCCGAATGGAACGGAAAGGATTTGGTCGTGCGCGGCGGCAGTCTGGCTGGCATTGAATCCATCGCCGCCGCCGCCCTTGACCCGCAGGTGACCGTCGCCCTCGTCAATGTGCCCACTGGCTGCAATCTGAACGCGGACTTGAGCGGCCGCTCCCCCGGCTGGGTCTTCCGCTTCCATGGAAACCTTGAACTGCTTCAGAAGCCGACCACCCGCAAGACGCTCGCCTACCATGACGGCGTCAATCTCGCCCGCCTCATCCACTGCGATGTCTATGTCTGCACGGGATTTGTGGACGAAATCTGCTACCCGAGCGCCGTCTATGCCTTCTACAACGCCCTGCCCAACACCATCACGAAGTTCATCCACACCGACCCCATCACCGGCCATTACGGCACCACCTCCAATCCGGAAGGCGCCAAGCGCCTCGCCAAAGGCTTCAACACCGTCACCGTCAGCTCAGACCCATTGTAAAAGATGTGGCCATAGGAGGAGCGATGAATGTGAATTCTTCAAAAAGGCTCCTGTCGCTGCTCATCGTTGTCATGCTCCTTTTGGGCAATGGATGTGCGCGAATCCTTGCCGAGAAGATATCTCCGACAATACGGCATCCCAATGTCCTGTATTTTACCGGAACAAGAGCAGGAATCGCCTTCTCTATGTACATCTGTCAGGAAGCCGGCTTATTGCTCCTGCCTGTCGTCGTCCCCTGCGAGATTGTCGGCGACATTCTGTTCCTTCCCGCTGATGTGGCAAGACATGTCTATTATGTCTGCAACCCACCACTCAATCAATTGATCCACGACGGGAATTTGTCTGCCCTTGCCCAACGCCTCGCACAAGGGGAAGACCCCAATGACGTCGATTTCCACTACGCTGGCATAGGATTTTCTCCTCAATTGCCGCTGATGACGGCGTTATACGTAGGGAATCTCGAGGCCTTCACCATGCTTCTCGACCATGGAGCGGAAGTCCCTCTGGAACTTTTCAAAGAAGATAACCTCAGACGTGTTTTTTGGCCAGACACCCCCGACAATTACATTGCCTTCTTCAACGCCGCATTTCAGCATGGCATAAGCGAGGTGAAGATTAACAGCATTGCCGCCGAAGATGTTATTCCGAAGTTTCTTGGGGGTGTCGAACTCCAACATATCCATGAAAAGGAATGCTTCGACAAGTACTATACCATGCTTTCCCTCCTGCTTGATATAGGCTTCACTCCGAATAAGATATGGAATAACTGGGCTCCCACCACGGCATTGGATAACCTTCTCGCGGCGCCGCCATCTGAAAACAGGGAAAAACTCATTGCCCTCATGCGGGCCCATGGCGCGAAGACATACGACGAACAGAAGATTGCAAAGCCCGATGAGTCCCTTCCTCCTGAAATAGATCCGGAGACGGTTCCAGACTGCTTCAAACCGGTCATAGACATTCTGGCCGACAAAGATCCTCGCCGAGAGCATGCACGTAACTACCGCTTTTCCGCCGCCTATCCAGGTGTGGAAGGTCCCGTCGTTGTGGTGGATTGGATGATTGGCGGCAATAAGAACAGACATTGCCGCAAGGTTGTCACTATCCATCGCAGGGAGACTCCGACTCGATGGAGCCAACATGGCGAGCCCTTCGACATTCCCGCCTCTTTCCGTCTTGTCTTGACCCCGCCTGGCATCCGTGTGCCGTCACGCCTTCCGGCCAATCTGCCTAAAGAGGATATCATTCATGAAGAATGGGTTACGCTGCCCACATGCGAACTGTACATGGAACGGAATCCGCAGTCTTTCCATTACGATTCGGGGGAGGATGCGAAATGGGACATCAAACATATTCGGGAGCTCAACGGAAGCCAACATGAGAGTGATGAAAGACATGAAAGAAAACGCGTCGAGCAAGATCCCATAAACCAACAGCTGACATGGCGAATCCAAGAAGAAAACACCCGTATTCAAAAAGAATACGAATGGGAGAAGGAAGCCGCCGCAACAGCCAAGATGGCAGGAATGAAAGGCATCTGGCTTGCGAGAAGAGGGTCACAAGACTATTTCTACTCCTCCCATCGCGATTTACGCTATCTCGACAGAAACAGCGACCATCGTGTCCCCTATCCAGATGAAATCATCGCCTTGATAGAAACCACACACGCTTCCCTTTTCACCAAAGACGCCATCCATGACTATACCAAAGAACACAAGGGTGACTATTACTGGAACTGCCAAGTCCATGAGATTTGCCATAAAGGCAGCATCACGCTGTACTATGGCGATGAGGTGGAGCAGGAGGAACTTGCAAACGTCGTCAAAATGGCCCGAACACTCATGAAATGGTAACTTGCGAAAGCCATAAACCGGCAGGCGCTCCAAGCCGCAACTCGTTTATTATCATATATTGTTACTATTCAGAACCTATCCATAAAGTCAATATTCATGGTTATAATTCGGCCCCTTCGGGGCCGTAAAAATCAGAGGAGGCATATTCACCCCCGGGTTGAGCGTAGCGAAACCCGGGGTTACGTAAATTAGGCCCTTTCAGGGCCTTACAAAATCCATGTCATGACATGTCCACTTGACATCGTGCCCTCAAAAGAGCCGCAACGCGGCTCAATTGAGGTAACCCCGGGTTGAGCGTAGCGAAACCCGGGGGCAAGGCCTCTCCCATGACACCACGGCCCCAACGGGGCCGAATTACAACCGCGAACACGGCTTTGCGGATAGGTTCTGAATAGTTATACATTCCAAATTCCTAATTCCTAATTCCTAATTCCTAATTTCTAATTCCTAATTCCTTCTATGCGTTATCTCGCCATCATCTTGCTTGCCGTCGCGACGCTGGCCGTCGCGGAGCCAGTCTATGTAAAGGAATGGCTCTTTGACACGCCGGAGCAGATTGAGGTCTGGTCACAGAAGACCAACGACATCAAGAACATCCATCTTGAGGAAGGGGCGCTCATGGGGACTCTGGACGGCGGAGACCCCTGGCTCACCAGTCCTGCCGCTCCCTTCAAGGCCTCCCCATGGCAGGCGGTGGAAATCGAACTGAAGACCGACTTGGGCGGCGATGGACAGCTCTACTATACCGACACCCCAAACTCCCCCGACGACGGCTTCTTCGCCGACCGACTTTGTCTCTTCACCATTGTGGGCGACAATCAGTGGCACACCTACACCGTGTATCCCTTTTGGCAAACGGAGACTATCCTGAAGCTGCGGTTGGATTTTCCACATTTTATCACTGCCGAAGACAAAGGGCACAAAAGCTTCGCCGTGAGGCAGTTGCGCATTTTGGACTTTGGCCATGAAACGCCTCCACCCATGGTCCCTTTATGGAAGTTTGCCAACGGGGCCGCCGGATGGGAAGCCCTTTCGGGTCAGGCCACGACATCTCCCGAGGGGCTTGCAGTGAGTCGTCAGACACCCCTTAACCCCTTGGGAATAAGAATCATGCCGCTGAACGTGGCCGTTGATGACCATGGCTGCTGGCTGCACATGGAAATGGCATGCGACGGGGCGAAGAAGGCAACAGTCACCTGGCTGACCGACTCCGCCGTCGGCCTGAAGCAAAAGACCTTTTCCGTGGTTTCGGATGGGCAGATGCACCACTACAACGTGGACATGTCCAGTGCGGACACATGGAACGGACACCTTCTCCTGTTGCAGCTTGCATTGGACGGTAATAGTTCTAAGTCATTGATAATCAATGAGTTAGGCATTCACGAACAACCTTGCGGCCCGGTCCTGCTCTCCGTCCCCTTCTCAGGCCTGACCGATGCCCTTTGCCGCGCCGGCAGAAAATGCGATTTCATGGTCCGTGTGGCAAACCACGGCGGAACGACCGCCCGCGACCTGCGCCCCCTTTCGATGGAGTGGCCTTCCGGCGTCAAGATGATTCTGAACAACATGGCACAAGAGCAAGATGTGGAGCCATTTGACAATGTCGACTTCTATTTTACGGTCATGGCCGACCAGCCAGTCAGCGGCCCCTACACATTGGTTTTCAGCAATGACGACGGCGACTGCGTGACCGCGAAAGGGCAAATGGAGTTCACGGCCGCCCCCGACCTGCCAAAGGCATCCTATGTTCCTGAACCACAACCAGTTGACACAGGGGACTATGAAGTCGGCGCCCTTTACTTCCCCGGCTGGGACAATCAGTTCATGATCGGGTGGCCCCGCATTTTCGCGCGCTGCCCCGAACGCAAGCCCCTTCTCGGATGGTACGACGAAACCAATCCCGAATGTGTGGACTGGCAAATCAAATGGCTGGTGGAGAACGGGATACGCTATTTGATGGTGGATTGGTACTGGAACAAGGGCGAAATCTACCTGGAGCATTGGATACAAGCCTTTAAGAAATCGCGCTACAGACAATACCTCAAATGGGGCCTGATGTGGGCGAACCACAACGGCCCAAACTCCCATTCGGAGGAGGACATGGTGGCGGCGACCACCTACTGGCTGGAGAACTACTTCAATATGCCGGAGTACTATACCATTGATGGCAAGCCAGTTGTCATGTTCTGGAGCCCCGAGGGACTGGAACGGGATATGGACGGCAGAGGCGGCGCCGCCCGCCTTCTTGACCTCTCGCGGCAGACCGCCATCGCTGCTGGGTTGCCCGGCATCCATTTCTCCGCCATGAAATGGCCGGAGGCCGAAGCGACGCCCAATATGATTAACGCCTTGAAAGCCAAAGGCTTCGACTCCACGTTCATCTACCATTACATGGGACATGACGGCTTGGCCGAAGACCCGTCACGGTTTCCCTTCGAGCTGGTCGCCCAGACCAACAAGGACCTGTGGAACCGTCTGCACGATGTGGGCATCCTCCCCTTCTTCATGAACCTGTCCACCGGATGGGACGACCGCCCCTGGAACAACGACTGTGAAATCTATGGACGGACACCTGAGCTGTTCCGTCGCATCTGCTTGGACGCCAAGGACTTCGCAGACAAGAATAACCACCGGAAGCAGATTCTTCTTTCTCCCTTGACGGAATGGGGCGAAGGCTCTTACGCGGAGCCCAACAAAGAATTTGGCTTTGGCATGTACGAAGCCGTCCGCGACACCTTCGCCACCAAGCCGGCGGACGGATGGCCGCTGAACTATGGTCCAGCGGACGTGGGTCTGGGCCCCTATGATGTGTTCTTTCCTCCGAAGGTTCACGACAACTCGAGCATGTACTGGAACTTCGACGATGGCACGAATCAAGGCTGGCTCCCCACCATGGGCATAAAGGAGAGCCAAGTGGTCAACGGCGTGCTGACACTGCGGACAAACTCCGATGACCCCGCCCTTTCCATCAGCCTGGGCAAACTGTCGGCCCGAAAGTTCGCCACCTTCAACGTCCGCATGAAAGTCAGCCCGTCTCCCGACGGCAAGCCGGATATGGCACAACTGTTTTGGGCAACGTCGAACAGCGGCCTCACGGAAGACCAATCCCTCCGAAAGGACGTTCCTGCGGACGGACAGTTCCACGACATTGTCTTCGACCTGACGCAAGCCCCTCAGTTTAAGGGCATGCTGACCGAATTCCGTTTCGATCCCTCCTGCCGCAAGGACATCGACATCGAAATCGACAGCATGAAACTGGATCTCAAAAAATAACCACGGCGGGACGCGGTGGGATTACCCCTTCAATCGCGGAGGCATCACTTTTATGCGGTGCCGCGAATTGTGAATTGAGGTTTGCAGGCTATACTATATATACTATATATAATATGGTATAGAGGAGTCCACAAATTCCTAATTCACTAGAAACGGATCGCCATGACCAAATTCATCCTTTCCAGCCAGTCCCATCCCCGCCGCCACTGTCCCGTGGTCGTCTCCTGCCCCAAGCCAGCGGGGGATGCCTTCGCCGTCGTCGGCCCGACGGGAGAAAAAACGCCCGCCCAATTCATCGATGACGCCACGCTTGTCTTCATCGTGGACGAGTTGCCGCCCCATGCGGAGCTTGCCTACGAGGTCGTGCCCGTGGACGCCGCCGCCGAGGGGGTCAAAATCCATGTGAAAGCGCAAGGGGACTTTGACGTGACCGTGGACGGCCGCCTCTTCACCACCTTACACACGGGTTCCCAATGGGTTAGACCCTTTCTCTTCCCCGTCATCGGCCCTTACGGCAGCGGCCTGACCCGTGCATGGCCCGTCATTCCGGATGTCCCTGGAGAGACCCGCGACCACGTCCATCAGAAGAGTTTCTGGACGGGCTGGGGGGATGTCAATGGCAGTGACGGATGGTGCGAGGAAGCCGGCAAATACGCCTCCGTCCTTGTCCGCGAGGCCGCCATTTTGGAGAACGGGCCGGTTCGTGCCCGCATCCAGCTCCGCTGCGACTGGATTTCGGAGAAAGGCGTCAAGCTCATGGAGGAAACCCGCCTCTACACCTTCTACGCCCTGCCCGCCGCCGCCCGTCCCGTGGACGTGGAATGCACCTTCACCGCCACGGAAGGGGCGGTCCGCTTCGGCGACACGAAGGAAGGCGGCATCTGCTCCATCCGCGTGGCCACTTCCATGGACGCATCCGGCAACGGCACCATCCGCAACTCCTACGGCGCCATCGGCGAGGAGGAGAACTGGGGCAAACGAGCCCAATGGTGCGACTACTATGGCCCCGTCCCTGGCGGCACCGCCGGCATCTGCATCATGGACAACCCGGCCAACCTCCGCTACCCAACCTATTGGCATGTACGCAATTACGGCCTCATGACCGCCAATCCCTTCGGCCTCTCCTACTTCACCGACGGCGCCATCAAGGACGGCAGCCATGTCTTGGAGGCGGCCCAGTCCCTCACGTTCCGCTATCGCGTCCTCTTCCATGCGGGATGCACCTGCGGCGCCCAAGTCGCCGAAAAATACCACGACTACATCAATCCACCCAAAGCCAAATTGGCTGACTAAACCTGGAGCCTGACCATGACCTACATCCCTGTTGCACTGGAAATGTATTCTGTCCGCAAGGACTTCTCCGAAAACCCGTTAGCCACGATGAAAGCCATCAAGGCCATGGGCTACGAGGGCGTCGAGTTCGCGGGCAATCCGGAGTTCTGCCCTGAATTCTACGCCGCGCTGCTGAAGGAGACCGGACTGGTCTGCTGCGGCTGGCACACCCCGTGGGAGGCGGTTCAGGAGGACCGTCTGGAGCAGACGATCAAGCTCAACCAGGCCGTGGGCAACCGCTGCGTCATCGTCCCCTATCTGGCCGCCTCCACCAACGCGGAATGGGCCGCCATGGCCGCGAAGATGAACGCGCTGGCGGACAAGCTGGCCGCTTTCGGCATGCGCTGCGGCTACCACAACCACTCCCATGAGTTCAAGGCCGCCGAAGACGGCAAGACCCCGTGGAAGACCTACATGGATGTCTGCTCGGACAAGGTCATCATGCAGCTGGACACCGGCAACGCACTCGCTGGTGGCGCCGACCTGATGGCCGTGCTCAACGCCCACCCTGGCCGTTCCCTCACCATCCATCTCAAGCCCTATTCCCTCGATCCCGCCATCGGCGACAAGGCCCTCATCGGACAGGACGACTGCCCCTGGAAGGACATCATCGCCTTCTGCCATGCCAAAGGCGGCACGGAATGGTTCATCATCGAGTATGAATGCCCCGAAATCCCTGCCATGGAGGCGGTAAAGCGCTGTCTGGATGGCCTGAAGGCCTTCCTGTAGCCCGTCACATCGTTCTTATTGCAAGATTCCTTGCCATTAATGCAATAAAATGATGGCAAAATCTTTCATTTATTCAAGCTCTGCTGAGAAGCGCCTCTGAACGCTGCCCAAGCAGGGCTTCATCGCATTTCACGTCCATGCTCTACATTGAACGCCAACCTTCGCGCCGCAGCGTGGCCCTTCTGGTCACGCTGACGGTGCTGCTGTATCTGTTCGCCCTGCCCTTTCTGGAGCTCCGCTCTTCGGATGAGGCGCTATATGCGGCGTTCGCCAGAGACATGCTCAGCGGCGGAAATCTGTTCAAGACCCATCTGCAGGGGGTTCCCGTCAACGCCTTCCCCCTCTACTCGTGGATGATTGCCCTCTGCTCCGGCTTCCAGTCCCCCACTGTCTTCACCGTGCGGCTGCCCTCCGTTCTGGCGCTGGTCGGTCTGGCCACCCTGTGCGGACTGACCGCCAAACGCATCCACTCCCCCTTCGCGGGGGCCATCGCCGCCTCCATGGCGCTGACCAGCGTGGTCAGCTTCCGCCTTGGAAGCCGCGCCCAGGCCGAGCTGCTGCATGCCCTCCTCATCAACGGCGCATGGACCACCCTCTTCTTCTGCGGTCAGGTCCGCAAAAAATGGTATCTGGCCTGGGGAGGCGCCCTCGCGTTGGTCTTCCTCGCCGTCCTCGCCGTCGGCGCCAAAGCTCTCTTCTTCTTCTACTTCCCCCTGTTCTTCATGGGGGTCCCCTTCCGCATGACCAACCGCATGCAGGCCCCACCCCATGTGTTCATGGCCGCCGCCTTCACCGCCGTGGTCATCCTCTGGTTATGCATGGTTCCCGACCAGCCCTTCTTCAGCTGGAACACCGTCTTCACCACCTCCCGATCCGACGAGGGGCTCCTCCGCCAGTTTATCCTATTTCCCTTGAAATGCCTGATTTACATGCTCCCCTGGTCCGTCTTCACATGGGCACCCTTCTGTCAGGCCCTGCGGCGCTTTGAGAGCGACTCCCCCGCCTGCAGCTATTTCCGCACCATCATCATCTCCATCGGCCTGCTGGTCTGGCTGCTGCCCGGCACCTCCCCCCTGCTGCTGTTCAGCGTCTTCGGCCCCCTGTGCATTCTGGTGGGCGTCCATTTCGAGATCATTCTGCGGCGGCATCAGCACATCTTCATCAAAGCGGTTCGCATCTTATCATGGATCTGCTTGGCCTGCACCATCTTAAGTCTATTCTTCTGGACCGCGGTGGCCACCGGGCACATCGTCATCGACGATTTTCCGTTGAGCGTCACCATCTTCTGCTGCGCCTTTCTCATCTTCTCGCTCATCATCATCTGGACCCAACTGCTCTTCTGCCGCCGCCTGCGCTCCTTCCGAACCAGCATCCTCTGGAGCATCGCCGGCTTCCGCATCCTCTCCATCACCATGGTCTACACCCTCTCCGGCTGGGCGGACGGCTGCCGCAAACTCCACGGCCAGACGCTGGCCACCCTCTGCCACCCCGTGCCGGGCATGACCTCGCCCCCTGCCACCGCCATCCGTCTTCAGGACATGGATCAGGCTCCGGAGGTCGTCTATCTCCACAGCCCCCTGTTCTATTCCACAGAGACCTTCTACATGGGCAAGCGTATTATCCATATCTCCAACCCCATCAAGGACTTGCCGGAAGATGAGCCCACCGTCTACGTGCTCAGCTCCCGCACGCCGGCCGTCCCCTCCCGCTCATGGGAGCCCGTCAGCCTGCAGGTGGACATGAACCAGCGGCTGGAGGTCAACATCACCACCAATCACATCACCACGGGAAACCATCGCGCCCTGCTTTTCATCTCCCGAGTTCCCGGAGCCGCCGGAGAGGACGCCGTTCCCGCGCCGCTTCAGCTCTTCCGCGGCACCCTGCGCACGGCAACCCCCACCCAAGGAATCCCCCTCCCATGAAGCCCTCCCTGAAAACCGTCCCCTATCGGGAACTGACCCTCTGGCTCGAGCAGCAGGGCCAACCCCGTTTCCGCGCCAACCAAATCCATGACTGGCTCTTCGCCAAACGCGCCATGGCCTTCGCCGACATGAACAACCTGCCCACCACTCTGCGGGAGGCTTTGGAGGCGAACTTCACCGCCTTCTCCCTGAAGCCCATTCGCAAACAGGTGGACGGAGACCATACGGTCAAATGGCTCTCCGAACTGGGGGACGGCAAAACCATCGAAACAGTATTAATCCGTGCGCCAGAACGAGATACGGTCTGCATCAGTTCCCAGGTGGGCTGCCCCGTCTGCTGCGTCTTCTGCGCCACTGGCAAGATGGGTTTCCAAAGGAATCTCAAGTCGGCGGAGATTTTGGACCAAGTCATCCTCGCCTCCAACGAAATCGGCCATCTGGTCAGCAACGTGGTGGTCATGGGCATGGGAGAGCCGCTGCTGAACTTCGACAATGTGGCGGCGGCTTTGGTCATGCTCTCCTCAAAGGACGGCTTGGGGCTGGGCGTCCGCCATGTGACGGTCTCCACCAGCGGCATTCCAGAAGGCATCCGTCGGCTGGCGGACACCGGCTACCCGTGGAACCTGGCGGTTTCCCTCCATGCCGCCACGGAGGATCAGCGGTCCAAGCTGATTCCGCCAAGGCACCGCGCCCCGCTGGAGGACATTCTGGCCGCCATGGAGCACCACAGCGAGGTCACCCACCGCATGCCCACCTTGGAGATTGTATTGGTCAACGGCGTCAACGACTCTCCGGAGGACGCCGCCCGCCTGGCCAACATCGCCCATCGGGTCCATGCGAAAGTCAATCTGATCCCCTGCAACAACGACAGCGGACCCTATCAGGCGCCGCCACCCGAAAAATGCAACATGTTCCTCCGCCATCTCATCAGCCGAAAGATTCAGGCCACCCTGCGCCTCCGCAAAGGCAAGGGCATTGACGCCGCCTGTGGACAACTCCACAGCAAATCCACCCAACCCCCTGACACGGAGGAACTACCATGATGTGGCTCATCGTCGCCATCGTCCTCACCATGCTGCTCTGCGAGAGGCTGCTCATCACCCGTCTCTCCCACACCCCAAACGGCATCGCCTTCCTCCGCAGCACCCGCCTGCTGCATCCTAACTCCCTCTCTCTGTTGCGTTTGCCACAAGGTATTATCAGCGTGGCACTTGCACATTATGGCCATTGGGAAATCGCCACCCTCTGGTTCGCCTTCTGGATGATCACGGACCTGACGGACGGCACCATCGCCCGAAACTGCGACCTGCAGACCGAAACCGGAAAATGGCTGGACCCCCTCAGCGACAAAGCCATGTATTTCCCTGTGCTGGCGTATTTTGCCTTCGGTCCCCACCTTTTCTCCAACCTGGACATCAAATTCACCTTGAGCCCGATGGTTGTCGGCGCCTTCCTGCTGACGGACATTCTCGGCCAATGCTCCCGCCTCTTCACCCAAAAGGTGGCCGCCAACTCCTTCGGCAAGCTCAAAACCGCTCTGGTCACCGTCCTTCTCTCCCTCATCTCCCTCGCTCACGTGGGCGAAATCGCCTTCATGAACCAGCGTTTCCTCAACGTGATCATGTTCGCCGCCGCCATTCTGGCCTTCCTTTCCTTCTACTGCAAAGTCATTCCGGACATCTGGTACGCCAACTCCTTCACCTTCGCCAATTTCCTCTGCGGCATTCTCGCCATCTGGCAGGCCCTCCAGGACCATTTCATCCTCAGCTTCATTTTGGTCTTCTTCGGCCAGTTCTTCGACCTCTTTGACGGACGCATGGCGCGGAAATACGGCTCCACCAAGCGGGGCGCGGTCTTCGATGATGTGGCCGATGCCACAAGTTTCGGCCTGGCAGTCGGTTGCATCATTTTCCGCTGTCTGGCCTATCAGGAGGCGTGGATTCCCATCTGGCTCTCCGCCATCATCACCCTCTTTTATTTGGGCTGCCTCGTCTATCGGCTCTACCGCTTCATCCACCCCACCCGCCAAATGCCGCGCGGCGTCTTCCAGGGCCTCCCCTCCCCCGCCGGCGCCATGCTGGCCGGCTCCGCAGTCCTTCTCTCCCAAGACTTTGCGCATGACGCCTCCGGCGCCGTGGCCGCCGCCATCGTCCTGCTGGCCAGCCTCCTCATGATCTCCAACATCCCCTATCGCCACTTCGGCCAAAGCCTTTGGCCCAGTATGCCCCGCCCCATGAAACTGCTGCTCTTCATTCTGCTTATCTTATTCATTTCCATTACGTTAGGACATCGCAAGAACAAGAGCTACGAGTCCACCTTCAAATGGTTCTGCTTCGCGACCATCTCCGCCTATCTGGTGGCCGCCATCGACCGCCCCGACCGCCATCACTCCAAAGACGAAACCGACAGCGCAGCTTAGCCCATGGATCCCCAAAGCATCAATTTCTACAACCGTCTGATGAAGCGGCTGGACCGCATGGACCCCTCCAGCCTCCAGACCTATCTGCTGCGCCTCGTCAAGGAAAAGGGCTTCTTCGAGAACATCTTCAATTCCGTCCACGAAGGCATCATGGTGGTGGACAACACATTGAAGATTCGCTTCATCAACACCGCCATGGCCACCCTTTTGGGCATCACGGCGGAGAACACCGGCCAGCCCGTGGGCAAATTCTTCCGCCAAATCAATTGGGAGGAGATGCTCCACCAGCGGCCGGAGGACTGGGGAAGCTTCTCCCGAAGGGAAATGGAGGTCTTCTATCCGGAGCACCGCTACCTCACCTTCTATGTGCTTCCCGTCTCCGAACGGCCGGACATGACCCAACAGGGTCTCCCGCTCCTCACCATGATTTTCCATGACGTGACGGAGACCTTCCTGGCCAACGAAAAGCATGCGGAGACCCAGAAGGTGAAGGCCATCACCCAGCTGGCCGCCGGCGTCGCCCACGAGTTGGGCAACCCGCTCAACAGCCTGAGCATCCATCTGCAGCTCATGCAGCGCCATCTGGCCAAACTGGCTCCAGGAACCGTGCCCGACACCTTCGCGGAACATCTTCGCATCGCCTCCAGCGAAGTGCAGCGGCTGGACAACATCGTCAAGCACTTCCTCAACGCCGTCCGTCCCGTGCCGCCGACCATGGCCCCCATCGACCTGCACCATCTGCTCACCACCGCCATCGGCTTCATGCGGGAGGAGATCGAGAACAAGCGCATTCAGGTGGATCTTGCTCTGCCAGACCGACTTCCATCCCTTTTCGGCGACGGCGACCAGCTCATTCAGGCCTTCTTCAACATCATCAAAAACGCCATTCAGGCCATGCCGGACGGCGGCAACCTGTCCATCACCTGCACCGTGGAGGAAATCTACGTGAACGTCCGCTTCACAGACAGCGGTCGGGGCATCACGGAACAGGAGCTCAGCCACATTCTGGAGCCCTACTTCTCCACCAAGGCGGGAGGAAACGGCCTCGGTCTCATCATCGTGGACCGCATCGTCCGCGCCCATGGAGGCGAACTGACCATCGAAAGCCACACAGGCCAAGGCGCCACCATCACCATCAGTCTCCCCCGCCATTCCCGCATCCACCGCCAACTGCCGGACACCAATGGCGCCACCGCCCCGCAAAGAACCACTTAACCTGCTCTGCAGGAACGACTTAAAGAATATGCGACCATGAAACCCTGCATCCTTGTCATCGATGATGAACGCAACACACGGGAAGGCCTCTCCGAAGCCCTTGCCGATGATTATCAGATCCTTCTGGCCGAAGACGCCAAACACGGCCTGGACCTGCTGAAAAAACACCATGTGGACATGGTCCTCACGGACTTGCGCATGCCCGGCATGGACGGCATGGAGTTCACCAAAATGGTCAGCTCGTGGGACGACGCCCCCCTCATCATCATGCTGACCGCCTACGGCTCCGTCCAGACCGCCATGGAGGCCATGAAAGTCGGCGCCTACGACTATCTGACCAAACCCGTCAACCTGGCCACCTTGGACGAAATGCTGCACCGCGGCATGGAGACTCTTGCCCAACGGCGACAGACCACCGCCGACAACGATGCCATGGGGGACATCATCGGCGAGTCCAAGACCATGCAGGCCATCAAGGACGCCATCCGTCAAGTCGCCGACACACGGACCACTGTCCTTCTCACAGGCGAAAGCGGCACCGGCAAGGAGGTCTTCGCGCAGGCCATCCACCGCCTCAGCTCCCGCGCCGCCCACCCCTTTGTCGCCGTCCACTGCGCCGCCCTCAATGAAAATCTGCTGGAGAGCGAGCTGTTCGGCCATGAGCGGGGTGCGTTCACGGGCGCCGTGGAACGGGCCATCGGCCGCTTTGAGAGCGCGGACGGCGGAACCCTCTTCTTGGATGAAATCGGCGAAATCACCCTCTCCACCCAAGTCAAACTGCTGCGCGTTCTGGAAACCCGCTCCTTCGAACGAGTTGGCGGCAAAGAGACCATCCAGACCGATGTCCGCATCGTGGCCGCCACCAACCGGGACCTGAAGGCCATGGTGGCCGCCGGCACCTTCCGTGAGGACTTGTTCTTCCGTCTGAACGTGGTCAACATCGTCCTGCCTCCCCTGCGGGAGCGGAAAGAGGACATCCCTCTGTTGCTGAACCACTACCTGAAACGCGCCTCCACAGACAACGGCAAGCCCGTGCGGGAGTTCAGCGCGGAGGCCATCGAGGTCCTCACCTCCTACGCCTGGCCAGGCAACATTCGCGAGCTGCGCAACTGCGTGGAAAGCATGGTTGTCTTCGCCCGCGGCGGCATCCTGACTCTTGGCGACATTCCGCAGAACATTCGGCAGGAGCTCAGCCGTCAGTTTGATCCAGACGCACCGCAGGAGCCCGCCGCCCCCGCGGAGGTGTTGGACATCAAGGCCAACGAGAAGAATCTGATTCTGCAGGCACTGGCGGAATGCCATGGCAACCGCTCCCAAGCCGCCCAGAAGCTGAAAATCTCCCGCCGCACCCTTCACCGCAAGCTCAATGAATACGGGCTGTGACCCATCATGGCGATGAGGCGTCACCTGTTCCTCTTCCTTCTGCTGTCTGCGACCACCGCGACCACCGCGACCACCGCCGGGGAAAGTCATAACAGCAACCGCCCCAGTCTGTTCCGCCGCTTCGGCGACTATCTGAAGCCCGGTTCCACCTTCTCCTGCATCCGCCCCGAAACACCCTCCGGCAAGACCGTCATTTTGGTCCATGGCTGGGGCGTGAGGGCATTCGCCATGCAAGAACTTGCACAAGCTCTTGTCAATCAAGGATTTACAGCATATGTCTATGATTACCGCAGTTCCTCCGGAGATTTGGCGGAGCTCAGCGGCCGCTTCCATGACGAGCTGCAGGGCGTCCTCAATTATCTTCCCATTGAAGAGGAAATCTATGTTCTGACCCACAGCATGGGCGGCCTGATTCTGCGCACCGCCATGGCCGATTTGCAGCTGGAGGACTGTGCGCGAATCCGCGCCGTCGTCCTGCTTGCGCCACCCAACCACGGCTCCGGCTGGGCACGGCTGGCCACGCCCCAAAAGCTCCAAATCCTGTTCCCCTCACTCAAGGACCTGGCCAAAGACTCCCCCGCATTGGACATCCCGCCACCGCCGCTTCTGCCGCCCATGGGCGTCATCGCGGGGAAATACGACGAAAAGGTCTCCGTGGACAGTACACGGCTGCCGGACTCCATCCCCCATAAGCATTGGGTGGTCCCCGCCATGCATCCGGGCCTTCGGAAGCCGAAGAACGTGCTGGCTCCCATCCTCCGTTTCTTCAAGACAGGAGAATTCGCTCCTATCGAACCCGATAGCGGAAACGGAAACGACCGCCAGGCGCCACATCTCCACTGACATAGAACTCCATCAGGTCCCCTGAAAAGCGGCGATACTGCCAACGGCCATCCTCCAGACGGACGCCTGAATCGTCGGCGTCGTGCACATGGTCCGTCCATGCGAAATCCAGTTCCTCCTCCCCTTCCATGGCCAACGCGGATTTTGGGATGGCCATGGTCAGGAAGCGGCCGTTCCGCCGATAAGGGACCCTAGCCACTGCCACGCTTTCGTAACCCGTTCCTGTAAAGCGCTCTACAATGGCATGAGTCGCGTCGGGAGCCGTCTTGTTGACCACATAGTGGAAGGAATTCCAACCCGGACGGTCCCCTGGGCAGTGGATATACAGATTCATCCAAAGCGGGTCGGTGTGCGGCGTGATGTCCGTCGCGCACTCCACAAGAAAATAGAAGGTGGAGTCGTCCCGCGCGACTTTGGCGCCGACGATGTCATTGCGACCGGAGAAATCCGTGTAATGGCATGTGGCATAGCCATCTGCGTCGCGCCAGCCCGTGTTGCCGCGATAGGCGGCGAAATAGGGGCCGACCTCCTCCCATTGGGCCATCGGGCCGTCAAGGTCAATGGTCTTCCGGCCGCTGGCCAGAGGCACGGGCCTCACGCCCTTGTAGCGGCGGACGTAATTCACGAACTGATAGTAATAATGGTCCTTCAAAGCGCCTCGGGACGGCTCCAGGTCCCGACTGAATTCATCATTGCATTCATCAGGGAATGCATTGGGCACGCTGGTCTTATGCCCTTCGGGCCATTCCTTGTAGCGGCCCGCAATCCATTCATTCCATCCCGTGACGAAAATGACCCGCGGCGCCGTCTTCAGGGCGAAGTCAAACTGCTCCGCGAAGTTGTAGCCGTGCAGGACGGCGCCCGGCTCCCGATGATAGCCCGTGGTGGTGTAGGAGCGGCCGATGATGTTCCGTCCATTCATGGCGGCCAGCCAGTTTAGCACAGTATCGTGGTTCACCGCGACGCCGACGGTGGTCTGTTCCGGTCGCCCCGCCGCCTGCGAGGCCTCATCCGCATAGTAGACCGCCTGCGGACACGTGGAAAGCCAGCCCCAGTTCCCCAGCTGAGGGGACGGATTCACATAGCCAGGATAGTTCCGCCTGTAGGTGAAATAGTCCCGAAGGGCCTTCTCCTGCGGATTATCCTCCTTAAGATGGTCCGGATGGGCCATCAGCATCGGTTTTCCCTCCCACATAAACCAGAGGGGACGGTATTTGCCAGGTTCATAAATATCTTCGTATAAGGATTTTATCTGCGAATTGGCATGGCCTCCGGGACCAAAGGGCAGCATGAAGGACACTTTTGGAGGATGAACGCCGTCCGCCATGGCCTTAAGCCATGTCTCAAAGAGGGGGTCGTAGCTGTTCTTCCACGTCCAGTCTGCGTTGGTGTTGTCCGTGAAGATGGCATCCACGCCCGCATTGGCCAGAAGCTCCCCTTGGCGGCGCAGAACCCATGGGTCGTTGGTGATGTAATAGCCATAAATCGGCTCGTCCCAAAAATTCTTCACGCCGGTCTTCCAGGCGGGATGGTCGAAGTCGTTGAGGGCCTCCGGATGGGCGTCCAGAACCTGCTGGTTGTTCTGCGGAGGCTGATGCCCCTGCGACACATGCCATGTCCAATAGAACAGCGCCAGCGTCCGATCTGCCTTGGGGCCTCCAACCTCTTCATAGGAAAGACTTTGGCGACCAAGGCCGTCGGTGAAGGCCCACGTGTCGGGCATGGGCTCATGGGCGGCGTCACCTTGTCCAACGGCACCCCATCCGCAACATCCCGCCATCACGGTCAGCAACCAGGTCCGCAAATTGGATTTCATGTCAACTCCTCTCCGTTTTTCGCTCATGGAATCTTCTCATGAAAGAAGTATAAGGTCTGGCCACTCAAATACAAATCGGCTGAGATGAAAATTGCCTGTGACGCAACAAAAACCGGCTGTTCGTCACGCTTCATATGACATGGGACGGGGGACGGGAGACGGGAGGTCATCATTCAGCCATGGCAACATTTTCCACATCATATTTCAAAGAATGAAAGAAAATGAAAGTTGGCCAGAATTGCGTCAGAGGGCCATTTTAGGCCCCATTTGCAAAAGACGTATTAATTACACAGGGTCACGCTCAAAATGCGCCAGAGGGCCCTTCTGGGGCCCCCACGGCCATTCCTCGAAAAATTTGAGGCCATTTTTCGCCCTTTCGGACACGTTTTTCGCCGTTTTTCTTTTTGTCATGGAATGGCCATAAGTTTCATTCTATGCATTCATTATTTCGGCATCTCTTTTCACTCTTCACTTTTTATCCACTCGTCATTTCAGGACTGGGGTGACTTGTGGAATGGCGTTTGACAGAGTAGATTATGAGTCAACTTGAGAAAATTCCATGCGGGGCGAATGCCCCTTATCTCTGAAAGCAACGTTGAGAACGGAGACAGCCATGTTGCGACTTGTCCTTTGCGGCGCCATGCTATGTGTTTCAGTCATGGCCATGGAATTGGAGGCGGACTGCGTGGTCGTTCAGCCGGAAAACCCCACCACCATGGAGCGGATTGCCGTGGAAAGGTTTTGCCGCCTCTTCGAGCGCATCATCGGGAAGGCGCCGCAGGTTCAGACTCAGGCTCCGGAAGGGGCGGCGGTCTTCATCGGAGACACGTTGGCCGCCCGCGAACTCGGCTATCTTGCCGAAGAGCTGAAGCGAGAGGAGACGATTCTGCATGTCAGCGGCAATCGCGTCGTCCTCACGGGCGGCAGCCAAGGCGGAGCTGTCTTCGCCGTCTATGACTTCTTCCGCGAATTCGCCGACTGCGAGTGGTTCGACTATTGGACATGCCGCGTGCCCAAGGCGACTTCCATCTCCCTTCACGATGTCATGCGAAGACGGGTTCCCGCGTTTGATTACCGCAAAATCTACGTCCAAATCCATGGAGCGAAGGCGAGCGACGATGAGCTGGGGGCCGCGCTGAAGATGTCCGAATGGAGGAATGGCATGGTGTTGGGGCTGCCCACGGCGGCGCATACCTTCTATTATTATTCCCGCTACTGGCCAAAGGAGAACAGCAGCCTGTTCGCGATGAACGAAAAGGGGGAACGCATGCTGCCCATCGGGACCATCGGGCCGAATTTCTGCCTAAGCAATCCCGAATGCTCTCAGCTTGTGGAAAAGCAGCTTCGCCAATGGATTGAGCAGGACAGGAAGGCGGCGGCCACTGACGGCGTTCCCGCGCCATACATCTATCATATTGGGGCCAATGACATTACAGATTATTTCTGCCTTTGTCCGGATTGCCGTGCCGCCGCCGAGAAGCTTGGGCATAGCGGCATGATGCTGCATTTTGTCAACGGCATCGCCAAACGAATCGCGCCTGACTATCCGGACGTGAAGATCTCCGTCGCCGCCTATGCCTTCACCCGCGAGCCGCCCAAAGGGCACATCGTCGCCGAGCCGAACATCATCGTGAGTTACTCGCCAAAGACATGGGAGTTCTACAGGCCATGGACGGAAAGCCGCATCGGAGACGACGCCGCATGCCTCCGAAGCTGGAGCAAGCTCTGTGCAGAGCAGTCCATCTGGACCTATTGGGTGTTCTATTGGGACCCCTATCCCGCCCCCTACACCATGCTGGGGCATCTCGCGAAGGACTTGAGAAGTTATAAGTCATTGAATATCAAGTATATGCAAGCAGAGTCCGAGGCATGGGAAAGCTCCAATTTCTTCTCGCTGCGCCTTTGGCTGGGCTATCACATGATGTTTGACGTGGAAGAGGACGATGCGGCCCTGACCGCCCGCTTCATGGAGGGCTTCTACGGCAAGGCGGCGCCGATGCTCCAAGACTATCTTGCCCTTTTGGAACGCCGTCAGATGGAAATGCCCCCAGACCCCCAGTTCTCCGTGTTCCTTTACAAGAACGGCGCGGACAGACCCTATCTCGACGCCGCCTTCTTCACGGAGGCAAACGCCCTTTTTGAGCAGGCGGAACGCGCCTGCGCCGATGACAGGGCTGCTCTGCTGAATGTGCGCCGCGAGCGGATGATCGTGGACGAGGCCATGCTGAATCTGTGGCATCGGCAAAAGCTGACGGGGGACTTTGATGAGGTGCTGGCTCGGCTGAGGGCGGAGTGGCTGGAGCACATCGATTTTCGCGTGGCCGAAAACGCCCGCGACGACCGCCTTAAAATGCTGGAGAGCAAGCTGTCGCGGCTGGCCAATCTGGCGGCCATCGAACGGCAGAAGACCGCGCCGCTTCGCTCCCTCTCCATTCCGCGCTCAACGGACTGGAGCAACTGCGCCGTCATCCAAAAGTGGTATGAGACGACGGGATTCCCCTCCGATGCGAAACTGACCCTGCAGGCGAGGCATCAGGACGGCATCCTGCTGCTCCGCGTCACCGACCATGGCGTCAACCGCAAGCTCAAGGCCACGGACAAAATCTGGGACGGCGATGAATGGGAGTTCATGCTTACCGCACGGCAGGACAAAAAGGAGTTTCTGCATCTTCTTGTCAACGCCGAAGGCCAATTCCAGGTCTTGCTGACGACGGAGGCAAACCGCTCCAACGCCATAGAAGCCAAAGACATCACCGTGGCCTCCACCGTGGAAGGCACCACGTGGCGCGTGGACATCGCCCTCCCCTTGACAGTTATTCCTGGCCAGGGGGACGCCTTGTTCGGCAACTTCTTCCGCTCCGCCAACAACGCCCAAAATGCCCAAAGCTGGAACCCTGTGTTTGACAAGCAGTTCCGCGAAAGAAGCGCCTTCGGGGCCCTCACCTTGGAACGGTAGCGCGGGTTTCGCTCATGGGATTTCCTGCAGGAGACGAAATCCAAGGGTGTTTGCGCCATTTATTGGACGAAATCCAAGAGTCTTTGCGCAGTTTTTTGGACGAAATCCAAGGGTGTTTGCGCCATTTATTGGACGAAATCCAAGGGTGTTTATAGTTTTAAATTCTAGAGTTTCTAGAGTTTCTAGCTCCTCTAGCCCCTCTAGCTCATAGCTCCTCTAGCCCCTCTAGCTCCTCTAGCCCCTCTAGCCCCTCTAGCCCCTCTAGCCCCTCTAGCCCCTCTAGCCCCTCTAGCTCCTCTAGCTCATAGCTCTTCTAGCTTCTCTAGCCCCCTCTAGCCTTCGAACCGCAAACAGGCAAAAAGTCCACAGGCGGAGGCTTGAAATCCAGTCCATATCATGGTATGGTAAAGGGCATCAATCCCCTATCATATCCTTTATTCCATATTATATATATGCTAAGCTCCCGCCCTCGAATCAATGTTGACCCAACGGCTTCGGTGGAGCTGATTTACATTCTTCGTGGAGAGGATTCGCCAGAGGCCACGGAAGGGCTGCGGCTGGATGTCCGCTGGCGGCCCCTGCCCTCTCAAGGCATGCCGGCGGGGCGGCTGCAGCCCTTTCAGCTGGAGTACAACCAAGCCACCGTCCCCACCCATGAGGATCGCCGTCTTCTGGACGCCCTATGGCACTTCTGCCATCCGCCAGAGGCCGGACTGCCCCCCCATGCCTTTCTTATCCCGCCATCGCGGCTGCAGAGTTTTCTCATGCTATTGGACGCCACCGACCGCGCCCGCTGGCTCTCCCGCGCGGAAAATCCACCCCGCCTCAAGCGCTTCCGCCTTCAGCATGCCCTGCCGGCGGACTTTGCCCTTCATGCCGTTCCCCTGCCCAACGGCGACGTCGCGTTGGAGGGGCAAATCCGCCTCGCCGCCGGCGCCGTGCCCATGGCACAGGTCCATCTTCTTGGAGACAACAAGACCGCCTATCTGCAGGACATGCTCCATCCCGTCAATCTCCACGGCGCCGTCTCCCTGGCCCGCCGCATGGAAGGGAAGCCGCCTCTGGCCCTGCCCTTTTCGGAGGCTTTCGACCTCATCCGCCAGCTGGCGCTCACCACCACCATGGAATTGGACGCGCTCCCGCCCGCCCTGCAGCAACGACGTTTAGCCATAGAGCCCACCGGCGAGCTCTATTTCAAGACCGCCAAATACACCTATCAGGGCCACGAACAACTCCATGCGGACCTGAATTTCGCCTATGACGGCGTCCGCTGCGCCCCCGACGACGAGACCCCCTGCCTGCCCGGACGCCTCCCCGGCACCGTCATCCCCCGAGATCCCGCCACGGAGAAGCTGCTTCAGGAGCGCCTCTCCGAGCTGGGCTTCCGCTACAACGCCAAAGCCACCGAAGAGGAAATCGGATGGAAACTGCCCCCCGCCCGGCTGGACAGCTGCGTCCGAACTCTGGTCATGGAAGGCTGGCTCATCCATGCGGAGGGCAAAACCTACCGCCGCCCCGTCCCCAAACCGCTGTCCATGAGCTCAGGCCAAGACTGGTTCGATTTGAAAGGCGGTGTGGACTTCGACGGGCAACTTGTTCCCTTACCCGTTCTGCTTCAGGCACTTCGGCATGGTTCAAACGCCGTCCGCCTTGACGACGGAACCTACGGCATGCTGCCCACAGACTGGCTGCTCCATTTCACGGCGCTGCTGGAGATTGGCGAAATCGAAGACGACCGACTCCGCTTCCGCCGCGAGCAGGCCGCCTTGCTGGATGCCATCTTGGCCGACCGAACTTTGGAGGCGGACGCCGCCTTCGAGAAGACATTGCAGGAGCTCCACGACCCCGCCCTGCGGCCCGCCGCCGCCCTCCCCCCGCCAAATTTTCAGGCCACCCTGCGCCCCTATCAGCAGGAGGGGCTTGGCTGGCTTCTCTACATGCAACGGCTCCATCTGGGGGCCTGTCTGGCGGACGACATGGGTTTGGGCAAGACCATCCAGGTTCTTGCCCTTTTGGCCACCTCTCAAGGGCGCATTCCGAAACCTTCTCTTATCGTAATGCCTAAGTCATTGATATTCAATTGGTTACAAGAAGCGGAAAAATTCGCGCCCTCCCTGTCCGTCCATGTCTACGCCGGCAGCGGCCGTAGCATCCAAAGCCCCGAATTCCGTCAGGCCGACTGCGTTCTGACCACCTATGGCACCCTGCGCAACGATGCGGTCACCCTTTCCGCCATCTCCTTCGGCTACTGTATCTTAGACGAATCCCAAGCCATCAAGAACATGGACAGCGCCACGGCGAAGGCCGCCCGCGCCATCCGTGCCGCCCACCGCATCGCCATGACGGGCACGCCTGTGGAAAACCATCTGGGAGAACTGTTTAGCCAACTGGAGTTTTTGAATCCTGGGCTGTTCGGCCCCCACTTCGCCACGGTCCAAAGCGGAGGCCATCTGGACAAGCCGGCCCTGGCCCAGCTTCGCAAAGGCGTGGCCCCCTTCATCTTACGACGAACCAAACAGCAGGTCGCCTCCGATCTTCCACCCAAAACGGAAGAGATTCTCTGGTGCGAGCCGGAAGAGGAGGAAAAGGCCCGCTACGAGGAGCTGAGAGCCTATTATCGCAACCTTCTCGCGGAGTCCCCCGCTCCCGCCGACAACACCGCCGCCGCCAAAGGCTCGAACGGCTCACTGGAGCCTCTGGTCGCCCTGCTGCGGCTACGGCAGGCCGCCTGTCATCCCGCCCTCATCGACGCCTCCCGCGAAGCCGACGACTCCGCCAAACTCCTGCTGCTCATGGACAAACTGACGGAGCTGAAGGAGGCCGGCCACAAGGCCCTGGTCTTCTCCCAATTCACTCAGCTGCTGAAACTGGTGGCATCCCGTCTGGAACGCTTCTCCATCGGCTACTGCTACCTGGACGGACAGACCTCCGATAGGGGGGCCTTAGTCAATGATTTCCAGACATCTACGGAAAAATCCGTCTTTCTCATCAGCCTGAAGGCCGGCGGCACGGGCCTGAATTTGACCGCCGCCAACTATGTCTTCCTTCTGGACCCATGGTGGAATCCCGCCATCGAGGCGCAGGCCATCGACCGCGCCTTCCGCATCGGCCAGACCTTGCCCGTCGTCGCCTATCGCCTCATCACCCGCGGCACCGTGGAGGAGAAGGTCCGCCAGCTCCAGCTGAAAAAGAGCCGACTGGCCACCGCCGTCCTTTCCGACACAGGAGACAACCGCCTGACGTTGGAGGATTTCCGCTTCCTGCTGGACTAACCCCCTCTTCCGACCCTCGCAAAATTCCACCGCTTTTGGGCGGCGACAGCCGAAAAACAAAAAAATATTGCGGAAAAGTAGGTGAATTGCGACCCGTCAAATTGTAAGTTGCGGAGTTTGTGGTACATTTTCAATTCATGTTTTGTGTCTTGATGCCATCAAGGCCCTGCAATGCAATTGGATTTTGGCCCTTATTACTTAATGGAGAAGAAGATGGAACTGTTTTCGACAACAGGTCTTTTGAATATCGCGCAAAGCGGTGGCGGCGCCGCCGGCGGCTTCGGCTATCAGATGCTGATCTTCCTGCCGATCATCGGCATCTTCTATTTTCTGATGTGGCGTCCGCAGCAGCAGCGACAGAAGGAGCATCAGGAGCTGCTGAAGCATCTGAAGGTCGGCGACCGCGTCATGACCAGCGGCGGCATGTTGGGCGTCATCAAGCAGGTCAGCGAAAAGGTGGTCCTGCTGACCACCGCCAACGGGGCGGAGGTGGAATTCGTCCGCGCCGCCATCGCCAAAGTCCTGAAGGAGGACGACAACGACCTGAGCCTGGACAACAATCCGTAGCGGGCGCCGCCTGAGGCCCCTGCCCTTTTGAAAGACAATAGGAATCATCAAATAATAGGCAATAACCCCAGTTGAGTTGAAGGACTCGAGAAATCCATGAAAAAATCGTTGATTATCCGATGGATCATCGTTGCGGCGGTGGTCATCAGTTGTACTGTGGCCATGTTCCCGATCAAGGACAAAAACTATCTGGAGACGTTCCGAAAGGCCTCGCGGAAGCAGGTTGAGGCGCTGGAGCTTGGCGCCGCCGAGCTGGAGAAACTTGGCAACCCCGATGAGCTCAAGGCCAAAATGGACGCGGTGGAGGACAAGTCCAGCGACGAGTTCAAGGCCCTTCAGGAGAGCTACACCACCCTGCGCAACTCCGAATACTACGCCAAATGGGTCAAGGCGAAGGACTACAAGGTCCTTTGGGAACGCATCGAGGCCATCCGTGCCAAAGAGCCGAATCTGTCCGGCTTCATGGTGTTGGACCGCGCCTCCAAAGGCGATTCGGACACGTATCGGATCGCGTTGAGCGACTATGTGAAGGTCCCCTTCCATCGCGCTCCTTCTAACAAACTGGTACTGAGATACTTACGCAAAGAGTCCGCAGGCAAGCTGCATCTGGGCCTCGATTTGCAGGGCGGCACGGAGTTCGTGCTTGGCTTTGACGAAGCCAAAGTGCCCAAAGGCGAAACCGTGGAGGGCATTCGCGACCGCATTCTGGAGATTCTCCGCAACCGTTTGAACGTGATGGGCGTCACGGAGCCCGAACTGAAGGCCACGGGAGACTCCACCATCTCCGTCCGCATGCCCAGCGTGGACGAGGCGGACAAGACGGACATCCGCAACACCATCAAGCAGGCCGCCAAGCTGGAGTTCCATCTGGTGCCCCGCAACAACAGCGAACTGGTCAGCCAGTATCTGAGCGACCCGCAGCATTTCCGCACTCCCGCCGATCTGGTCCGCAAGGAGATTGAGAACGAACGCAATGGCGAAGTGACCAACGAGGTCATCTTCATCAACAAGCAGGCGGAGCGGGTCCGCGGCGAAGACGTGGAGAAGGCCTTCCCCAACGTGGACGAATTCGGCAACTGGACCATCTCCCTGGTGTTCTCCGGCCGCGGCAGCACTGCCTTCGCGGAAGTGACCGGCAACAATGTGGGCCGTCGGCTGGCCATCGTGCTGGACGGCGTGGTCTACAGCGCCCCGAACATCCAGACCGCCATCACAGGCGGCCACGCGGAAATCACGGGCAGCTTCACGTTGGAGGAGGCCCGCCGCCTCGCCGGCGTCATCGCCTCCGGCAATGTGCCTGTCTCCGTGGAAATCGACAGTGAATTCGGCACCGACCCGACCTTGGGAGCGGACTCCATCCGCAGCGGCATCTACGCCGGTCTGCTGGGCTTGGCCATCGTGGTCGTCTTCATGACATGGTACTACAAGTTCGCGGGCATCGTCGCCGTTCTGGCGCTGATTGTGAACACGGTGATGGTTCTGGGCGCCATGGCCCTGACCAAAGCCACCATCACCATGCCTGGCGTGGCCGGTATGGTTCTGACCATCGGTATGGCCGTTGACGCCAACGTCCTGATTTTCGAGCGCATCCGCGAAGAGCTCAACACAGGCAAGGTCCTTGGCAACGCCATCGCCGCCGGCTATGCCCGCGCCTTCAGCAGTATCTTCGACTCCAACCTGACCACCTTGGTCACCGCCTTCTTCATGTACAAATACGGCAGCGGCTCCGTCAAGGGATTCGCCGTCACCTTGGCCTTCGGTATCTTCGCCAGCATGTTCACCGCCATCTTCATGACCCACGCCATCTTCGACCTGGCCGTCATGAAGGGCTTCCTGAAACAGCTTGACATGCGGATGTTCAACTTCCTGAAGGGCTTGCATGTGGAGTTCCTCTCCTACCGCAAGACCGCGCTGAAGGTGTCCATCGCCCTGGTGGCCCTGAGCCTCATCGTCGCCTGCGTCCGTGGCCGCGGCATGTTCGGCATCGACTTCTCCGGCGGCACGGAACTGTCCTACTCCTGCGATGGACAGGCTCCGGACGTGGAGGCGGTCCGCGATTTCCTGAAGTCCAAAAACTACGCCAATGACCTGCGCGTGGGCTACAAGCGCGGACAGGATGGCGACCGCAAGCTGGAAATCGTCCTGCCGCTGACCAAAGGCACGGAAGGGACGGAGGAACTGGACTACACCGCCTTCAACGATGAGCTGGACAAGGCCTTCCCCGAAGTGAAGATCCGCCTTCTGCAGACGAACACGGTCGGCGGCAACGTGGGCAGCCAGTTCCGCAAGGACGCGCTGATCGCCGTCATCCTATCCACCATCGGCATCATCATCTATCTGGCCTTCCGCTTTGAGTTCATGTACGGTCTGGGCGCCGTCGTCGCCGTTCTGCACGACATCATCATCTGCGGAGGCCTCTATCTGCTCTGCGGTGGCCACCTCTCCCTGACCGGCATGGCCGCCCTGCTGACCATCTTCGGATACTCGCTGAACGACACCGTCGTCATCTTCGACCGCATCCGCGAAATGATCGTCCTGAAACCAGGAGCCAAATTCTATGACATCATCAACGACGCCTTGAGCAGCACCGTCGCACGTACGCTGCTTACCTCGCTGACCACCATGCTGGCCGTCCTGTCCCTGCTGGTCTTCGGCGGCGGCGCCATCTTCGAGTTCGCCCTGATCATGTTCTTCGGCGTCATCGTGGGAACCTACTCCTCCGTCTTCGTCGCCAGTTCCTTCATCAACACCTGGAGCAAACGCGCCGCCAAAGCAACCGCAACTCGGGAAGTGGCCAAATAACGTGTCTTCCGTCCGCTTTTAAACGGACGGCATGGCATCGTCGCACTTGACCTTGGGCGGTTGAACAACAGCAGTTTGTTTGACCGCCCAGATTTTTACATCCCGCCGAAGGCCTTGCCGCTTCGGCTAATTCCATCAACCCACAACACAACATCAGAGGGGACGGTCCATTGGAGGAATTTCTCTGGTTCAAGGACATCACGAAGCAGTTCGGCAGCACAAAGGCCGTGGACAATGTGTCGCTTTCCATCCGCAAAGGGGAGATTTTCTCCCTTTTGGGGCCGAGTGGCTGCGGCAAAACGACGCTTCTGCGGATGCTGGCCGGCTTTGAGTCGCCGGACAAGGGCAAAATCATTTTGGACGGACAGGACATCACGGATTTGGCGCCCAACAAGCGCCGCGTGAACACGGTCTTCCAGAACTACGCGCTGTTCCCCCACATGACGGTGTGGGAGAACATCGCCTTCGGATTGAAACTCCTGAAACGCCCCAAAGACGAAATCAAGCGGGAAGTGGACCGCATGCTGAACATGATTCAGATGCAGGACCATGCCTACAAGAAGCCGTCCCAGATCAGCGGTGGCCAAAAGCAGCGAACCGCCATCGCCCGCGCTCTGATTCTGAAGCCAAGCGTCCTGCTTCTGGACGAGCCGCTGGCGGCGCTGGATTTGAAGCTGCGCCAACGTATGTTGTTGGAACTGAGCCTGATACACGATGAAGTGGGCGTCACGTTCATCTATGTCACCCACGACCAGGGGGAGGCCATGAGCATCAGCGACCGCATCGCCGTCATGAACAACGGCCGCATCGAGCAGATCGGCACTCCGGCGGAGGTCTATGAGGCCCCCAAGAGCAGTTTCGTGGCCGCCTTCATTGGAGACACCAACTTCTTCGACGGCAAAATCAGCGAGGTGCTCGACGACGAATACTGTCGCATCACCGTGCCGGATCTGCCTCCCATGCTGTGCTTTAACGACAAAAAGCTGGCCAAGGGCGAACTGGTCCATTTGAGCATCCGCCCCGAAAAGTTCCAAATTTCGTTGGACGAACCCAAACTGGGACCCAAATACAATGTGCTGCCCGGCGTGGTGGAGGACGTGGTCTATCAGGGCGACCATACCCGCTTCTGGGTGGAGGTCGGCGACGATTGGCGCATCTCCATCTCCCGTCAGCACACCCGCTTCGTCTTGGATGAGAAGCCCATCCAATGGAAGGACAAAGTCTACGTCTCCTGGTTCGCCGACGATGGATTCATGCTGGAGCGCTACCGCGAAGAGGATGAGGATCTGCTCCAGACGCCCCCCCAGACCGTCGGCGAAGTGGAGGAGGCGCAGGACCGCGACAGCTCCACGCAGGATCTGGCCGTGAACGAGACGGGAGACTAGCCATGGGGAAGAAATCCATCCGCAATCTGTGGGCGGAAGGCTCCCTCACCACGCCCTCCTTCGCCTGGCTGTTCATTTTCCTCCTGCTGCCCATGCTGATCATTCTGGCCATCGCCCTCAAGCCGGCGGACCCCACCGGCGGCATCGGCCAGGGCTGGACGCTGAAGACTCTCATGAGCCTCCGCAACCCCAACTATCCGGAGGTCATCTTCCGCACCCTTTGGCTGAGCGTGACGACCACGGCCATCACGCTGGCGCTGGCCACGCCCATCGCCTACTACATCGCCCGCTCCACTCCATGGAAGCGGGATCTCGTCCTGTTTCTGACCGTCATCCCCTTCTGGACCAGCTTCCTCATCCGCATCTTCGCGTGGAAGGTGGTGCTCCATCCGGACGGACTTCTGAAACAGGCTCTGGTCTGGTGCCATCTCATCTCGCCGGACACCCTGCTGCTCTACCGACCAGAAGCCGTCCTTCTTGTCATGGTCTACACAGAGCTGCCCTTCGCCATCCTCCCCCTCTACGCCGCCGCCGAAAAGTTTGACTTCTCGCTGGTGGAGGCCGCCATGGATTTGGGAGCCGGTCGTTTGCGCGCATTTCTAAGTGTCTTTGTACCAGGTATTTGGAATGGTCTCGTATCCGCCTGCCTCATGGTGCTCATCCCCTGCATCGGCAGCTATGTGATTCCGGACGTCGTCGGCGGCAAAGGCGCCGCCATGCTGGGCAACGTCATCGCGCAGCGCACATTCACGGACCGCAATCTGCCGGCGGCGAGCGCGTTGGCCGCCGTGCTGACCATTGTCATGTTGTTGCCGCTGTTCTATTTCCTGCGACGGAACAAAGGCGGAGACGAAGGCCCCCGCCCGGCCAAGGAGGTGGTCTGATGATTAAGAAAAGCAAAGTACCTGGCGTGCTGACCTGGGGCACCCTGCTGTTCTTCTATCTGCCGATTTTCCTGCTGATTCTGAACTCCTTCAACAATTCGCGGACCGGCGGCGGCTGGGGCGGCTTCACCTTCCAATGGTATGTCAAGTTGTTCCAGACCAGGGAGATATGGCATGCGCTGCAGAACACGCTGATTGTGGCCTTCGTCTCCACGTTGGCTTCCATCGTCATCGGCACGACGGCGGCCATCGCGCTGCACCGCTACAAAGGCCGCCTTCAGAACATGCACTATTTCCTTGTGTACACGCCACTTGTGGTGCCCGAAATTCTTTTGGGCATCAGCCTGCTGCTGTTCTTCGTGGCGCTGAAAGTGGAATTGGGCATCGGAACGGTCATCATCGCCCACATCACCTTCTGCCTGAGCTACGTGACCATGGCCGTCCTCTCCCGTCTGCAGGATTTTGACATGGCCATTCTGGAGGCCGCGCGGGACCTGGGGGCCAACACATGGACCATGACATGGCAAGTGCTCATCCCCAACATCCTGCCGGGCATCGTGGCCGGAGGCCTTCTCGCCTTCACCCTCTCCGTCGATGACTTCGTCATCTCCTTCTTCGTGGCCGGTCCCGGAGCCACCACCCTGCCCATCCACATCTACAGCATGATCCGCCGCGGCTCCATGCCGCTGATCAATGCCCTCTCCACCGTGCTGCTGGCGGTAACCTTCCTCGCCATTCTCATCTACCAGATCATCAACCGCCGAAAAGCAGGCGCCACTAGCTAGCTCTCGAAGCTCTAGAAAAACTTCTAACTGCCAATTATCGGCAAATTCCAAATTCCAAATTCCTAATTTTCAACGGGTTACGCCAAATCCAACACCAAGCGGCCACTTTGGGGAATGGCGTCTTTGATGCGGACCTGGACGCGCTGGCCAACTTTCAGCTCCTGATGGGAGGCGCCGTAGACAACGCCCCGCTCCGCATAGGTGTCCAGTTCCGCAAGAACCAGACTGCCCTCCAGACGGACGATG
>JAEEYQ010000058.1 GCA_016288215.1 Lentisphaeria bacterium | reverse complement strand
TGCCCTCCATCGAGGCCTACCAGCGGATGCTGTCGGAGAAGGTGGCCGGCAATCCGCTTGTCCAGGAGGGGCAGCTCTATGGCGACCTGCCTGAAAACGACCGTCTTCTCGCCTTCGACGACATGAACGCGCGGCAGCTGCTGGAACGCTACAACGTGGCGCTCGTGCAGGCGCTCCTGTTGGACGCGCGTCGTCTGGAAGCCACGATCTCTTGCGCCGATGCGCCGCGGCTGAGGCGCATCTTCAAATACATGCGCTTCTTCGACCTGCTGGCGACCGTCCGGACGGCGGAGCAGGGCAGGGAGCCCTCTTTCGGGGCGGCGCCCACCCTGGAGATGACCGTGGACGGGCCGGCGAGCGTCCTGGAGCACAGCCGCCAATACGGGCTGAAACTGGCGGCCTTCTTTCCGGCGCTCTGCACGGCGGACGCATGGGAGGTGCGCGCGGAGGTCACCTGGAAGGAGAAGCCCGCCCTGCTGAAACTCGACCAGGCCAGCCAGCTCGTCTGCCCCTACCACAACTATGCGGCCTACGTTCCCGACGAGGTGAAGCTCTTCCAGTCGCATTTCGAGGAGGAGGCGCCCGAATGGCGGATGGTGTCGGACGATCCCGTGCTGAAGGGGGAGGGCCGCGAAATCATTGTCCCCGACTTCACCTTCCGCAAGGGCACGGGGCCGTCAATCCATCTGGAACTCTTCAACCGCTGGCACGCCAACGGGCTGAAGGAGCGTCTGGAGTGGCTTCGGAAGCATCCGCGCGTACATATCATATTAGGGGTCGACCTGTCGCTGGCGAAGAAGCCCGCCGTCGCGGAGGTGCTTGAGGCCTCCGAATGGTTCGCGAAATACGGCTTCACCTACCGCGACTATCCCACCTGCGGCAAGGTCCGCCGCGCCCTGGAGGCGTGGCTGGGGTAGTCTTGGAAGGAGTTGCAGTTTCCAAACGACAATTTCTGCTAATAATTGCAGGTTGGAAACTACAATCTTCAACATGAATTGAAGTTTCCAAACTGCATTTCATTCATGATCAGAAGCTTTTGATGGTGCTGACGGTGACGCGGAATGTATCCTCCCCTCCATGGAGGAAGGAGAGAAGGGCGTCGTTGCGGCCGGATTTGAGGCGTGGCATGGGGCTTTCAAGCCGCCCTTCGGCGACGATGCCGCGGGAAGCGTCGGACACGCGCCAGCGCCCCTCTCCATCGCAGTTCAGCGTCTGCCCGGCGTGAAGCGACACGGGGAAGCGGACGGACTGGCCGTTGACGGTGAAGACCGGCGTGTCCAGCGTGTTTTTATTGTAGATGAAGCGGACATCGTCCACGACGCATGACACGGGGGTGCCCTCCGTGCTTGCGTCCGCGATGGAGCGCCCCATTGGCAAATTGTTGTAATAGTAGAGGATGTAGGCGATTTCCTTTGGGTCGAGCTTGACGCCGTCCAGTGGGAATTCGATGAATTTCCAGCCGGTGAAAGTGACGGGCGTGACCATGTCGTGCCACTTGCCGTTGATGTCCCGCAGCTGGACTTTGAAGGCGGCGCCGGAATTGTCGCCTTTGAGCCAGAAGGTCAGGGAAGCGGCGCCGGAGATGTCCACAGGGGTTTGGAAACGGCGGCCGATGGCGGCCCATCCGAAGCTGTCCGCCCGTTTGCTACTGGCTTCAAAGAGGAGTGCGCCGTCTGTGGATTTGTCGCTTGGAACATGTTTTATGGAGAATGCCACGCCGGACTTTGCGGTGTTCTGGTTTTCGCTGTCAAAGGCGAATTTTGCGTAGTCGTTGAATTCCGAGGCGTTGTATTCGAGCGGATTGGAGCAATTGTCCAGCGTTTTGGCCAAATCGGGGTTTTCGTATGACTTGCGGATGTCCCCTGTGGCGGAGACTTGCAGTTCGAAGGAGAGGCTGGCCTGGTCGTTAGGGCTGTCTCCGCCTTCGTCTCGTTGCCAGATGGACCATGCGTTGTCGATTCCATCCTGCTTGAAGATGACGCGCGGCATGTCATAGTCCACATCCAACCACTTCCAGTCCACATTCTTGGAGCGTATCCCAAAGGGCTTCCCAATGGATTTGGCGACCACGTCCAGCCGCGTGTTGATTTTCGGATCGGCGCTTTCGGCATGGATGGAGAGGTCGTTGGCGCCGGCGAGGAGGACGGGCCATCCGTCTGGGCAGACAGGCGTGAATCGTTCCAGAAGCAGCCCTGATTCATTGTAGTGGGAGCAGTCATGTTCGCCTTCCAGTTCAAGATAGTGGCCGGAGTCCATGGAGACCGGCAGCTGGACAGTCTTGCCGTTGACGGACAGGGAGACGTTGCGGATTTCGTTCTGTGCCAGCGGACGGGCGAGGACGGGGCTGATGACCACGTCGGTCTGTCCGTGGGCGGGTATGTTGTTCAGATAGATGCTGATTTTACTTAATGCATTGGGATATATGGTGTTGCGGCAGATTGCGTAGGAGCCTGCATAGACGGAATAGGGCCATGCGTAGTCCGCCATGCGCTGTGCGTCCCGTTCCCGCAGGAGCAGCTCCACATATCGCCAGCCGGTGAAATCCAATGTGACATAGTGGTCAGAAATGGCTCCATGATAGACGTTTGGCGTCTGCACCTGCAGATTCAGCAAGGCGCCAGAGCCGTCTCCCTTGATCCATAGGCCGAAGACGCGGCCGGGCTCCATGCTCAGATAGGGATGGGGATAGTCCCTGGAAACCATGGCCCAGGCGCCTTCCGCCGTTTCGCCGGAGTTGGTGGCGACAATGCGCAAGTTCTTGTCCGCCAGACGAGTATCCTGTTCCTCCAAAAGAAGTTGTTGCGCGACAAACTGTGCGCTTCTCTTGGCGGAAAGACTCCTCAAGTCGCTGAAATCCACGAGGATGTGCTTCCCGATGCTTTCGTCCGCCGGTTTGGCGGAATACAGGGCTTCGACGCGGGCGCGGAAAGGCTGCTCCCCCTGCGGATTGTCCATCGTCCAATTCTGATTGCAAGTTCCTTGCATTTCTGGATTTGCATCGTTTGAGCCGACGATGCGGCGCTGTGAGAGGAAGACGGGCGTCAGTTTCCAGTGCCCTTCATCGTCCAGCCGCAGGCGGAAATCCGCCCCCGGCGTTAGAAGTTGCTCCAAGTCCTTTGTTTCGAAGTAATTGGCCATGCGGAGGCGTTCATACCATCCCAGAATCGTGAGCATCTCCGGCAGACGTGCGTTCCAGGGGGAGGCGCCTGCGGTGATGCCCTGCAGGGACATGGGGGCGTCCATGGCCAGATTCTTGCAGGCGAAATATTCGATTTCGTCCACATGCTGCGCTGGCCATGAGGGGGATGGGCCGACAGGCGCCCACCAGCCGAGCTGTGGCTGTAGCAGATTGCTCATGCGGAAGTCCTTGG
>JAEEYQ010000004.1 GCA_016288215.1 Lentisphaeria bacterium | reverse complement strand
TCGAATCCCCATATTCGGCTGGACAGTCCCTTTAGCGGTGGAATCATCAATGGCTCCGAATGGTACCGCTGTGATGGGGAGCAGCAGGATTGGCAGTACGTGTTCACGGGAACCTTGGGCATCACGGCGGAGTTGTGGGAAGAATACGAAAGCGCGGAGACCGGCTTTCTTGACCAACTTTGGGAGCAGAACCGGAAAGCCTTCCTTTCGTGGCTGAAAAGCGCCTGCACAGGAGTTGCTGGCTACGTTTGCACGCCGGATGGACAGCCTGTCCGAAATGCGCAAATTTCTGTCGCCAAAGGAATTCCGATTTACACGGATGACCAGGGCGTCTTTCAGCGGACTCTGACGATTGGCAAGCAGACGCTGACGGTTTCCGCGCCGGGCTTTGTGACGGCTACCCAAACGGTCACCGTTCGGCAAGGGGAATCGGTCGCCTTGGAGCTCGTTCTGGAGCCAGAAGAATCGCTTCAGGTGGTGGCGACGGCGGCGGAAGGCCGCTGGATTCCAGGTTATGAAAATCATCTAACTATTTGGGGTATAGGGACTTCAGATAACCTTCCAGGCCAGGCCGCCATTGTGACGTTGGAATTGCCGTCCAACTGGACGCTGACCGCCGTGGAGGGACACGCCACCGCCATGCGGCGGGAGTCCGCCTTCAGCTGGAGTCTGCTCTATGTGGATGGAACACTCCAAAGTGGCGAGACGGTTCAATGCACCGTGACGCCGCCCGATGACGCGTCGGCGGATGCCGTCCTCGCCCTCGAGCTGAATTGGCGCGACGGCGTGAGCCGCCAACGCTGGCAGTGGCTTCATGGGGAGTCCAGAACCATGGAGGGGACTCTGCCGTCGGGATGGAGCTTGTTCTGCCCTGGGCTGCTGCCTCGCCGAAATGGCGACAGCTCAGTGCCTTGGAACTACAATTGGGTCTGGAGGAACGGCGTCTGGCAGATGACGGAGACGTTGGAGGCCGGCCGAGGGCATTTCGTCCATTTGGCTCAGGCGAAGGCGTGGCGTCTGACGGGATGGGTGCCGGCCGCCCAAAGGCTGTTCTGCGATGGCGGCTGGAACCTTTTGGGGACCACCTCTTCCCATGCGGCGAATCCGCCGGCTTGGGTTCTGGACGACGAGTCGGCCGCATGGATCAAGACGGATGTGGTCGCGCCGTGCCAGCCTGCATGGCATTTTCTTGCCGCCCCCGAAACTCGACTTTTGGAATGACGGCGGAGACAGGGCGTAAAAATCCACGGGATTCCGTCGTGACAGAGAAAAAAGGGCGAAAAATGGCATGGAAATGGAAAAAATTTGGAAGTTCGTCGCTTGATGACTTGAAAAAAAGTGTCGTAACGCTATTTTTTTGAAAATCTATACTTGCCATTTCCCTATATATATAGGTATATTAGGGGAATGCCAAGTCCACGTTCTGTCCGAAAGGGCGGGCAAGGACATGCGGTTTTGATTTTAAGTTATTGATATATAGAGTATTGGGTTAGTTTTTTATCAGTTCATGTAGCAGTGAGGTAAAAATGAAGTCAACAAAGTGCCTTGGTTTGTCCATGAAATGCCTGGTAGTCGCGGTTGCGTTGATGTGCTGCGGAGTGCAGGCTGCCGACGAGGAGCTCTTCAACCTGAATGACATCATAGTCTCCGGCGAGATGTATCTCTGGAACCGGATCTCCGATGTCCTTGACATCATGCGTGGCGGCATTGGTGGCGGGTTGGGCATCGGCGCGGAAGTCGCCATCACGGAGTATGCCCAGTTGGGCGCCTACGTGACAAAGGAACGTGGCGTGGATTTCCCCCACTTCCTGTTCCCCCTCTGGATGATCAACTACTATGAGCGGGACGAGAACCTCTTCAACATCCACGAAGGCTATTACGCCACGGCGTCCTTCGGCCCCTGGCGCAAGGAAAAGGAAGAGGCCATTGACAGCGAGTACTTCCCCCGCCACAAGTGGGACATCCGCGTCCAGCTGGCGGTTCTGCTGCATCTCTATGTGAATTTCAGCTATGAAGAAACCTGTGACTTCTTCGCGGGCTTTGTGGGCTGGGATCCCGCGGAGGATGACCTGAGCATCGAGCCAGATGCGCGTCGCCGTCCCGCCGACCAGTTTGGCCGTGGACTGAGCAACATCCTCTTCGGCGTGGTTGAGATTCCCCGCAACGTCTTCCGCATCACGGAAGAAGAAGGCGACGCTCCCGGCTTCACCAAGGGCTTGGGCGTGGGCGTGTGGCGCTTCCTGTGCCGCGAGCTGGTTGGTGTCGTGGAATTCGTCACCTTCCCCTTCGGCTGGAACGCGATCATCGAGCCCGAATACGTCTTCCAGAAGGTTCAGGACACCACGTGGCGCGTCAGCCGCCCGTCCTTCCATCGCCGCTATTAATCCGGCGCCTTCTCCACTGTACGTAAAGTGACTTGCGGCCCTGCATGGAAATCTCCGTGCAGGGTCGCTTGCGCAATGATGGAGTCCACAGAAAACTAGTGTTCGGTGGACTTTGATATTTGGCTTTTGATGATGGCGCGGAGTAGCGTGTCTCTGTAACTATTTGATTCACATCCTGTTATAATGATGATATAGGCGTCGTCTCCATGCTTCAGATGACTGGCGACGCAGCAGCCGGCGCGTTGGGTGTAGCCAGTTTTGACGCCATCCACGCCAAAACGCCCCAAAAACGGCACGTGCCCATGGAAGGTGATGGGTTCCGCAACCCCCGTTGTACACGTGACTTGCGTTGATGATACCCATGCCCTCGCCAACGGCTTCTCCAGAAGTGCCGTGGTCAATGTGACCAAATCCGACGGCGTGGATACGTTGTCCTCTGCCGCCGTCCTTTCGGACAGACCGTGGGCGTTGTGGAAACAGGTATGCGCCAGTCCCATGGCGGCGGCTTTGCGGTTCATCTTCTCGACGAACGCCTCCACGGTTCCGCCAAAGAATTCCGCTGTGCAAGTAGCGCAGTCATTGGCACTTACACAAATCATGACCGGAAGAAGCTCCCGCAGCGCAATGGTGTCTCCGGCCATCAGCCCCGCTATGGTCGGCTCTTCGTTTGCCGCCCGCTGACTGATGGGAACCCGAGTGTCCCATGAAAGGGAGGCATCGGCCTCCATGGCCTCCAAAGCGACCAGCAGGGTCATCATTTTGGTCAGGGAGGCGATGGGCACCGGCGTCTCGGCGTTTTGGCTCTGGAGCATGCGGCGGCGGCGGCAGTCAAATACCGCTAGACCAAGGGTTTGCGGGAGGGAGGACGCCCAATTGTCCGCAGTCAGTTGGAGAGGCAGAGACCCATCGCTGTCCATACGGACGTAGCTGCGGTTGACAAAGCATCTAAGTTCTTCATGTGAAGGAACTTGCACATGACACCACGCGGCGTCGCCCTCCAGCAGCCGCAAGGGCCATCCGGCAGGAAGCCACCCCAAATGATCGCCGTGGGGGGAGGGCGATGCCATGAGAGCGGCGGCCGTGGCCAGCCGCTGTCCCTCCACCGCTTCGCGGCGCACAAATCCAGTCACGTCGCCCACGGGCGTGATGCGGCACCAACCGTCCTCAATCTCATGAATGCGGATTCGGGTGCCTTCGGGCAGGCATCCCACGCATGTCGCGGAGACCCGTGGCGCACTGCGCATGTTCAGCTCATCCGCATAGACGACCCCTTCCGTCCGTTCTTCCCGCGGAGACGGCGATAGGTCATCGGCTGGCGTTAGGTCATGGGATTTCATTGGGGCATGACGTCCGCGAATTGCCGCTGGTTTCCATCTTGTCGCTTGAATCTGGATGACAACAAGTTGAAAAATACGAAAGCGGCAATAGAGTTATGGATGACAGGCGTGGTTATGGCATAGATGAAAAATGCCGCCCAAACGGACGGCACTTGGTTTGCAAAATGGTGGGCCCAGCCGGATTTGAACCTGCGATCAAGCGATTATGAGTCGCCTGCTCTAACCACTGAGCTATGGGCCCAAATGTCACCACAAGGAAAGCGATGATGTTTCAATATAATCGAACAGTTGTGAAAAGCAAGACAAAGACCCTCTCCGTCATACAATATCTTCTATGGATTTTGTGTTTTATGGGGGTGACGGCGGCGGGACAGCAGACGCTGCGGAGTCTGACCCGCCCCAAGTACTGGCCGATTGAAATCGCCGGCGTCTCCTATCCTGTCATGGAGCTGGCGCTGACGGATCACGAACTTCGCCGTGGCCTGATGAATCGGGAGTCCATCAGCCCGGAGGGCGGCATGATTTTCGTCTTCAATCCGCCGTCGCCCCGTTCCTTTTGGATGAAGAACACCCTGGTGCCGCTGGATTTGATATATGTGGACCGCAATGGAAAAGTCATTGGCATGTATCAGATGGCGGTGGAGAAGCCCCGTCAGCCAGGGGAGACGATGGAGGAATATGAGAATCGGCTGTCCGGCTACCCCAGCGAGGGGGCGGTGCAGGTCGCCATCGAGCTCAAGGCCGGTCAGATTGAGCTGCTTGGCCTGGCCATTGGAGATGTGATTGACCTGAAGCTTCCAGAGCTGCTGAAACTGGCAAAGCGCGTGGTTCCTAGATAGTCAGTCATTTGCAAAGAAAGGTGGTATCATGAACAAGACGTTGCTTCTTTCCCTTTGTCTGGCCGCGTCCATGGCCGGAGCGCAGACTGTCATTTCCCTTCCCGCCCCCAGGAAGAGCGGCGGCATGCCGTTGATGGAGGCATTGGCCAAACGTCAGAGCACGAGGAGTTTCCAGAAGGACAAACCGATTCCGGACAACCTGTTGGGAGAGCTGCTTTGGGCGGGCTTCGGCATCAATCGGGAGGATGGCCGCCGGACAGCCCCCACGGCCGTCAACTTCCAGGAGATCACCATTTTCGTCCTGCGCAAGGACGGCGCGTGGCGCTATGACGCGGCCAAGCATGCCTTGGAGAAGGTGGAGGACGGAGATCTCCGCGACCGCACCGTCATGGAGAGAATGCCTCAGGCCTTTGCGTTGGATGCCCCCATCACGTTGGTCTATGTCTGCGATGACAGCAAGGGGCGGGGCGGCAAGGGCGCCGCAAAATGGGGACCCATGGACACCGGATTCATCGCGCAGAACGTCTATCTGTACTGCGCTTCGGCGGGGTTGGGAACGGTGGTCCGCGCCAGCTTTGACGGGGCGACGTTGGCGGCGGCGTTGCATTTGCCGCCCGGGGAGTCCGTCACCCTCTGCCAATGCATCGGCTGGCCTGTGACGGAGCCATGATGACTGGACACTTTTGTTTGTTATAACTTCTTGATTATCAAGTAGTTACGATAATATTCAGGTTTGTGGTGAAGAATCTGACAACCAGTGTCTTCTCTTTTGAGAAATTGCTCAATGGCAATTACCTCTATGTGGTATAACTTATTATGAGGCCCCGTTAGGGGCAATCAGAACACAGCCGTGGGTGAAGCGAAGCGGACCCCATGGAAACGCAGGGAAATGGAATGGAAACCGCGTCAGCGGTGATCAGAACAACCTATGAACATGTCTCCCATCGACTTTGGGTAATCTGCCTTGCCCCCTGCGACGGCGGGCAAGGCATTTTGCTCAACTGAAGAAGATGAACTCGCTGAAGTTTTTCAGCAAAGCTCTTTCCATCAAAGACTTTTGCTTTCCATACATCTTCGATGTCCCAAAATCCCCATAGAATTTTGGCGCCGACTTCCTTTTTAACAGCTGGATTGCGATAATCTCCATTGGTGATATACCACCATGGAACACTCTCTCCTTTTTGATTGCGGTTGTGGCTGCCAGTCATGAAATAGTACTTTTCATTGATGAAGAACCAAAGATGCCCTTGGTATTTCATCCACTCCCGCAGATCATCCAGATTCTGGAACTCATCTGTCTTTGCATATAGCACGTCGTTAAACATCATCGATTCCTTTTGTGAAAGCTTTCTTTAATCTATCATGTAACATATTGAAATGCAAATGGTCAGAATGCAGGCGTACAGGATTTGTAATCCCTAGAGGGGATCTCTCTGTAATGGATGTTTACTGCCATGCCATGATTAAAACACTGTAGGCGACGCGGACAGAGCCGCACTTTTTCCGTGATGGGGGCAAAAAGTGGCAAAGACACCATCCAAATCATCATGGTGGCATGTAGCGGTTTCCATATATAGTATATATAGTATATTATGTATAGAGGGATGTCTTGAGGCGCGGGCCTTTGGGGCATGCCCAGAAATGGAATTTTGTTCTAACATATTGATATAGCGATAGTTATGAAAAAAGCATATAGGGGCGTTGTGCTGGCGTTGCTGTTGTCGTTCATGGCGGTGGCGGGGCCGGTCATTGTCTCCCGCGGGGAGGGAGTCCTCTCCCTTGAAAACGGGATGTCCCGCATCGAATTGCGGGAGAGCGACATGGCCCTTCTTCAAATATGGAATCAGAGGACTGGCTGCGCCTATGTCAGCGGCCGGCCGGAGGGCATTTTCCGACTCGCCATGGTTGTTCCAGGGGAGAAGCCGGACGCATGGTACGCGTTGGCGAAGGGAATCGCGTTTCACGCGGCGTCCTTCGGCGAGCGTACCGCCGAGCCGTTTGGCGACGAGGCTTCTGGCGGCTGGATTCTCCGCTTCGCCAATGCCGAATGGGACGAGGGGGAGCTGGAGGTGACGGCGGTCATCCGCATGGAGGCGGAGTCGCCGCTCTTCACGTGGAGCCTGTCCGTAGACAACCGAAGCCGCCGCGCCATTCAGCATGCGGAGTTCCCCTGTCTCTCCGGCCTGGGCGTGGCTGGAGCGGAGGCGACGGAGACCATGGCGGTGCCCGTGTATTCCGGCCATGCGCAACGGAATATCCGCAAGCAGGTCACGGGGGGATTGGGATATACGGAGTATCCAAGCAGCGGCATGAGCATCCAGCTGTTCACCTACGAGGACGGCAAGGGGAACGCCCTCTATTTCGCGGCACATGACGGAAACAACGCCAGAAAGACGTTTGTCGCCGTCCCCGCGTCGGACGGGACGGCCTTTGCCGAAAGCATCATTCACTATCCTGAAAATCCCTATGCGCCAGGCACTTGGAACTTGCCGTACCCCGTTGTCGCGGGGCCGTTCACGGGCGACTGGTACGATGGCTGCAAAATGTACCGCCGCTGGGCCGTCACGCAGCCACGATGGAGGACGCCGCTGTCGGAGCGGACAGACCAGGCGGCGTGGTTCCGCGAGACGCCCGTGTGGTTTCAGGGAAACGAATGGGATCCTGCCGAAGAGGCCCTTCTGGCCTTCGCGGACCAGATTGTGGAGCTTCGCGAGAGATTGGGCTTTCCCATGGCGTTCCATTGGTACCTATGGCAGCATAACGTGAAGCATGACTATCAGTATCCGGACTATCTTCCTGCACGACAGGGCTTTGCAGAGGCGGTGGCCAAGGTTCGGGCGGCCGGCGTGCGCGTGGTCCCGTACCTGAACGCCCATCTCTGCGAGACGAGCCTGCCCATCTGGAAGGAGAGGGAGCTGTACAAAACCGCCAAACGCGACTTCTCCGGCAATCTGTGGCGGGCCTATGGCGTCTGCGACAAGCGCGACAAGACGGACGACGGCTCCGGCCCCGTGGACGTCTTCCGCGGCGACGAGAGCGGCAGGGACATGGTTCCCATGTGCGCGGGCGAACCGGCTTGGCAGGAGATCATGCGGAGTCAGGCCAGGGGGCTTCTGGAGGACTGCAACGTCGATGGCATCTACCTGGACGAGACGTTCTGCTATCCGGGACTGTGCTACGCCGGAAACCATCGCCATGAATGGATTGGCGGCGGCTACCATGCGGCGGGCATCCGCGAACTGCATGAGAGCATCGGGGCGCTTCGCCAAGGCGGCGTCTTCACCTGCGGCGAGAACTTGGGCGAATCCTACATCGACGTCTGCACCGCCCTGCTCAACGGCCATTCCGACGGACAAGGGGACTCCCTGCCTCTTTTCCAGACGGTCTTCAGCGACCGCACCTCGGAGATTGGCCTGTTCGTCAAGACCGCCGAATTCGACGACGTCGACGTGTTTGCCTCCAAACTTGCCTTCTGTCTGCTTCGGGGGCGGGTTCTCGGCTGGTTCAATTCCGACCAGCGGCTTCTGGAACTACGTCTGGAGAAGTACATCAGGCAGTTGGAGCTGCTGAAGGCCCATTGCACCGTCCGTTTGGCGGGGTTGCCATGGCTTTACGAGGGGGAAATGCTCCGCAGACCGAACACATCGCAGCTGGAGCATGTGACAAAGTGCTGGAGCCCATGGGGTTCCAATGATGAGAAACCCTTTGTCTTTTCGGCTGTGGAGGGGACCTGCTACCGCGCCGCCGACGGGCGGCTGGGAATCGTTTTGGCGAACATGACGGACATGGCGCAGAAGGCGGTCTTTCCATGGAACGGCAGGGACTGGGGCGGCGTCGTGGGGCAGGACGTGGAGCGTTGCGATTTTCGCGGCGGCCAGTGGGGCGACCACGTGCGGACACGTCTGGAGGACCAGGTCGCCGCCGAGCTGAAACCATATGAGGCCGTCATTCTGGCGTTTAATCTAAATCCAAAATCCATAAGAGGTAGCATGTCAAACCATTCTCCAATTCATCATGGCGGGAAGAAGCTCCTGCGGAAAATCATCTCCACGGAAGATGGACGCAAAGGGGTTTCGGGGCTGGTCAGCAGCTGCTTTCAGGTCACTCCGGATCTGGCGGCCATCGCCATCAACATGCGCACCTTTGGCAAAAGCGTCTGCGACTTTGAGCTTGGCCACGATGTCTATCTGTTCGACTCCTACGAGAGCATCGGCGAGTCCGAGCCGCTGACCTTTCTCCGCTCCTTTGAGGACCGTCATCCGGACAACGGCTCCAAGGTGTACTATTCCCGCTACGACGGCTTCATCGGCTTCGTGCCCGTGGGGGCCACGCTTGCGGACGGCCATCCCCATCCCCACGCCGGCACGGGCTTCTGCATCGGCAAGGCCATCGCCATCCCCCTTTCCCTCAGCCAGTCGGACGCCCTGAGCGTCTATGACCAAAACGCCGGCTGCTTCTTTATTCTGACTCAGCTTGAATTCAAGGACGGCACCTTGCATGCGACGGAACGTAACATCCTGCGTCCCAAGGAGTTCTTTTCCGGATGCCTCACCAGCGCCCTGGGCGCCCCGCTGTTTGACGGCGAAGACATTCTGATGCCCTGCTGCTCCGTGCCGCCTCTGCCGTGGGGCGAGGGGCTTCTGCGCATGCGCCGCCAGAACGGCAAATGGCGGCCGGAGCGCTACAGTTTGGTGACGGCGGAACCCGGAACAAACCCGCCCATGTTCTCCAAGCCCTATCCAAGCGACGGTCTTAGCGGATGCGAATGCTCCGTGGCTCCTCTCGCCACGGGAGAGGTGCTGTTCACCTGTCGGGAGTGGGGCCCCCAGCCATGGTCGCCGGAGCCGCTGGAGGCCAGCCGGCTCCGCCTGTGGCTGGGACGGCCGGACCAGTCCCCCTTCCGACAGACCATCGAGAAGCCTCATTTCCACACGCTTTCTCCGATCACCGTCAGCGCCACATGGAACGGCGTGCCCTATCTTCTTGCCAATGAATACAGTCAGGTGGACTGGAAGGGCAAAGCCATCTCCTCATTGAGCATCCGCGAGAAGCTCCTGCTCTATCCCCTTGCAGGAGAGGATTATGCGCCGCAGGAGCCATTGGTCCTGTGCGACGTGATCAAGGAATTCGGCCCTCCGGGACCGCAGGACGGCGGCTGGTTTGCGGACCATCCCATGGGATGGCGACTGAAATTGGGCGGCAGACAGCGGAACTTCGTGACGTGGAGAGTGTTCCATGTCCGCGAGACCCAAAAGGTCGAACCTTCGGAGTTCTCTGGCGCATGGATTACGGAAATATTTGATAATTAGGAATTAGGAATTAGAAATTAGGAATTACAATTAAGCCGCTAAAGCGGCTTAAAACTCTCTGTCGCATAATTCATGCGACTCTCACCCGCTGGGTTGATTTTGCTATTTACATAAGATGCTCATACACAACATATTATGAATAATCCGCTAGTTTAACTGCGTTTTTTAGGTTCATCATTTGCGGAGGCGTTGTCGGCGGCGGGCTATGAAGGACTGCGTTCTGTCTTCTGGAAAATGGTGGAACGCGGCTTATATTATTTTTTCTTTTGTGACAACCTTTGAACTGGCATGAAAATGAACAATACAGACTATACGATACTTGACAAGGCCCAGCTTTCGGAGAACGTCTACCGCATGCAGGTGCATGCGCCTTTCGTGGCGAAGCGGCGGCAGCCGGGGCAGTTCGTGCTGATCTCCGTGGACGGCGAATTCGGCGAGCGCATCCCGTTGACCATTGCGGACGTGGATGTGGAGCGGGGCGCCATCACGTTGATTTTCCAAAAGGTGGGCTATACCACCGGCCAATTGGCGGCGCTTTCGGTGGGCGACCGGCTGGCGGCGGTGTTGGGACCCTTGGGCAAGCCGACCCACATCGAGAAAGTGGGCACCGTCGTCTGCGTGGGCGGCGGCATCGGCGTGGCCCCCATGCATCCAATCGCCAAGGCGTTCAAGGAGTTGGGCAACAAGGTCATCTGCATCATCGGCGCCCGCAGCAAGGAGCTTATCATTCTTGAAAAGGAGCTGCGGTCCTTTGCCGACGAGCTGATCATCTGCACGGACGATGGTTCCGCCGGCCTGAAGGCGTTGGTGACCCAGCCGCTGAAGGAGCTGTGCGAGCGGGAGGACAAGCCGGATTTGGCGGTGGCCATCGGCCCGCCCATCATGATGAAATTCTGCGTGGAGACCGTCCGCCCCACGGGCGTGCCCATTCAGGTCTCCCTGAACACCATCATGCTGGACGGCACAGGCATGTGTGGCGGCTGCCGCGTTCAGGTCGGCGGCGAAACCAAATTCGTGTGCGTGGACGGACCGGAGTTTGACGGCCTCAAAGTGGATTTTGACGGCATGATGAAGCGTCTGCAGACCTACCGTGCGCAGGAGCGCCGTATGGTGGAGTGCCATAACGAACATGGCTGCAACATGTTGAAGCAGGCGGCCGCAGTGGAGGCGATGCAGAAATGAACACCCTTGCTCCAGAGGAATTGAAGGCGCAGGCGGACAGTCTGTGGGCGGACATTCAGGCCAGACAGCCCCTGAAGCCGGCGGATCGGGCCAAGATTCCCGTGCAGCCCATGCCCAGCCAGCCAGCGGACGTGCGGCGGCATAACATTCAGGAAGTCGCCTTGGGCTACAGCGAAAGCCAGGCCTTGGTGGAGGCGAACCGCTGCCTGCAGTGCGCCAATTCGCCTTGCGAAGGCGGCTGCCCCGTCAAACTGCCCATCCGCCAGTTCGTCGGCGCCATTGCCAAAGGCGATTTTGACGGTGCCATCGGCCTCATCAAGACCAGCAGCCTGCTGCCCGCCGTTTGCGGCCGAGTCTGCCCGCAGGAGAGCCAGTGCCAGAAGTTCTGCACCATGGGCAAGCTGCATAAAGACATCTCTAAGTCAGTGTCAATAGGAAACTTGGAGCGTTATGTCGCGGACCGGGAGCGGCTTTCGGGCAAAGCGGCGGTGCCCAATGTGGCGGCGCCGACAGGCAAGCGCGTGGCGGTCATCGGCAGCGGCCCCGGCTCGCTGGCCTGCGCGGCGGACGTGCGGCGCGCGGGGCATGAGGTCACCATTTTCGAGGCGTTCCACAAATTCGGCGGCGTCATGGTCTACGGCATCCCCGAATTCCGGCTGCCGAAGAGCATTGTGGCCGCCGAGGTGGAGATGCTGCGCCGCATGGGCGTGGAGCTGATTCCGAATTTCCTCGTGGGCCGTTCCTGCAGCCTGCTGGACCTTTTGGAGAAGGAGGGCTACGACGCCATCTACATCGGCACGGGAGCCGGGTTGCCCCATTTCATGGGCATTGAAGGCGAGCAGCTCGTCGGCGTCTTTTCCGCCAATGAATATCTGACCCGCGCCAATCTGATGAGGGCCTATGAGCGCGGCAAAGCGGCCACGCCGATTCCCGAATCCAAAAACGTGGCGGTCCTCGGTGGCGGCAACGTGGCCATGGACGCCGCCCGCACCGCCCTCCGGCTTGGCGCGGAAAACGTCCATCTGATTTATCGCCGCTCCATGCAGGAGATTCCCGCCCGCGCGGAGGAAGTCGCCCATGCGCAGGAAGAGGGCATCCAGTTCCATCTGCTGCGCAACGCCAAACGCATTTTGGGCGACGAAAAGGGACTGGTCTCGGGCATCGAATGCCTCTGCTATGAGCTTGGGGAACCCGACGCCTCCGGCCGCCGCTCTCCCGTGGCCGTGCCCGGAAGCGAATATGTCCTTGATGTGGACACGGTTATCGTCGCCATCGGCAGCGGCAGCAATCCCCTCATCCGTCAGACGACTCCCGGACTTGAGTTCGACGCCAAGGGCCGCATCGTCTGCGACGACAAATGCAGAACCTCTCTTCCGCGCGTCTTCGCCGGTGGAGACATCGTGCTGGGCTCAGCCACCGTCATCAAGGCCATGGGGCAGGGACGCGTCGCGGCCGCTGCCATCAACGAATTGCTTAAGTAGTTGCAATAGAATAACTTATGTGATTTTTAGCCATTCTTGACTTAACCCTGTTTCTCCAATTGTCACAAAAGGAATTGACATGAGAAAGAAAATCGCCTTCATCGGTGCCGGAAGTTTCGGATTCACCCGCAATCTGGTTCGCGACATTCTGACCTTCGATGCCTTCAAAGATGCGGAAATCGCTCTGATGGACATTAACAAGGAGCGTCTCTCCTTCATCGAGGCCGCCGTCAAGCAGATCATCGAGGCCGGCAAATACCCCGCGAAGCTGACGGTCACCATGGACCGCGCCGAAGCCCTCAAAGGCGCGGACGGCGTCCTCATCACCATCCTTCAGGGCGGTGTCGAAGTCTTCGCGTCGGACATCGAGATTCCCGCGAAGTACAACGTTGACATCAACATCGGCGACACACGCGGCCCCTCCGGCATCTTCCGCTTCCTGCGCACGATTCCTCCGATGCTGGAAATCTGCGAAGACGTGCGCAAATACTGCCCCAAGGCCATTGTTCTGAACTACACGAACCCCATGGCCATGCTTTGCCGCGCCATGCAGGCCAACTATCCGGATCTGCAGATCACGGGACTTTGCCATTCCGTGCAGGGGACGGCGGAGATGCTCGCCAGCTGGATTGGCGCGAAGATGGAGGATGTGAGCTACCGCTGCGCGGGCATCAACCATCAGGCCTTCTATCTGGACTTCACGTGGAAGGGCAAGGATGCCTATCCGCTTATCCATAAGGCGATTACGACTAACAAGGAAATCTACGACAAGGAACAGGTCCGCAACGAGATGTATTTGGCGCTGAACTACTATGTGACGGAGTCCAGCGGCCACAACTCCGAATACAACGCCTGGTTCCGCAAACGCACCGACCTCATTGAGAAGTACTGCACCCACGGCACCAACTGGAACCCGGGCATCCATGCCTACATTCTGAACGAGTACCGCAAGCGCGCGAAGACCTGGAAGAAGCTGACGCAGGATGCGTTGAAGGAGCCCGTCAATCTGGCTCGCGGCAAGGAATACGCCTCCTACATCTTCAACGCGGTGTTTGGAAACAACGAGGTGTTCGAGTTCAACGGCAATGTCCGCAATTTCGGCCTGATTGACAACCTGCCCGCCGGCTGCTGCGTGGAAGTGCCTGTCTTTGCGGCGAAGGACCGCCTGACTCCCGTGCACATCGGCAATATGCCCGCGCAGCTGGCGCTGCTCAACAACATCTCCAGCCGCTGCGAGGAGCTGGCCGTCGAAGGCGCCGCCGCCGGCGACCCCAACATGATCTACCATGCGGTCCTGTTCGATCCGCTGACCTCCGCTGTCCTGTCGCTGGCGGAAATCCGTGACATGGTCAACGAGATGTTCGTGGCCAACAAGAAGTACCTCAAATACTTCAAGAGCACGAAGGTCAAAATCTGACCACGGCCATGCCCATGGGGAGAGGGCGCGGCGTTGCACCGCGTCCTCCCGCCTTTCTCCTTTCGCGTCCCATGTCCCGCGTCCCCATTCCCAAAATTCCTAATTCCTAATTTCTCATTCCTAATTTCTCATTCCTAATTCCTCATTCCTAATTCCTTCATGACCCTGCGCGACATCAGCGAAAAGACAGAACAGTACGCTGTCGAGATCATCAATGGACGGCAGCGGACGTGGTACGACACGCTGTTCCGCATCTTTCTGTTTATGCTGTCCAGAGGGTATCAAGGGATTGTGCAGCTTCGGCTAAACCTTTACGGCAACCGGATTCTGCGACAGCATGAGATGGGCTGCTTTGTGGTCAGCGTGGGCAACCTGACCACGGGCGGCACAGGGAAGACTCCCGTGGTGGAGCTGTTGGCCAGAACGTTGGCAGACAAGGGGCGACGCGTCGCCGTGTTGAGCCGTGGCTATCGGAGCAAGGCGCGGCCTTGGCGGGAGCGGCTTTTGGCGTTCACCAAAAAAGGACAGGACGCGGTGCCGCCGCGGGTCGTCTCCGATGGCAAGCAGGTTCTTCTGGACTCCAGCCAGTCTGGCGACGAGCCCTTCATGCTGGCCCGAAATCTGGTCAATCCCAATGGCAACGGCGTCGCCGTCGTGGTGGACAAGGACCGGGTGAAGGGCGGAAAATACGCCATCCGCCATTTTCAGGCGGACACCTTGATATTGGACGATGGCTTTCAGCATCTGCAGCTTCGCCCTTGGCTCAACATTCTGTTGGTGGATACCACCAACCCTTTCCACAACCATGAGCCCCTTCCCGTGGGACTGCTGCGGGAACCCATCTGCAACATGGAGCGGGCGGATTTTATCTTTCTTACTAAATCTAACGGCGGCAGGCACTTACGTCATTTGCGGGCATTTTTGCATCGCCATAATCCGAAGGCCCGCATCATCGAATGCAACCATGTGCCCTGCTATCTTCAGCGGGTGGACGGCGACGAGCGGCTTCCGTTGGAAGCGTTGGCGGGAAAGCCTCTGGCTGCCCTCAGCGCCATTGCCGTGCCGACCAGCTTTGAGGATTTCCTTTCGGGGCTTGGCGGGAACATCGTCTTCCGCAAGCGCTATGTGGACCACCATCGATACCACGCCAAAGAGCTGCGGGAATTCTGCCGGGAGGCGGAGGCGGCCGGAGCGGAGCTGCTGGTGACCACGGAAAAGGATGCGGTGCGTCTGCCGGAATTGCCCGCCAAACGGCTTCCGTTCTATTTTCTGCGGGTGGAAATCAAGATCCTTCGGGGGGAGGAGAACTTCAACCACTGCATCAATGAAATCTGTCTCAAGTAATTATTGTGCGGAAAAATGAAAGAAAACATCTTTCTTTGGCAGAATATGCGAAAAAAACCGCCTTGTTTGTTTGCATACAAGGAAAAAATGTGATAAATTCCTATTTGGTATCTTGTAAATTGGATAAAAGTTTCGTATAATTATATAGTGAATAAAGGCCACGGCAGTGGCATGAGGATATAAAATGTCCCGTAAGGGATTGTTCCGGAAGGAAATACGGAAATGGAAAGAAGCATGATTGCGGCGAAGAGTGTGCTTTGGGTGGTTGTGGCGGCGTTGCTGTGCATCCAGACGGCAAATGGAGGAGAGATCTCCAATCGTCGAGTGGCGGCGGCCAAAAAGGTGGCAGAGGAGTATTTTGCCACGCATCCGGCGAAGACGGAGACGTCGACGGCGGTGGCGGATTTGATGCCGCTGTGGCAGCAGGCCTGTCCGGACGCCATGGCGAAAGTGACCGCGCCGCTGAAGACCTCCGAGGCTGTGCAGCTGGAGGTGGAGGCGGAACTGCTGAAGGAAGCGGAGAAGAAATATCCCCACATGAGTCAGGCCGAACTCCAGCGGGAGGCGTTGGAGCGCTATCCCATGTATCGGCAGGGCGACAAGGTGGGCTTCGCCTATCGTGACGTGAAGCGAATCGGAACCGTCGAGGGCGTCTTCCTGGGCACCGTGGGCGGCATCGTCCGCGTCAACAGCCGTCGTGTGCAGCTGGCGGACATCGCGGCGGTCGCCGGCAACGAGGAGGAGGTTGCCAAACTGGACGAGGAGGCGAACAAGCGCACCCGTTCCCAATACATGGAAAACCGTCAGGTGGAATTGGACAAGGATCGTGAGAACTATGTGGAGGTGACCCGCGAGACCGCCGTGCAGCAGGGCGTCCAGGCCATGGCCGAACAGAACGAAAAGGCCGGCTATACCCTGTATAAACGCGTTTGGCGGACGCCGGAGCGTCTGCTTTCCATGATCGTGGACGAAGTTCGGGAGGATGTGAGCGCGAAGGCGGAGATGGTTGCCCAGGACGCCAGACGCAAGTACTTGAAGCAGATTGAGAATCAGCTGGCCTCCCTGGCGATGCAGAGCCATTTTGTCTCCGCTGTGGAGAACAGCGGCATGCAGCGGATGCTTGCCAAGGCCAGCAAGGGCATCGCCGTCAAGCCGGAAGAGGATTTGGTGGAGGAGCCGGAGGTCGCCGAACAGCCCGTCGTTCAGCCGGAGCCGGAAGCCGCACCGCCGACTGAAGTCAATCCGGAGGAGACGAAGACCGAATCCCCCGAAGGGGAGAAGGTGACGGAAAGCCCCGAAGGCGAGGACGAAAACGCGGAGGAGGGCGGCGAAGAGGCGCCCAAACGTCCCAAACGCAAACCCATTGGACAGGATATCCAGTTGCATGAGCGGACCTCCTACGTGGGCTTCGCCACGGCTCTGGTGGCCATCCTGCTCATCGTGATTGGCGGCTATGCGGGAGCGCAGTATGCCCGAAGCCAGGCCAACGAGCACCGCTTTGACAAGCTGTTGAGCAACAAGCAGAGAAGCCAGAAGGACTTCTGGTCAATGGCGGCGGAGGACCCCAACTTCAAATATGTGTCCTATCGCTTCAAGACCATTGGCGAGGCCTATCAGGCCCTGCAGCGACTCTCCTTTGTCCAGACGGCCGGTTCCGGAGAGCTCAAGGCGTCCCATAACCTTCAGGTCGGCGTGATGCCGGAGGGCGATGGCGCGGTCGCGTTTGTGGGCGGCGTCGGATTCCCCTATTCCATGTGGCGGGAAGCCACCACGAAGATGGGCACCTCCGAAGGAGCCTCCTACTACAAGGTGAGCAAAGAGCCTGAGATTCAAGGCGGTTCCGAAGAGGATGAGCGCATCATGGCGAACGCCACGAAGCACGCCGAACCCGTTGCCGAGGCCCAGCCGAAGGAAACGGAAGATGAGGAGCCGGAAGTGGAGTTGCCGCCGAAGCCCGCCGAGGCAAAGCCGCAAGTTGACTTGCCCGTGTTCCCCGTGGCCAGAGAGACGGCGCCGTTGGAGGAACGGGCCAAGATCAAGCCGAAGTTCAAACCGAAGCAGACGCCAGCGGAGACTCCTGCTCCCGAAACGGAAGAGGCCCCTGCGCCGAAACCTGCGGCTGCTCCAAAACCGGCGGCGCCGAAACCTGCGGCTCCGAAGCCTGCTCCTGCGCCGAAGCCCGCTCCTGCACCCAAACCTGCGGCGCCCAAACCCGCTCCTGCGCCGAAGCCTGCGGCTCCGAAACCCGCCGCACCCAAACCCGCGCCCGCTCCGAAGCCCGCACCTGTGGAGGAAGATGTGGAGCTGCCGCCCATGGAAGAACCCGCTCCCGTCAAACCCGCTCCTGTGGTGACGGCCACGGCGCCTGGCGCCGCCAAGCGCCATACGGACGGCTCTACCGTCAAGATGAAGATTCGCCGCATGGAAGTGCGCCGTTCACCGCTGAGCCCCTTCGTCTTCGAATTGGGCTTCACCAGCGTGCCGGATGAAAACGGCGAAATGGTTCGCTGCGCCAAGTTCAAGTCGGACACCGAAGAGCATGCTTTGGACTTCCTGGAGAAATACGATCTGCCCGAACCGGGCATGATTGCACAGGTGGAAACCCCCGAAGGCATTTTCGGCAAGGACGAAGAGGGCTATTTCCAGCTCGATTGATTCATCAAACCATTCGGTTCTTTCCGATGGTCTTTGAAAACGGACGCAAGTCAAACGACACCGAACATGTCATGAGGCTTGCGTCCGTTGTCGTCTCTCCCCCATGTCCTTTTAGTTGCAATTATTGCAAGTTTTAAGAGGGCTGTTGCCCTGATTCGGACATTTTGCGATTGGAATGAAAACTTGCCGCGCCGAACCATTTTTGACCCCTTTTTTAGGGGGCAACGGCCATTAGGGCCCTTTGCGTGGCCTCTGTTGCATGGGACATGCTTTTAGGTATATTAATGCCTAAAAAATATATGGGGCCTTCTAGGGGCCCCTGGATGAGTTTCTGCGTTTTCCCTATTTGGGGAGAATAGGGATTTTGATGTTGCAAAAAATGCAACATGCCGATGATTAATGGATTGTCTTCACTTCGCTGGGCGGAGTATGGAAGAGGCGGGAGAGGATGGCCACGGCGGGTTTTGGGGTGCCCTCGAAGTCAATGACGGAGGAGTCGGCGGGGCAGGGGAAACTGGCATGTCCCATCCAGATGATGCCGCCGCCGCATTTGGGGAAGCGGGATTTGATGGCGACCGTGGCGATTTCCAGTGCGCGGGCCTGCCGTTGTTGAGACCAGGCCGTGTATTCCGCCAAGTCCTTTGGGGGCCGCCCCTTCTCCTGCTCGAAAACGGGCTGTTCAATCCACCAGTCCAACGGAAAGCGCCACAGGGGCGTTTGGGCGTTGGCGGGAAAGACGGCTTCGCCGTGGGCGTACTTTTCGATGAGCGTGGCGTCTTGGGCGGAGGGAGCACCGTATTCGGAGCGGAAGAGGGCGTCATCCTTTGCCCAATAGTCCGCCCAATCCGTCAGATTTCCATCGGCCTTCCATGGACCATGGACGTCCCAATGCAGCCCCTTGCCATATTCCGCCGCGTCGGCGCAGAATCGGGGACCGGAGGCGGAGGTGACCATGAAGCGCCGCGTCGGGTCATGGCGTCGAACGGTCTCCGCCAGCATGGCCAGCATGGGTTCCCCCAGCGTGCAGGGCTTTCCGCAGCCCTCCGAACCGTCCATGGCGCGTTGCAGTTCGTTGCCGCCGGACCAGGCCAGCAGACAGACGTGGGGAGGCAGTTCCTGCAGATAGTGGTCGGCGATGCGGCCCATTTCGGCGATGGCCTCCGGCCCGTTTGGCGGATCGTTGGCGATGCCGGAGGAGCTCATGGGAAACTCCTGCCAGACCATGATGCCGTATTCATCGCAGAGGTCATAGAAGCAGTCCGCCTCGCGGGAGGCGCCGCCCCAGACCCGCAGGATGTTGCAGCCCATGTCGCGGTAGAGGCGCAGACGCCGTTCCACGTCCTCACGGCGAACATCGGCGAACAGAGGACGGATGGGCACCCAGTTGAATCCCTGCAGATAGGTGGGCACCCCGTTGACCTCGCACAGCCACGGATCCGCGTCTTTCGGCGCATCGGCGCAGGGAAGCCAGCGGACGCTTTTGAAGCCCACGCGGCGGTGAATTGGCGGGGCGCCGGCGGCCGTCAGCGTCAAATCATAGAGCACGGGCTCCCCGTTGAGATTGGGCTGCCACCGCTCGACGGAGAGGGCAGGGGAGGTCCATCCGGCGGCGAATTCCGCTGCCGTCAACGAAAAGGCGGCCACGGTGTCGCCGTGGCGGGACAAAGTGGCCGTCAAGCCGTCCGTCTGATTCAGGAGGATGCCTTTCAGATGCAGCGACGCGCCGTCGCACCAAAGCTCCTTCAGCTCCAGTTGCGGGACGCTCAGGTCCCGAATGAACGGGGCGCGGGTGATGCCCAGCTGAACCAATCGCGGTGTCCAATCCCATGTATAGTAGAAGCGGGGTTTGGTGATGGACATCTCAGGCGTGCGGCCAATCTGTCCCAAAAACCGCTCTGGGCACGTCAGCACGATCATGAGATGATGGCGGGCGGCGGTGTCGGCGGGAAGGGGGAAGGCATGGGGGCGGTGGGCGCAGTTGACATGTCCAAGGAGCTGTCCGTCCCAGAAGACCTGGCCAGTGGTGTCGACTCCAGGCAGAACCAATTCATAGCGATGCCCTTCCGCCATGGTCAGAGGCACTTCGCAGCGGAAGCACCAGTGGCGATTCTCCACCCATTCGCATTGCCGCACATGAAAGCCAAGGTAGAAGTCGGGAAGCAGTCCCGCATTCCGCAACGCCTGCTGAACAGAGCCGGGCACCTTGGCTGGAAGATTTGGAAACTCCGCCCCTTGGGGGGCATGGGTCTCCATGGAGCGTTTCCAGTTCCAGAGGTTTGGCATCCATCCGTCCAGGCGCCATTCAAGGTCTTCCAATGAGAGGAAAGTCATAAATAATTAATAATTAAGATTTTGCGTTGTTGTTCAGAAACTATCCCAAACGTCAATGTTCAAGGTCGACATTCAGTCCTGTTTGGGGCTGTAAAATCAGAGGAGACGCATTCACCCCACTGTCCTCCCATGGTCAACATATTGATATGTTATTGATTATAAACAACTTATGCATTCAGAAGCAGACGAGAGACCTCGTGGAACTCATCGACGTAGTGGGGATTGATTTGGGTTCGCATGCTTTCGGGGAGCTCGGAGAAGTCTTTCTCATTGTCCTTCGGCAGAATGATGTCGGTGGCGTTGGCGCGGATGGCGGCCAAGGTCTTCTCCTTGACGCCGCCGATGGGAAGCACGCGGCCCGTCAGGGTCAGCTCTCCGGTCATGGCCCAGTTTTTGGGGCAGGGGCGGTTTAGCGCGAGGGAGAGGAGGGAGCTGGCGATGGTGATGCCGGCGGAGGGGCCGTCCTTGGGGATGGCGCCGGCGGGCACATGGATGTGTAACGTGCTGTCCTTGAAGAAGTTCTTGTCAATGCCATAGTGGTCGCTGTTGGACTGGATGAAGGAACAGGCGATTTGGGTGGACTCCTTCATGACGTCTCCCAGATGGCCCGTCAGCTTGACGCCGTTGCCGCCGGCGAGGCGCAGGCTCTCGATGTGCAGCGTCGTGCCGCCTTGGGCAGTCCACGCAAGGCCCATGGCGACGCCTGGGCAGGTACAGCGGAGCATGGGATCCTCCTCAAAGCGCGGCTTGCCCAAATAGTCGGACAGATTCCGGCTGGAGATGGTGACCTTCTTCATGTCCGGCTTCTCCGCAAAGGCCAACGCGACTTTGCGCATGCATTCGCCGATGGCCTTCTCCAACGTGCGGACGCCCGCCTCCCGTGCGTAATGGTGGATGATGCTGTACAGCGACGAGTCCGTAAACTGAATGTGTTTTTTTGTTAACCCATTGCGGGGCAATTGCTTAGGAATGAGATGCCGTTTGGCGATGTTGAATTTCTCCTCCGTCAGGTAACCGGACATATTGATGACCTCCATGCGGTCGTACAGCGGGCCGGGAATGGTGTCGGGCACGTTGGCGGTGGCGATGAAGAGCACGTTGGACAGGTCGAAGGGAATGTCCAGATAGTGGTCGCGGAAGGCATTGTTCTGTTCGGGGTCCAGCACCTCCAGCAGGGCGGAAGCGGGGTCGCCATGGATGGAGGTGCTCAGCTTGTCCAGTTCGTCCAGCATGATGACAGGATTGTTGGTGCCGCAGATTTTCAACGCGGAGATGATCTTGCCGGGCAGGGCGCCGATGTAGGTTCGACGATGCCCTTTGATCTCCGCCTGGTCATGCATGCCGCCGAGGGAGAAGCGGAAGAATTTTCGGCCGAGGGACTCGGCGATGCTGCGTCCCAGCGAGGTCTTGCCGATGCCCGGAGGGCCGATGAGGCACAGAATGGAGCCGCTGACTTTGTTCTTCATTTTGGCGACGCCGATGAACTCCAGAATCCGCTTCTTGATGTCCTCCAACCCGTAATGGTCGCGATTCAGAATGTCGCGGGCGCGGGGGATGTCCAAAATGTCCTCGCTGGCGACGCCCCATGGCAGGCTGGTCATCCAGTCCAGATAGGCGCGGGAGATGGTGTATTCGGGAGACTGTTCGCTGAGGATGGACATGCGCTGCAGCTCGTCGTCGATCTTCTCCGCCGCCTCCGGATTCAGGTGGGGGCGGATCTCCTCCACCCGCGCCTTGAAGCGGCTCAGGTCGGAGGCCCTTGCGTCGCTTTCGGCCAGTTTGGCCTGAATGACGTGAATCTGCTCCCGCAGATAGTATTCCTCTTGGTTCTTGTTAAGGCGCTCCTGCACAATCCGGCTGTATTTCTCCTTGATGGCATTGAGCTCCTGCTCCTTCTTCAACAGCAGCAGGGTCTTCTGGAGGCGCTCCTCGATGTTGAGAGTCTCGAGAATCTCCTCCAGCTCCATGGGTTCGGAGGTGGTGAAGGCCGCCGCGAAGTCCGCCATCCGGCCAGGGATGTGCCAGTCGCTGTGATTGATGACGGCGCGGATTTCCTCCCGATACAGGGGGAAGGAGGCCTGCATCTTCCGCAGATTGCGCAGGATCTCCACGCACAAGGCCTTGGTGTGCAAGGCGTTGCCTGGGTTTTCAAGAGGATAGGTCACCTCGATGAACAGCGTGTCTTCCTCTTCAAGAATCTTTTGGACGATGGCACGATACTGCCCTTGGCAGATGACATGAAGCCCTCCTTCGTCGCTGTCTTCAATGTGCACCACGCGGGCCACGCAGGCAAAGGTGGCGAGCTTCTTCGGCTTGCTGTCAGTGGGCTCTTCCAGCTCCATGGCGAAGGCCACAAAGCCATTGCGGGAGTTCCGCAGCCGACGGATGATCTCCACGGTGGGGCCATGCACATCCATGGGAGGGCTGACCACGCCGGGGAACAGGGGCTTGTCGAATTGGCAGATGAGGGGAAGCTTGGTGGGCAGGTCCTTGGGCAGGGTGCCCGGAAGGTTTCCGGACTCGCGGATGATGGTGTCGATATCCATAATGCAGTCTTATGCTAACATATTGATAATCAATGATTTATCTAAAATGCCGCTTGCCGCCGCCCAAACCCATGCCGCCGCCGGCGTAGGGGGATTGGGCATAGCTGCGGATCATTTTGGGCTGTTCCAGCTGGAGGGAATACCACAGATCGCCCAGCGGGGCGTTGCTGAAGCGTTTGGCGCGGCCGTTGACCAGATGCTCCCAATTCTGCTTCAGAACCGGATTCTCCGTGCTGTCTTTCCCTTCGTCCAGGACCACCACGGCCTCGTCAATGCGGTTTTCATTCACAAGTATCCATGAATAAAGGGCATAGACCAACGTGCCCTTCTCGTCTTTGAAGCGCTTGACGCCTTTTTTGAAGGACTTCTCGACCTTGTCCATCATGCCGCGCTTGTATTCCCGCGCCATGCGCATGCACAGGGTGCTGGGGTCCATGATCAGCGCCTTGTCCAGCAGGGGATCCGCTGCCGCGAAGTCCTTCAGCTGATAGTAGAGCTGGGCCTTGAGGGTGTCCGCCTGCCGTCCGGCCAGAAGGTTCCATTTCTTCAATGGAGCCACCTGGTCCAACATGCCGATGGCCTCCAGAACGCTTTGGTTCTGCTCCGCTTCCAGGCTGGCCTGCAGCTTGGGGCCGCCCTGCAGTTTGGACTGCATCATGTTGATTTTCCGCCGCAGCCGGTCTTGGGTCTCCGTCAGATGCTTTTGGACACCGTTGAAGATGGCCTCCAGCCGTTTCTTCAGCCAGAGGTTGATGAGGATGTTGATGGCGAAAAACACCAATACGCCGACGGTCCATGCCCAGACGGGGTGGCCCTGCCAGGCGGCGGAGAGGGAGAAGCCGGCAATGAGGCCGGCGATGATGGAAATGATGATGGTTAGCACGGATGTTGTCTCCTTATCGTGAACGTCTCTTGGAATTGCGTGGGGAAGGGGTCTCGTTGGCCTGAAGGCGCAGCTCCAGGCTGCCGCGAACAATGTCCAGGTCCCGAACGGTGACGGAAAGGGCTTGGCCGAACCGATAGAGCTGGCCGTCTCTGCCGGTCATGACGCCCTTTTCGGGGTTGCAGTGCCACGGGCCGCCGGGTATGCTCCGCAGCGGCAGCAACCCTGTGGTGGCGTAGGCGGGAAGATGGATCGACAGGCCGGACGACGAGATGTGGCAGATTTGCCCCTCCAGGCTTCGCAGGCGCCCCTGTTCCAGATTCTGCTGCAGAAGGCGGAGCTTCAGCCGGTCAGACACGGCGAAGGCGGCCTGGTCCGTGGTGGTCTCCCGTTCGTTGCATTGCTGCGCAAGGCTCTCGACTTCCGTCGCGGGACGGAGGGCCTGTCCTAGGTCTTTCATTGTAAGTTGTTGATGGACAAGTAGATCCGGATAGCGACGGATGGGGCTGGTAAAATGGCAGTAGCAGTTCTTCCCCAAACCGTAGTGGCCTTCCGGACTGATGCCGTACTCTGCCCGCGGCATGTTGCGCAGCAGTGGATAGAGGAGCAAGGGAGCCGCCTCGTGCTTGCAGATTCGCCGCATCATGCGGGCCAGGTCGGCGCGGGTCCGCAGGCCGTGGTCCAGCTTCCCGAGTAGCCAGCCGACTTCGTGGCGGAAGGTCTCCAGCGCCTCCGAAGAGGGGGCGCCGTGGTTGCGGTAGAGGGCGGGCACATGGTCGGCGGCCAAATCGGCGGCGACACAGCTGTTGGCGGCCAGCATGAACTCCTCGATGAGCGCATCCGCCGGTCCCGTGGTCTTCTGGCGCAGGCCAATGACTTTCAGCGGCGTGCCGGAGCAGAGCACCTCCGTGGCGGGTAGCTCGAAGGGCAGAAAGCATTCCGTCTGCTCCCGCCGCCGCCGCATGGTTTTCGCCAGCTTGCCGCAGGCGGTGAGCAGCGGGGCCACGCCGTCTTTGAGATGGGGCAGGGACTCTCCCGACAGGAAGCGCTCCACTTCGCCGTAGTTCAGCCGCTGCCGAATCCGAACCCATGTGTGCGCTCGTCGATGGCGGCGGATTTCGCCGCTGTCGGGATCCACGTCCATGAACACGCTGTGGGCCAGATGGTCCTCGTCCTGCCGCAGGCTGCAGAGGGTGGCGGCGATGGCCATGGGCAGCATGGGAATCATGCCGCTGGGTAAATAGCAGCTGCAGCCACGCTTCTGGGCGGCGGCGTCCAACGCGCTTCCCGCCGGAACATAGCAGGCCACATCGGCGATGTGGACGCCCAGCCGGAGGCAGCCGTCTGGCAGTGTCTCCAGGGAGATGGCGTCATCGAAGTCGCAGGCGCTTTCGGGGTCGATGGTGACGGCCGTCAGTTCCCTGCAGTCTTCCCGTGGAACGTCCACGGGCTGAAGGGCCGCCGCCTTTGCCTCCGCCTGCGGCGTGTAGGGATTGGGAAGGTCGTATTCTTTGCAGACGGCCTTGATGTCCGTGGAGGCGGAGCTGCCTTTGGACAAGCTTCGCCGCGGCTGCGCCCGCCAGGGCCGCTCCGGATCGTCGGGGTAGGGGACGATGGCCGCCTGAATCCAGCCGCCGGGCTTCAAGTCCATTTGGATGGAATCGGCGGTGTCACGGAAGGGGATGAAAAAGGGAAGCTCCCGACGAAGTGGCGTCAGTCCAAGCACATGGTCCACTTCGGCCACGCTGCCCACCACAAGGGCATGATTCCGTTCCAGAATCTGAACTACGCGCCCCACGGTGTCATGGAGGGCGGAGGAGTCGTCATGGGTTGGGGCGATGCCGCGGAAATGCCGTCGAGACGATGTGGAATGCACGGAAATGGCGACTCGGTCGCCGCTTAGCGCACCGCCTGTAGCGGATGGCGGGATGAAGACGTCTTCTTGACGTCCCTCCACGTGGACAAAGCCAAAGCCTTTCCGCGCAATTTGGATGACGCCTTCCAGCCGCTCATCCCTCTGGCTCAGTCCATAGCGGCGACTGTTGCCGCGTCCATGGCAGACCAGCTCGCCGTCCGCCACCATCTCCTTCAGGATTTGCTCCACATATAGGGGATTTTGAAATCCCAAAAGGGACAGCAGATGGGCGCGCGTCATCCCCCGCTCCTCTGCGGCGGCCAATAGATGCCTTATCATTCCCTTCAGTTTTTTCGCGCTTGCCATCTCTTCTTCCCTTATATATACCACTATATAATATATAAGAGGATAGGCCGTTCTGCAACCCATGCCCCCTTGAACCGCCGCTGCCCGCCGCCGTCACTTTTCACTCTTCACTTTTCACTTCCTCTCTCGCCCCGCTCGCCGCGCCGCGCTCATCGCTTTTCACAGCGGCCGCGCAGGAGCGCGGCTCTCCCGTTCTCTGCCCCTGACAAATCATGAAAATTTGCGACAAATTGATAAGACTCGTTGGTTTCTGGAAAAAAAGTTCTTGCATTTTGCTTTTTGGTTGCTATGGTATATCAATTTTATGTGTTTTATTGGGATTGGACTGCTCTGGCAGTGCGATTCCTCGTGGTTTCTTAAAAATGAGAACGATTTTAGGAAAAAACAGGCGAAAAAAGGTGATTTTGGGCAGAATTCTGGCATGAATCCTGCTTATAATTCGAAGGGCTCGTGTGGCCTGCGGACAAGATTATTCATTATTATTATATAGTTGTATGTGTAGTCAACCAACAATCCAAGAAGCAAGGAGTCATTCAACAATGATGACAAACGCAAACTGGTCGAAAGTCGACGAGACGAAGACTCGCTTCGGGTGGGGATTCTGGCGAATCCTGAGCCTGCTGCTGGTCTTCTGCCTGGCATCGGCGCCGCTGTCAGCCTATGCTGACGATGATACCGATGATGACGGAATCACGGATTATGATGAAGAGAACGGCGCCGAGCCCTCCGGCAAGCTGGATCCCCTCAGCCCCCGCATTTGGCGCGCGCTGAAGGCCACCGGCACCGCCGAAGGTACCCTGTACGTCAGCGAAGCCGCCCTCAATCTGGGCAAAGATGCTGCCGCGCAGCAGGACTGGACCTTGGAGATTTGGGTTCAGCTGACCAACGCTGAGAAGAAGAGCGGCTCCCTCATCCGCCGCATGAAGGATGACGGCACCGTCTATTTCGACTTGGGTTTGGAAGATGGCGTGCCCTATGTCCGCGCCCAGATGCGCAACTCCTGGAAGGACGCCGAAGGCAATGACCAGAACATCCTGTTGGTCAAGCCCAACAACGGCTCCAGCCTGGACACCCTGACCTGGACCCATCTGGCCGCCAGCTGGGACTGCTTGAAGCAGTGCCTGAGCCTCTATGTGAACGGCACGTTCAGCGGCTCCCGCTACTCCGTCAACGCCCCGCTGGTGACCGGCACCGACGCCGGCTACAAAACCACCATTTTGGCGGACTACGACGGAAATTATCTTGAGGGCTTCATCGACGAAGTCCGCATTTGGACCGACGATGGCCGCACCAATGCCTCCGGCGCTCGCCTGAACAAGCAGATCCGCGAGTGGATGAGCAAGGCCCTGCCTGTGGTCGGAACTGTGGATAATCGGTATGCGGATATCCCCAGCGCCTATTTCCGCTTTGACGATGGCGGCAAATATGCCCACAACTTCGCCTATGCCCCCACCGCCAGCACCATCGCCAACGACTTCCTC
>JAEEYQ010000057.1 GCA_016288215.1 Lentisphaeria bacterium | reverse complement strand
CGAAGCGGATGGAGGCTTTTTCTGGCTTAAGTTCAATCTTAAGCTCATCAGCTGCCATGTCCAGCAGATGATTGAGATAGACTTCCAGATTTTCAGGAGTGTCGGCGTCGCAATTGCCAAAATCCAGATGGATGACTGGATACGCCTTCCAATCGTAATCCTTTTTATCCATTGCGAGCCCTTTGAACAGCTCCCGGCGTCCTTGAAAAATTGCCTTCAGTGTCGAAACCAAAAGCGACTTGCCGAAACGCCGTGGACGCGACAGAAAGAACTCCGTGTCACCGGAATCGACGAGCCGCCATACATACTCAGTCTTGTCAACGTAGAGGGCGTCGCCGATAATGAGTTTCTCAAAGCTTGAACTGGTAATATTGATTTTTTTCATGCCTTCCTCTTCTGGAGGCTATAAACGTCTATTGTTCTCCTTTCTAATATATGGCCGACTTTCTGGTTATTCAACCTTATGTTGCGTTTCCGTGAGTTTTAATGCCCACGCTGTGTTCCACTTGCCACCGCCATGGCGGTTCACGTTTCGAATGGAGGGATTATTTCCCATAGTCCCCGCGTTCTGGATTTTGCGAAGCAAAAGACGGAACGCAACAGGGGAAAGAGATGGGGGCGCGGGGGAAGAGAAAGGGCGAAAGCCCGTTCGCTTCCCCCGCATGCCAACAATTCAACGTCGCCGGCGGCGCAGAATGGCCTCGCAGACGGCGATGTCGTCGGGGGCGTTGACGCCGCGCATGTCGTCGGGGTCGTCGGTGGGGAAGGTCTCCACGAGAAGTCCGGCCTCGGCCATGAGGCGGGGGACCTCGGTCAGGTAGAACTCGTGCTGCACGTTACGGGTGTCGAGCCGCGGCAGGAACTCGAAGAGCAACTGGCCGTCGAAGGCGAGGACGCCCGCGAAGAGCTCGGGCTGCTTGAGCTGCTCGGGGGTGCAGTCCTTCCCCTCCACGATGTCGCGGAAACGGCCATCGGCGTCGCGGACCACGTGGGCCCACATGGGGACGGCGGGGTTGACGGCGGTCAGCAGCGTGCAGGCGGCCTTCCGCGCGGCGTGGTGCTCGCACATGGCCGCCATGGACTCGCGGCGGAAGAGGGGCATGTCGCCGAAGGTGACGAGCACCGTGCCGTCGTAGCCTGCGAAATCCTCCGCGCACTGCATGACCGCGTGGCCCGTGCCCAGCTGCTCCCGCTGCCATGCGTAGTGGTATCTGTCTCCGAAATAACTGGTTATGACGTCCCCCTTGTAGCCGACGACGATCCACGTGTCCTCGGGAGCGATGAAGTCCGTCTGCTCCAGGACATGCTCAAGAAGCGGCCGTCCCGCCAGCGGGAACATGGCCTTCGGCGGCGCGTCGGGCGAGGGGTTCAGGCGGGTGCCTTTGCCAGCGGATGGGATGATAACACGCATTATTGAATGAGGAATTAGAAATGAGGAATGAGGAATTTGTCGAGGGGACGGAGGAATGAGAAGAGTGAAAAGTGAAAAGTGGGACGAGGGACGGGAGACCGGAGACGGGAGGTAACGTGGGACGCGAGACGGGAGACGCGCCGTAATATGGATTGAAATCAGTTGGCGAATGTCTTTTCGTTGAAAATATGCATGAGCTGGTGATACTTCAATCCGTTGTCTGCCTCTCGCTCGCCGAAAATGTGAAAATTGTTGTGCTCATTCCGATAGAAGTCTAGCAGTTTTGGACGATTCTCGCATTCAAGAAATGCCACGCCGCCACCAACGTTGTGCTGGACTTTTATCAGAACAGAAAAAGCCATCTCCATCAGAGCATCACCTGTAGGGCACTCTCCTTGGGCAGTGGCATTGAAGTTTTTCCCAAACTGGGCAATCAAATAGGCACATGCCTGAATCCTGTTGGTGTCTTCATGATAAATGCCGTGACGCATCAGCTTTTTCCGAACTGTCATGCTCAGCTTGTCGCATCCCACATCAATTGACCTTTGCGTCAGGGAGAAAAAGGCAGCCAGTTCCTCTTGGTCATTTAGCACCAAATGGGTAATTGATATCTTCTGTCGAGAAAAATCTATGGACTTGTTCTTAATGAAATCCTCAATTTCAGCGTTTAAAGGACATGAAAATGTGCACAGGAAATCGTGCACGTCATTCGAATTTGCCTTCTGCAGCAAATCCAGCAGATTGACGATGCGGAAAGCCATCCGATCATGCCCTCTTTCCTGTTTGAGCTTTTCTTATCCTCTTGACGATCTTTTTGATTTCCTCCTGAGATTCAACTATTCTGAAATCCGCTATCCTCTTTTGAGGCGGTGTTTTCTCCGACGCCTCCATGGCCTTGACGAAGGCCAGCGCCGTCTTCTTGTCTTTTATCGTAAAATCCGCGAATATGCTCGATGTCGCCATGTCTGCTCTCCTCTCTGGTTATACCAAAAAGATAGCACATGTGACTGGCAAGTCAAATCGGGAAAGTGAAATTTTTGCAGTTTTATGCAGTTTTATGCAATGATGATGTATTTTTAAGAGTGGACGGGGAAAGTGAATTAGGAATGAGGAATGAGAAATTAGGAATTTGTCGAGAATAATTTGAAATTACCGTTAGCGGAGCCGTTAATTCGGCCCCGTTGGGGCTGTGGAGTCATGGGGGGAGACCTTGCCCCCGGGTTTCGCTTCGCTCAACCCGGGGTTAAGTTAATTGAGCCGCGTTGCGGCTCTTTTTGAGACATGATGACATGTGAACTTGCATGTCATGTATTTTGCAAAGCCTTGAAAGGACCTAATTTACTAATTCCTCATGAAAAATTCCTAATTCCCAACTCCTAATTCCTAATTGTCTCACGACAAATTCCTAATTTCTAATACCTCATTTCTAATTGTCTCACGACAAATTCCTAATTTCTAATTCCTCATTCCTAATTTTCAATATGATGTTCTGCATCTGTGGCAGCTTCTTCTCCATGTCGGCGAGGAGGGCGAACTGGGTGCGGGCGCGGTCCAGGTTCTGGCCCAGATAGAAGATGTAGTAGTAGGTGTCGCCGGAGATGTGGTCCATGAGGAAGCGGATGCCGTCCTCCGCCGTGATGACGAGGGCCGCGCAGGGCAGCAGCTCCAGCTCTTTGGGCGTGAGCATCCCGCCGCAGGAGGCGAGCCAGCCGGCGGCGTACTGCTCGTAGAGGCTGAGGTCGCAGGAGACCTTGGAGAGGTCCTTCTCGTCGTCGCGGGCGGTGTTGGTGCCGATGCGCATGGAGTCGCCGAAGTCGTAGAGGGGCGACGACGGCATGACGGTGTCCAGGTCCACGATGGCGACGGGCAGGTTGGTCTTGTCGTCGAAGAGGATGTTGTTGAGGTTGCAGTCGTTGTGTCCGATGCGGCGGGGGATCTCGCCCTTTTCAAGGGGCTCCGAAATCTTCTTGAAGAGGTCCGTGCGGGCGCGGACGAACTCGATCTCGGGGGCGACCTGCGCCACGCGGCCCACGGCGTCCCTTTCGATGGCCCTTTCCAGGTCCTGATAGCGGCTCCACGTGTCGTGGAAATTCGGAATGACCTCGTGGAGGCGCTCCGGCGGGAAGTCCGTCATGGCCTGCAGGAAGGCGCCGAAGGCGGCGCCGGAGTGTCGGAAGACCTCGGGGCTCTCGGGGATGTCGTAGGAGTGGACGCCCTCGAAGAAGCTCATCATGCGCCACGCGCCGGAGGGGGTCTCAAGGAAATTCCGCCCGTCGCGGGTGGGGATCAGCAGCGGGCAGGCGGGCCCGTCGGGGCGGCCCGGAAGCCGCAGCCGCCGCGCCAGATGCTCCGTGACGCGGGCGAAGTTCTCCATCAGGTCCGCCGGACGCGGGAAGACGTCCGTGTTGATCCGCTGCAGGAGGGCGCGGGAGACGGAGCCGTCCGGCTGGACGGCGTCCACGCGGTAGGTGCGGTTGATGTAGCCGCTGTCCAGGGGGACCACCGCGGTCACGTCGCCGCGGACGAAGGCCTGGGCCACGGTCTCCAGGGCGTTGAGGGGCTCCTGCGGCTGGGCCAGCTGGCTGGCGATGAAGACGGCCGAGTCCGGGGAGACCTGGTGGTAGGACTTGACGAGGGCGGCCAGCCGGTCCCGCAGGGCGGCGTCCTCCCCGTCGACGGCGCGGAAGAGCTCCTCCAGGGAGCGGAGGAAGCCGCCGATGTCCAGCCGGACGGGGTTGGCGACGTAGATGGACGGGTTGGGCGTCTTCCGCATGCCCTCCTCGAACATCAGCGGCTCCTCGCGGAGCTTCTCGCCGGGGCGGAGGCCCGTGTACTCCACCTTGATGTCCCGGTCCGGCTCGAAGCCGGAGAGGCGGATGAGGCGGCGGGCCAGGTCGTCGATGCGGAAGGGCTTGCCCATGTCGAGCACGAAGACCTCGCCGTCGCGGGCGTAGCAGGCCGCCTGCAGCAGGAGCCGCGCGGTCTCCGCGGTGGACATGCAGAACCGGGTGGCCTCCCGGTGGGTGACCAGCACGGGGCCGCCCGCCGCGATCTGGTGCTTGAACAGCCCCATGGCGGAGCCCTGCGAGTCGAAGACGCTGCCGAAGCGCACGGAGGCGAACTCCGTCGCGCAGCCCGGGTCCGCCCCCCCGAAGGGCGGGAACAGGCGGCGGAGCTGGCGGCTGCGGGCCAGGTGCTCCAGCACCTGCATGAGCATCTCCCCCACGCGGCTGGTCACCCCGAGCACGCTGGTGGGGTTCACCGCCTTGTCCGTGGACAGCAGGATGAACTTGCGGCAGCCGTGGGACACCGCCGCGCAGGCCGCGTTGTAGGTCCCCAGCAGGTTGTTGCGGACCGCCTCCCCCGGGCAGGACTCCAGCAGCGGAACCTGCTTGTGGGCGGCGGCGTGGAACACCACGTCCGGACGGCGGCGGTCGAACACCGCGCGCAGGCGGCCGTGGTCGCAGACCGAGCCCAGCTCCGCCGCGAAGTCCAGGCCGGGGAAGTTGGCCGCGAAGCCCTCCTGAAGGTAGTAGATGCGGTTGGCGTCGTTGTCGAGGACCGTCAGCGAGGCGGGGCGGAAGGCGGCCAGCTGCTTGCACAGCTCCGTCCCGATGGAGCCGCCGCCCCCCGTCACGAGGACCCGACGGCCCGCGAACTCGCGGGCGATCTCCTCCTGGCTGACGGACACGGGGGCACGGTCCAGCAGGTCCGCCACGTCCACCTCCCGCATGTCCGAGAGGGACACCTCCCCGTTGGCGAACTGGTAGAAGCCCGGAAGCAGCTTCACCTCGCAGCCCGTCCCCTGGCAGATGGACAGGATCTCCCGCCGGGCGGCGTGGCCGGCGGTGGGGATGGCCAGGAAGATGCGGTCGATGCCGTAGCGGCGGACGCACTCGGGGATGTCACCACGGCCGCCGACCACGGGGACGCCGTCCATCCGGAGGCCCCGCTTGGCGGGGTCGTCGTCGATGACGCAGCGCATGACCACGTCCGCCAGGCTGCTGGTGGACAGGTCCCGCAGGATCAGCTGCCCCGCGGAGCCCGCGCCGATGAGCATGCCGTTGTGGACGCGGCGGCCGGGGGACCCGTGCCGCTTCGTCCAGTTGGAGAGCTCGAGGTAGTACAGCCGGCTCGCGAAGCGGCTGGCCATCAGGCCCCCCAGCTGGAACACCGCCCCGAAGACCAGGTAGGACAGCGGCATGCGGCAGCCGCCCGCCGTCAGGATCAGCCAGTGGAGGGGGACGGACAGCGCGGCGGCCCCCACGCACTGCACCAGCTCGTGGTAGCTGGCGAAGCGCCAGATGCTGCTGTAGAGACGGAAGACGAGGTAGACCAGCACGCAGAGCGGCGTGAACGCCTTCAGCGTGAGGAGATAGCCGCGGAGGTAGGCCGCGGGGACGGCCAGGGCCTCGAAGCGGATCGCCAGCGCCAGATAGTGGCTGGCCGCCACCGACAGCACGTCGCACGCCAGAAGCAGCAGCGCCGCCGTCCACCATGATTTGGATCTGCCGAACACAGAAAGAGAATTAGAAATTAGAAATTAGGAATGAGGAATTTGTCGAGAAAGAATTAGGAATTAGGAATGAGAAATTAGGAATTAGGAATTTGCCGTGGCGAATTAGGAATTAGGAATTAGGAATTTGTCGAGAAAGAATTAGGAATTTTAAATTACCGCTTGCGCGGCCATTCGCGGCTGTAATTCGGCCCCGTTGGGGCCGTGGAGTCATGGGGGATGCCTTGCCCCCGGGTTTTGCTTCGCTCAACCCGGGGTTAAGTTAATTGAGCCGCGTTGCGGCTCCTTTTGAGATACGATGGCATGTGGATTTGCCATGGCATGTGTTTTGCAAGAGCCTAATTTACGGAGACGCGTTGCGGCTCTTTTGGAGCACGATGACATGTGGATTTGCCATGGCATGGATTCTATAAGGCCCTGAAAGGGCCTAATTTACGTAACCCCGGGTCAAGCGAAGAGAGACCCGGGGGTGAATGTGCCTCCTCTGATTTTACGGCCCCAACGGGGCCGAATTATGACCATGAATATTGCTTTATGGATAGGTTCTGAATAGTAACATTCCTAATTTTCATGAAAAATTCCTAATTCCTCATTCCTCATTCCTAATTATTCATGAAAAATTCCTAATTTCTAATTCCTCATTCCTAATTTCCCAAAGCGAGCCAGCTTCTGAAGCGGTGCCGCAGACGGAAATCAGGCAGCTCGGAGCGGAATTCGGCGGCGGAGAGGACGCGGTCGCCGAGGCCCCATGGGAGGTCGTCGTCGAAGGGGTCGCTGGCCAGACTGGCCTCCAGGCCGTAGTGGCTGCAGATGTCGTTCATGTAGTCGGCGATGGCCATGGTCTCGCCGGGGACGTTGATGACGTCGGGAAGGAAATCCCCCTTCAGGACGGCGGCGACGGCGGAGGCGAAGTCGTCCAGATGGGTCAACGTGCGCTTCTGCAGGCCTAGGCCGGGGAATCTCATGGGCTGCAGAGACTTGGCCCGCCGCAGGCAGGCGTTCACATGGCCGGCCAGCGGGCGGCGGTCGTCAGGGGCGGCGTAGAGCTCGCCGTGGCGGAAGACGATCGGCAGGATGGCCGTGCGGGAGCGGCCGAACCACGAATGGAGCAGCAGCTCCGCCTGGGCATGGGCCAAGTCCCTTTGGCAGAGGGGCTTGAGCATGGCCGTCTCGCGGATGGCGCGGCCGGCCTTCGCGCAGGCGTTGGCGGGAGTGAAGACGCCGAAGTGGACCTGGCAGTCCATGGTGCGGGTCGCCGCCAACGAGCGGCAGAGGGCGTCAAGAGCGGCCACATGCCCTTCGGGGTCCCGCGCGGCGTCATGGCAGTAAAGCACACGATTGCAGTCGATTGGAACGCGTTCGGCAGCGTCGTCAAGGACTTGGAAGCCCGCCGCGGAGAGGGCCGTGGCCATGGCGGCGCCGAGGGCGGTGTCCGCTCCGATGATCATCACCATTGGGGAATGAGATTGAGGTTGCCCTGCCATGGCATCACCGTTTGGGTCGTTTTGGGATTTCAGAGGGCGAGGCACCTATTCCTCCAGCCGCCGCAGTTTGTAGTCAGCCGGATTGATGACCGTCTGGATATATTGGTTGATGAAATCCAGCCAGACGGACCATTTGAAGCGGCCCTTCTTCTTCTCCAGACGGCCAATCACGCCGCTCCAGATGCCCGACTCAATGACAAACTGGTCATTTTCGCGCAGGCCTTCATTGAATTCAAGCTCCTGCTCAAGACCCGCCAGCTCAAAGGCGTGAACCGCTCGCAGTTCCATGAGAAAGCGATCCAACGACGGCGGCACCAAAATCGTGGTGATTTTCTTCGAGGCCCACAGCTGCGCCTTCTGATCGCTGTTGAGCTTCGCAAACAGATAGGACGTGAACATGGGTCGCAGCACTTCCTTCTGATAACGGTACAGCTTGCCGTTCTTGAAGTACTCCGAAACCTTCCAGACCCGCTTCTGAGGGAGGTAGGAGACAATGCCGTGCTCCCGACAGAACTCCCGCATGTGGTTCTCATTCAGGGGAATCGTCCGGATGGCGCAGACCGTCTCGTCGTTTTCCGGCGACAGGAGACGTTCATCAAACTCGATTCCCGTGCCGTCGGTCATGGAATGGGAGAATTCAGGCAAAGCCAAGGCGTCCCCTCGACAGAAGGCCCTATCTAGGGGATAAAATTGAAAATCCTTGAAACGCAGGACGTTACGCCGCCGTCTCAAGGACTTTATGGGACACAAAAAGCCCTGATTTCAGAAGGTCTTGGGACTCGACTGAAAGCAGGGCTTTACCGAAGATGGAAGACTGACCCGTCAGGGTACAGTACTCCCTCGCTAAAACATGGCATAGTTTATGCTGCTTGCTTGCTTGCTTGCTTGCTTGCTTGCTTGCTTGCTTGCTTGCTTGCTTGCTTGCTTGCTTGCTTGCTTGCGCACATTTGCGGCGTTTCAACCTGTTTAGCCACAAAAACTTGCGTCAGAGGGCAGGCAAAGTTGTAAACTTTTTCGCTTTCTGATGACATGGTTGTTTCCAGTGGCAAATGAACGGGTTGATGACACAAAATTGACACAAACACAACAAAAAATAATGCCATTTGGAGATTTTGCAAGCCGCTTGCCGCCATAAAATGCAATATTCAAGCTACGGGACGCAATGCCGCATGATATGTCCCGCGTCCCATATTCCGCTTTTCACTCTTCACTTATCGTGGGACACGGGACGCGGGACGTGGGACGCGGTGGGATGCAGGACGTGAAAAGTGAAGAGTGACAAGAGACACGTCCCGCGTCCCACGAAAAGTGAAGAGTGAAAAGTGGGAAGTGGGAAGTGAAAAGTGAAAAGTGGGAAGTGAAAAGTGAAAAGTGAAAAGTGAAAAGTGGGAAGTGAAAAGTGAAAAGTGAAAAGTGAAGAGTGAAAAGTGGGAAGTGAAAAGTGAAAAGTGAAGAGTGAAAAGTGAAGAGTGAATGAAGAGTGAAGAGTGAAGAGTGAAAAGTGAAAAGTGGGAAGTGGGAAGAGGGAAGAGCGGCGCTTACCCATGGCGATGTTCAGCTGCCCCTAAGGGGCTGACGCGTGAACGGCGATGGAGCTTCGAGAATGCGAGGTTCTGGCTCGCTCCGCTTATCCACCGCCAGCGGCGCGTCCTTCAAACGCTTGCAGGCGGTTATGCATATGGCATCCTCCAGACGCTCGCCGCTCTGCGGCATGGTAGTTGGGCAAAGCTTGAATCCTTATTCAGGACTTGAGTAGCCATCCTCTTTCTTTCTGGGAAGGAAATAACCTTTGATGCAATTGGGATTGCGTATGCAAATCTGTATATGATTTTTCTCCTTAATGCCGCTGCCAGGGAACAAGTTGTCTCCTTCGACAAACACGCCTCTGACTGAATCAAATGGCCTTACATTGGCTTCTTTGTTAATGGTGTGTTCATATTCAATGACTGCGCAATCAAGCTCTCGCAAAAGCAAATCGCCATTTTCACCTATATTCTTATTGCAAGGCAAGGTCTTTCCGGCTTTAATGAAAGCGTCCTTAAATGCCTCATAGGATTGTCGTAATTCGAAAAGACACTCACTGTCCGTCAAATCCAGACAATAGCCCAGATCAATAACGGCACCAATCACAAAGGGGTCCTTAATGGATGTCAATTTCCTCTTCGCTGCTTCCCGGGCAAATTGCAACGCACGCTGTTCGTTGTTTTCCCAGAAATATATACCATGGCCAAGCCAATCATATGAATTACTGCTATATTTCAGACTCTCACCTTGCAAAATCTTTTCCCCCACAGCTTTGTCACAACCATGAAAGCCAAGGTATAGATTTGATCGGGATGAATATAGAGTCTGTTTCACGGTTTCGGCCTGTAGACGGCTGCAAGATTGCCTTGCCTCGTGATAATACCCGCATGCTGAAGCAATTTTCTGGCTTCTTTGCCGTTCGCAAGGGATTTTTTGATTACGATTTGGCGTTTTCTTTCCCTATCCTTGTCTATATCTATCATATTGTACTTGTCCATCTTGCTCATCGCTTGCTGATGTGGATAACATTTAACGCATTCATTTCGAATGATTTACAGCACCATGGAATTTTGCCGGCCGATATGCTGTAATCATCATGTCAAAATTTGTGAATATGCTTGATGTCGCCATGTCTGCTCTCCTCTCTGGTTACCATGAAAAGATAGCACATCTGACAGGCTTGTCAAATTGATGAATCAAAATTTATGCAGTTTTATTCAGTTTTATGCGATTATGATAATTTTTTGTCAAGAGTGTCCACGGGACGGAGGGGCATAGCCGTGGGTTTCGCTGCGCTTACCTACGGCTATTATCCTGTCACCGCCATGGCAGTTCTTCTGCCAAAGAAGAATAGGAGACAAATGGTGACATGCCCCTGACAAACAAACCATGAAAACGGGTTACTGCAATTGGGCCCCCATTCGGGCCCTTTTGCCTACATGGACAAAAAGTGAAGAGTGAAAAGTCCTGGCCTTCAGGGGCTTATCTCAGCCGGATGAAGACGGACTCGAGGGGCTGGAGGGTGGCGCTGACGGATTTGCCGTCGACGGTGACGGCGGGATTGCTCAGGGACAGACCCTGAAGCTGAACAGGGCGCTCCATGTCGAGTTTGAACGACCGCGGACCGTCGCAGGAGGTGTTGACCGTAAGCAGCCAGGTTTCGCCGTCCAGCCCGTAGGGGCGGAAGACGACCTCATTCTCGTCATTGGAGACGATGGTGTAGGCCAATGGCGTGCCGGTGGAGAGCAGCACCTTTTCGTGGGCCATGATGCGTTCGGCAATGGCCTTGCATTCCCCAAAATGCTCATCGAACGAAATGGCGGGAAGGATGTCGGTCGCCTTGTCCCGCGCCATCAAATCGAAATAGGAATAGTAGATGAGGCCGTTGGCGCCGCCGGCGATGCACATCCACGACATGGCGTCCATCTCCTGGAAGGTCGGTCGGCGGCAGTTGGCGCATTTCTCCTTGTCATAGCCGTATTTGACCCAATAGCGTCCCCAGCAGAAGGCCTGCGGAACCTGAATGAGCATCTTGGAGCCCATGACGGCGGCGTTCAGAGTGTGGGTGGAGCGGAATGCGGAATCCGGCTTGCTTTGGGGAATGGGGTAGGGGTCGCTGCCATGTATGTCCGTGCCGGGGACGAAGTTACGGAATTCCGGCGGGGTGCAGAGGACGGTCCAGGTGGGGCGAGTCGGGTCATGCTCCTCACATTTGCGGCGGTACGCGATGGCGTCGTTGATGTATTCGGAGGAGAGTTCGTCGTTGATGTACCATGCGGCGATGCAGGGGTGGTGCTTCCATTGGTCAAGTTTCGCAAGTCCTTTCGCCTGAAGATTTTCCGTGGCAACAGGATCCAGTTTGCGGACGCTGATGTTGTCCTTGATGGAGTAGAACAGCTTCAGGTTGTGTTCATGGAGGTAGTCGAACATCTCCTCTGAGGTCGGCGGATTGTAGGGCATGAGGCAGTTGAATTTGGTGCCGATGTAGGGCTCGAGATTCTCCTTGGTGACATTGGAGAAGTACATGCCGAGGGGGAAGAACGGCTTGCCGTCGACGATCATCCGCCGATGTTCGTCAATGTAGACTTTATATGGGGGCAGCTGGTCCACCTTGCGGAAAGGTGCGCTGCTGATGTAAATGTTTCCGGTTGTTTTGCTTGTGAAGGTGCCGCGGAGGGTGTAGACACCGGTCGGGAGGGGATCCGAATCGAAGGTGAACGTCATGAAGCCCTCTTGGATGGTGGCGGGGCGGAGGGTCAGAACGGTCTTGCCGGCGGCGTCGATCAGTTCCATGCGCGTGGTCTTCTGATCTTCCAAGGACATCCGCTTCATGCCGGCGCCCGTGCCTTGGTAGACGGTCACGATGCCGCCGGCGGCGGTGTCGCGGTAGGTTCCCGTGGTCACAAAGTCATCGAGGAACGTGCCTTCGAGTTCGACGACGGAGCATTTGTCAAACCAGAGCTCCACGGCGGCGGTGCCGTCGGGGGAGGCGCGGAAGCCGACGCTAATCTCTTTGGCCTCATTGGGGATGGTGGCGACGCCGACCAGCTTCATCCAGTCGGTGTTGAGGGGGATGTGCTTGCAGGAGTAGCTTCCCCCATAGTATTTGCCATTGTTATAGAACTCCATGAAGATGTTGGGGCCGGATTCGGGCGTGTCCGCCACGTTCACCTGCTTCGCGTAGATGGTGTATTCGTAGGTCCGGCCGGGCTGGGCGGGAATCTCCTGCGTCACGAACTGATACCTGCCCTGCGTCTTGTTGAAGTACATGATGCTGCGTTCGCCTTCGAACACGTTGTCCGTGACGGACTTGAACGTCTCGGGTTTCGCTGACCAATGGGCGGGGAAGCCGTTGGCGTCCAGCTCCTCGAAACTGGGGTTCTTGACCAGATTGACGCCCAGCTGAGCATACAACACGGCGCCGCAGAGGGCGAAAATGGCGAAGGAAATTCGTTGCATGGTAACAGTCTCCGAGTGAGGGGTTTATGATGGCTTTGAGCTATTTGGAATTTGGATTTTTGGGAAGAGTTTGGGGAGGGGCGAAAAGCGTGAAGTCCGTGATGCCATGGTGAAGACGGGCATGGGTGCGGTCCTGAGTCACGGTCGCATAGCGGGCGGCGACGGGCGGAAACGTGAGAAATTCGATATTGTGGTCGACGGCATTGTCCCGATAGTCCAGCCGTGCTTCTGTAAGTTCATGATTATCAGCATCATAGAAACGGATGTCAAAACGGACGGGCTCTGGCGGCTGGTCATGGTCGTAGTCCAGGCCGAAATCAGTCCAGATGAGACGGAGGGCGGAGACGGCGAAGGCCTCTTGGCAGTCGATGGTGAGGGACGGCGCAGGGTCGTCAGGCATGGGGGCCCAGCAGGTGTGGGTGCAGGCGTCGACGGCGAGATTTGGCCCCGCGAAGGGCTGGGAGCTGGAGGCAGTGGCCGACTTGTTTTCCGTGATTGGAACCAGTCCGAGGTCGCCCAGGCTGACGGATTGTGGCGTGGAGGTGACGGCCACCATCGGCTCCCCTGACTCGTCGAAGGTCACGCGGTCCATGCCGACGCGGCGCTCAAAGGGGTGGACGCGGGCGATGCGACAGGTGTAGAACTGCCAGACGGAGCCGTTGGGACCGTTCACGAGGCCGCCATGGCCCGTGCCGCTGACCATGCCATGGGGAGCGTGGAGCATGGGGCGCGCTGGCGGCGTAAAGGGGCCCAGCGGAGAGACTTTCGAGCGGTAGCAGGAACAGCAGTAGTTGCGGAACACGGTGCCGTCCGACGCATATTGCAGATAGTATTCGCCGTTGTGCTTGAACATGGAAATGCCCTCGTCCCAACCGTAGCCGTTGTGCTCATGATGTTCGCCGTAGTGCTCCCACCAGTTCGCGCCGTTGAAGCGGACAAGCGTATGGATGTCACTGATGGCCTGAATGGGGTTGGCGGGATCCATTTCGGCGCCGTAAATCACCTCTCCGGGGCAGCCGGTGGAGCAGCCCCAATAGAGATAGAGCCGACCGTCGTCGTCGCAGAAGAGGGCGGGATCCAGATAAAGCTCCAACGGCTTGCCGTGGCGGTCGATAGGGGTGCCGAGGCTGCAGAAGGGGCCGAGGGGATGGGGCGCCGCGAAGATTTGCGGGGACTTCTGGGCTCCGAAGGCGCTGGCTGTCAGGAGGATGCGATTGCCACAGCGGCAGGCGGAGGGGCCATAGCCAAGCGGTTGGTCGATGGCAATCGGACAAAAGTCCCAATGGGCCAGATCCCGTGACACAAAGGCTTGTCCGCCAGATGGATACATATACCAGACCCCTTGGTCGTAGAGCACTTCGGGGTCGGAGACCTCGCGGAAATCCGCAGTGGGAAGATTGCGCAGCACGCGACGCGGGATGTCGGGCAACGGCAATGGATTGCAAAAGGTGTCTGAAGGGATTGTCATGGGATGTCCATTTGGGGTACGCTTGTGATTTTGTGGCTGTACATCATTCCGACTGGGTTTGGCCGCCGCTGCGGCTGTTGCGCGAGCGGCTTCGCCATTTTGAGTCTTTAACATCCAACCCTTACTGTACAATAGTCTGTAAAAATCGAATTGCGAATTTCCAATGCCTAGTTTGCCCAAAGCCGTTCGCCGGCGGTGGCGGGAATCCAGCAGACCGGGTTGTCGTTGGCATTGAGACGGATTTCCAGCCAGCCGTTGCGTTCCTGAAGCACATGGAAGGGGGTGCCTTCGCGGAGGGGGGCGGTGAACGCTGGCTCGTATGATTCGCTATGTCCTTGCCGCGCAATGACTTCCGATGCAATGACCAGACCTTCGGGCGTGGAGGAGTGTTCGCGGCGGAAGGTGGGGAGCAGGGTGACGCCAGCCAGCAGGGCGACAATGGCGGGGAGGACGAGAGCCTGACGGAGACGGCGGCGTTTCACGAACAGGCAGACGATGGCAAGAATCCACAGCAGGGCGAAGCTGGAGAGAAAGCTCCAGAGCCGAGTCGTCAGAGGGATGCGCTCGAAAAGGGACAGCCCATTGGCGGCGCTGCCATCGGCGTTGACTCCGCAGAGGCGTTGGACATGGCGGAGGTTCTGCTGGATGGCGCGGTCGTTGGGGAGGAAGGTCTCCGCGCGGCGATAGCAGAGGAGGGCGCGGCCATATTCCTCCAATCGCGCATGGACATTGCCCAGATTGTAGTGCAGCAGACCATTTTCGAGGTGCCCCTCTTGAATGACGCGCTCATAGCGGTTCGCGGACTTCCGCCACAGCTCCATGGCTTGGGCCTGGTCCTTTGAATATGTCTCAACTCCTTGATTATAAAGGATTTCCGCTTCTTTGCACAGAGCCTCAAGCTCTTGAGGAGATAGGGTTTCCGCATGGACCCGAAACGGGAGCAGACAGAACAATAACAATAGAATATAGGTCAGCATGGCGGGGTCTCCTTACAGAATGCGGTTGAGCTGGTCGATGAGACGGCGGGCCTGGCTGGGCAGGTCCGCGGGAAGGAAAGCGGCGCCGCCGTAGCGGGAGGCTTCGCAGACATCGAAAAGCCGTTTGACGTCGTTGGCCAGTTCTGGAGCGGCGTTCGCCTTTTGCAGGCTCTGCTCGATGTCCTTGAACACCAATGCGCCGGCGGGCATGTTCAGTTTGGCGCCGAAGAAGGCGCGGAGGGCGTCAAGGACCTTTTCTCCGCCGTTGCCGTCATTGGGGGCGATGGCGGCCAGCGCGGCGTCCGCTTTGGCGGCGGCTTGACGGGCGGCCAGCGCGGCGGGGTTGGCGTTGCGGAGGGCGAGAAGGCGCGTGACGCCAAGCAGAAGGACGAAGAGCGTGGGCAGCACGTAGACGATGGCAATCCATGGCGCGGTGTGGGTCCATTGCCGCAGGCTGCGGCGCTGTGGCTGCAGAAGGGCCGCCCCTTCGGCGTTGGGGGCGAGCCCTTGACCGGCGGCCTGCAGCTCCATGGCGGGGGGACTGGCCGGCTCCGCGCCCATGCCTTCCACATCACGAAGGGTGACTTGGGTGCTGTTGGAGACCGTGATGGGAATGGCCTCGCTTTTCGCGAATTCATAGCGGCCGCTGGTGGGGTTCAGATAGGGGATGGCGATGGAGGGAATGGCGGCGATGTCCGCCCGCGTGGCCCGCAGCGTGCATTGGAAGACCTTTCCCTTCTCCTTCAGCATGCCTGGCTCTTCGTCGCTGACCTTGAAATCAGTCAATTCGGGCAGGGTGGCCAACGGCGGCAGACGGACATTGTCCAGGAAGGACGGTCCTGTCAGCGTGATGGTCAGGATGATGGGGTCGCCGACGCAGACGTCCCTCGGCTCCGCCTGCGCCTCAATGCGGCAGGGGCCGATGATGCCGCTGAACGTGGCGGGGCGTCCCTCCTGTGGAACTTCGCGGACGTCCAATGTGGCGGCGGGGGCGGTCAGACGGACCTGCTTCATGCTTCTGGCGGGGCCGAAGAAGTCGTCGAAGGGGGAGCGGTTGCGTGGCTGCCGGCGGCGGTCCTCGATGGCGAAGGCGACGGCGGATTCGGGGATGGCCAGCGTCCCTGCCTTCAGCGGAATGACAGGAAGAGAGAGGGAGACCTTCTGGACGCGCATGCCCTTCCAGGTGGCCATCTGTTTGCGGGCGACGCCGCGGCGATTGTCGGAAAGCATGAAGATAAGATAGTTATCCTGTTGATCATCAGGGATATCCGGCTGATAGTCTGGACATGAGAAGGCGGGGGCGTCCAGCACGGGAAGGTCGAACTGGAAGGAGTCAACGGAGCGTCCCACGTACCAGTTCCACGTCAGCATGACGGGCTGTCCCACATAGCAGGGGGTGTTGGGAAGCTCCAGCTCGAAGCCCAAATCCTCCAGTTTTTCCGCGTCTTTCACGAAAATGTCAATGGGATTTGTGCGAAAAGCCGTGCCGTCGATGTTCAAGGTCATGGAGGGAATCTGCTGTTTCCCTTTCTTCAACGGTGTGATGTTCATGCGCAGAATCCATTCATTGTGAACGACTTTGGACATTTTGCCGTTGATGATGCTCACCTGCGTGCTGTTGTTGCGGGACGGCTGCAGCATCTGGACGTTGAAGGACTGGCGGAAGGCGTTGGGCAGCACAGGATTCTGTGGTTGCTCTTTGGCGCCCTCCACGCGAATCTGCAGCAGAAAGGTCTCGTTCTGATAGAAGGAGTTGTTCCCCAACTCCAGCTTGACCGTCGGGGCCGCCATCGTTGACAGCGACAGCAACAGCAGCAACGCTGCAACGGCTTTTGTTTTGGGAAATATGTTCATATCTAATATCCTGATTTACAATCACCTATGTGATGCGAGACGTGGGACGCGAGACGCGAGACGTGAGACGCGAGACGTGGTTGTCTGTAACTGCTAATTTCTAATTCCTAACTCCTCATTCCTCATCCCTCATTCCTCATTCCTAATTTGCTCTCTACCAGTCCTTTTCGACGCTCCGGAGCTGCCGCAGACGGAGACGGCTTTGACGTTTCTTGCGGTCAACGCGCTCCTTGTCCAAGATGTCCCGTGCATCGTCCTGAAGTGGCTGAGCGGACGCCTGCGAACTGTCCTCCTGTGGCGGCGGTGTGTCCTCTTCGGTTCCCTGAGGCGTTGGGGCCTCTTGGTGTTCGTCTTTTGTATCTTGTTGATTATCAGTATGTTGTGACTTTTGTTCTGCCTGCTGGCCATCTTGTTGTTGTTGTTGCTGTTGCTGCTGTTGCTCCTGCATGCTGTCCCGTGCCTCTTTCAGCTTGTCCGCCGCCTCCTGCTGAGCGCGGGAAGCCTGTTCGCGATCCTGCTGCTCCAGTTGTTCTTCGGCCTCCTTCTGCTTCTCCATGGCCTCCTGAAGCTTCTCCTTCGCGGGGGAGTCCTGCATTTGGTCCGCCAATTCCTGCGTTTCCTTGCTGATCTCCTCTTGCTGAGACTGCGCATCCTGTTGAGACTGTTGCGGTTGGGACTGCTGTGATGCGTTTGGCTGCTGCGGTTGGGACTGCTGTGATTCGTTTGACTGCTGCGCATTCTGCTCCGCCGCCTGCTGCTGCCGCTGCGCCAGTTCGTCCATCTTCTTCTGCTGTTCCTGCTGCTGTTGGCGTTGCTGTTCCTGCTGCTTCTTCTGCTCCTCCATCAGCCGGATGAGCTTCTTCTGGAGGAAGCGGGAGCTTTTCAGGTTCTCCGTGGCGTCAGCCAGCTGCGGCTGGATTTCGGCGGCCTTTTCATAGGCGTCGATGGCCTGCGAACAGCTGTTGACGGCCTGCGGAAAGTCCTGCGCCTGCTCCTGCTGGCCGGCTTTGCGGAAGGCGGTGTTGCCAAGGGCGAGCTGGCAGCGCGCCTCCAGACGGGGATCCGGCTTTTCCGACTGACGGAGCTGGTCCAGAGCCTTGCGGAAACCCTCCTCCGCTTTGGCAAAATCGTTCTGCCGATAGGCGGCGACGGCCTTCGCATAGTGGATGTAGGGGGAATCCGGCTTCGCCGCGTCCGCCTGTTCGTAGGCCTGCGACGCGCGGTCGTAGTCGCCTTCCTTCAGGGCCCGGTTGCCCTTTTTGAGCAGGGAGAGGGCGGATTCACCGCCGGCCAGAACAGCCATGCTCCACAACAGCATCAGCCAAATGACTGTTTTCATGGCGTCCCTCCTTTCGGCAGACGGCGGCGTTCGCCCATCATGTATTCCACGCAAAGCAGAAGCAGGGCGGCGGCAAGGAAAATCTGGAAGGTCTCCTCGTACCGTTCGATGGTGCGGGACTCCAGCTCCCGCTTCTCCGCCGTGGCGACCAGGGAGGTATAGATGCTGCCCAAATCGACGGTGCCCGTGGAGACGGGAAGGTACCTGCCGCCGGGCGTGGCGGCGGCCATCTTGCGCAACGTGTTGGAGTCCAGACGACTACGGACCACTTCCCCTTGGTATTTGAGGAGACTCTTGCGGCCATCGTCATCCGCCACCATGACCGGCGTGCCCGCGTGATCGTCTCCAAGACCGACGGCGATGAGGCGGACACCCTGCTCGCCGAGGGCGGCGGCGGCCTCCACGGGAAAGCTGCCCTGGTCTTCGCCGTCCGTGATCAGAATGATGTCCTTGTACTGCCGTTCCTGCGAATCGAAGACCTCCTTCTGGACTTTGCGGAGGGCGTCTCCGAGCATGGTGCCGCCTTTGGCGACGCTGTTGGTGTCGATGTCGCTGAGCATCATGGTGAAGAAACCGTAGTCAAGCGTGAGGGGGCAACGGACGACGGAGCTGCCCGCGAAGAGGACGAGTCCGACGCGGTCGCCTTGCAGGGTCTCCAGACAGTCGCGGATGGCGAGCTTGGCGCGTTCGAGACGATTTGGCTTCAAATCGTCGGCGAGCATGCTGCGGGAGACGTCCAGAAGGAAGACCACATCGCGGCCTTTGCTCTTGATTTCCAATGGGATAGGCTTCCATGCGGGCCGTGCGAGGGCGATGATGAGCAGCGCCAGTCCCGCCACGCAGAGAGCTTCCTTCCAGCGACGTTTCGCATGGCTGACGCCCGCCACCAGCGGCGCAAGAAGAGCCGGCTGCGCAAAGTGCTCCAGAAGGCGCCGCCGCCGTACTATATCATATATATATATAAGGTATAGGGGAAGCAGCAGCCAAAGCAGTCGCAGCATGGATGGATTCTGCCAAATGGGTTTCATGGGAGCCTCCTGAAGACGGTGCGGCTCAGCAGCTGCTCCGCGATGATGAGCACCAGCGCGGTCAGCGCGAAGGGAAGGAACAGCTCCCTGTAGTTGACGAAACGAATGGATTCCACGTCGCTGCGCTCCAATTGGTCGATTTCTTCGTAGATGGCGAGCAGGCTTTTCGCGTTGTCCGCCTTGCGGAAGAGGCCGCCGGTGCGTTTGGCCAGGTCCTCCAGTTCGCGGGTGTCCATCTCATTGCCGCCGAGGTGAATTTTCTGCGTGCCGAAGAAAGTCTGAATGGTGCGGAAGCCTTCGTTGCCGCTGACGCCGATGGCGTAGACTTTGATGTTCCATTTTTCCGCCAGCGCGGCGGCGTCCGCGATTTTGCTGCCGATGTTGTTTTCACCGTCGGTGAGCAGGATGATGATTTTGCTTTTGATGGTGTAGTCCGCGTTCCCCTTTGTGTCCGCGACGCCGTTCTTCTGTTTGGCGAGCGTCTCCTCCGCGGTGTGGAGGCGGGCGGCGGCCAGCGCAAGAGCGTCGCCGATGGCGGTGCCGTCCTCTTCGCGGATGGCGACGATGTCAATGGGGTCGATGAAGGAGCGGAGGGCGTCGTGGCCGAGGGTGAGGGGGCAGACGGTGTCCGCATAGCGTGCGAAAGTGATGAGTCCGATGAGGTCGTTGGGACGGCCGCCGAGCTGTTTGCCGTCGCCGAAGACGAAGCGGGAGAAGATGTCTTTGGCCACATTCAGCCGGTTGGTGGCGGCGCCGTTGTATTCCAGTTCCTGCGCCATGGAGCCGGAGCGGTCCAGCACCATCTCGATGGCGATGCCGTTGCTGATGTCGTGAATCTGCTCGCGGCCCGACTGCGGTCTGGCCAACGCGACGACGAGACACAACATGGCGACCACGCGGAGAAATTCGGGGAGCCAGGCAAGGCATTGCCGCAGGGAGGGACCGGCGTTCCGCGCGTGGGCGACGGACGAGAAGTCCACCGCCGCGCGGAGCAGGCGCCTCCGATGCCGCAGGTAACAGAGCAGCAGCGGCAGGAGAAGCAGAAACAGGATGGATGGTGTCTCAAAGCGGAACATGGTTTACGGTTGCGAGGGTTCCCGTTGGGCGGTTGAACGGATGAAGGATTCGCAGGAATCGTGGAGGGCGCGCGCGTCGTCGATGGTCGGCGTGTGCTTCGCGAACTTGACGAGGTCGCATTGGGTCAGGAAGCTCTTCAGGAGCCGCTGCTGCTCCGGCTCGCGGAGGCATGGCGCGTTGCGCAGCTCCTGCAGGAACTCCTCGGTGGTGCGTTCGGGAGCGTGGAGGTTGAAGCGGTTTTCGAGATATTCACGCAGAATGGCGGAAATGCGGTTATGGTATTCCTCAAAACGGCCTTTGGTGATGAGATCGTCGTCGTCCAGCCGCTGCAGTGCCAATAGGGCGATTTCATGGGCGGGAGGCGGTGGCGGCGGGGGCGCGACGGTGTGGCGGTGTCGCAGGACATTCCGCCAGATGATGGTGGCGGTGGTGGCCAGCAGAGCGCATGCTCCGAGAACCCACGGCCATCTGCGGGACGGCGGCGCCAGCGCATCGAGGGGGTTCATGCTTTCGCCATCCCGAATGTCAAGAGAATTCCAGAAGTCATTGTCTGGCAATGAGATAGGAATTACGATGGCATCGGTCTCCAAGACCGTGGCCTCATTGTGGGCGGGGGCCGTGAAGCGGATACTCATGGAGGGGATGACGTGTTTGGGGGCGATTTGCGGGTCGAGAGAGATGGTGGCGGCGCGAAGCAGCGTGCCATTGGCGGTCAGCTTCGGCTGTCCTTCCTGAAAGCCGCCGAAGGCGAAGGCGTCGTTGCCTTTGAAGGCCTCCGCGAAATTGGGGAACTCGACGGCGGCGTCCTCCGGATATTCCGCCTCCACGGCAAGCGTCACTGTGTTGATGAGGGAAGGGGAGGGCGGTCGAAGGAAGACGCGCAGGGTGAAGGAGCCCGACGTCCGTTCCTGCAATGGCGCGACAGCCGCTTCGTCGCCGCTCTTGCCGTTGCGCGCATCGCGGCAGCCGCAGACGGCGAGGCACAGCAGCAGGCCCATGACCAGCAGGCGCAGACGGTTGAGTAAATGGATTGTAAAGCGTTGGGATGGCATGGCTTATCCGTGTTGCGTCCGTTTCCGTTCGCGGTGGCGGAAGAAGCGAACCAGTCTTTTCGCATAGTCTTCGCCGGTCGTGAGTTCCAGCTGGTCAACTCCCATGGAGCGGAAGGTGTCCCGAAGGGCGGTGACGTGCTTCTGCGCAAGGGCGGCATAGCTGTCGCGGACATGGCGGCTGCCGGTGTCCACGACGACGCTCTCGCCAGTCTCCAGGTCCTCCAGCTCGATGAGCCCCACGTCGGGCAGCGCAAGCTCCCGTTGGTCGGCGACGCTGACCGCGATGATGTCGTGGAGGCGACTGAGCGCGTGAAGAGGCTTCGCGAAGCCGTCGCCCTGAAAGTCCGAGATGAGAAAGAGGACGCAGTGGCGGCGGATGACGCGGGCCAGATAGTCCAGGGCCCCCGGAATGTCGGTGCCGCTTCCATGTGGCTGGAAGCCAAGGACTTCGCGTATCAGCCGCATGGCGTGGGTGCTGCCCTTCTGCGGGGGGATGAACCGCTCAATGCGGTCCGTGAACAGCAGCAGCCCCACCTTGTCGTTGCTTTTGACGGCGGAGAACGCCAGCAGGGCGCACAGTTCCGCCGCCAGCTCGTTCTTGAACTGCCCTGTGCTGCCAAATCGGCCCGACGCGGAGAGGTCGACGGCGAACATCACGGTCAGCTCCCGCTCCTCATGGAAGCGCTTCACGTAGGGATGTCCCTGGCGGGCCGTCACGTTCCAGTCGATGGAGCGGACCTCGTCCCCCGGCTGATATTCCCTTACCTCGTCGAATTCCATGCCGGAACCGCGGAAAGCGCTCTGGTACTCGCCGGCGAGGACGTCGTTGACCGTCCGGCTCGTGTAAATCTGGATATAGCGGACTTTTTTTGCTAATTCTTTGGGTAGCATGGACTTATGGCACCCTGACGGTATTGAGGATTTCCTGCACGACGGATTCGGGATCCTGCTCTTCGGCCTCCGCCTCGTAGGTCAGGATGACGCGGTGGCGGAGGACGTCCATCGCCACGGTCTTCACGTCCTGTGGCGTCACATAGCCACGGCCCTCCAAAAAGGCCTGACAGCGGGATGCCATGGTGAGGAACAGGGTGGCGCGGGGGGAGGCGCCGTAGCGGATCATGTCCTCCAGTTTCTTGAGCCCGTAGGCGGCGGGATGGCGGGTGGCGTCCACCAGATCGACGATGTAGCTTTCGATCTTCTCGTCCATGAAGATGGCGTCCGCAAGGGAACGCAGCCGCGCGATGTCCGCCGGCTCCATGACGGGCTCGGCGTGGAGGCGGTTGGAGCTGTTGGCCATGCGGCGGAGGATTTTGAGTTCGTCCTGCTTGTCAGGGTAGTCCAGTTTGAGCTTGAACATGAAGCGGTCCACCTGCGCTTCGGGGAGTGGATAGGTTCCCTCCTGCTCCACGGGATTCTGCGTCGCGAGCACGAGGAAGGGCTCCTCCAGAGGGAAGGTGTCGTCGCCGATGGTGACCTGATGCTCCTGCATGGCCTCCAGAAGGGCGCTTTGGACTTTGGCGGGGGCGCGGTTGATTTCGTCCGCGAGAATGATGTTGGCGAAGACGGGGCCGCGGCGGGTGGTGAAGTCCCCGGTCTTCGGATTGTAGATCATGGTTCCGATGACGTCCGCCGGCAGCAGGTCCGGCGTGAACTGGATGCGGTGGAAGGTGGCGTGTAGACTTTGCGCTAACGTGGTGACCGTCAAGGTTTTGGCGAGACCGGGGACGCCTTCGATGAGCACATGGTTGTTGCAGAGCAGCGCCATGATGAGGCGGTTGATCAATGTCTCCTGTCCCACGATGACCCGGCCGATTTCCGCCCGCAGGCGGTCCAGGACCGCGTTTTCGCGGGAGATTTGTTCAGAGATTTGTGTAATATCCATGCCAGCAGTTCCTTATGTCATTGTTCGCCAGCGGCCGCGCGGCGGAGTTCAGGCGACTGTGACCTCGTTTTCCAGCACTTTGAAGATTCGGGCGAGCTCCTGCAGCAGGCGCCGGATGTCGGGGTCGGCGGCCAGGTCGTCGATGCTGTCCAGGTTCTCCATGGTGCGGGCGGCCAGATCGGAGTATTCCGTCAGGCCGATTGACGAGAGCTGTCCCTTTAGACGATGCAAAATCGCTTTTGTTTCATCGCGGTTGCCACTTTTTACATAAGTGGCCAGATTGTCCAGCAGGGGGCGCCATCCGTCGATGGTTTGGGCGAGGACCAGTTTGATTTCGCCCAAGGAGATTTGGTAGCGTTCTCGCATAAAATCATGCATGGCACGGATTTGCGCCTCCTCGGGGGTTTCGGCGATTTCGGCGGTCTCCTGCAGCTCCCGTTGGGGTGCAATGTCCAACGCATCCGCGATGCAGAGCAGAAGTTGTTCCCGCTCAAAGGGTTTGGGGATGAAGCCGGTGGAACCGGCCCCAAGGGCGCGCTCCACGTCTTCCGGATAGGCGGACGCGGTGAGGGCGATGATTTGGGTGGAGCCGGAGTTGGGCAGCCGCCGAATCTCGCGGATGGCGGTGTAGCCGTCCATGACGGGCATCTGGATGTCCATGAAGATCAGATCGAAGCTTTGGTTTTTGCAGAGGTCCAGGGCCTCCTGACCGTTTTGGGCGGTCATGTAGGGCAGGCCGGTGCCTTGGCAGATGGTTTCCAGCAGGAAGAGGTTGGTGGGGGTGTCGTCCACCAGAAGGGCATTGTGCTTTTTCAATTCCTGCCGTGGAAGAAGGACGCGGAAGGGGCTGGACAGGCGGACTTGCTCCTCCTGACGGGCTTCCGTCGCGGGAATTGAGAAGGAGAAGCGGCTGCCGAGGCCGGGGCGGCTCTCAAGGGAAAGTTTGCCGCCAAGCAGAGTGACCAGGCTGTTGGAGATGGTGAGGCCCAGGCCGGTGCCGCCGTAGCGCCGCGAGATGCTCTGATCCGCCTGCGTGTACGGCTTGAAAAGGTCCTTCTGACGGTCCAGCGGAATGCCGACGCCTGTGTCGGAGACGATGAATTGCAGGCGCAGTTTCCCCCCTTCCCGTTGTTCCAGATGGCATTCCAGCGTGATTTCGCCTCGCTCCGTGAATTTGACGGCGTTGTTCAGCAGGTTGTCCAGAACCTGGCGCAGCCGGGTGGGGTCGGTGCGGATGATCAGCGGGGAGGGGATGTCACAGACCAACGTGGCTTTGAGGCCTTTGGGCCTGGCCAATTGCTGTATAATCGCAAGTCGTTCATTAAGAAGGACTTGCAAATCAAAGGCCAATTCTTCGAGAACCAAACTGCCCGCGCTGATTTTACTGAAGTCCAGAATCTGGTTGATGACATGGAGAAGGCTGCGGGAACTGGCCTCGATGATTTTGACGTATTGCCGCTGCTGCGAGCTCAACGGCGTGTCGTTCAGGTTGCCGAGAAAGCCGATGACGCCGTTGAGCGGCGTGCGGATTTCGTGGCTCATGGTGGCGAAGAAGTCGTCTTTGGCCTGGTTGTTGCGTTTGATTTGGCCGAAGAAGCCCTCCAGCCGTTGAGCTAACTCATTCAGGTTGGCGGCTTTGCGGAAAGGGGCGGCGGCCTGGGTGTCCATGGCGATGGCCAGCCGGCGGTTAAGGGCGTTCAGAGGGGCGCAGTAGAGGCGATGATAGGCGATGAGAAGGACGATGGCCAACAGGATGGCGGCGATGCCCCAGCCGACGGCAGAGCAGTTGGCGGCGGCGAGGGAGGCGTTGGCGGTCTCCAGACAAATTTGCCGAAGCCCGCCCAGCTCCAGATTCAACTGGGCGACATCCTTTTCGGCGACTTCCCAATGGCGGGCGGCATCCCGACCGGAAATCACAAGTCCTTGAACCTCTTGGATTTGACACCATTTTTCCTGAAGACTGGCGATGCCTTGAGCCGGATGAAGCCCCTTCAGCAGGTCAATGGCCCGCTTGTTCAGTTCCATGGCCTGAAGGGCTTCCAGGCCGACGGCACTTTGGAGTTTGTGCTGCCCGAGAATGTCGCCAAAGTCGCCGTTGGGGTGTAGGCGCTTTTGGGCGAGCAGTCGGCCAAGGGCCTGTTGTTGGGCGACCACGGCCTCTTCAATGGCGGAAAGGCAGTGTCCATAGTCGGCCAGGGCACGGGCGTTTACCGTGTGGGAACGGACGCTCAGCATGCCGAACAACGCTGAGGCGACAAGACCGCAGACAAGGGCGATGGGCAGGAAGTGGCTCCGCATAAAGGGGTTGCTTTCTGTTTGTCGGGGGATTGCCATCCCAAACCGCTGGTCTGGGAGGGCATCAGGCAGGGGACAAAAGACAAAAGGCGGCGATGGAAGTCGCCGCCCGTACAGTCGTCATGTCGAGGCAGGCTGTACCTGCTTCAAGAACGAAAGGAATTGAAATTTAGAAGCAGAAGTTGACGATGGGGAAGAAGGGCACCACGGACTCACGAATGATGTTCACGATGCCAATCTGGAAGCCGACCATGAAGGAGGTGTAGTTGACCAGACCGATCTGCACGCCGCTGGTCTCCAGAGCCGTGTTCACAATGCCGATCTGCAGCCCCTTGTGGATGCTGTCCGTGGAGTTCATGAGGACACCGATGCTGACGCCGCTGGAGGCGCCGGCGAAGTTGGCCAGACCAATCTGAAGGCCCTTGTACTGCTCTTTGGTCAGGTTGAGCAGGTTGATCTGCAGGGCGGAGGCGTTCATGGAGGAGGAGGCGATGCCGATGTCCACGCCTTCGATGCGGTTGTTGCGGCCATAGGGGAGGTTCAGCTTGAGGCCGGAGACGTCAATTTCGTCGGGAACGACCTGAAGCCGGTTGGGCCAGATGCTGATTTGGAGGGGTGTGGTGTCATAGGCCATGGCATGGATGCACAGACCGCACAGAACCGCAAGAACAAGCAGACTCTTCTTCATTGTTTTCTCCTGAACATGGGGTTGATATTTGGTGAAGACATATGAAACAAACATAGACAACATCAAACAATAATGTCTGAAGGGATTTTTTCCAATTGCCGTGAGGAAAAACGACTCTCTCTTAGTCATTTTTTCATGTCAGACGGATTTTCTGCGGGTTTCGGGCCTCGTTTTGGAGAGGAGCGACGGGTCAGCAGATAGAAGACGGGCGTGTCCAGAGCGGCCAGAATGAGTTTGAACAGATACTGCCCCACGAGAGTGTTCGCCAGCGCGGGCCATTTGTCCGGTTGCCAGAGCCATCGGAAGCCGATGCCGAAGACCATGCCGATGAACAGCACGGTGTCAATGGCCTGACTGGTCATCGTGCTGGCGTTGTTCCAAATCCATCGTGCGGATGTATCTCCTTCATGCCGAATGAGATACCTGTCACGGATCAGATGGAAGACCCAGATGTCCCACGATTGGGACGCCACATACGCCACGAGACTGGCCACGGCGAAGAGCAGATTCTGTCCAAGCAGGCGGGAATAGGCTTCCTGCATGGCGGGATCCGCCGCCGGCAGCCGTTCCGTGATGATGAAGAGCGCGGAGGCGAAGAGCTGGCAGGCCACGCCGTAGACCACGCTTTTGGAGGCCTCTTCCCGTCCCCAAATCTCTCCGATGACATCCGTGATGAGAAAGGTGCAGGCGTAGCAGAGGGCCGCGCCAGGGAGGACCACTTCGGAGCCGAAGAGGTGGCATCCCGTGGGCAGCAGCTTGACCGTCACGACGTTGGAGGCGACCAGCGCCGTGGTGAAAAGCGTGTTCAGCAATGTCAGATTCTCATTCGACGCCTTCATCGGGGTCCCTCCAATCCCTTCGACGTCCAGCGGGCGAGGGCCGGATCGGCCACGCCGTTGGCGGCAAAGGCGGCGGCGCGGTCTCGGCAGGTGGCGCATTCGCCGCAGGGGCGTTCGCCGCCCTCGTAGCAGCTCCATGTCAAGTGGTACGGCGCCCCCAGCTCCAGCCCGCGGGCGACGACCGCCGCCTTATTGCAGTGCGCAAAGGGGGCGGCCAGCCGCACGTTGCCATAGGTGCCGATCTGGATGGCCTGGCCGATGTGCTCCAAAAAGGGCAGACTGCAGTCCGCATAGGCATTGCCGGCCGCATCATCCTGATGTGCACCAAGATACAGCGTGCAAGGCTCCTGCTCGTAAAGGCTTTGGGCCAGACTGGCGGCGGCGGAGAGCATCAGCCCGTTGCGGAAGGGGACGTAGGTGGCGATTCTGCAGCCGTTCTCCGCCACCTGCTCGCCATAGCTGTCGTGGCTGATGGATTGGCTGGAGCCGTTGAGCAGGGCGCAGTTGGAGAAGCGCAGAACTGGCGAGAGGTCGAATTCAATCTGGCGGATGCAATAGAACTGCGCCACCGCATGGGCCGCCTGCAGCTCCACGCGGTGTTTCTGACCATAGTAGATGGATAGAGAAAGGACGTTTGCGGCGCCGTGCTCGGCCACCGCAAGGGCCAGGCAGGTCGTGGAGTCGATGCCGCCGCTGGACAGGACAAGGGCATGGTTCGGCATCATATCACTTCCATGTCCGACGGTCGATGGCGGCGAAAAGGCGGCTTTTGGCATAGTCCTCATAGCCGCCGTCGGGTTTGGCGTAGTTCACGAAGGGATAGAGGGAGATGCCACCCCTCGGCATGAAGAGGCCAGTCACCTCCATGTAGCGGGGTTCCAGAAGGGCGACCAGGTCCTTGAGGATGATATTGCAGCAGTCTTCGTGGAAATCACCGTGGTTGCGGAAACTGAAAAGATACAGCTTCAGGGACTTGGACTCGACGAGATACTGATCCGGAATGTACGCGATGCGCAACTCCGCAAAATCAGGCTGGCCTGTTTTGGGGCAGAGGGAAGTGAATTCGGGGCAGTTGAGCATGACCACATAGTCGTTGGAGGGATGCTTGTTCGCAAAGCGCTCCAGCACTTCGGGCGCATATTGGAATTCATAGGCCGTGGACTGGCTGCCGAGTTGGCCCAGGCCCGCCAACTCTTCCGTGCTTCTACTCATGAAAATGTCTCCTAGTTTTGTTTATGCAGACGGACAGGCCGTCAAGACAGGATGGAATTTCGAACTGTCTGCATCTATAACCTAATGCCTGTCGCCGATTCTGCAATCAGATACATCGTCAGTGGGGAAGTATTCAGAGAAGTTTGCAGAACCCATGGAAAACCAGCTGCGAATCACCGCAAGCGGCAATGCGTTGTTTTTCTGCAATTCTTTCGAAAAGAATAAACTTCGTGTTCTGTAGATGCTGTGGATAATGCCTTTGCAAAAAAAGACCTCCAGTCGTTTGACTGGAGGCCATATGGTCGCGGGAGTTGGATTTGAACCAACGACCTTCAGGTTATGAGCCTGACGAGCTACCGAGCTGCTCCATCCCGCATCTTTTCTTTCGCGAAACAACAATTAAGATAGTGTCATTTTCGCAAAAGGCAAATTGCCATGTGGCATTTTTTTAGGAAACTGGCGTCATTTTTGTGGCATTTTGCAGGATTATTTTATAACATATTTATCTTCAATAACTTACAAAACTTGAGGATGAAATTCCACCTCCACTTCCGGTGGCGCATGGTATTCAAAGTGGGGCGTGCCGTCTTGGAAACTCCATGCGGAGCGGATTTCTCCATAGGGGGTCCTGTAGCGGACATCGCAGTGGCCAAGGTGTTGAATGGCATGGGGTTCCAGCCAGACTTTCTTCAGGCCAGGCTGGCATTTCTCCAGTTTGAAGCCGCCGAGATACTCGAAGAACCACGCGATGCATGAGCCATAGGAGAAATGGCTCATGCTGATGCCCTGGTCCGGATCGCGGTTGCCATGCCAGCTTTCGGGCACGCTGGTCAGTCCTTTGAGCATGTCCATCCACGAGGGGAACTCCGTGCGCTCCAGCAGCTGGACGGCCAAATTGGCGTAGCCGCCTTCTGACAGCACATCGAAAAGATGGCGGGTGCCCTGGAAACCAGTGGTCTGATGTCCTTCTGTCTGAATGAGTTGGGCGAGTCGGTCGATGCAGGGTTTGCGGGCGTCCGTCGGAACGATGTGGAAGGCGACAGTCAGCACATAGGCGCATTGGATGTCTTCATCGAAGCGGTGGGTTGCTGCGTTGAAGTGACGGCGGCAGAATTCCGCCTTCCCCTTCTGGAAGCGCTCGTGGAGTTCCTTTGCAACATCCTTTTTTCCAATGATTTCCGCAATTTTGGAAAGGGTGTCCAGCATATGGAGGAACCAGCAGCCGGCGAAGAAGCGTGGCGTCAGGTTGACGCCTGTGGGATTCAGCCAGTCGTTGTAGGGGGAGTGGGGCGATTCGGGCAGGAGCATGTCGGGGCGCTCCATGCGTTTGTGGAGCAGCGCCATCATGTCGTCGAAGCAGTCCTCCAGGACGCTGGTGTCGCCATAGAAGCGCCACAAAACGTAAGGAAGCACATAAGTCTCGTCTTCCCAACCATATACGCCTTTCTCCATCTTTCGGCCATAGCGGGTCCAGTTGCCCAAGAACTCACGGCAGTCGGAGAGCCAGCAGGCGGCGTGGGAGAAGATTTGGGTGTCTCCGTTCCAGAAGTTCTTTTCGCGGGTGGGGCAGTCGGTGGGGCCGTTGAAGCAGTTGTTTCGCCATGACTGGCGGGTGCAGGCCAAAATGTGGTTCAGGGCCTCGCTGCCGCAGGAGAAGTCGCCGGTGTCCGCCAAATCGTTGTGGAGCTCCAGACCCTGCAGGTCTGCGGGAGTCGGCGGGCTGTCCAGTCCTGTGACGACGACGTAGCGGAAGCCCGTGTAGGTGAAGCGGGTGGCGATGGTCTCAACGGGGCGGCCGGCGGCGATGTATTGGCTGTATCCTCTGAGACAGAAGGGGGCGATGCCGTCCACCAACGTGTCTTTGGGATAGACCACGGCGCCGTAGGGCATGATTTCAGGGGCGCCTTCGGCGGTCAGTCGTTCACAGAAGAAGAAGCCAACCCGTTGGCCTGCGACGGGATGCCGCAGCGTCAGCTGGATGGAGCCGGCGATGGTCTGCTGAAAATCGTAGAGCCACGCCCGCACGGTGTCGTTTACGGCGGGGAAGCTGCCCTGCGGCAGCTCGCGAAGCAGGGTGGCCTTCCATGTGCGGACGGCCCGAATGGGAGGAAACCGTTGGAGAACCAGCGGCGGTATGGTGGCCACTTCCGTTGGCGGCAGCGGTGTCGCGGCGGTCCAGCGGCCGTCCATGACCAGGCCCGGTCGGTCCCAATTGGCGATTTCGAGGCGGGCGTCATAGCGTTCGCCGAACTGTAAGTCGTTGTCCGTCAACGGCGAAAGAGCGGTCTGCCAAGTGCCGTCCGCCGCGGAGAGCACCTCCTGCGTAGTGCCATCGTCATAGGTGATGGTGAGGGCGGCGATGATGCCATTGGGGTGGACGAAGAGGCTTCCCCATGAGGCGCAGTTGGTCCAGCCGTTTCCGGTGATCGCTCCGATGACGTTGGCTCCGGAGCGGAGGCGGTGGGATACGTCGTATTCACGGAACTCCCGCCGCTTTTCCGTGGCCCCCGGCTGGAGGACGCCATCGTCCAACGGCTCGCCGTTCAGCGTGAAACAGGCCATGCAGTTGGCGGTGGCCTGAAGCCGCGCCGTGCGGGGGCGGCGTCCATCCAAGAGTTGGAACTCCTTGCGGAACAACAGGGACCGGCGAAGGGCGCGGGGATGCCAATGGGTGCTGAAACGACCGCTTTGCCTCCCGCAATTCGGGTTGGTGAGAAAGTCCGCCGCCTCGTTGTCCTCCCAGAAGGTGGCGAGCCAGAGGCTCTCGAATGCGCCATCGGTGAGAAGCTCCTGACGGCTTCCATCGGCCAGACGGATGCGGATTCCGCCGGTGACGGCGAGCGTGAAGCGGTCTGGCGTGTCGCTTTGGAACATTCTAATCATCAACAAGTTACAACCTTCCTTCAGCCATGGGGTCAAATTGATGACGCCGCTCTCCCGTTGTTTTTCCACAAGAAGATGGCCATTGCAGAAGAGGTCAAAGCGATAGTCGGCCGTGAAGCTGGCCACGGCTTCAATGGGTTTGCTTTTCAGGGTGAAGACGCGGCGAAGATGCTGTCGGATGTACATCAGGCCGTACAGATAGGGAGCGTGGGGGAACAGAGGGTCGTGGATGGCGGGCACCTGTGCGCGCAGGCTGTCTGGAGCTCCGATCCATTGGGCGTCGGGATGAAAGGTCGTTGACATGGCGGTGGGTTTGTCGTTGTGGGTTGGATTGTCTTCTTGAGAGGGCGGTTCTCTATACCATATATATAATATAGGGCGGGAGCGGAAAGAGGCAATGTCTCTCGTCCCTTGTCCCATGCCCCCGTTTGCCGTCCTTCGAAGAGCGGAAAGTGAAAAGAGGGAAGCAGAGCAAGTGCCAGAGGCATCCAATGGTGAGATGCCATCGCTACATCCATCTGCATGAGAGAAAGATGTGCTAATCAGGGGAATCGTTTTGTTGAATAAAAATGTGGGAAGTCGTTGATCAAGTTTTGAGCTATAGGCAAGATTTTTGAAAATAACCTGGATTGAGGATCAACAATTTCATGAATAATGTCCAAATCATTACAAGGAGAACAATATACAGAAGGAATACCACTATTCTTCCACGGATATTCCAATTGTGGTGAATCATCAACTATTTTGCCGCTGTTGGCATTTGACGGCTGTAAAGCCTCCAATTTGTCGACAAAATCATAAAAATCTATAAATTGCCTGTTATTCGTACCTTGTACAATTTGGCTTGGCCTCTTCTTCTTGTATCTATTATATTTTGAGGATCCGCGAAGGACAGAAAAAAAGTACTTGGATGTCCGATGATTTCGAGGAGGCAACTGATCATTGTTCATGCGACAGTACAGTGCCTAGGCATATTTTTCAAAAAACATTTGCAGAAGCATGCAGACACTCGCGCCATGTTTGGTTATTTCACGTGCGCCAAAACGTGCAAGTTGAAAATCCTGCTTTGCTTGAGCGAAATAGGACTCTGACCAGGAGGAGCAACTCATTGCATCTCCTAAATTTCCCTGGCAGATTTCATGCTGCCCCAGTCTGGAGGAAGCTCAATCTTGTCTTCCATCAGTTTGTCAAAATCCTCTTGTGCAATGACAATGATGGTACTGGGATATTTCATTCCTTCGGCAGGCTCAAATGAAACAGGAAACAAACAGCCACAGGGAGGGACATCGGAACTGATTTCAAGAAGGCGAATCATGTCATGAGGTGCGGAACCGAAGAAATAAATCTTCTTCGTACTAGGGTCAAAATCCCGATGGGCTTCAGCCAATAACCTTGCTTCTTTTGCTATTTCACTTTCTCTCATTGTCTTCTCCTCGTTTGTCACTCCTTTCTGGTTACCGTGAAAAGATAGCACATCTGACAGGCAAGTCAAATTGATGAAGTGTACTTTTATGCAGTTTTATTCATTATTTTGCAATGATGATAATTTTCTGAGGGTGTCAGCGAGACGCGAAAGAGAATTAGGAATGAGGAATTAGAAAATGGAAAGTGGACGAGAGGCGGGAGGCGAGAAAGAGAATTAGGAATTAGAAATTAGGGGAAGGACGCAGCCCTCTGAGACTTCGCTAAAGTGAAGAGTGAAAAAAGTGGACGCGAGACGCGTAAATCACTGATGAAACGTTACTTTTTCTCTTTTCACTCTTTACTCTTCCCGTCTCCCGTCCCATGAAAAGTGAAAAGAGCCCCCGTCTCACGTCTCACGTCTCTCGTCTCCCGTCCAATGAAAAGTGAAAAGTGAAGAGTGAAGAGTGAAAAGTGAAGAGTGAAAAGTGAAAAGTGAAACCAGAACTGAGAGAATAAGGCGGCGCAGGGGCAAAAGGCGACGGGCTTCATTGCCTGTCGAATTTGAGAGGATATATTAATGGTTGCATTCATGAACCGGGGTGCTTAGGACATGTTCCGAAGCTGAGAGCAGACCCGAAGACCTGATCTGAGTAATGTCAGCGTAGGGAGTCATGCATCGCCTGTCTTCCGTCTTCCTGCGACTGAGATTTCATCAGCATATGTGTAGTGAATTGGAGTCGGATGAGACAATGGGAAAGCTGAATCAAATGGAAGCCGCGAAACGCGGCATCGTGACCGATGAAATCGCCGCCGTGGCCGTCGACGAACGGCGGGAGGCCGAATGGATCCGCGAGCGGGTGGCGCAGGGGCGCATCGTCGTTCCCGCCAACAAGCTGCACACGAGCTTGAAACCCATGGGCATCGGACGGGAGCTCCGCACGAAAATCAACGCCAACATCGGCACGTCGCCCACCACCAGCTGCCTCAATCAGGAGCTGATGAAGCTGGACTCCGCCATCACCTATGGCGCGGACACGGTCATGGACCTCTCCACAGGGGACAATCTGGACCAGACCCGCCGCGCCATCATCGGCCATTCCATCATTCCCGTGGGCACGGTGCCCATCTACGAGCTGGCCTGCCGCGGCGGAAGCGATGATGCCATCGACTTCTCCAAAGAGGCCGTTCTGTCCGTCATCCGCGATCAGGCGGAGCAGGGCGTGGACTACATGACCATGCACTGCGGCATCCGCCCCGCCATGCTGCCGGCGGCACGCGCCCGCAAGCTGCGCATCGTCTCCCGTGGCGGAGCGCTTATCGCCCGCTATATGGCCCAGACCGGCCGCGACAATCCGTTCTATGATTACTTTGACGACATTTTGGAAATCTGCCGTCAATACGATGTGACCATTTCCTTGGGCGATGGCCTGCGGCCTGGCTGTCTGGCAGATGCCTCGGATCGGGCTCAATTTGCGGAACTGGCTCAGCTTGGGGAACTTGCGAAACGCTGCCGCGAGGCGGACGTGCAGGTCATGATCGAGGGCCCCGGCCACATTCCGCTGGATGAGATCGAGATGAACATGAAACTGGAGCAACTGTGGTGTGATGATGCCCCCTTCTATGTTCTCGGTCCCGTAACCATGGACTGCGCACCGGGTTATGACCACTTGACCAGTGCCATCGGCGCGGCCGTCGGCGCGTGGAAGGGCGCCGCCATGCTCTGCTACGTCACCCCGAAGGAACACATCGGCCTGCCCAATGCGGAGGATGTCCATCAGGGCGTCATCGCCTACAAGATCGCCGCTCATGTGGCGGACATCGCCAAACACATCCCTGGCGCCATGGAGCAGGACAACGCCATCTCCGACGCTCGCGCCGCCTTTGATTGGGACCGCCAGTTCGAATTGGCGTTGGATCCCGAAAAGGCCCGCGCCCTCCGTCAGGAGGCCATCAACGAGCGGAACTCCCCCACGCCCCTCCAGGGCACCCGCAACGGCGAGCACTTCTGCTCCATGTGCGGCGCCAAATTCTGCTCCATCCGCGTCAGCAAGGAAATCTGAATGACGTCCCGCGGGGCTGTGGGACAATGCGACCAATGGGACAATAGAGACGCCGTTTTCCGTCCCATCCATTACCTCTGAAATTGTGCTTTTTCTGTGTGTTCCGTGAACTTCTTCTGAAGCGTCGCCTACTTTGAAACAGGACGAATCATGCCGCTGAAACGAATTTCACTGATTGTGCCGTGCTTCAACGAGGCGGAAGGGCTGGAGGAGCTGTATCGAACGGTGGTCGCCAGCCTGAAGCCGCTGGAGGGACGGGCGGACTTTGAACTGTGGCTGGTGGACGATGGCTCCCGCGACGGCAGCCTGGAGGTCATGAGGCGACTACGCGGACAGGATTCTCGCGTCCATTATTTGAGTCTGTCGCGGAATTTCGGCAAGGAGGCGGCCATGCTCGCGGGACTGGAGGCCTGCGGCGGCGACGTCGTGGTGGTGTTGGACGCGGACCTGCAGGATCCGCCCTCCCTGATTCCGACCATGTTCGAGCTGCTGGAGAGCGGTGAATGGGACTGCGTGGCCGCCCGTCGCCGCACGCGGACTGGCGAAAGCCCCTTGCGCAGCCTGGCCGCCCGGCTGTTCTATCGTCTCATGAGCCGTCTGTCCCGCTTTCCCATGGAGGACGGCATGCGGGATTTCCGCATGATGACCCGAACGGTCGTGGACGCGATTCTGTCCGTCAAGGAGGTCAACCGCTTCTCCAAAGGCATCTTCTGCTGGATTGGCTATCGCGTGAAATGGCTGGACTATGACAATGTGGAGCGCAGCCACGGCAAGAGCAAATGGTCCCTCTGGAGCCTGTTCAAATACGGAATGGAGGGCATCGTCTCCTTCTCCGTCATTCCCCTCTATCTGGCCTGTCTCGTCGGCGCGTTGGCCTGTTTTGCCGCTATGGCGTTGTGCATCAAGACGTTAATCAAAACGCTGTGCTTCGGGGAGCCCGTCGCCGGCTACACGACGATTCTGGTCTGCATGACCTTCTTCTGCGGACTGCAGTTCCTGCTGACGGGCATTGTGGGTCTCTATGTGTCGAAAGTCTACATGGAGGTCAAACGGCGCCCCTTATACCTTATTAAAGAAAAGGAGTAGGGGGGCCCTATGGCGTCTGCGGTCCGAAATACTGTTCGGCGTACTGCAGAATTGCCTTTTGAAATTCAGTGGTGCAGTCCGGATCATCCCAAAGCGCATGGCCTGAATTCGGAAAGAGAATGTATTTGTAGGGGACTCCGTTTGCCTCAAAGGCCTCCTTCAGCTTTTCGCCGTGAATGGAGTTGACCAGAGAATCCTTTCCTCCGTAGGCGAAGAGGGTTGGCACCGTGTTCCGATTCACGAGCATGGCCGGAGAGATGGATTTGACCCATCCTTGCCCGATGTCGCTTTCATACATGCCTTTGGTCATGATTTCTCCGGTTCCCGCCATGGTCAGCGAGAAGGCCAAGTCCGGCTGGTTTGGCCATGCCTCCGGCATGAAGAAGGACGGGCCGACGGTCTGGAACACAAAGGCGATGGGAATGGGGGAGCTTGAGGCGCGGGAATAGGCATAGAGCATGGCGAGATGACCGCCTGCCGACATGCCGGAGAGGGCCACAGACTTGACGGGATGGCCTTGCGCCGCAGCCGTTTGGGCAAGATGGGCAAGGCATTCTCCAATTTCGTCCAACATGGTGAAAAAGGTCACGTTGCTCTTCTCCTTGACAAGGGAGTAGTCTAGCGTGGCGGTCACGTAGCCGCATTTCACGTAGCGCCTGCACAGGTACACCATGTCCTGTCGACTTCCCATGTTCCATGAGCCGCCGTGGATGAACAGCATGGCTCCCGTCGGCTGTTCCGTCGGCTCAATGGGAAGATACAAGTCATATTTCAGATCCTTGTCCGAATTGTAGACGATGCCATTGAGCACCGTGCCATCCCCTTCTTTCCATTCCTCCAGATAGCCTCCATTCTGCAGTTTTCTGTGGATGATGATGGCGGTGGTGATGCAACTGGTGGTCAATAGGAAAATTATGCCGTAAAGCCCGAATTTCACGATGCGCGGTATGCGAAAACGCCGTTTTGTCTTTTTCAGCTCCATTTTCTCTTCTGCCTTTCTCTGCTGCCTAAGCCGTACCATACCCCAAAAATGTTCTCTGGCTCCCGGCTCTTTGGTTATGTGGGAAAACCTGTCCCCTCTTCACACTGCGCCTTTGGTTCCGTCCCTCTCCGTCATCCGCCTCACGAAGAAGGTCACCGACTGCGCCACATCTTCCGTCATGCCTGTGAAGGTGTGGTCCGCCCCGTAAATCAGATGGAACTCCACCTTGCAGGACGGCTCGCGGGAGTACATGGTCGAGGCAAAGCGCTCGCCGTAGGCATAGGGCACGCAGGTGTCCGCCTGACCATGGATGATGCAAATGGCGCGGACACCGCTCACGGCCGCCTTCGCCGCCGTTTCGTAGATGGGAAGTGTCTGGGCATCAATGACATAGCAACCGCCAAGGCGTTTCCGTCCCTTGAACAGGGGAATGATGTCCGGCGGATTGGCAGGGTCGAAGATGCCGTCGAAAATCTGCCCTCGCAGCGCATCGTCCTTGAGAATGCCCGCGGGTGCCAACAGCGCCGCGCCGCAGATGGACGGCAAGTCACCGGTCGGATTCCATTCAGCCGCCAGCCCGCAGGCCATGGCGGCCACGACACCCCCTTGAGAATGCCCCGCCAGCCATAGTTCGCCGCACCACGGCTGAACTGACGTCCATTGCCAGATTCGCCGCAGGTCCTCCAGCTCGCTGGACACCGTCATCGCTGAAAAGTCGCCGTCGCTCTCGCCATGGCCGTTGAAGTCGAAGCGGATCACGGGGAAGCCTGCCGCGCAAAGGGCCTCCGCCACCGCCGACATCAGCGGCTCCTCCTTATGGGAGGTGAATCCATGGCAGAGGATGGCCACCGGCCCCCGCGAGTTCAGCCGCGTCTCCGGAATCTGGGTAAGGACGGCCAGTCGGCCCACCGCTCCCATCACCTCGGCCTTGTCGGTCACGATATTTTGATTGCAATTTGTTGCAATATTATTCATGTCTATTTCTGACATCCCTTTGTCTTTTTATGCTTCTGATTCTTCAGCTCGATGACCGCTCCGCCGTTGCCGGGCAGATACACGTGGTCCTTTTTAAATTCAAACTCAGAGCAGTCTGAATAAACTGCCGTGACTTTCCAACCGGAAGCAATGGTGCAGATTGACTCTGCGGGGGCCGCCGAACAATTGCGCAGAACCGTGACGGCATGATCCGCCGCAAAATAATGATCGGTTGCAAGCAGATGCGGAACCGTTGTGGTGCAAAGCCGCCGTTTTTTCGCAAACAGCATCTGATAAACCATCCAGCCGTTTGAACGGTACATTCCGGCGCGGCTGCTGATGATCTCTTCCATCTCCAATGCAAACGTGTAGACCATCCCTTTGCCGTAACGATGCTGGAAAAACACAGGATTCCCATGCTGATCTGATGCCAGAATGTCTGCCCCGATGCTCTTCATTCGACGGAAAGACGGTCGCGGCAGCTTCAAAATGAATTCAGAAAAACGGCAGTTCGCCTCATCGCTGACCTTGCTTTCGGAGACAATCTCCGCGCCACAGAGTTCCGGCAGATCGGACAGGAAGCAGTCCCATAGCGATAGGTAAAGGGTGGCGCCCTCATGGACCTTTTCCATGAGTTCGCGCCAAGCTCCGGTGGAAAGGTCGCCGCGTCCTTTGATTGAAGGGAGCAGATAGATCGGAGCATCCTGCAATTTCTGACTCGGGGCCTGAAATTTCAATTTCGCGCCGTTCATCAGGGCGAGAATTCCGGCCGTCTTGGCGATTTCCGGATCGGAGGAGATGCAGATGGCGTCGGATTGCTGAACCGGAAGTTCCCTAAACGGCAGTTTTTTCAAAAACGCGCCGAAGTCGCGCATGGCTTCCGCCGCGGGATGGGGAGTTCGGTCAGCGCGGAACAGCCCCAGCTCAAGCGTGGGCTGTGGCCAGTCATATGGAGCAATATCCAGATGGCTCTGATCGAACGCGCACCACCACAGGAACGCGTGGGAGTTGCCTGCCCAGGCGTTCCAGAGGATATTTCGCACGGCCGCCGCAAGGCTGTCTGCATCGACCGTTGTCGCGCGGCGGACTCCGGTTTCCTCAATGAAAGACTCTTTGCCGCTGATGTCCTCCATGATCTGATTGCGGACCACGGCATCCAGAACATTGCGCAGTTCGTTGTATTCATCGAGATTTGCGCGGTCAAACATGGGATACGGATGGACGGTGAGCGCATCGGAGGCCTCCGCAATGTCCTGAATATGCCAGTTGACGGTCACGTTGCTGATTGTCGGATCATTGATGCCAATGACCGGTCGCTCCGGATCCGCCTGCCGGATGAAGGTGTTGATGTAATTCATCCAGAAGGCCGCCGTTTCGGAAAAGGCAAGCGGCCCCAGGCAGGATGTCTCGTTGCCGGATTCCCATGCCCCGATTGCAGGCTGCTTTTTCATCCTGCGGACAAACGCCTGAATGAAAAGCCCTTCCCACTTCAACGCCCTCGGGTCGGTGTAGAGATCCAAGCCGTCCAAGGCGGGAGGAACAAACAGTCCGAACGTCATTTGACCAGTCAGTAGGCAGACAATCAGTTTGATATGGTGCTTTTCAGCGATTTTGCAGAACGTTTCGAACCGCGTAAGCATCACTTCGTCGAGTCCGGCCCGTCCGGCTTCGGTGTCGGGGAGTTTGTTTCCGTCCGCGAAACGGGTTTCCACAATTTGCTTCGAGGGGCATCGCAAAAAACGGATTGGCTGGAAGTCCGGCCACCATGGGAAGCAGCGAACCCATTGAGTGCCATAAGTTTCCATCGCGGCAAAATCCTGCTCAATGGTTTTCGGATCCCAACACCGCCACATGTCAACGGCATGTTTCGATTCCCAATAGTTGAAACCGATATTCAAGGTCCCCGTTTCAAAAATCATTTTCGTCTCCTTGAAGAAACTTCCGCCTATACAACTATATACTATATCACATCATCCGAATTTTATAGATGGACAATGATGAAAGAAGGGCCTTGGCGGCCACATCTGGCTGCTCGAGCCGATTGCGGAGAAGATGAACGATGGTGGCGCATGGCCAGAACGTCCTCCTTGAAGGGGCTTCCGCCAAAGAACCTCCTCCTGACGCAGGCCATCGCGGAGAGGGGGGCCGGATGGACCGTTGGAAGGCGGTTTTGGGGTCTCCATGAAAAATTTTCACAAAAAACTACTTTTTTAGTAGAATATGATTTGCAATGGTGAAAATGGCCATTATATTAGATAGCGTTTTCGAAAGAAAGACTATTTTTCTAGTAGTCAATTTAAGCCAATATTAAGGAAAGAGGAGAAGAGACCATGAAGAAGAACAGCAGCAACATCATCAAGAGTGTCGTGGCGGTTTTGGCGTTTGGAGTCGTGGGGACCGTGAAGGGCGGCGTTCCGCTGAACAGTCTGGACGGGCCGGGAGGCGTGGCGTTCAACCCGCTGGCCTACACCACGGGATTGAAGCTGGAGGAGGGGCCGGACTGGATCAGCAAGCCCCAAGTGGGCGCGTGGTACGTCAAGCTGCCGGGGAGCAACATCGAATGGAGCTCCTACAGCCTGTCCCTGTCGCTGGCGGATCGGGTGGAGTTCAGCTACGCCGCCAATTTGGTCAACGCGAAGGACTACGGCGACAACAGCATCGAGGCGAACAGTCTGGGCCTGAAGCTGAAATTGGTGGAGGAGAACGCGGGGGACACGGCTTGGGTGCCCGCGATTTCCGTCGGCGCGGTCTATCGTCACACGGATTCCAACACAACGGACGCCTTCGGACTTGACCATTCGGGTTTTGAGTATTATGCTGTAGCAACGAAATTGATCACCCAGACGCCGCTTCCGGTTTTGGTGTCCGCCGGTGTGCAGCGCAGCGACGAGGTGGTCTACGGTGTGGTGGGGCACAACCACTACGGGACGGCCGCCTTCGCGAACATTGATGTGCTGCCGTCGGAGAATGTGGCCATCGGATTGGAGTACCATCAGGGCATCAATGTGGGAGACGGCATCAAGAACGCGGACTATTGGGACGGCCATGTGGCCTGGTTCGTGACGAAGAAATTCACGCTGGTGGGCGCCTATGTGAGCACTGGCAACAAGGACAAAGGCTTTGACAAGCTGGGCGTGGACGACGGATTCGTGCTCAGCGCACAGTACCAGTTCTGACGGACAGACTGGCGGCGGTGTAGACAACATATTGTTCATCAACTTATTGCAAAAGGAGAGTTTCATCATGACGAAGATTTACAACAACATTCTGGAGAAGGTCGGTCACACGCCGTTGGTTCGCATCAATCGTCTGAACGAGGGCGGAGCCACAGTGTTGGCGAAAGTGGAGTTCTTCAATCCGGCTCAGTCCGTGAAGGACCGTATTGCGAAGGGAATGGTGGAGGATGCGGAGAAGCGGGGGCTTCTGAAGCCCGGCGGACTGATCATCGAGCCCACCAGCGGCAATACAGGCGTGGGATTGGCGCTGACGGCGGCGGTCAAAGGCTATCGTCTGATTCTGACCATGCCAGACTCCATGTCCGTGGAGCGGCGCAAATTGTTGGCCGCCTTTGGCGCGGAGCTGGTGCTGACCCCTGGCGCGCAGGGCATGAAGGGCGCGGTGGACAAGGCGTTGGAGCTCCAGAAGGAGAACCCCGGCTCCTTCATCCCCCAACAGTTTGAGAACCCCGCCAACTCCGCCACCCATCGGGAGACCACGGCGGAGGAGATTTGGGAGGACACGGACGGACAGGTGGATGCCTTTGTGGGCGGCGTCGGCACGGGCGGCACGGTCACGGGCGTGGGACAGGTTCTGAAGTCCCGCCGCCCCGGCTTCAAACTCTTTGCGGTGGAGCCGGATGTGTCTCCTGTGCTGCAGGGCGGCAAGCCGGGGCCCCACAAGATTCAGGGCATCGGCGCGAATTTCATCCCGAAAGTGCTGGATCTCTCTCTGGTGGACGAGGTTATCGGCGTTTCGGCGGAGCATGCGGGGAACATCGCCCGCCGCGCTGCGAAGGAGGAAGGGCTCTTCGTCGGCATCTCCTCCGGCGCCGCGCTGTGGGCGGCCCTCGAGCTTTCCAAGAGGCCTGAATTCGCGGGAAAGACCATCGTGGCTCTGCTTCCGGACTCCGGTGACCGCTATCTTTCCACATGGCTTTTTGACAATCTGTAACTCATTTAATATAAAGATGTTACAAAATTTATAGGGGCTACGGCAAAACGTAGCCCCAAAGGGACTTTCATCATCCGTTTCATATGCAGGAGGTTGAACATGAGCGACAACACAACTCAATATGGCTTTGACACCTTGGCTGTCCACGCCGGATGGACAGGAGATCCCGCGACGGACGCCACCGCCGTCCCCGTCTACCGCACCACCGCCTTCAATTTCCAAAACGCCCAAGACGGCGCGGACCGCTTCGGCCTGCGCAAGGCGGCCAACATCTATGCGCGGCTGATGAATCCCACGGAGGACGTGTTGGAAAAGCGTCTGGCCGCCCTTGACGGCGGCGTGGCCGCGTTGGCGCTCTCCTCCGGAACCGCCGCCATCTACTTCGCCGTGACCAATGTGGTGGCCACGGGACAGAATCTGGTGGCCGCCTCCAACCTGTACGGCGGAACCTACACCCAGTTCGACGTCATTCTTCCCCAAAGCAACAATATCCATGCCAAGTTCGTGACTGTCAATGACTTCGCCGCCACGGAAGCCGCCATCGACGCCGACACCCGCGCCATCTTCGTGGAGGCCATCGGCAATCCCGCCCTCGATGTGGCGGACATCGAAGGCTACGCCGCCGTCGCCCGCAAGCACCATCTGCCGCTGATCGTGGACGCCACCTTCGCCACGCCCGCGCTGGAGAATCCCATCTGTCATGGCGCCAACGTGGTCATCCACTCCCTCTCCAAATGGATTGGCGGCCACGGCGCGGGCATCGGCGGCATCGTGGTCGACGCAGGGAACTTTGACTGGACCGACCCGAAATTCTCCCTCTTCAACGAGCCGGACCGTGGCTATCACGGCGTGGTGTGGTCCTCCCTTGGGGCCCCTGCATTTGTGACTCGGCTGCGCACGGTGGCGCTCCGCAATCAAGGGCCGACCCTTTCTCCTGACGCCGCATGGATCTTCCTGCAGGGCATCGAGTCCCTGCCGTTGCGCATGGCCAAACATTCGGAGAACGCGCAGAAGGTGGCGGAGTTTTTGGCGAATCATCCCAAAGTGGACTGGGTCCGCTATCCCGGACTGCCAAAAGATCCATCTAACGCGTTGGCGCAGAAGTACTTGCCGAAAGGGAAGGGCGGCATGGTGGTCTTTGGCGTCAAAGGCGGCGCCCAAGCCGGCACCAAAGTAGTGGACAGCCTGAAGCTGTTCCTCCAAATGGCAAATGTGGGAGATGCCCGCAGTCTGGCCATTCATCCTGCCTCCACCACCCACTCCCAGTTGTCGGAAGAGCAGCAGTTGGCCGCCGGCTTGAGGCCTGAACTGATTCGCCTATCCATTGGCATTGAGGATGTTAAGGACATCATCGCCGATCTGGAGCAGGCGTTGGCGCAGATCTGATTCGACACCGCGTCTGCTTCCCGTCCGCGTCGGTGGGCCGAAAGGGCCGACGCGTTATGGGGAGCAGCGCGAAAGGGCGACGCTCTCGCCGGTGGGGCAGTTGTTGCCGCCCAGGCAGACGGGGCTTCCGTTCCGCATGGCGACGATGACATGGCATTCGTTCTCGCAGCCGTTGCAGATGACTGTGTACTCTTCGTCATCGCCAAAATATTGGACGCCCACCTCCTCGTCAGCCGGCCGCATGACGGTGGGGAAGGCGGCGTTGATGGCCTGTCGGCGGGGGCATGTTTTGCCATGGTCGTTGATGATGCCGCAGGCCTGGAGGTGGGAATAGACCGTGATGGGGCCGAGGTATTTGAAGCCCCGTTTGCGCAAATCGTCGCTAAGGCGGCGGGACAACCCGTTGCTGACGGGAATCCAGCCGTCCTCATGGCGGTCATAGAGGATGGTTTTGCCGCCGGCGAAATCCCACAGATAGGTGCAGAAGGAGCCGAATTCCGCCCGAATGGCCTGAAAGCGGCGGGCGTTGGAGACGATGGCATGGAGTTTCCTCGGGGAGCGGATCATGCCCTCCGTCTCCAGAACCCGCTGGATGTCCGCCTCACCGTAGTCGGCGATGACGTCATAGTCGAAGCCATGGAGGCAGCGGCGGAAGATGTCCCGTTTCTGCATGACCAGGTTCCAGTTCAGTCCGCATTGCATGACTTCCATCATGAGGAACTCGAACTGTTTGCGGTCGTCGTGCAGGGGAATGCCCCACTCCTGGTCATGATAGCGGCGGGTCACCTCCGATGCGCCGTCCCAATTGCAATAGCCCATGGTCTTTCCTTTTCCATCATTCTAAGCAGTAAAGAACAGAAAATAATAGCTCGTTATATATGGTTTATAACATTAGCTTATGGGAGAGAATTTAAACTTAATTTGGCATCTTCGCACCCACGATCCAGGGCACGCATAAACCAGAAACGTGCCTTTTCAATGTTAGGGACCAAATAATCTTCTTTTCTTTTTCCACATTTTCCATAGAGTTTTCCTAAATAGAACTGTGCCATATTATTATGAGCTAGGATAGCTTCCTTCAAACCATGAAGGTGCTGTTCTCTGTTCCATTTTTGATGAAAGCGAGAATCTGTTCCAACAAGATATGCAATGCAGGCAATAACTTCGGGGTCATCAGTAGGAAGAGCCTCCCATATTTCGGTAGGATTCTTATCTGCTGAAAACCGTTTATAAAATTGACGATAATAATGAGCTGAATTTTCTCCATGAAGAATTGCCTGTCGAAAAAACTCTTCGCCCAAATCCTGCCAATGACCTCTATGACTTCGCTTCTTTGGTATGATTTCATGGCATGCACGACCTCCTAATACCCATTCCTTGCCTGTAATTTCCTCATTGTGATCATCACGTTCTTCCAATTCCGCCACAATTGCCTCAAATATAGTATTTGCTCGAATTACGTCAGCGGAAATTCCTGGTCGTCCTGCCTTCAAGAAGCGTGCCAATTCAAAACGTCCCTGTAAATTTGTTGCCATTTCTAACTGTTCTTTGGCTTCAGTAAAATTACCTGCCCAATCATAAGCAAGACCTAAATCTAAGTGATTATTATACCGGGTTGGATCGGGATTTACAAACAATTTACTAATTTCTTCATCAGTGAAGAGAGCTTGGGGAATATCGGCATAAATATTTGATTTCTCAGGGATTGATAATTTTGATGCAATCTTCATAGTAGACAAAAAGCTCTCACCTTTTAGTATTTTAGATGCAGTATATGCTGACCATCTTTCACTTGTCGCTTCTTGTTTTGTCATGAACTTCACATCCACCATTACTTTGCCCTCAACCAAATTATCTAGACCGATTTCCCTCAAACGGATAAGCTCAGATTGAAGAAAGGGTTTCAAAGATGTTCTTAAATCGTTCTCTTCACTATATGGATAATGAACTTGCTTCTCATAAGGTTCTTCACGGACGAAAGCCCAAAGATTTCTTTCATAGAATTCTTTAGGTGAGGGATTATGGGAAAGCAGTTCTTGATATTGTGTGGAAAAAGCCTCGTATTTGCATTTAAATAGCTCGTTATAAGCATAAAACATTGAGAAACTCTTAATCTCTCTCAAATGCTGAATCTCTTGATTGACTGCCTCTGCCAATTCGGGAGTTTTGCTGACACTTATTTCAAGCTGCTGGCAAAAATGCTGTAACTGTTCTTGTGAGGGTCTTGCTAATTCCTCTTGTTCAAGTAGATTCAATTCTATTAAGGAGAGGAGGCAACGATAGAGAGCATAGGCATCACCAGACATATATTCGTTCATAAACAGAGAAGGCTGGCCGCGTGGAGTAACGAAAAGACTGAATCTAGCATGAATGTCTTTTTGTTGCTTGCCTCCAATGGATACAGACTTCAGTCTTTTACTTCTTATGTCTATAGATTTAGGATTTTGTTCGCATAAAGTTATAAGTTCTTCTGGCAAATATGGAAAGATGACTGAAAGCATCGTGGAACATGGGACGAGAAAGACATTCGGAAGCTTTGGGTCAAATTTAAGAAGGTACTTAATTTCTCTCTTATTCCTCTCTGTCTGTTTCATCATTACATAATACACATAATGTTCATTGCAAATTACATGCATATCCTCGCAATGCATAGTCCGGAGTGGCATGGATGTATGGCAGACCTTATCCTTGAATTGAAGTCCATGCCAGGTGTAGATGATGGGACATAGGGTGTTTGCAGCTGAACGAAGGGTGTAAAGTGTGAGGGTGTTTGTGTCTTCATCATAGCTAAAGCAAGCAAACAGATGCAAATAAACGCCAGAAACACTAAATCGTGTCTCCCACAGCGTATGTTCGCTGTGGTCATTTAGATTAACGGCCTTTAGGCGGTGGCAAAACCAGATGAATTCATTCGTCAAGTTGCTTGTTTCCAGATACACTCGATAGTTTCCACAATTCTGTTCTTGAATCTTAGTAAAGGGAGCGGTTTTGTCATTCCATTCAAAACTTGATTCGATGGATCTTCCTTGAAAGTCCTCGAAGATGCCTCCATGGATATTCAGTTGCATAGCAAATAACAATCCAATCATCAGTATAATCATATTTTATTTACATCCTCAATTTAATGGCTTTCAAGATTCATCTGCTGTATTTGAGATGATCTATATAGGGGCATGCCGATTTGTTCCTTTCCCGGCCTCTGCCTCTTTTTTTGTGCCGAATTCAGAAGCCCTTGCGGAGGAGGGGAATACGACCGTAATTGTTGATGATGTCCGCCTCATGGTTCATGAGAGGGAGCCCGTCGTAGGCGATGGAATAGATAGCACCGTCCCGCAGACGGACTTCGATGTTGACCAGTTTTCCCTTCAGCGCTTCGACCGAGCCGTTCCGCCATTGGGGCGTCCAGTTGGTGGCGTCTCCGGAGAAGGGGATGCAGTCGTCGTGGGAGAGCCAGGTCTCCGTGCCGCAGGTTCCGAATTTGTAGATGGCGCAGGTGGCGTGGTCGGCCAGAATGTTGATGGACAGAGAGCCGTTCTCTAAATAGCTGTCCCGCAAGGCGATGATGCCTTCCTCTTTGCCGTGGGCGGCCAGGCGGATGAAGCCGTCCTTCCGCAGACGCAGAATCTTGACGGCGGCATTCCCCAACATCTTTTCGGGGGCCGTGCCATGTTCCAAACGACAGGCGTTGACGTAGATAAGCACGGAGCCGTCCGCTCTGCGGAGCATGGAGGAGGGGGAGGTCATCGCCCATGAGCCGTCTCCCACGGTGTCGCTGTTGATGAAGGGAGTGCGGAGGGAGCGTTGCCAGTAGTGGCCGTTCAGCGAATAGGCCAATTGGGCATGCATCTTGCCGGAGCTGTATTTGGTGCGCATCTCCTGCGGGAAGCCATGGTAGATGAGGGGGAAGCCGACGAACCAGCCGTCGTATTCCATGGCGGGCATGCCGTAGATTTCCGCCAGCGGCTCATCTAAAGAGTCGCATTGCATGCTCAGTTCCAGCGGCGAGAAGTCATGCCAGTTTATGGTTTCGGTGACGCCGACCCGCCGTTGTCCCCAGCCGGGGCGGGAGAGGATGGTGAATTTTTCGGAGACGGGGTTGTAGAAGGCGCCGGTGATGGGTTCCGTTCCGTACGGGTTCCAACAGCTGTTGGGCAGCTTGTGCCAACGGATGAGGTCGGGGGAGACATAGACGTCATCTTGGATGCGCCATTCGGGCGTCGGTCCTAAAACGTCCGCGTACAGGATTTTGTAGCGTTCGGCGGGCGGGGCGAAGGGGTCTTTCACCATGGCGGCGATTTCGGAGAACGTGGGGGAGGGCGGCAGGATCTGGTTGGGAATGAGGGGGTTATCGAAGCCACTTTCCGCTGCCGTGTCGCGTGTCTGGAAGGAAATACCGTCGTCGCTGATGGCGGCGCCGAAGCCATGGACGATGCGGCCATCACCGTCTGGCATCATGCCGTTGTACAGCAGATGCACCTTGCCGTCGGAGGCAGTGGCGGACCAGCCGTAGGGGGAGGTGAGATGGGGATCCACGAACGTTCCAACCGTTTCGGGAACGCCGTATTCGCGGGTCAGTCCCTGACGAATGTAAAGCCGCTGGTCATCAAAGAAGAGATGTTTGGTCATGGTATCCTCCGGAGAATGGAATGAATGCAAAATTGCATTTATGATGGTATTTTGAATGCAGTATATAGAAGGTGCAAAGGGTCAGATGGGCTGGATAAGGGTGACGGGGGCGGTCAGTCCTGGTTCCATGCCGTCCTTGCGTTCATGAAGCAGGCGGACTTTGCCGTCGCCGAGCAGGGCTTCCAGAGTCAGATAGCCCAGAAGAGGCATTTGGGGCAGGGAACCTTTGGGGAAGCAGGTCCCACAGGCCTTCGCAAAGGTGCTGAAGGGCACGGGGGCCGATGCGGTCTCCAGCAGAGTCCATGCCGTGTGGATGGCCTTCTGCAGGAGGGATGGCGTCACAGGGGCCACTGGCAGATCCGGCCGGATGCCGTTGCGCATTAGCAGAGTTTTCGGGGCGAGTTCCATGCAGGCGTTTGCCGGCAGCAAGTCGATTCCAAACGGGGCGCATGAGGGCGGAAAGGCCAACGAGGTGGTGGCGATGAACGCTTCGCCCACCCCTCGCGCCAACATCATGGGCTGGGTGACACGTCCGATGAACAGGCGGTCGGGATGGCGGCTGTGGAGGGCGACGCAGACGTCATCGCAAGGGTAGCGGCAAAGCAGGGTCTCCATGGCCTCAAGTGGGCTAAATCCTTCCTGCAGAATCTCTTCCAGAAGAAGACATTGGACTTCCGAATAGTGGAAGGAGGAACCGTCCTCCAGCTGTGGATAGCCGGTTACTGGCGTTTTCGTGGCGGAGTTCAGCCGATGGCCGCGGGCCATCAGCTCCATGGCGAGGGCAGCGAAGTTTGGGCTTCCCTCGAATTGGCCTATGTCACCGTTTTCCACAAAGGCGAGCTGGTGGTCTTCGCTGACAAAAGGATAGGCCCATTCGCGGTCACCGCCGGATGCGGGGCGGGAGTGAATGAAGCCGACGGTCCCTGGAAAGTTCATCGCATCTGTCTGGCGCAGAAGGGTATCCACGTCTCCGACGACTTTGGCGCAATAGAGGTTGCCTTGATCGATGGTGGCGATTCCTGTGTAATGGCCGCCCCAGAAGCCCTCTTCCCGTTTCAGCATGTCAATGAGAAGGGGAGCCGCCTGACGGAAGCCTGTGTAGCCTGCAATGTTGCACATGTTTGCCTCGATGTTGAGTCTGTTCCGCTTTTTCCAAGCGCGCTGTTCTCCATTTGGATTATTTGACGTGCTCCGTGGACTCCTTCTGAATCGTCACAGCGGCTCGATGATCGGTAAATCGATGTTGCGCTTCTTCGGGTTGAAGTTGATTCCGACGAGGGTCACGGGGCGGGGGCCGGCGGCCCATCTGTCCGCGTAGCCGCGGTCGCGGATCTGCCTGATGGCGGTTCTGGCGCTTCGTTTGTACTTGAACTCAAGGACATAGACGTTCGTCGGCGTCTCGATGACGGCGTCCGCGTCGCCAAGAAGGGAGGGGACTTCCGGCTGCGGGTTGGCCCCTGTCATGGCGGCGAAGAGGAGGAAAT
>JAEEYQ010000056.1 GCA_016288215.1 Lentisphaeria bacterium | reverse complement strand
GGAGTTGCTCTTGAGCTTCTCGTAGAAGTCGTGGAGGACGGAGCGCACGCGGTGGAGCGTGGGGAGGTCGTCCAGGAACTTGGCCACCGGCTCGTCGTACTCGTCGATGAGCACCACGATCTGGCCGGTGGGCGACTTCTCCGCAGCGGCCTTGATGAACTCCTCGAAATTCGACGCGGCCTCCAGGTCGTCGTCATAGCGATGTCCGACTTTGCCGCAGAGTGTCTTGACCAGGCGTTTCAATGCGGACTCAAAGCCGTCGAAGGTCGTGCCGTTGGCGCTGGACATGGTGAAGCTGTAGACGGGATAGTGTCTCTTCTCGTCCCAGCACTCCCACGGCAGTCGGTCGATGGCAAGTCCGCGGAAGAGCTCTCTCCGCCCCTCGAACATCGCCTGCAACGTGCTGAGCATCAATGACTTGCCAAAGCGCCGAGGCCGCGAGATGAAATACTGCGCGTCCGTCTTGGGCATGGCCAGCTCGTAGAGCAGCGCCGTCTTGTCCACGTACTTTCCCTCCCCCTCGAGAATGAGCTTGGGAAAGTCGTTTGTTCCTGTGGTGAGCTGTTTTATCGCGGGCTTCTCTTCCATGTCGTGCCTCCTTGGCGTTGTCGGCCAATAGTCTAACGCCAATGATACTATAATGCAATAACGCGAAACCTCCAGCGGAACAGGGCCTGCAAGGTCACAGACGCCGAACATGCCCCGCTAAAAGTCTCATTGCATAAAATGAAATATAACGCAATAATTTCCAATGTCAAAAAGTGGCCCTATTTTGGGCCTTATGCAAGGGGAGGTATTAATATACAGGGTTGACCCTAAAATGTCCGCAGAGGGCCTTCTAGGGGCCTTAACGGGCAAAGTCCCCAAAAACAGAGGCCGTTTTTCATCCTTCCTAATGCGGTTTTGGCCTATTTTTCCACTTTTTTGACCTAATGAAAACTTTCAGTTATTGCAATTCATTATATTGCAATAATTGCACAAAAGTCATGTGGGCCACATCTCTTATGGCTCTGTCAGCAGGCGAATGAGTTCTTCGGGACTCAAGGAACTGGGCGCGTCGCTTCCGGCCAGCAACTGGTCAGCCAGATTTCGCTTTGCCTGATGCAGGTTCAGAATCTTCGCCTCGATGGTGTCCTTTGCGATGAGACGATAGATGGTGACCGGCTTGGTCTGGCCCAGGCGGTGGGCGCGGTCGGAAGCCTGATCCTCCACGGCGGGGTTCCACCACGGATCCAAATGGATGACGTAGTCCGCCTCCGTCAGGTTCAGCCCCAATCCGCCGGCGCGCAGACTGATGAGGAAAATGCTCCCCTGCCCCTTCTGAAAAGACTCCACGGCGGTGAGCCGGTCCTTGGGCGACGTGTTGCCGTCCAAATACTGATAGGGGATGCCGCGAGAATCCAGCATCTGTCGAATCAGGTTGAGGTGTCTCACAAACTGACTGAATACCAATGACTTATGGCCGCTCTTAAGCAACTCGTCCAATAGATGTTCGAACATGGCCAGCTTGGTGCTGTGGATTTTGGAGTCCTCCTTGACAAGGCAGGGGTTGCAGGCGCACATGCGCAGTTTGGTGATGGCCGTGAGCACTTTGAAACGCATTTGGGTCACGTCCTGCAGCTGGTTTCCCTCGGTTCCGTGGAGCTCCTCCACCAGATTTCGCCGCAGCGCCTCGTAGAAGGCCCGCTCCTCATCGGAAAGTTCCACGAAGAGAGAGATTTCCGTCTTGGGAGGCAGTTCGGTGAGAACCTGCTCCTTGGAGCGCCGCAGCAGGAAGGGGCGCAGCAGGGAATTGAGCCGTTCCGTGGCGGCTTTGTCGTTGTTCCGCTCAATGGGAATGACGAAACGGTGCTGGAAGTCCTCCCGCGTGCCCAGCAGGCCGGGGTTGATAAAGTGGAAAATGACCCACAGCTCGTTCAGGTTGTTCTCCACGGGGGTACCGGTCGTCACCATATGGAAATCCGCATTGATGCTTAACGCGGCTTGGGAGCGTTTAGCCTGATAGTTTTTGATGGCCTGAGCCTCATCGAGAACCGCGATGCGCCAATGGACCTTTTGGAACGCCCGTATCTCGCTCTGCAGCAGGCCATAGCTGCTGATCATCACCTGTCCGGGGCCAATGGTGTCCAGCTGCTGCTTCCGATTTCCTTCCCCGAACAGCAGAGCCTGGAGGGACGGCGCAAAATGCTGCAGCTCCAGCTTCCAGTTGTGGCAGACGGAGGTGGGCGCGATGACCAATGCAGGGCCTTCCGACGCCTTGGCCAGCAGGAAGGCAATGGTCTGGACGGTCTTGCCGAGTCCCATGTCGTCAGCCAGACAGGCGCCGGCCCCCATGGCATCCAGCCGATTCAGCCAGAGGAAACCTTCCATCTGGTAGGCTCGCAAGGTGGCGGTGAAGCCCGAGGGCACCTTGGGATCCAGTTCCATGGCGTTGTGGATGCGCTTGAGCTGCTCCTCCCAATCTCCTGTGCGCGAGAGGTTTCGGATGCCATCCATGACGGGTTCGGCGGCGAAGAGGGCAAATTGGGGCAGACGCAGGGTGTCTCCTTCCATCTCCCCCAGCATTTCCAGATTCTGCAGTCGTTTGCGGAAAGATTCCGCCAAAGAGATGACCTGCCCATCGTTGAGCAGGATGTAGTTGCCTCGGCTTTTCTTCATGGCTCGAAGCAGTTCCGAAAGAGTCAAAGTCAGGTCTTCGTTGACCGTCACGTCTCCGCTAATGGAGAACCAGTCGTTCTGACGTTGGGTGCGTATGCTTAAATCATGCAATGTCAATGGGTTGGAAACCTTGATCTTGCCCCCTTCCGGCCATTGGACGAAACAGCGGTCGCCCAGTTCCTGCAGCTGCAGGACGAAGTCGTAGGCGGCGGCGGGGGTGGAAAGCTTCCAGTTCCAGACGCGGTTTTCGCTTGAGGGCAGCATGGTGCAGATTTCCACCAGCTCTTCGGCGATGGCCAGCTCTCTGTCAATGTCTCGGATGTGGCGCCTGGCTCCGTCCCGTCCATCGTGTCTAATCCATTCACAGGGACCGCTGCCCGGCTGAAACAGGGTCTGGAAGCCAGGGAAGGGCTGGAAGGCCAACTCCACTTGAAGACCCTGCTCGGTGGGGGTCAGGCGGAAGATGGGCTTCTCATTGGCATGGATGGCCGGAATCTGCAGGAAGTCCAGCGGCGTGTCCGCCAGCAGGGAGAAGCTTGTGCACAGACTGGCCAGACAGGGCTGCATGGTCGGCATGGCCTCCTGCGGGAAGATCAGATTTCCGTTGAGAAGGGAGGCCAGTCGTTTGCAGCGGTCATCAAAGACAAACAGCTTGAGCAGGGTGTCATCGGCCTTCATGGGAGTGATGTTTCCCTGAACAGGGCATTCGGGGGTCATGGCGAGGCAATAACAACCCTCCTGCACCGTGAGGGTCAGGTAGGGGACCTGGTTTTCGCAGCGGATGCGGGGGGCGGGCTCCTTGTCCCAGAAGACGAGAGGATGGTTCACCAGTCCCCCCAGGGCCTCGTTGTCGGTGAAAGTCTGGATCAGCGTGTCGTCGACCACCTGGCCCTTGGCTCTTGCATGGCGGTAGAGCAGCGAGCAGACCCAGATGTCCTGCGGCGTCAGATAAGGGGGCCAGCTTTCGGTGGCGCCCGCCTTCATCAGCGGGAAGACGCGGCCCTTTCCCCAGCGGCCGGTCTTGGTCTGCCGCTGCTCCAGCGGTTTGAGGGTGATGGCGCCTGAACCTTGGCTCTGATGGCTGAGGAACCAAGCCAGACGGCAGCCCGTGTTCTGAACCGGCTCGGACAGAAATTCGTTGAGCTGGCCCAACGTGCGGCGCCACGGCGGCTCCACGCGCACGCAGTCCGCCAGCACCAGCGGCTGTCCCGCTCCAGTGATGTCGCCGGTCCAGTTGGCGTCCAGCCGCTGAGCCAGCGCTCCGCATTGGTCGGCGATCCAGCTGTAGCCCCCCTCCTCCGCCTGAGCCTTCAGCTCAAGGGCACGCTGCCGCAGTTCGGCGGGATTCTCTCCGGGGCACCAATACTGAGGAAATAGCTCGAAGAAACGGCAGAGGGGCGAATGTTCCCGTGTCCCTGGATTCATGGGCCGCTGGAGCGTGTGATTCAGTCGCTGCTCTATGTAGCGGTACAGCGCAAGATAGGCATGGCGGAAGGCGGCGATGTGATTGCCGGAGATGGCATTGGCCTCCGCCGCCGTCAACGATGCCTCCGTGTTCTCCTTGATTTGGGCCAGCACGAGGAACAGGCCGCCCACCGTTTGGAAATAGAAGTCGGAGAAGGTGTCATGGCGGATGGAATATAGGGCGTCGATGAAGGTGGTCATGGCCTCGTTGTCCTTTCCCTTAAGGAAGAGGAGCCAGGCCTTTCGAAGCTGTTTTGCATCGTTATCTGTCTGGGCGAGAAGGGCTTCCGCTTGTTTGAGCTTGCCGCGTAGAATCAGGTAGTCAATGATGGGGAAAAGGGAGGCGGGCGGCAGGACGCGGAGCATGGGGGTGAGGGCGTTGAGCAGCGTCTCGGCGGGCTGAAGGAGCAGAATGGCCTGCGGGAACAGCTGCCATGCACAAATGGCCAGCCGAGAGGGCCCCGCCTCCGCCAGCCAGGGGGCATCCAGCTGAGGCATCATGAACTGGAGGATGAAGGTGTCCGGATAATGCTCTGCGAAATGCAGGTTGAAGTGGTTCACCATCCGCTTGAACAAGGGCACGTCCCCGCTGTAGAAGCTGTTGCGGATATCCCGCAAGGCCCGTTCCAGGCTGGAGGCGCCCACGTTGGGAAGGGACGGCAGCGCCTTGGACACAGCGGAAGCCAGGCTCCCGCCCTTTTCGCCCATCAACGTCTTCCGCGCCAGCTCCTCGCATTCCTTGTCCGTGTTGATGATGACGGCGCTGTCGTGTTGCAGGACACCTTGCTTCTGGCCTAGGCTGAGGACTTCATCCCATTGGGCGGCAGTGCTTTGCCGCAGATTTGGGAAGGGGGCGGTCGACATGGCGGCAAGGCGCCGATAGTCCTCCAGCGACGCGGCGTGCAGGATGATGGCGGAGAGATTCCGCAGCTCAAGAAGATGTGAGGAAAGTTTGGACATGTCAGTCTTGACGGATTTCACCAAAAAGTGAATTGGCTGTGGTGCGGGTGATGTGGACGCGGGCCATGGTCCCCGGCCGGATGCCGTCCACGGGAAGGAAATTGCAGACTCGGTTCAGGTCCGTGCGGCCGGTCCACCGCTCTGGATTCCGCTTGCTGACGCCCTCCACAAGCACATCCAAATCCCGTCCCTTGAACGTCTGGTTGCGGAGGGCGGCGTGGGCCTCCAGATCTGTCAGCAGGATTTGGTTGCGCTCATGCTTCACGTCCTCCGGCACATCGTCGGGCATGGTGCGGGAGGCAAGGGTTCCCTCCCGTTGTGAATAGCGGAAGATGTAGCCCATGTCAAAGCCCACGTCGCGGAAAAGACGCCGAGTCTGAAGGAAATCCTCCTCTGTCTCCGTGGGAAAGCCCACAATGACATCCGTGGTGAAGGAAACTTCCGGCAGTCGGCTGCGGATGGCCTGGATGCGGTCCATGTATTCGGCGGCCGTGTAGCCGCGATGCATCAATTTCAAAATGCGGTCCGAGCCGGACTGCACAGGAATGTGGAAGCATTTGCAGACTTTGGGAAGTGCGCAGACGGTCTCCACAAAATGGTCGTTCATGTAGCGGACATGAGGCGAGGTGAAGCGGATTCGCTCCAGTCCCGAAACCTCCTGAAGAGCGCAAAGCAGGTCCGCGAAGGCGGAGTGGCGGGGGTCATAGTCTCCTCGGCTTCGCGCCTCCGACACCTGATAGGCAGTGATGTTCTGCCCCAACAGCAGAATCTCCCGTGTGCCACCGTCCGCCAAACGGCGCACCTCCTCCACAATCGCCCCCTGCGGCCGGCTCTTCTCCCGTCCCCGCGTGTGCGGCACAATGCAGTAGGTGCAGAACTGGTCGCAGCCATGCATGATGGACACCATGGCGCAGACGCGGCCCTCCTCATGGCGGTCCAGGCCCGCGGGGAAGCCGGCCTCCCGATGGATGTCCGCCATGCGGCAACGGGTCTCCAGAACCCGCTCCACCATGTCGGGAATGTGCGGCAGACAGTCGGTGCCGGCGACGAAATCCAGATGGGGAAGCTGCCGAAGTAGCTCATCACCATGATTTTGGGCCATGCACCCCATGATGCCGATGACCAATGACGGTTTCTCTCGCTTCAGACGGCACAGGATCCCCGCCTTGCCAAGGGCCTTCCTCTCGGCCTGATCCCGCACGCTGCAGGTGTTGAAGATGATGATGTCCGCCAGATTTTCGTCTTCCACTTGCTGGTAGCCGCATTCGGAAAGCAGGCAGGCGAGGGTCTCGGAGTCCCTTTCGTTCATCTGGCAGCCATAGGTTTTGATGTGGAACGTCGTCATCTTGTGTTGCAATTCAAGGTGGACTATCTTTGCGCGGACATGGGTTGAACCGCCGCCGCCAACGGGAGTCTGCCCAGAAGCGGGGCGAACTTTTACTATAATGCCCAAATCCAAATGCTCAATCCACCAACTTGTTCAAAATTAGAAATTTCCCCACAATGGAGTGGACTATCACGGGATTGGGAGAGGCGGACGCGGCGAAATCATTCCATTGAGGCCCATTTCTCTCACACGGCCATATGGCAACCATGGCCTGACGCAGTTCTTTGCGCAACAGATTTTGAAATGAAACACATATTATTGAATGCAATGCATGAAACTTGACAATTCGCCGAAAACTGGAGGGGAAGATGAAAAACGCGTCCAGAAGATAGGAAAAATGGCTCCCGTTTTTTGGGGCAAGGCCCATACGCGGCCCCACGATGCCCTTCTTCGCGTTTCAGGGGCAACCCTGTATATTAATACCTTCCCTTGCAGATGGCCCGAAAACAGGCCTTTTTTGAGCCTTGGCCTTTCTTGCATTTTATTTCATTTTCTGCAACTTTTCAAAAAAGAGTCCACAAAACACATGGAAAGACACCGATGACGCTGACGTCTGCCTCCCTTTTCACAAAAGGCGCTTTTGGCTTGCAGAAGCGACAAAAGACCCCTATTATTCCTATTATATATAAAAAGCGCAGAATAGGCTTTTGGGGAGGCGCAAGGGCGGAATGCGGCTTTTATCGTTCTACAAACTTCCGCCGTTCTATAATTTGAAGCCCGTTCCGACGAACTGCGCGATATCCCGTCTCAATTCGTCCGTCACATCCACATTGATGACACAGGAGCTTCGGCCGTTCTTTCGGCAGACGGCCTTGGCCATCAGGCAATTCCCCTTTGGAGCGGCGAGATAGTTGATGCTGATCTGCTGGGCGACTGTGCCTTGGTGCAGCTGGTTGGAGAGCGCGGCGAAAGCGAAATCCGCCAGCGTGAATATCGCGCCGCCCATCACACCGCCCATTGCGTTGCGGTGGTTCGCAGTCAGGACAACACGGGTCAGCGCGTGCTCATCGTCCAGTTCCTCCAACACGATGCCGTTTGTGGAAGCGAATCCATCGTTCTTGAAATAGGCCCTTGCCTCTTCAACTGTCTTGAATGTTCCCATGGTTTTTCCTCTTGATCATGAATAAGAGCAATCCATAAAGGCTCTAATATAATTCTGAAAAGGCCAATGACCAAAACTCCGAATCGTCAGTCGCCTGACAACGACACAGAAAACTCACAAGGCGACAGCGGTGGCTTTCGCGGAGATTTCAGCGGACCCGCTTGAAAACGTTATGCAAAAACGACAAATTTCAAGTGGTTGATTTGCAAGGACTGGAAACCGGGTTATAGTATAAGCCTGTCCTTTTGAAAGAAGGGGCAGGCATCCTTGGGATACGTGGGGCGGTAGCTCAGTCGGTAGTCAGCACCTCACTTTTAATGAGGGGGTCCCGGGTTCGAGTCCCGGCCGCCCTACCATGGTTCCATCGGGATGCATTATGGCGAATTCAGCCTTACGGCGGTTGGCGGCAAGCGATTGCGGCGAGCTGGCGAGGCACATCTTTTCAGTTCTGATCTTCTGGAGTGGAATTATGAGCAGAGTCTGTGACATTTGCGGCAAGCATAAAGTGGTTGGCGGGCACATCACCCGTCGTGGTCTGGCCAAGAAGAAGGGCGGAATTGGTATGCACGTGGTGAAGAACACGAAGCGGACATTCAGCCCGAACCTGCAGACAGTTCATGCGGTGGTTGATGGCCGTCACGTGACGATGACTGTCTGCACGCAGTGCATCCGCTCCAACAAGGTTGTAAAGGCCTGATTCTGAGTGGGATGAGGGCGGTGTCACGCGCCGTCGTCGGCCTGACAGGTTCAAAATAGGGTTCCGCTCCACGGGAGTGGACCAGTTGTGAAGGTTCTTGAAGCGGACGCAGTTTCTTGCTGTGTCCGCTTTTTTTGCATTTGCCATGGTTTCTGCCATGAAGCCATGGGGGAAGCGGAGTGTAAGATGAGTCAGTCAGCAACAGTCAGAAAGCCATTGGGCGGCCTTTCCCACAAGGCAGTCTGGATTGCGCCCTCCATTCTCGCCGCCGATTTCGCGCGGCTTGGAGACGAGATCCGCGCCGTGGAGGCGGGAGGCGCCGGCCTGGTGCATGTGGACATCATGGATGGCCACTTTGTGCCGAACCTGTCCATGGGACCAGGCATCGTGCAGGCCATCCGGCCCGTGACGGCGTTGCCGTTGGACGTGCATCTGATGCTGAGCCAGCCGGGCCGCTACATCGACCCCTTCGTCAAGGCGGGAGCGGACCACATCACGCTGCATGTGGAGAGCGAAGGCGACATCCACGGGATGATCGCCCGCATCCATGAGGCGGGCTGCTCCGCAGGCATCACCCTGCGGCCGGGCACGCCCGTCTGCAGCCTCTACCCCTATTTGGAGGAGGTGGAGATGGTATTGGTGATGACCGTGGAGCCGGGCTTCGGCGGCCAGTCCTTCATGCGTGGGCAAGTGCCAAAAGTCCGCGCGTTGAGGGAGCGGATTGACCGGCTGGGGCTGTCCGTCCATGTGGAAGTGGACGGTGGCGTGGCCGTGGGGACGGCAGGAGAGGTCCTGGCCGCCGGCGCCAACGTGCTCGTGGCGGGAAGCAGCGTCTTCCATGCCGCGAACGGGGCCGCCGCCGCCATTGCCGCCCTGAAGGCCGACATGCCGACGCAGGGCTGAAGGAGTGAATAGAACACTGGAACATAAGGCATCGACGTAAACCATTGAGAAGGAAAGACAATGATCATTTCGGGTTTTAACCGCTATTTTGAAAAGCATGGCCGAGTCACCTACATCGTGCTTGGCGTGATCATCAGTTTCATCTTCGTCATTTTCGTGACGCCTGGCAGTCTGGGTGGCGGTGGACGCCGAGGCCTGAGCAGCCTCGGCACCATGTATGGCAAGAAACTGAAGGTCAAGGAGATGACCCATCGCATGGCATGCACGGAACTGGCGTTCATGCTCCGCACGGGCCAGTCCTTGAGCCAGCGTGGCGGCCATGAGGCCCAGCTGGGCGAATCCCTCCGCATCATGCGCGCCCTCCATGAGGCAAAGGCTCGGGGGCTGGACAATGTGTCGGACGCCGAAGTGGTTGCCGCCATTCACGACATGCCCTTCTTCAAAGACGAAAACGGCGTCTTCTCCAAAACCGCATTCACCAATTTCAAGGAGAACTATCTGGTCAGTTTGGGGCTGACAGGCCAGGACTTCGACCAGATCGTCCGCGAAAATCTCATTGTGGAGCGCCTGGAGAAGGAAGAGACCAAAGACGTGACCGTGGATGACAAAGACGTGGACGCCTGGGTGGGCAACTACACCGTCCGCTCTGCGGAAATTCCCGAAAAGACCGCCACCGCCGGCCAGGCCAGCGATGAGGAAATTGAGGCCTTCTTCAAAGACCGCCGCAGCGAGCTCAAGCTGGAGCGGCAGCGGGCCGTGGTGGTCGCCTCCGTCGACGAGGCGAAGCTGGTGGAGAAACTGGCAGGGGACCCGAGCATTGCCCCCACGGAGGAGGAGCTGACCCGTCAGTACGAGGCGATGAAGGAGACCATCTACAAAGGCAAGACCTTTGAGGAGGTCAAGGAGCGGGTGACCACGGCGGTTCGCGCGCGCAAGGTGGGACGGGCAGCCGAGAAGGTCGCCGCGGATTTGGCCAAAGCCGCCGCTGAAATTCCCGAAGGGGAGGCGGCCGGCCGACTGGCGGCGTTCACCGCTCAGGCGACCGCCACAGGCGTCATCACCGTGACGGACTGCGATTTCTTCGGAACCGGAACCGTGATTCCCGGCTTGGAGGGCAATTCCCATGTGGCATTGGCCGACGCCATCCGCAAACTGGACAAAGTGGGACAGGTCACCCCCGCCGTGCGGGATGCCGCCGCCTATCGCGTCGCCTGGCTGAAGGCCATCAAGGAGGGTGAGCTGCCGCAGGAGATTACGCCGGAAGTCCGCACGCTGATTGTTGATAAGTTGTTGGAAGAGAATGCGTTAAAGTATTACAACGAGACCATCGCCCCCTTTAAGGACAAAGTGGCGGGCTGCAAGTCCGTGTGGGATCTTCTGCCTGCCTATCAGCAGGAGCTGGCCAAAGACGAGACCCTCAGCGATGAACAGAAGGAAAGCAAGGCCCGCGATTATCAGGACATGCTCAGCAGCCAGGTCCGTCCCTTCTTCCACGCCGAACAGCGTTCCTACAAGGCGGCCATCTTCCGGCCGGAGGATTATCTGGAACAGGTCAAGCTGACGGACGAGGAGATTGCCGCCGGCTATGAGGCCCGCAGCGACAAATACCAGAAGGTGGAGGCTCGCCTCTCCATGATTCTGCTGAAGACCGATGCGACCATGGACGATGCCGCGAAGGCCGCCAAGAAGGCGCGCGCGGAGGAGGCATTGGCCAAATTGCAGGAGGGCACGGAGTTCGAGGAGATCGTTCAGGAGTATTCGGAGGACGAGGACACCAAGGACCGTCAGGGAGACACCCTCCTGAAGAACGTGAAGGATTTTGACTCCGCCATTCGGACGGCCATTGCCACCATGGAGGTCGATCAGACCAGCGGCGTCATTGAGACCGCCAATGGCTATGCCATCGTCAAGGTCGCCGAGAAGGTTCCCGCCCGCACGTTGGACGAGGTGAAGGAGGAATTGGTGGAGGAGCTGAAGATGGAAGCCGCCAAACGCCTTGCCCAGGAGGCCGCCCAGGAGCTGAGCGACGCATTGGTCCGCACCTTCGACAAGGCGAAGGACAATGGAGAGGCCCCCGAGGCCGCCGCCGTCTTCGACACCATGGCGAAGGAGTTCCCGAAGGCCACTGTCCAGCTGGAGGAGAATGTGGGCCAGTCCGGCGAACCCAATGTTCTGGCGCGGGAGGCCGCGCTGGCGAATCGCGTCTTCTCCACCACGGCCGACGATCCCTTCACGGACGGCGTGGAGGGGAATCTGGCCGCCTACGTGGGCTGCCTGATGTCCATCGAGCCGCCCTATCTGGCCACGCCGGATGACGCGGTCATTCTCAGCACGCTGAAGAACACCTACAAGCACGTGAAGGCAGGAGAGGCCGCCAAGGCGGAGGCCATCGCGGCGGCGGATCGCATCAACGCCGCCCTGAAGGAGAACCCGGATCTGGCGAAGGCCGCCGGCGAGCTGACCTTCAAGGAAGTGGAGCCCTTCAATCGCATCAACAGCATGTACGGCATCCCCGGTCTGCCCGTGAGGAACGCCGTCGAACTCTATGATGTGCTGTCCAAGGCGGAGAAGAAGACCATCGTCGCCCCCCAGAAGACCTACATGGGCTATGTGCTGGTCTACTACGATGACTTCGTGGTTCCGGACAATGCGGAGACCGCCACGATGAAGGACAATGTGAAGAACTATCTCCTGCGCCAGGAGCAGATCAAAGTCCTGACAACCTTCTACGAGAAGCTGGAAAAGGAGTCTGACACCCGCCTCGTGGAGGGCGTCAGCACTCGGTAAGTCCTTCCCATTCAACAACTTACACAAAAAAGGCAGCTCCGCGCCGCAAATGGCCGTGAAGCTGCCTTTTTCATCCTTAAAAACGGCATAGTAATTACGATTTATCAACATAATTAACCTTGAATTCTCAAAATTCCGCGACTCGCGTCCCATGTCCCACGTCTTTTGTCTCTGATGAGGCTACGAGACATGAAGAGCCACAGAACGTCCTTCGCTGAGACATTGACAGAAATTCGCCGGAATCGCAAGAATATTCGATTTATCCATGTGACAATTGGTGAATTGGGGTTAAATTGATTATGTCGTTATCCGTGCAAGGATTCCCCTTGCCATGACACATTTAGAGAAGGAATGATGACATGCTGAAGAAAGAGTACATGAGCACGATTTGGTCCGCCGCCCCCACCCCGATGACGGCGAATGGTGACGTGGACGAGGCCTCCATCGCCCGTCTGTCGGAACATCACTATGAGATGGGTGTCCGCGGAGTCTTCATTGGCGGGACTTCCGGCGAGGGTCCCTGGCTCTCCAACGCCAGCCGCATCAAACTGGCCAAGGCCACGGTGAAGGCCAACGCGGGCCGCATCGGAACCGCCATCCAGATCACGGACAATTCCGCGGAGCGCATGATCGAGAACATGAAGATGCTGGTGGACACGGGCGTGGACGCCGTGGTCATCGCTCCTCCCTTCTTCTCCTGCGACCCCGATCAGGACTATCTCTATGACATGTACGCCAAGGTCGTTGACGCCAGCCCGATTTCCGTGGGACTGTACCATCGCGGCGCCGCCTCCTCCGTGGCGGTTCTGGCAGACACCATGGCGAAGGTCGCCCGTCTGCCGAAGGTGGTCACCATCAAGGACAGCGCCTGCAAGCCGGAAGACACCCGCATCCTGCTCTCCGCCCGCGATGAAATCCAGACCCAGAAGGAATTCTATGTCTACTGCGGCAACGAGTTCGCCATCAACGACGCCGCGGCGGCCGGCTACAACGGCATGACTCTGGGCGGTGGCTGCTTCAACGCCAAGTGGGCGAAAATGATCTTTGACGCCGCCAAGGCCGGCAAGACCGCCGAGGCCGCCGAGCTGCAGAACCGCCTGAACAACTTCATGTTCGACGTGTTCGGCGGCAAGTCCCTGCACTGCTGGATGGCCGGACAGAAGCAGCTCATGGTGGAACTGGGTGTCTTCAGCACCAATTTCACGCTGCTCAACTACAAGCTGACTCCCGAATGCGCCGCCGCCATCAAGACGGCCGTTCAGCGGGATCGGGAATTCCTGTAATTCCTTGCTTCCCATGGCTTTGGGATGATTCCCAAGGCCATGGCGCCAAGTCACCGCCGCCATTGTCCCAAAGGCGGCGGCGTCTGTTTGTCTGCCGCCGTTTGGATTCGAAAGGAAATCAACCATGAAGAAGATAGCCGTAGCCGGACATGAGAACTGCATTGAGATGGTCAGTGGCGATTTCCGAATCGCCGTCACAACCGAGGTGGGACCTCGGGTCATCGGCGGCTTCGTCGGCGGAAGCGACAATATCTTCCGCGTCCTGCCCCAAGTGGACATGAAGGGCGTGGGCACTGGCTTCCGGCTCTACGGCGGCCATCGCCTTTGGCATTCCCCCGAAGCCGCCCCCCGCAGCTATGCTCCAGACAACGTGCCCGTCCATGTCTACGAGATGGAGGAGGGCGGCATCCTGTTCGAGAACGATCCGGAGGCGTTGACTGGCATCCAGAAGAGCATCCACATCAACCCCTTGGGCAATGGCCTGTTCCGGCTGACCCATCGGCTCAGAAACTGCGGCCACTGGACGGTTTCCCTGGCTCCGTGGGCCCTCACCGTCATGGCGCCGGGGGGCATGGCGGTCATTCCTCAGATGCGGGATCCGGACGGATATCCCTATGCGCCTGACCGCCAGCTGGTCCTTTGGGCGTACTCCTCCTACGCGGATCCACGCATCCTATACGGCGACAACTACTTAGGACTTAAGCAGGATGCCCAGGCCGAAGCCCCCTGCAAAATCGGCTTCAATGCCGACGACGGCTGGATCGGCTACGTCAACAACGGAACCGCCCTCATCAAGTATTTCGAGGTCTATGACGGCGACGACATTGACTATCCGGACAACGGCTGCAACGTGGAGAGCTACACCTGCAAGGACTTCTGCGAGATTGAGACCGTGGGGCCCCTGTATGACCTGGAGCCGGATGCGGAATGCGAACATGTGGAAGTCTGGCAGGGCCTTGGGGGGCTGCCGGAAATCAGGACCTTGAATGACGTGGAGACCGCTCTTGAGCCTCTGCTGCTGAGCGAAGAGGAGTCCGCCTGCTGCTGCGGCTGCGACGACGATGATGACGATGACTGCGGTGACCATGACTGCGAATGCCATTGCCACGGCAAGTAGTCCAATGGCCCGATGCCGCCCTATGGCATGGCATTGGGCGTTGGGGGGTTGATGCGTTCCTTTTTCTCCAACATACGATATTTGTTCACGCGCCAGGATTTGGCGCGTTTTGTTGTGTTGGTGACACTCATGGTGGGCGGTTCCCTTCTGGAGCTGGCCAGCCTGGGGGCGGTGCCGCTGTTCGTCAGCATTCTGGCGGCGGCCATCGCCTCTGGAGACGCGCCGGTTCCGGAGATGGCGAACCGATTGGTGGCATGGCTGCATATGGAGGACACCTCCCGTCTCACCCTGTGGGCCAGCCTGATTTTGGCGGCGGTCTTCGCCGTCCGCACGCTCTACCAGCTGCTGAGCCTGTATCTGCAGGAGCGGCTTCTCGCAAACCGTCAGGTCGCCCTGGCCACCCGGCTCTGCCGCGCCTACATGAGCGCTCCCTATCTCTTCCGCCTCCGCCGCAACTCCACGGAGCTCATCAACACGGCGAACTACGAAAGCGAGCGTCTGATCACCCAGCTGCTGTCCCCCTTCCTTTCTCTGCTGCGCAACAGCGCCGTTCTTGTGGCCATCGCCGTGCTGCTGACCAGCTATGACCCTAGCGTCGCGTTGGCCACGTTGGCGGTTCTTGCCGTCTTCGCCGGCGGCGCCATGGGGCTGATGAACCGCCGTCTCCGCCAGTTGGGAGTCATCGCCCATATCCACAGACAGAAGGCCCTCAAGTCCCTGACGGAAGGTCTGGCCGTCTGCAAAGAGGCGCAAATTTTGGGGCGCAGGGACTTTTTCGCCCGTGGCTATCGCCTTGCGGTGGAACGACTTTGCCACGATCTCTGCTGGATCAACACCTTCCAGCGGAGCCTCTGGCCCACCATGGAGCTCATCACGCTTGCAGTGCTGCTCGGCGCCCTTTGCCTCATGATTCTCATGGGGCGCCCCATGAAGGTCATTGTCCCCACCTTGGCCCTCATCACCGCCTGTCTGGCGCGACTGAAGGGCTGTCTGACGGAAATGATGCTCTCCGCCTCCTCCATCCATTACAACCTCAATGTCATGGAGGGAATCTGCGCGGATTTGAGAAGCCTGGACAGCCAACCGGCCCCTCCAGCGGAGCGGCCCATCACCTTCCAACACAGTCTGGAGCTAGACCAAATCCGCTTCCGCTATGAGGAGGAGGGCCCCGACGTGCTGGACAACCTGTCCCTGACCGTCCGCAAAGGACAGTCCATCGCCTTTGTCGGCCAGACTGGCTGCGGCAAATCCACGCTGGCGGATGTGCTTTTGGGCATGCTGCCGCCTCAAGGCGGGCAAGTTCGCGTTGACGGCGATTCCGTGGCCCTGAACTCGGCGGCATGGCGGCACCATATCGGCTACGTCCCCCAAGACATCCAGCTCATCGACGACACCCTCCGCGCCAACGTGGCCTTGGGCGTCCCCGAAGAGGAGATTGACGAGGCGGCGCTGCAGGAGGCATATCGGGCCTCTCAGTTGGAGGAGGTCATCCGCGAGCTCCCGCAGGGGGACCGCACCGTGTTGGGGGAGGACGGCGTCCGTCTGTCCGGCGGCCAGCGCCAGCGGGTTGGCATCGCCCGCGCCTTGTACCCCCGCCCGGATGTGCTGCTGTTCGACGAAGCGACCTCCGCCTTGGATAATACAACGGAGCATGCTCTGGTTCAGGCAATTGAGGGATTGAAAGGCTCCCACACCCTGCTGCTCATCGCTCACCGCCTCAGCACCGTCCGCAACTGCGACACCCTGTTTTTCATGGAGAAGGGGAAAATCACCGCCAGCGGCTCCTATGACCAGCTGCTCGCCGAAAAAAGGGAATTTCGGGAAATGGAGAAACTGGCCTGACCTCCCGCCCAAAGCCGGCGGCAGCTTGCAAGACCTTCATTTTCAATGTTTTCCGTGGATTCCTTCCGAATAGTCACCTGGGGAATTGGATTTCATGAACGCGTCAACTGAACTGACTCCAGCCATGCGACAGTACATGCAGGCAAAACGGGAACTGCCGGCAGACACCATCCTGCTCTTCCGCATGGGCGATTTCTATGAACTGTTCTTTGACGACGCCAAGCTCGCCTCTCCCATCATGGACATCGTCCTCACCGCCCGCGCCGGCGTCCCCATGTGCGGCATCCCCTATCGCGCCGTCAAGAACTACATCTCCAAAATCCTGGACAGCGGCTACAAGGTGGCCATCGCGGAGCAATTGGAAGATCCAAAATTGGCTAAAGGCTTGGTCAAGAGGGACATAACGCAAATCATCACGCCTGGGACCGTCATGGAGGATGACCTCCTCAGCGCCACAAAAAGCAACTTTCTGGTGGCGCTGTCCCCCGCGAAGGACCGCTGCGGCCTGGCCATGCTGGATTTGAGCACGGGGGACTTCCGGCTGACGGAAACCACGGGCACGGGCACGCTGGAGAACGAGCTGCACCGCCTGAAGCCCTCCGAATGCCTCCTGCCCGCCAGCATCCACGAAAGCTGGAAGGAGCAGGGCTACCCCAACATGCCCCCTCACATCGCATGGACGCCCGTGGAGGACTGGAACTTTGACTTCGAAATCGCGCAGGACCTGCTCGTGCGCCATTTTGGCGTCGCCTCGTTGGACGGATTTGGCTGCCGCGGAATGAAATGGGGCATCGCGGCCGCTGGCGCCCTGCTCGCCTATGCGCGAAACAACCTTCGGCAGGACGCCGCCCACGTGACCGCCCTAAAAACCTACATGACCGACGACGCCATGCTTCTGGACCGCATCTCCCAACGGAATCTGGAGCTGGTGGAACCCATCTTCGCCGACAGCAAGGACACGACCCTGCTGTCCGTTCTCGACGAGACCCTCACGCCCATGGGAGCCCGTCTCCTGCGGGAGTGGATTCTCCGCCCCCTGCGGCAGCTGGACGGCATCCGCCGACGGCAGGACGCCATCGGCGAACTGGCAGGGGGACCGCTGCTTCTGGCGGAACTGCGAGAGCTGCTGACCGAAGTGCGGGACATCGAAAGGGTCATCGCCCGGCTGAATTTGGGCAGCGCCAACGCGAGAGACCTTTTGGTGCTCCGCCGTGGGCTGGAGCGGATTCCGGATTTGCGGGCCGTTTTGGCCGGCGCTCAGGCGGACGCCTTGCGCACCCTGCGGGAGGAATTGTCAGAACTTCCTGATTTAGAGGAACTTATAGGAAAAGCCATTGTGGACGAGCCCCCCATCACCATCAAAGAGGGGGGCATTATCCGCGAAAACTACCATGCAGGGCTGGACGAGCTGCGGCGGGCCTCCACGGACGGCAAGGACTGGATCGCCAATTATCAGCGGCTTGAGCAGGAGCGCACGGGAATCCGTTCTCTGAAAGTGGGTTACAACCGCGTCTTCGGCTATTACATCGAAGTGTCCAAGGCCAATCTGGAGATGGTGCCCTCCGAATATTCGCGAAAGCAGACTCTGGCCAACGGCGAGCGTTTCATCACGCCGGAGCTGAAGGAGATTGAGGACAAGATTCTCGGGTCGGAGGAAAAGAGCAAAGCCCTTGAGCTGGAGCTGTTTCAGGAACTGCGGGACCGCTGCGTCGCCCGCACAGGCCAGATTCAGCGCAACGCCCAGGCCCTGGCCGAGCTGGACTGCCTGGGCTCTCTTGCGGAAGTCGCCAACCGACATCAGTACGTGCGCCCTGAAATCAGCGAGGAGCCCGTGCTCATCATTAAGGACGGACGCCATCCGGTTCTGGACGCCCGCATGGTCAACGAGGCCTTCGTCCCCAACGACGTGACGTTGGACGCCCGCCACGAGCAGCTGGCCATCATCACGGGCCCCAACATGGCCGGTAAATCCACCTACATCCGACAGGTGGCCCTGCTGACTCTCATGGCCCAAATGGGTTCCTTCATTCCCGCCTCCTCCGCCACCATCGGACTGGTGGACCGCATCTTCACCCGCGTCGGCGCGGCGGACGACATTTCCCGCGGCCAAAGCACCTTCATGGTGGAAATGGTGGAGACCGCCAACATCCTCAACCACGCAACCCCTTCCAGTCTCATTATTTTGGACGAAATCGGCCGCGGCACCAGCACCTTCGACGGCCTCAGCCTGGCATGGGCCGTGGCGGAATTCCTCCACGACACGCCGTCCGTCAAAGCCCGCACCCTCTTCGCCACCCACTACCATGAGTTGACCGACTTGGCCATCACCAAGCCGGGGGTCCGCAACTACAACGTGCTGGTCAAGGAGGATGGAGACCGAATCACTTTCATGCGGAAGATCATCCCCGGCAGCGCGGACAAAAGCTACGGCATCCATGTGGCCAAGCTGGCCGGCCTGCCCGCCGCCGTCATCAGCCGCGCCAACGAGGTCCTGGCCAACCTGGAAAACGATGAGCTCGAAAATGACAAGCCCAAACTCGCCAGAACAAAGCGCCGCAGCAAGAACTACTGCGACCCTTCGCAGATGCTCTTCGATTTCTGACGAACGGCCCGCATCGCCGCCCTCCACCGTCTACACGGCTGTCTATCTCATGGACCGCGAGGCATGGAAGGCATTCGTCCGCTGCCGTTATCGCATCGCCAACCCCTTGTGGAAACGCCTCTTGCGTCTCGTCATCGGCGTTCCGCAGCTGATTGTCGCGCCGTGGGCCTTCTGTCGTTCCTTCGCCATGGAGAACACCAGCGTCCGCTCCATGCTGTGGTCCATCTACGCCCTCCAGCTGCTTTTCGGCGTCTATTTCACATTCCACCGATGGCTGAGCCATTGGATTGACGGCCGACGGGGCTCCGCCCAAGCCTTCTTCAACACCGAACTCCGTTATGCGCTTTCCACGGAAGGCATTGCCAGCGAACAGTTTGGCTCAGACATGATCTTCCCCTGGCAGCTTTTCCGCGACGCAGGCAGCCGCGTCACGAAAAAGGAGATCCTGCTCATCACAAACAACGGCGCCGCCCATTGGATTCCCGCCACCGCCTTCGCCGACGGACAATGGAACGTGGTTCACCAATTGGCCTGCCGCAAACTGGCGAAAAAATCCGTCTCTCTCTCCGTGGACGACTTGTAGCCCAATAGACCGGCCATTGGACTTGCATTTTTTGCAATATATGAATGCCTCAAAAGGCCCGTTTTCTTCCCAATATGGAAAACGCAAAAACGCGTCCACAGGCCCCTGGAAGGGCCCTTGTTTATTTTAGGTATTAATATACCTAAAAGCATGTCCCGTGCCACAGAGGCCACGCAAAGGGCTCCAATGGCCATCATCCCCCGAAAAAGGGGTCAAAATCGGTCCGACGCGGCGAATTTTCGACACTGCGGCAAAATGGCCGCCACATGGCCAGAATTGCCAATTGGCATTGCAATAAATGCAATATGATTTTGTCCAAATCCGCTGGTCATAGGACTGATTCGCCGAAACCAAGGCATTCTGAAAATCAATCACGTTGGTTTGCAAATAAGATGAAATAAGTTACTATATGTCTGCACATTACAGCAGCAAGGAGCAGAGACCGATGGAATTACAAGATATGGCACTGGGCATTGTCATTGTGACATACAAATCGTACGACCGCATAAAGGACTATGTGGAATTGGATTTGCTGCCCAGCCATTTGCCGCTCAATGTCATTGTCGTAGATGTGGGAAGTGAACGCTGTTCGGCAGAACGTCTCGCGGAGATACTTGGTGTGTCGGTCACCGATGTCAATGACGTTCCTCCAACGGGATGGGGCAACGTCATTGTTCTACACTCACGGGAGAATCTGGGTTACGCTCGCGGCAACAATTATGGAGCCCGCTACATCCTTCAGCATTTTCCCGACACGAAGTATCTTCTCTTCAGCAATGATGATGTGCGTTTTTTGAAAGGCCCTGTGCTGGAACGACTTGTGGAGAGACTTCATGACTGCCCCGACATCGGCATCATCGGTCCGGACATTCTGGATGCGAAAGGCGACCACCAATGGCCCATCTACGACGACATTCCTGTCACCTATTACATCGTCAATAATCTGTGTGAACCTTTTTTCGGCGCGGGCTACGCAAACCGCTTCTTCCAATTTCCTTCCGGTCAGCCCAAAGACAACAATGTGAAGACATTAAGCGGCTGCTTCATGATGGTCGAGGCCGAGACATTCTGCAAAGTGGGAATGTTCGACGAGAGGACCTTCCTTTATTGGGAGGAGTGCATTCTCTCCAAGCGGATGGAGGCCATCGGAAAGCGGATTTTCTTCGACGACAGCGTTCAGATCAGGCATCTTGTCGGAGCAAGCATGAAACGTGGCGGAGGGCCGAATCTGCTTCTGCTGAAAAGCATGCTTGCCGGGCAGATGCTGTATTATCGGTATTATGACTGGTGCGGCTGGCCAACCTATGCGCTGTTGACGCTCTCCAAAGAGATACGTCTGTTTCTGGTCTATTTGGTCATTCTGAAACGTAGGCTCAAATCTTGTCTGGGTCTGACCAAAGACGGCACCTGATGAATGGCCCGCTGAACAAAGGGTGTCATTGACGGGAGGAAGAGTATGGACAATGACCGTCTCCTGCGCCGCCCATGACCCGATTGTCGTCCCAAAAGACGTTCATCGCCCCATTTGGCTTGAAAAGGCCAAAATGCAATCTATTTTATATCAAAATAGAATTCATGGATTGCACAAAATGACCTTGAGGAGATTTGGGGATGAAGAAAGAAGAATACATGGCTTCCGATGGACTGGAGCGGGAAGTCCGTCTTCGCTATCGGCCGCTTTGCCTTCAGGTATCCCTGTTGGGGGAAGAGGATGCGGACTATGGCCCCCAGGAGCCGGGGGAACGCTTTCTTCAGGCGGTGTGGAATGAGCGGCATTTGAGGGAGCCCATGCGGACGGTCAGCGGAAAGACCCTTTCCGTGCTGTCCCCTGGCACATGGAACGTGTCCGGCGGCCCGGATTTCACCCATGCCAAGCTGATGGTGGAAGGGAAAGTGGTCAGCGGCGATGTGGAAATCCATCGTGTCGCGTCGGACTGGATTCGGCATGGACATCCATCTGACCCAGCCTATCGGGATGTGGTCCTTCATGGCGTCTGGCAAAATGACAGGGATGTGGAAGTTCTTGGAGCGGAGACACTTGTCATGAGCAATTATCTGAAGCCCTCCTGGCAGCGGCTGCTGTGGGACACGGAGGACGCCCGCTACGCCTATGCACAGAAAGTCCCCTTTGGCGAATGTGCAAGACGTTGGGCGGCACTGGAGAACGATGTCATCCAGCGGACTCTCGCCGTGGCGGGCCTGTCCCGCATGGAAAGCCGCGGCGACGCCTTGACGCAGGCCGTTCGGGAGCGTGGGGCGGATCAGGCCCTGTACGAGGCCGTGTTTGATGGTCTGGGCTACAAAAGCAATCGGACGGCTTTCCGCATGCTTGCGGAGCAGCTTCCCCTTGTGGAACTCCTTGCGCTGAAGGATGAAGCGGATCGGGAAGCCATGCTGTTCGGCATGGCGGGGCTTTTGGCGGATCCCACGCGGGAGCCGGTTCTTCCTGAATGGGTCACCTTGCTCAAGGACCTGTGGAACCGATGGTGGTCCCATGGCGCCCCTCGACTGGAGCTGCCCTGGAGTCGAAGCCATGCCCGCCCCTACAATAGTCCTTGCAGACGACTGGCCGCCGGGCTGGCCTGGCTCCGCCATACCCAATACGCCCCCGCCAGATGGCTTCACGCCTGCAGCCAGACCGCAACCACCCCAAAGGCTCTTCTGGATTTGCTGCTGGAACCGATGAAAGGGCAGGATCAATGGCGTGGCTGTGTGGACTTCTGCCACCGCATCCGCCCGCCAGCCGACCTGCTGGGGCTGCCTCGCCGCATCGACATTGTCGGCAACGTGATTCTGCCTTATCTGCATCGGCGGCCGACGATGGAGCCCGCCTCCAGCCCCACGGCCGCCGCCGTGGCACGGGACGCCTTCCTCTTGCTGCCCCGAAGCCAGGAGAACCGGCTCCTGAAGGAGGCCGTTCAACGCTTCTTCATGCCGCCCTCCCGTTGTCGTGAAGTGGTGGACAACCTGTCCCGACAGCAGGGCCTGCTGGACATCTATCGCCGATTCTGCCTGACTTTGGACATGCAATGCGACCGCTGCCCCATGGCCGCCGCATCAGATGCACGCCATGAGCCGCGTTGACGCATCGCCATGCCATGGGGGGACAATCCCGAGATGGCCGGTCCACTGACCTCCACTGAACGCTTCCGACCATTTCTGTGTGATTCGGGGCCAATGAACTCCTCATATGGAAATATAGAGCGAAAAAACGGCTTTCGTCACGTTTTTAGAGGAAAGAATACGGCAGAGAAAAGAGAATTCCCTCAATATGTCGTCGTTTCATCCGTTATTGTAACATTAGACATCAACCGTTCATCATCAACCCATAGGAGGTAGCCATGAACATTCGAATCCTTCTATCTTGCGCCGTGCTGGCCATTTGCGCCCAAACCCTCCGCTCGCAGGAACAGAATTTGCGCACAGAATTCGCCCCACCCCAGCAGCGGGAGACGGAAGTCCATGGCATGGCCAATCCCTATCCGCAGCGTCTGCCCCCCGCCGGCATCTCGCCCATCGCCATCTCCATCGTCACGCCGGCGCAGTTTCCGTCTGAAGTCTATGACATTGTGGGACTTCGCCTCAACCTCTTTACCGGAACCCACAACAATGTGGGCTTTCTGGACATCGGCGTTCTGGCAAACAAGGTCTGCGGCGATTTGACGGGCATCCAGCTGTGCGGCATCTGGAACGAGGTCGACCAGCGGGCCAACGCCATCCAGCTGGCCGGCATCGCCAATAGCGTGAAGGGAGACATGGTTGGCCTGCAGATTTCCACCGTGGCCAACTACAACCTCCCCACGGCCAACATGAACGGCTTCCAAATCGCCTGCGTCAACACGGTGGGCGGCCTCCATGGCTTCCAGGTTGGCCTCTACAACGAGACGGAGGAACTTTATGGCCTCCAAATCGGTCTAGTCAACATGACGCAAAACTGCAACGGCCTCCAGATTGGCCTGATCAACGTCATCAAAGACTCCACCGTCCCCTTCATGCCAATTCTGAACTTCGCGTTCTGACCATCCTCCATTGAGCCTCCCGTCATGAACTTCCGCATCGTCCAAAACTTGACTGTTTTGACCGCCGTCCTGCTGTTACTGTGGGGCTGCGCAACTCCGTATCCTGTTGATATGGAAGCAGTTAAGACTGGAATTGCATGCGGGCAGCCCATCTCCGGCTCCTTTTTGGACAAACAGGTCGACAGCGGCGCCAACAAACTGCTGGGGTCGCTGGAGCGCGGCCGCGTCAGCCAGCTGACTGGCCAGCTGGAGCAAAGCAGCCAGGACTACATGCGGGCCTTTGGCTATTTTCTCGACGACGACGGCAGCCCCCTCTTCAGCGTCTCCGCCAATGCGAAGAGTCTGGCGGCCATCGCCACCAGCGACCTGGTCATGGACTACACATGGAAAGGCTACGAGCGGATTTTCCTCTATGTGTCCGAATACTTCAACCAGCTGGCCTTGGGTCATCCGGAGAACCTGTTCCCCTTAATCAACAACATCGTGTTCCAGATGGCCCAGGAGGAACGGAAATACTATAAGGAAGTGGAAAAGGCAAAAGCCACGTCGGAGGCCGGCTCCATCATGGGCAACGGGGACTTCCAGCAGGCATACGCCGAATTCAACCAAGAGGCGGCCAAGCTGCTCAACTCCTTTGAAAACGCCTACGCCTATTATCTGGCGGGAGTCCACTATGAATTGCATCAGGACTGGAACAACGCCCGGCTGGCCTATCAAAAGGCCATGGCGCTTCAGCCTGCAAATCAGACTTTCCATGCGGACGCCGCCCGCATGGAAAGCCTCCTGTCCGGCGGTGTGCCGCCAACGGACGGCATGGGAGACGTGGTGGTCTTCTATGAACAGGGGTACATCGACCCCAAATCCCCCGTCTCCCTCACCCTGCCGATTCCCATTCCCGTCAACGGACGCATCCGAATCATGTTCATCCCCTTCAGTTTCCCCATCTACCGTAAGTCCCTCCAAGTCCCCCGCCCGCTGATCCTCTGCCAAGAGGGAAGCAGCCAGCCCATCGCCCAGACGGAAGTCGCCAATGACATGCTGTTTCTGGCCATGAAGGCCCTTTCGGAGGAGCTGCCGGCCATTATTTTCCGCAGCGTTCTGCGGGCGGCGGCGGCCACCGCGGTTCAATATGCGGGCTATGAGTCGATGGGAAGCGACTTTACGGTCTTCGCCATGCTGTACGGCATCTTCGGCTCCCACATGCAGCCGCCTGACCTGCGCAGCTGGCTGACCCTGCCCCGTTTCACCCAAGTCGCCCGTTTCCGTCTTCCGGAGGGAACCCATTCTCTCGTTCTGTATGGCACGGACGCCTATGCACCCCAAACCGCCACCGTGCCCGTCGCCGCCGGAAGGACCACGCTGCTGCACTGCACGTCCGTCCCTGGCTGTGTCCGCCACCAATCCACTGTCCTATCACGATAACCCGTTCAAAATCAGGAGGAAAGCCATGAAACAACTGCTGTACACCCTCTTCGCCGCCAGCCTGGTTCTGTGCCTGGCTGGCTGTCAGACTCCACGTACCACGGGAATGGAAACCGGCGCCACCGTCGTGGACCAAGCCCTCGCCCCCTTCCTTGTAGTCAACGACAACACCATGGCCCGCTATCTAGTCGTCCGCAGCGCCAACGCCAACGTCCGGCAGGACGGCCTCCTCTTCGCACAGCTGGAGATCCAAAGCCTGGCCAAGCGGGACTATGCCTTCCAATACCAGTTCGTCTGGCTGGACGCGACGGGCATGGAGCTTTATCCAGGCAAACGCGCCGCTCAGCAGAATATCATCCACGGCGGCGAAGTGCTGCGGCTTCAGGCTGTCTCCCCCGACGCAAGCGCCAAAACCTTCATCGTCCGCATCCGGCCCGACATTCGCTATTGAGCCGCCGTTGAACATCGAGTCATCATTCCGTCATTCTTTATGCCCCTCATTATGAAGAAGGAACCCCTTTCCATGAAAACATCGCACATCCTCTTTTCCATATCCTGCGGCCTTTGCATCCTCTTCGGTGGCTGTGTCAGCGGCCCGGACATCCAACGCACGCGGCCGGACGATGTCCGCACCCTGACCACCGGCTTCGGCGCCTCCGATTTCCAGCAGTGCACCAACCAGATGGTGGACTCCATGCTCAGCAGCCAAGGTCTGACCAATAAGCTGGCCAAACAGTTTGGCGATAAGACTCCCGTCCTCGCCTTCGGCCTCATTGAAAACCGCTCCTACAACCTGGGCCTTCCGTTGGACTCCTTGGGGGACTCCGTCAAAATCCGCCTCATCAACTCCGGCAAATTCGATGTGGTGGAAATGGACATGAATGACGAAATCACCCAAAACATCCTCAAGATGATGGACAACCCAGGCTACAATCCCGCCGACGTCATGAACGTGGCCGGACGGGCGGTGCAGGACTACATCCTGCGGGGCTATCTCATTGAGCTCCAAGAGACTAACGGCGTGGTAAAGGACGTCTACTACAAATTGACGTTCAAGCTCTTCAACATGCGCACTGGCAAAATCGACTGGATGGACGAGGCGGAAATCCGCAAGACCGCCAAACGAGGCGCCATCGGCTGGTAGTGGAACTTCCTTAACCACAATGACATACAAGGCGTATAGGACAACTTGATCCAATACGCCTTGTTGATTCATACTAAGTTCCTCCTGTTCAAGGACTTGCAAAGCATGATGCGGAGCAGGCCCACTGGTCGTCATGCACGGAAGAGGAGCGGCAAAGCGGCTGATTTACAACGATGGCCAACGGCTGTTTTCAGGGCAACCCCTCCTGAATCATTCCAAATTGAATTTCGAATAGCCCACATGTCTTTCGGATTTGTTCATGCGGGGGTGATTTCCTTTTGTGGAAAGAACAGCTATATTATTAGATTCAGTTTCAGCATTATGGCCGTCCGCAATTTCTCCTCAACCCTGCATCTGACATCTTCGACGATTTCCTTTTTCCTCTTATGCAAAATGAACAGCCCGTTCGCATCTACTATCTTTCCGCTGGAAGTCTAGGCGTTCCGATCCTTGCCGCATTGAAGGAGAGCGACCGCATTGACTTGACAGGAATCGGCTCTCAGCCGGACCGGCCAGCGGGACGTAGACAGATTGACACTCCCACACCGTTGACTTCGGCGGCGGAGGAGCAGGGGCTTCATGTGGACCGCCTGAATGATGTGAACACGGAGGAATTTCACCAAAAGCTGCGTGACCTCTCCGTGGAGCTGTTGGTCGTGGCGTCCTTTGGGCAGCTTCTGAAACCCGCCCTGCTGGAGCTGCCGCCCTTCGGCTGCCTCAACATCCATGCCTCCATCCTGCCCAAATACCGCGGCGCCTCGCCCATCCAGGCGGCCATTCTCAACGGCGACGACGAAAGCGGCGTCACCTTCATGAACATGGAGGCGGGTCTGGACACGGGCGGCGTCTATCGAACCGTAACATGCCCCATTGGCCAAGAGACAGGCAGCGAACTGGAGCAGAAGCTGGGCGAGCTGGCCGCCGCCCATGTGGTGGACACCATTTGGGACGTGGCGCGGAACCATCTGCAATGGCGGCCACAGGACGACGCGACATCCTCCTATGCCCGCAAAATCAAGAAGGAGCATGGCGCGATGCGTTGGGCCCAGCCAGCCATTGTGCTGGAGCGCATGGTTCGGGCCTACTCGCCATGGCCACGCGTCACCGCCCTCCTGCCCATCGGCGGCAAAATGCGGCAAATCCAGCTGACCCATGCCGTGGCCGAAAGCTGGAATGGAGCTGTCTGCCAGCCGGGAACGCTGCTTGAATCGGACAAGAAAGGCCTGCTGGTCGCCTGTTCGGAAGGGGCGCTGCGCATCACCGACCTGATTCCCGAAGGAAAGACGGAAGTGTCCGTGGCCGCCCTGCTGAACGGATATCGTTTCGCCATCGGAACCGTCCTGCCGGACTATGTGCCGCCCCCAAAGGACAACAAGAAGAAAAAATGACATTCCGGCGGCTTTCCCCTGGCCATCTTGCCATGGCGGACCCGCCGTTGACCTTTTCGCTTTATTTCGGAGTTTTTGATTGGATTTATGAAACAGATTTTGATTAACCGAGAAGAGATGCAGACCCGGGTCGCCGTTGTGCATGACGGAGTTCTGCATGACTTCTTCATGGAAAGCACCTCCAAGGACCGGCTGGTGGGTTCCATATACAAAGGGCGGATCAAGAACCTTGAACCGTCCCTTCAGGCCGCCTTCATTGACATTGGCTGCGGAAAGAACGCCTTTCTCCACTATTGGGACATGTTGCCCGCCACGCAGGAAATGCTGGAGGACGGAGACAGCGACGCGGAGGAGTCGCCACGGCAACAGCAGCAGCGTCAATCGCAGAAACCCCAGCAACCCCAGCAACCACAGCAACAGCAGCCGAACGGAGCCGTCCCGCCACAGGGGCAGAGACCTCCCCGCGGCGGACGGACGGGAGCCATGCCCCCGAATTCTCCCAAAGTCATGGGCCACAAGGCTGTATCCGAACCCGCTCCCGCCAAGCCCGCCAGACCGCTGACGTTCTTCGAGCGGATGAAGGCCTTCTTCCAGCCGAAAAAGGCCATTGACACACAATCATCTGCACCGCAACAATTTACAACAAAACAAGTCAATCGGCCATCCCCCCAGTCGGCTGGACAGCCGACCAGACCGACCGCCGCGAAACCCACTGCCGATGGACAGTCCGCCGATGGCGCGCCAAAAGCCAACAACTCCACGCGGCGCAAACGGCCAAAGCGGCCCTCGAAGCCTCAGCCCACCGTGGACGACATTCCGTCCCTCTTCAAAGTGGATCAGGAGATTTTGGTTCAGGTCACCAAAGGCCCCATCGGCACCAAAGGCGCCCGCGTCACCACGAACCTGAGCATCCCCGGCCGCTATCTCGTGCTGCTGCCGAATTCCACGCATATTGGTGTGTCCAAACGAGTTGAGGAACGGGAGGAGCGGGACCGCCTGCGCAAGATGATCCGCAGCCTGGACCTTCCCGCCAACATGGGACTCATCTGCCGCACCGTCGGCGAGGGCCGCAAAAAGGAGCATTTCCAGCGCGACCTGGATCTCCTGCTGGACAACTGGCGGAAGGGCGAGGCCCTGGCCGCCAAACATCGCGCCCCCTATTGCGTCTATCAGGAGGCCGATTTGGTGGAACGCGCCCTGCGCGACTGCCTGACGGAGGACATCGACGAGGTGGTCGTCGACTCCCAAGACGTCTACAACCGCGCCAACGAGCTGCTGGAGCGTTTCAACAAAAAGGACTCCACCCGGCTGAAATTCTACCAGAACCCCACCCCCATCTTCATCAAATACGGGCTGTCCCATCAGCTGGACAGCATTTTCAGCCGCACCGTCAAGCTCCCTAGCGGCGGCTACATCTGCATTGACGAGACCGAGGCACTCATCGCCATCGACGTCAATACAGGGAAGAACCGCAGCGGCAAGGACCAGCCGGAGACCATTCTGACCACAAATCTGGAGGCCGTGGCGGAAATCGCCCGCCAGCTGCGCCTCCGCAACGCCGGCGGCATCATCGTTCTGGATTTGATTGACATGCGGCAGAAGCAGGACCAGCAGAAAGTCTACAAGGCGCTGAAGGAACAGCTTGCGGAAGACCGCGCCCGCACCAAAATCTATCCCCTCTCCCCCTTGGGCCTGCTGGAGATGACCCGCCAGCGGGAGGACGAGAGCGTGGAAAGCGCCATCTTCGACAGCTGTCCCTACTGCAAAGGCAGCGGACTGGTCAAGTCCGATGTCTCCGTCAGCGTGGAGATTCAGCGGCGCCTCAACGAGCTGCTGGCCCGCCGCAAGCCCGGCCAGAAGATCACAATTGTTGTGCATCCCCATATTCTGGAACGACTTAAGAACGAAGACAGCCGTGTCTTCGATGACCTGCAGAAAGACAGCCGCTGCGAATTCACCTATGTGTCGGAACCCAAGATGCACATCGAGGCCTTCCGGCTTCTGGACACCGTCAGCGGACAGGAGCTGTAGGACCATCGCCCGCCCCCACCCCAAAGCCGCCGGAGGCCCGTGCCCATGTCCATCCCCTTTGTCCATCTTCATGTCCATACCGACTACAGCCTGCTGGACGGCAGCGAGACCTGCGCTGGCATCGCCGCCGCCGCGGCGGAGTTCGGCATGCCCGCCGTGGCCTGCACGGACCATGGCAACATGAGCGCCTGCTACGAATTCTATAACGCTGTGCGAGGCAAGGGATTAAAGCCAATTCTCGGCTGCGAGTTCTATGTGGCCCCCGGAAGCCGGCTGGTTCAGGACAACACCGTGGACCATTATCAGGGCTTCCATCTGGTCTGCTTGGCGGAAAACTACAAGGGCTACATCAATCTGTGCCACTTGAACGAGGAGGCCTGGCTCCACGGCTTCTACTACAAACCCCGCATCGACAAGGAGATCCTCGCCAAATACAGCGAAGGCGTCATCACCCTGTGCGCCTGCCTCAGCGGCGAAATCCCCCATCTGCTCAAAATCGGCAATGACAACGGCGCCCAAAAGGCCCTTGGGGAGTATCTGGACATCTTCGGCAGGGACCACTTCTTCATCGAGCTGCAGAACCATCAGCTTCCGGAGGACGCCATCGTCAACCCCAAACTTATGGACATGGCCCGTCGCAATGACCTTAAGATGGTGGTGACCAACGACTCCCACTATCTGAAGCGGGAACATGCGGAGGCCCACGAGGTCTTCCTCTGCATCGGCACCCAGACCAACATGAACGACCCCAAGCGCTTCCGCTTCCCCAACGACCAGTTCTACTTCAAGAGTCCAGAGGAAATGGCCCTGCTCTTCCCCGACCTCCCCGAAGCCATGTCCAACACCGTGGAGATCGCGGAGCGATGCGATGTCCATCTGCCCACCGTCAGCGAGGACAAGGCCAACCACTACCCCGAATACACCGTTCCGGAAGACTTCAAGGGGACGCGGGAGGACTATCTGAAGAGCATCTGCGAAGAGGGCATGAAGTGGCGCTATCAGATTGACGTCCACAGTCCGAATCTGGATGACGCCGCAAAGGCGAAAATCAAGCGGATGGAGTACGAGCTTGGCATCATCAAGATAACGGGCTTCACCAGCTATTTCCTTGTGGTGTGGGACTTTCTGCATTACGCCGCGAAAATCGGCGTCCCCCTTGGCCCGGGCCGTGGCAGTGGCGCAGGCTCATTGGTGGCCTATGTGCTGGGCATCACCCACATCGACCCCCTCCGCTACAATCTGCTCTTCGAGCGCTTCCTCAACCCCGACCGCGTCAGTCCCCCTGACTTTGACATCGACCTCTGCGAACGCCGCCGACACGAGGTCATCGAATACGTCCGTGACAAATACGGCGCCCCCAACGTGGTGCAGATCGGCACGTTCGGCACGCTGAAGGCCAAGCAGGTCGTCAAAGACGTGGCACGGGCTCTCGGCCGTTCCTTCGAGGAGGGCAACCGAATGGTCAAGCTGATTCCAGCCGACCCCAAAATGACGTTGAAGAAGGCGTTGGAGGGGGATCCGGAGCACAACATCCCGCCAGGGGATGAGCTCAAGGCCCTCTTGGAGAACGAGCCCTGGGCGCAGGAAATCTGGAAGTATTCCGTTGTTCTGGAAGGACTTAACCGCAACATGAGCATCCACGCCGCCGGCGTCATCATTTGCGACATGCCCGTGGCGGACGTCTGTCCCATCTCAAAGGGCGCCAGCGACGAACCCACCACCCAATACCCCGCCGTCCCCTGCGAGCAATTGGGCCTCCTAAAGATGGATTTCCTTGGGCTCAAGACACTTACGTTAATCCAAGATGCCCTGGACCTCATTGAGAAGAACACCGGCCGGAAAATCCTCAGCAACGACATTCCCGACAACGACCAGAAGACCTACGACCTGCTCAACTCGGGCAACACCATCGCCGTCTTCCAGCTGGAATCCCCCGGCATGCAGAATCTTTGCCGCCGCTTCGGAATCAGCCGACTGGAGGACATCATCGCCCTCATCGCCCTCTTCCGACCCGGCCCGCTCCAGTTCCTGGACGAGTTTCTTGACCGCAAGACGGGCAAGATTCCCGTGGAGTACGATGTCCCCGCCATGGAGCCCATCCTGCAGGAGACCTACGGCATCATGCTCTATCAGGAGCAGGTCATGCAGGTCGTCCAGGCCGTGGCGGGCTTCTCCCTTGGCAACGCGGACATTCTCCGCCGTGCCATGGGCAAGAAGAAGAAAGACGTGATGCTGCAGCAGTTCGGCAAATTCGAGGAGGGCTGCGTCAAAAACGGCATCAGCAAGGAGGTGGCTCAGAACATCTGGGACAAAATTGTGAAATTCGCCGGCTATGGCTTCAACAAGTCCCATAGCGCCGCCTACGGCGTCCTCTCCTACCGCACCGGCTGGCTGAAGGCCAACTACCCCGCGGAGTTCATGGCGGCGGTGCTCACCAGCGAATTGGGCAACACGGAGAAGATGTCCTTCTATCTGAAGGAATGCCGTTCCATGGGCATCAGCATCCTGCCGCCAGACGTCAATGTCTGCGACATGTCCTTCTCCGTGGACGGTCCCAACATCCGCTTCGGCCTCGCCGCCATCAAAGGCCTCGGCGCCTCCGCCGTCTCCGGCATCCTTGAGGCGCGGAAAAAGGGCGGCCCCTTCAAGGACCTTCCCGACTTCTGCGAACGGGTCGAGGGCCTTTCCAAACGCCTTATGGAGAATCTGGCCAAATCCGGCGCCTTCGACTGCTTCGGCTACCACCGCTCGCAAGTCCTTGCAGTGGCGGATGATGCCATCGCCGCCGCCGTCCAGACCCAAAAGGACCGCAAAGTCGGCCAGGGCTCCCTGTTCGATTTCCTCGCCCCAGAGGAAAAACTGGCCACCCAACTGCCCATTCCCGACATCGACGAATGGCCCCTCCATGAAATGCTCGCCTACGAAAAGGATCTGCTCGGCTTCTTCGTCAGCGGACATCCCATCTGCCGCTGCCAACAGCTCATCGACACCTATCAGCTGGACGATTTGACGGACATTGGCCAAAAGCAGGTGGACGACACCGTGCGCGTGGGGGCCTACATCGCCTCCGTCTCCCTGAAGACGACCCAAAAGGACAACAAGCCATGGTGCATTCTGAATCTGGAGAACCGCGACTGCACCACCGAATGCCTCGTCTTCTCCAAAGTCTACACGGAAACCCTCAAGGACTATCCGGACATCTTCCAGCCAGAGACCATCGTGTTCATCGAAGGCGAGATCATCCAACGGGACGAGGGCCCCAAGAAGATTTCCGCCACGCGAATCATCCCTGCGGAGAAGGCTCGTGAAATCTACACGCAGGAGATCCATGTCCGTCTCCATGAGGAAGATATGGATGAAGAGAAGCTGCAGGGGCTGAAAATGGCCTGCCGCAAGTTCCCCGGCGACGTGTTGGTCTATTTCTGCCTGATGCTGAAGGACGGCAATCTGGCCTATGTGCAAAACGACCACATGAATGTGGCCAACACGGAGGATTTCCGCAAGGAGATTCTGCCCTTCTGCCGCAATGCGGAGGAGGCGATTTTGGAGAAGCCCAGCCGCAAGCGCCCTGCGCCGCCTCGGCACATGAGCTGGAAACAGCGCAAAGAACAGCCATGAGCGCCTCCGACCACCTTCCGTCGCCCTCCGTTCTTGCGCCCTTGCTTCAACCCCTTCCGCTCCCCTTCGGCAAGCAACTGCCCTGCAGGATGTTCCCGGGTCCCATGGACGGCATCACCGCCGGCTCCTTCATCAAGGCCATGACCCTCCATGGCTACGCCCCCCTGTGGCACACCCCCTTCCTCCGAATCTCCACGGGCATCCCCCGCCGCGCACGGCTGCAGGCGTGGCTGGCCCCCTTTCTGGAGACAAAGCTTCCCGTCATTGCCCAACTTATGGGAGTGGACGAAGGGAAACTGGCCGCCGCCGCTGAAAAGCTGGCCGCCTTTCCTCTTCAGTGCATTGATTTGAACTGCGCATGCCCCAGCCCCATCGTGGTGCGCAACGGCGCCGGCGGGGCGCGGCTCCAGCAGCCCTCATGGGTTGCCAACGCCCTGAAGACAATGCGTAAGTCCTTGCTCCGCATGCCATTAAGCATCAAGTTTCGCTGCGGCTTCCAGTCCCCTGACGAAATCCCCCAACTCTGCGACGCGGTTCTCGAAGGGCGACCCGATATGGTCTTCTGCCATTTTCGCACGGTTCAGGAGCTCTATCATCCCGTGCCCATGGAACAGGCTTTATCGCGGCTTCGGGAGGTCCGCCGCCGACTGGACGGAATCCCCCTTTTCGGCAGCGGAGACCTCTTCACTTTGAAAGACATCCGCCGCATGGTGGAGGAGACGGGCGTGGACGGCGTCTGCCCCGCCCGCGGCCTGCTGACCCGCCCGAACCTCCTTCTCCAAACCCGTCGGCTGGCCATGGGGGAGCCCGTTGACGACCGCCGTGCCGAACGGGAGTTCCTTGAATTTGTCGCTGACTTGGCCCGCTTCTCCAACCCACGCGCCTCCAACAGCTTCCTCTTGCGATTAGCTGCCGGATTCTACGGCCGCCAAAACCCCTTCTTCCTGTCCCTCATCGACTGCCGAACCGTCGGAAACACCCTCCTGCGCATTCAAGAGGCACTTGACGTTCCCCAAAACCTTCATTAAGTTATGGTATTGACATTTCCGGCCGGAACCGGAAGCCTTCATCTCAACCTCGTTGAACCCAATTTGCCCATGGATGTCTCATATCACAATCACAGCAACTGGAGCGACGGACTCGACTCCGTCAAAGCCATGTATGACGCCGCCAAAGCCGCCGGCCTGCGGGAATTCGGCCTCAGCGACCATTACGTGGTTCCTGGCCTCCCCAACCTGAACGACAAAGAGTGGAGCATGCCCATCCAGAAGGTGCACCAATACGTTGATGAAGTCATAAGTTACTGCAAATCAATTTCTTGTGATGATTTTACGCCGCGAGTCGGCCTGGAGGTGGACTACTTCCGCGAAAACTGGAAGGACGTCGCCGCCATCTTGGACACCCTCCCGCTGGACTACCGCATCGGCTCCTGCCACTACGCCTTCGACTTCTCCATCGACCACATGGCGGAGGACTGGGAGCCCCTCACTCAGGAACAAATCAACGCCATTTATGTCGAATATTGGCGGAAGATGATGGAAATGGCCCAGACTGGCGTCTTTGACATCGTGGGACACCTCGACCTGCCAAAGAAATTCGCTTTCCCTTGCAGCTGTGACCTTTATGACATTCAGGAGGCCACGCTGCAGGCCATCAAGGCCGCCGACATGGCCATCGAGCTGAACACCGCCGGCTGGTTCAAGCCCTGCAATGAGCCATACCCCAGCCTGGACCTGCTCAAACGCGCCCGCCAGCTGGATATTCCCGTCATCATCTCCGCGGACGCCCATGAAACCGCCAACGTGAACCGCGCCTTCGACCGTGCCCAGGCCTTCCTCGCCCAAGCCGGCTACGGAACGCAGCGTTGGCGCTATGAAGGGCGGAAACGCCTGCCGCTGAATAATTAGGAATTAGAAATTAGAAATTAGAAATTTGTCATGAATAATTATACCATATTAGGGTAGAGTATGATTTTTCGAAATGACATTGCAGTTCACGCATCAGCCCCGAAGGGGCGGCGGAGCACAGCCCGGGGTAAGCGTGGCCGCGTCCCGTGTCTCATCTCACGTCCCACATTCATATATTATATATAAGGTATAGGAGTCATTACCAATGAAAAGTGCATTTGAGTTGGCCATGGAGCGGCTGGGCGGCACCGTCAAGCACTATACCGACGAGCAGAAGCAGCAGCTGGCGGAAGTCGACAAGGTCTTTGAGGCGAAAATCGCGCAGGCGAAGTTCGCCGCCGCCGACCGCAAGGAGAAGGCGGAGGGCGACTTGGAGAAGCTGAAGCAGATTCAGGACGACATGGTGGTGGAGCTGGCTTCTCTCGAGGAGAAGCGAGAGGCCGAGAAGGAACGGCTTCGCCGCCAGTTCAACGGACAATAGTCCCCTAACTTCCATGATTGTATCTCCCAATTCCTAATTTCTCATTCCCAATTCCTCATTCCTCATTCCCAATTATTTACGTCCATGTTTGTCGACAAAGTAAAAATCTATGTGGAGGCGGGGGACGGCGGCAGGGGCTGCGTCAGTTTCCGTCGGGAGAAGTTCATTCCCATGGGCGGACCGGACGGCGGCGACGGCGGCGACGGCGGCCATGTCATTCTGAAAGCCTCCGCCGGTGAGCAGAGTCTCGTGGATTTGAAGTTCCAGCAGCATTGGGCAGCGGAGCGCGGAGTCCACGGCAAGGGGCAGAAGCTTCAGGGCGCCCGTGGCAAGAATTGTGTCATCAAGGTGCCCATGGGGACTCTTGTGTTCCGCGAAGGGGAGAGCGAGCTGCTGGCGGACCTGAAGGAAGACGGCCAGGAGTTCATCGTCGCCAAAGGCGGCAAAGGCGGCAAAGGCAATTGCCATTTTGCCACCTCCACGAACCGTGCCCCCCGCATCGCCCAGCCGGGCACCCCCGGAGAGAAGGCCACCTTGGAGCTGGAGCTGAAAATCATTGCGGACATCGGGCTCATCGGCTACCCCAACGCCGGCAAATCCACCATCCTGACCGCCATTTCGGGGGCCCATCCCAAAACCGCCCCCTATCCCTTCACGACCCTCCACCCCAACATCGGCATCGTGGAAACCGACGACTACCGCCGCTTCACCGTGGCAGACATCCCTGGCCTCATCGAAGGCGCCTCCGAAAACGTGGGCCTCGGCCATGCGTTCCTCCGCCACATCGAACGCTGCCGCCTCTTCTGCTACACCTTGGACATGGGCGGCGTGGACGGACGGGACCCTTTGGACGACTTGGCCTCCCTGCGCTCCGAGCTGGACAAATACGAGGACGGCCTCTCCAAACGGCCTTTCGTCATCGCCGCCAACAAAATGGACCTGGAAGGCGCCCAGGAGCATCTGAAGCGGTTGCAAGAAACTGAGCCCCAAGCGGTTATCGTCCCCATCTGCGCCGAGCTGCAGGAGCACACCGACGAGCTGATTCTCACCTTCCGCCGCCTGCTGGACGAACTGCCTCCCGAAGACGAGGCGCTCCTCTACCGCATCTTGGCCCGCCGCCGCGTCTTCCGCAACGAAAAGACCGCCGCCAACGATGACATGGATTTCACAGACGATAATTGGTAACTCGTTGATACCCAATAGGATAAAAACCGTGACCATGGAAGAATCCCATGAAAAGACGGCGCCTTCCCGCCTGAAGCAATGCGGCATTTGGCTGCTGCGTCTGGCCGGGACGGCCATTGCCTGCGCCCTGGTGGTCTATACCCTGCGCAGCACCCATGGGGACCTGTCCGTCGTCCTTCGCATGGACCGATTGGGCTTTCTTCTGGCCGCTTTCCTCTTTCAGGGCGTCCCCCACGCGCTGGCCAGCCTCCGTTGGCAGCGGCTTCTGGCCACCCAAGGCTGCGTCATCCCCTATTGGCTCTCCCTGAAGCTCACCCTGACGGGACAGTTCTTCAACGCCTTCATACCCGGCACCGTCAGCGGCGACATCCTGAAAGTGGGCTTTGTGCTGAAAAACGCTCCCGGACGACGGTTAGAGGCAACGTTAAGCATTGTCCTTGACCGACTTATCGGATTGACAGGGCAGTTTACCGTCGCCTTGCTCTTCACCCCGCTGCTCTGCATCGGATACTACTCTCTCGTCTGTTCCACGCCCGTTCTGCTGCTGGCCATCGCCGTCATTGTCTTTGGCGCCTTCAGCCTCCTTCTGGCCGGCTGCCTCCTCTTCAACCAACGGCACTTTCCAGACGCCATGGCCCGCAAATGCCCCCGCTGCATTAAACGCATGACGCCCCGCAAACTGAAGACCGCCTTCGGCCATCTCATCTCCGGGGCGGACGCCTTCGGCCGTCATCCCGCGGTTCTTCTGCAGGCTCTTTTCCTCTCCATGCTCATCCACAGCAGTTTAGGCGTCTGCACCTACTTCTTGGGAAAGGCCTGCGGAGAACAGAACATGAATCCTGTCCAATATATGCTGACAACCCAAATCGGCAATATCGCCACCGCCATTCCCGTGACGCCCGGCGGCACCGGCGTGCGGGACACCGTCTCCGCCGCCATGCTGGCCGCCTTCCATGCCTCGCCGGAGAGCGCCGTCGGTGGCATTCCCGTTCTCTACACGCTTCTCATGCTGCTTTGGGCGCTGATTGGAGCAGCCATTTTCATCGTCTCGCCGGATTTCAAGGCCATGGTCCGCCATCCACAAGAGGCGGCCAACACCCCCTCCACGGATGGCGCGGCCAATGGTGAAAATTCATAACATATTTCACAACAAGATGTTACAAAAATCATAGTCAAACCCTGAAAAGGAAGCTCAGCCATGCTGAAACATGCATTCCACTTTCTTCTCGCCGTCATGACTGGCGTCTGTCTGGCTCAGGCACCGGAACCTTCCACCGCCCGCCTGACTCCCACCGTCCTCGCCGTCAAAAAAGCGAAAACCTGCGTCGTCAACATCGGGACGGAGCGGGTTGTCCGCACCAATGACGGTTTCGAAACCCTTTTCAACGAGTTCTTTGGCCGCTATCAGTTCGAGCGACCCACGCTGAAGAAAGAGTATTTTCCGCTGGGCAGCGGCATTTTGGTGGACTCCCAAGGCCTCATCGTCACCAACTATCATGTGGTCAGCCGGGCTCAGACCATCGAAGTCCGCCTGTGGAACGGCGTCGCCACGACAGCAGAGGTCATCGGCTTCGATCAGCCCAATGACCTCTGTCTTCTCCAAATCACGGATGCGCCGATAGATACGGGCCTAGACGCGGCGGATTTCGCCCTGCCGGACGATGTGCTTTTGGGCGAGACTGTCATCAGCGTGGGCAACCCCTTCGGGTTGGAGCACAGCGTGACCCAAGGGGTTCTCAGCGCCATCAACCGCAGCATGGTGGATCAGGACCTGGTCTACGATGACATCCTTCAGATTGACGCCGCCATCAACCCCGGCAACAGTGGCGGCCCGCTGATCAACCTGGACGGCAATCTCATCGGCGTCAATCTGGCGGTCCGCAAAGGGGCGGAGGGCATCGGCTTCGCCCTTCCCGTCAAGCGGATTGAGCAGTTTTTGAGCCATTGGCTTCGGCCAGAGCATTTTGGCAACATCGCCATGGGCATCTCCACCAACGAGCCCTTCAGCAGCGGCCATGACGGCGTGGTGGTGCCCGAACTGCTTGCCGACGGACCAGCGGCCAAGGCAGGCCTGAAGGCGGGAGACGTCATCACCCAAGTCAACGGCGTCCGCGTGGGCCGTCTCATTGAATTCGGCCGCGAAATCTGGCATCGCCGAAACGGCGACACCATGACGTTCACCCTGCAGGATGGCCGCACAGTCCGCATCACGTTGGAGCCCATGCCCCCCGAACAGCTGGTGAAGACCCGGCTGGGCCTGAACGTCCAAAAGCTGACCAACAACCTGCGGGAGGCCTTGGGCCTGCCCAACGAAGTCACGGGGTTGGCCATTAGCGAAGTCCTTCCTCAAGAGGAATTTAACCGCCAACAGGCGGTTTGGCGGGAAGTGCTGAAGCGGGGGGACATCATCATGCGGGTCAATGATCGGAACATCACCGAAATCGCCGAGCTGTCCCGTCTGCTGGAGCAGTCCCGCAGCGGTCAGAAGCTGAACATGACCGTCCTCAGCCAACAGCAGCGGATGAACCGACTGGTCCCGCTGGCCATCGACGTCTTCCTCAACTGACCCAAAAACCGCCCATGGCCGAATCTCATCTCTCAATCCAGCTGGAAAAAGCCGCCCAAGGGGACTTGAAGACCTTGGCCGACCTGGACGCGCGCGGCTTCCTCTGCGGTCTCCATGAGACGGCGGAGGAATACGCCGCCCGCCTGAAATGCCTGCTGAAGAACGCCGCCGACCTGGAGAAGGCCCTCGCCGACACCGGCCGCTACGAAAAGGAGGGCATGGCCTTTCAGGCTCAGGACCGCATTCCTCCCTCCTTCTACAGGCAGGTGGACGGCCTCTGCCAGCGGCTGTACGCCTTCTCCATCGACTGGGTCCCCGGTTTCTTTTTGGACCCCTCCTTCAGTTTCCTTTTCGGCGGCTGCGCCTACTATTACCTCCCCGACTTCTTCGCCCTCTTCATCATCCGCCGCAGCTTCAAACGGCAGGAGCGCTGGCTCATCTACAACCGCAAGGAGCTGCTGGCCCACGAGCTGTGCCATGTGGCCCGTATCGCCTTGAACTCCAACCGCTTCGAGGAGGACTTCGCCTATCGGACGGCCTCCAGTCCCCTGCGCCGCTTCATCGGCGGCATCTTCCACCACGAGCGAGACTCCTTCCTCTTTTTGGGGTCGGTCTTCTTGATGCTGGCCGCCCAAATCCTCCGGACCTTCTGGCTGCCGCAGCTGCCCATCTGGCCATTCTGGAGCGGCATTGGAGCCGTCGTCGCATGGCTGGTTCTGCGCCACCTCAACCAGGCTTCCTGCAGCCGACGGGCTCTGCTGAAACTTCGCCCCTGCTTCGGCGACCGCGCGGAGGCCGTCCTGTTCCGTTGCGGCGACGACGAAATCCCCCGCATCGCCGCCATGGCCACTCCACAGGAATGCGAAACGTGGTGCAGACAGCAGGCAACCACCGTCCTCCGCTGGAAGGTCATTCTGCACCGTTTTCTAAGTAATTAGTAATTAGGAACTTATCTAGGTTTTCTAGAGCTCTGGCTTTTCTAGATGTATCAATTCAGAACCTTGATGATCCAATAAAGCCGTTGCCATGGCTGTAATTCAGCCCCGAACACAGTTTTGCGGATAGGTTCAGAATCGTTACGACAAATGGCTAATTACCCATGTTGATATTCGGTTTTACCTTTATCAAGGACAGGAGGTCAGTCAGCTGGCGGCGGCTCTCTTCCAGATTCTGTCCGCCAATGACGCCAAGCTGATACGTCGACCATTGCCGTTCATCCCGCCAAAGACGGCGGAAGCAGATGAAATTTCCCGTGGAGAGGGTATCATTGCTGTACCACACCCAAAGGAGGATTTGAGATTGATGCCTGGTCGCCATGACTTCTGTGACATTGAGCTCTTTTTCGTCAATTGTGACGACTTGCGTCTCCTCCGAGTCGATGGTCCAGCCAGACGTACGGAGGCAATGGGAGGCGGGATGGATTTCATGGATATTGTCGCCACAGTCGACGGCCAGCAGGGAAAAGTCAGCCGTGTCTCCCGAATATTTGTATTGATGGGCCTCACTGCGGCTGAAGAAGCGCTTGAATCCCTCGTTTGGATCCATCTCGATGCCCATGTATCCGCCCGCCATGGGCTGAAAGGACACCTTGCACGGCGCGTAGGTTTTGGTTAAGTTGCTGAGCATCAGCATCACGACAACGGCGACGGCCATGGCCATGCTGAAGAGGACCACGCCGATTTTGGGCAGCCAGTTATACCACAGAATCAGCGTCTCGGAGACCAGAAGGAACGTCATCGCCAGCAGCTTCAGCCGGAAGGCGTTGATGGGCGACACATTGGTCATCACGCAGATCCAGTAGGTGCTGCTGACCACCAGCAAAAGCAGAATCAAAAACGCGGGCAGCAGATTGAAGGCCAGCCGGATGCCGCGCAGCAGCCAGATCTCCACCCACCAGAACATGATGGCGCAGACGATCGCGCCTGCATTCAGGCTGATGATGTTGTTGCAGAAAAGAAAGCCGCACAGAAGCGAGAGCGCCGCAAGGAGAATCCGCTTCTGGAAGACGGGCTCCGAATGTCCTGTGAAGAGCAGGGCCGCCAGCGCCGCCATGCCAAAGGCAATGGCGAACACGAAGTCCCGATGGTCCATCGGAGAGGATTGCCAGGCGCGAAGAATATACGGGATGCACAGGACGAGCGGGATGCCGCCCAAAACCGCGCCGATGTTGAGGAGAAGCTTTCGGTTCTTCATGTCATTTCCCCCTCAATGGTGCGCTGCCGTAGTCAAGCAGTCGGCCAACGACCCACATAATCAACACGGCCACAAGGACTTGGAAATAACCCAGCCCTTCGTGCCAGCCAGAGTACAGCACCGCGTCGCCCACCGGCCAATGATACAGCATCACAACCAGAACCAGCCGGATGGCGTTGGCGAAGATGACGGCGGGGATGCAGAAGACATAGTGGATGATGCGCCACGTGAGCCGCTTCTGCTGGCGTTTGGCAAGAATGTAGCCCAGCAGCAGCGCCTCGAACTGCTGGATGCCACTGCAGGCATCCGTCACCGCCAAATCCACATTGTCCAGCCGAAGCACGGTGAGGGTGCTGGACACATTGAAACCGAACAGCCGCAGGAAGGTCCCCGAAATGCCCGTGGCGATGATGCGGAACGGATGGCTTATGGCCAGCATGATCTCGCTGTGCCTCGGAAGGAAGATGCAGAACACGAACAGGGGAATCATCGCCAGAACCGTCACGCGGTGGCCGGAGGAGAACCGCAGCGGCGCGATCAGAAGCAGCCAAAAGCAGCAGCACTGCCGCCAGTAGTCGTCAATGTCCAGCGGCACCAGCGCCAGCAGAAAGTACAGGATGAGCACGCTGTAGGCGGCAACGGAGTCCTGGACGCCGCGGGGGCCGGTCGGCCGGACATAGATCTTGTGGCACACGTCGTAGGAGAGCAGCAGCCCCAGAACGAACAGGGTCACAGGTGCCTCCCAATCGCGGGACACGAAGTCACCCCATGTCGTGCACAGGGTGAAGGCGACAGCCGCCAGGAGGGCAAGATAGGTGGCGACGCTGAATCGCAGCCTCGCCTTGACGGTCATGGCGGTGTTCATTTCGCCTCCGCCTTTTTCTGCTCCGCCAGATCCTTCAATTTAGCCAGATACTCCGCCCCGACTGCGTTGGTTTTGTCGACCTTCACCAACCGTTCGCAGAGGGTCTTGGCGGCGGGATACCGCTGGGCGTCAAATTCGGAGGCGATGTTCTTCTCCATGGCCCAAATCCAGATGTCGCGCAGCGTCCCGTCGCCATTGCTTTCCCAAATCGTGGGCTTGGCCCAATCGAGAGCCGTCTGCCAATTGTCTTCCAAACGGGCGCAGATGGCCAGCACCCGCATCGGGGACGCCGTGTTCGGAGCAATCGCAAGTGCTTGCGTTGCAAAGGCTTTCGCCTTTTCTATGTCCTTCGTGTCTAGATGCAGCATGGCCAGCAGGCTCAACGTCTGCATATACCGCGAATACTCCGGCGTGATTTTGGAAAGCTTCGCGATGGCGGGGGCAGGCCGTCCATTGGCCGCCAGTTCCCTTCCCGCGAAATAGAGCAGACTGTTGACGGAGGTGTCGGAGCTCTCCAGCTGGTCAAGACCCTTGTCGGTGGCGCCGTCCAGCAGCTGCAGACCGGCTTGACAGAAAGGCCTTGCATCGGCCAGGGCCTCGTCGCTCGCCGCCTTTTCCGCCAGCTTCTGGACATCGTCCTTGCGTTTCGTGTCAAAGCAGAAGAGGAAGCAGGTGATGAAGGTGTCAAGCGACTTGTCCTCCTGCAGCAACGCAAAGAAACGCTTCGCGGCCCCATCCACGTCGCCTTGGGCGGAGACGATGTTGATGGCAAGCTGCTGAAGCCCCACGGAAAGTTTGCCGTCGTTGATTTTCTCCAGCTGGTCGAGGTATTTCTTCGCCTCCGCCATGTTGCCTCTGAAGTAATGGAATTTGATCGCCACTTCCATGCAGGTGGGGTCGTCGGGAAGCTTCAGCAGGCCCGCGTCCAGCTTCTCTTCCGTCAGCGAATGGCTCTGAAGCCGACCGACAAGATTGACCAACATGGGAGTCGCGTCGGGGTCGTCCGAAAATTTTGCGTTGAGCAAGATGTCCGTCACCCGCAGTAGCTCCTTCGGGGAGACGCCGGCGTTGATACGGTCCTGTAGATAGAGGACTCCAAGGGCGTGGACCCGTTGCCGTAAGTCCATGAAGGGAGGGACTTTCTGAAAACGGAGAAGGTCGTCCTCCAGTCGGTGCGTGTCATTGAGCTGAACATCAACCAAACAGGAGAGGAAGGCGGCCAGCGGAGTGTTCACTTCCCCGCGGATGGGTTGATAGGCCGTCGCCAATGCATCCAGATCTTGCCGCGCGAGGGCCTGGAGCGACGCCAAATAGTAGGCCGCCCGAAGATTTGCCTTGCCTCCCTTTTTCTTCCAGTCCGCCGCCAGCTTCTCCAGTTTCTCCTGTTGGCTGGTGAAAAGCAGCAGTTCGCCCCAAATCAAGGCGATGTGGCTGCTGGCGTATTTTTCGTTGTACTTTTCAAAGACATCGATGGCCTCTACATATTTGAAGTGGTTGCTGTAGAACAGGCCCAGCATGGGCATGCCCACATAGAAGTTGAGCTCCGCCAGCTTCTTGAGGGCCACCTCCTCCTCGTCTTGCCGCTGGACCATCCGGTTCACGTTTGCGAGGGTGATCAACGCCTCCTGTGCAATGTTCACGTCTCCCGACGCGATAAGGGCATCCAGTTCTGCGAACACCCACTCGAAGGTCTGTTCCGCCGCAAAATGCGTCACCTTGATGAGGCGTCCGTAGGGCATTTCAACGGCCTTTGGATTCTCCTTCAAGATCTTCTTCCAGAGGTCGATGCCATTTTTCGGGTCGTTGGACATCAGCAGGCAAAAGTCAAGCACCAGCTGTTCATCCAAACTCAACTTCTTGTGACGGGAATCCATGTAGAAGGTGGCAACGCGGTCGAAGAGCCGCCCCCGCAAGGCCATCTGGACAAAATTCTTCTCATAGTCGGCGTTCAGGTTATTCAGACGGCAGGCCTGCTGCCAGTAGTAGGCGCTTTGGGGCCAATTCCCCTTTTCACCGTAAATCTCCGCAAGCTTGGTGACGGCCATCTCATTGTCCTCGTCTCTGGCAAGGACGCGGCTGAAGCGCTCAATGGCCGTGTCGTAGTCCTTTTTGTTGTAGGCCTCAAGGGCGCTCTGCATCGTCGCCACCTTCTCCCGCGATCTCACAATGAAATAGGCGACAGGCACCGCTACGCCCAACAGCACAAGGCCCAGCACAACCAAAATCAGAATCTGCTGCTTTCGCTTTTCCATCTTATTTCTGTTCTAAGTCATTTCAATGCAAAAAGTTACAATATTATAAAAAGACCCCAGGCTTTGTCATGCCAAACCTGAGGCCTTCTCCATCCATCCCGTGGGAACGGGACATCGCCTGATCTTGATTGCTCAACGTCAAGCGCAAAATACACAAAAAACGGAAACGGCGTTGAACCGAATCAACCAGATGCCTCATGGCGAGGCAGAACCGTTTCCGTTTTCTCTATCGCGTCATGCTTTGGTCGCTTTAGACGCCTTCCGCTTCCGCTGTGTCACGCCAGCGACCGCCATGCCGCCAAGCGTCAGCGTCATCAGCAGGCCCGGAAGAGGCTGACCACCAGTGGATGCCGCCTTCTCAGACAACTTGAATTGCAACATTTTGTTCGAGTTCGCTTGGTGATTTCCTTCATCAAAATAGATTTTCGCAGTGGCGATATTGTTAGCTTCGTCGAAGCTGAACCAGCCAGATTCATTATCAGAAGTCACCCAAGTCATTTCTGGTTTTGAAGTCTCGAACCAGAATCCGATTTTATCATCTTTGTTGACCGAGAAGTCGAACACCTTCTCTCCACCTTTCCAATTCTCTGTTAGAGTTTGAAGGCTGCGTTCTTCGCTTCCCTCTTTCTGAACGTAATATCCGAAAGCAGCGACATGACCAGGATTTGAGTTATTATTGACGAAAGAAATGTGTATGTCCCCTGCTTCTTTTATAATGAACCAACCATCGTTGAACGAATACTGATTATCGGCAAGTGCCGCCATTGCAACAAAAGAAACCAACGCCAAAATATACTTTTTCATTTTATACTCCCCAAATTATATGTTGAACTCTTATAACCAATGCGTTCGAACTCAATGTTCTACACGTTATCTGACCCGCTACAAAGTACCTTCTGTTTATTCGGTTTCACGGGGTCAGACGTCTCTGTGTTCTGGCTTCGTCTTTCACGCGGCGTCCGCCAGAAAGGACACCGCATGTCTCATAATCTGAGTTCAACGCGTTGCCAAGTCAGGCAACATTTAGGTTCAAGGGGGACAAAGAAATGGACGATGCTTCGGGTTTCACTGCGAAGCCTAGAAAAACCGACATGTTTGATGAAAGTATTCAGCCGCTTCAAGGCGCGTCGACGCTGACGAAGCAACAGCCGGGCCATGCCGCCGGCCATTAGCACGGAGAGCAGAATCCCCGGCGTGGGCTGGCCGACTTTGCGGCAACCCGCATCAGGCCGCGCAAATTCATTCTCCTCCGCCGCGACATTCTCCATGACGGTGCAGAGGTCATAGGAATACTCCGCCACGTCCGGACGCGCAACCGCCTCTGCCGCCCGAAGGCCGCAGCTGGCAATCAGCGTCATCATGAACGCGAAGATGGCAGTCCTAACTTTCACAGGAAGAGAATCCTACGCACTTTGTTATTCAACCGGAACCACAGGCTCATCTTTTGGACTGAACCTATTAACCGAAATTTAAACCAATATAAAATACCCCTCATTTTTTCTTTTGCAAGTCGTTTGGGAATAATTTTTCATCATTTTTCCAAATTTGTCATTTTTTCCGTTCAGGGGGACGCACCCGCTTTCATTCATCAGCCTTGCCTGAATCCAAAGGTCATGATATATTAGGGACAAGGCAATCGTTGTCCGTCATTTTCTATACCATATTCTATATATAAGGAGAATCTATGAGGCATGTATTCCTGTCCTTGCTGCTGATCACCGCGGGCTGCGCCACCGTCACGGCGCCCAAAACGGAGCTGACTCTCGCCAAACGCGGCGGCGCCGCCACCTACACCATTGTGCACGCCGCCGATGCAGGTGAGTCTATCCTATTGGCCTGCAATGAATTACAAAACGCCATCGCAAAGCAGACCGGCGTCACCCTGCCCATACAGGACGACACCGCCGCCCTGCCCTCCAAGGCGATTTTGGTCGGCGAACCGCGCTATCTGGCGGAACTGCCCGGCTGCCAGTTCCCCGAATATGACAAGCCAAACGACTCCTTCAGCCTGAAAGTCGTCGGCCCCCACCTGGTCATCCACGGCGGCAAGCGCGGCGCCCTTTATGGCGTCTGCGAGGTTCTGGAACGCTTCGGCGGCTGCCGCTGGTACGCCTCCTGGCATACGGTAATGCCTGAGCTTCAGAAATTTACGGTTCCTGTCACACTGAATGAGACCCAGATTCCCGCCTTCCTCATGCGCGAATCCTTCTGGTATGATCAGTTCAACACGGAAATGGCCTACCACAACAAGAGCAACGGCAACGCCATGAGACTGGACAAACAGCACGGCGGCAAAGTCCGTTTCGGCTCCGGCCTCTTTGTCCACACCTTTGACCAGCTGATTCCCGTGGACGAGTTCTTCAAGACCCATCCGGAGTACTTCAGCGAAATCGGCGGCCGACGGTCAGACGGCTATGTGCAGCGCTGCCTCAGCAACCCGGATGTCCTTAAGATCATGACCGAACGGATGATAGAGCGCATCCGAAAGGATCCGGACGCCACCATGTACAGCCTCAGCCAAAACGACGTCTACAATTTCTGCACCTGCAAGAACTGCAATGCGCTGGCCGAAAAATACGGCGGCCAGTCCGGCCTGCTCATCTGGTTCGTCAACCAAGTGGCCGAAGCGGTCGAAAAGGAGTTCCCCAACGCCCTCATCGAGACCCTCGCCTATCAGTACACACGGACGCCGCCCGTCAACATCCAGCCGCGCCACAACGTCGTCCCCCGCCTCTGCACCATCGAATGTGACTTCGCCTCCCCCCTCGACGTCTCCACCGACCCGCAGAACCAAAAGTTCGTGAAGGACATCAAAGGCTGGAGCTCCATGACCGACAAGCTGTTCATTTGGGACTACACCACCAATTTCAACAACTATCTGGGCCCCTTCCCGAATTTCGGCTGCCTACAGGGCAACATCCGCTTCTTCCGCGACAACCATGTCATCGGCCTCATGGAGCAAGGCGCCTATCAGGGCTACCACGCCGAATTCGCCGAACTGCGCGGCTGGCTCCTCGCCAAGCTGCTCTGGAACCCTGAACAGAATGTGGACGCCCTTGTCGACGATTTCATGAAGGGCTACTACGGCGCCGCCGCGCCCTTGGTCCGCAAGTACTTCGACGAGCTGCAATCGTTGGTCAACTCCCCTGAAAAGCACATCAACATCTGGTTCCCCATGCACGTGGAATGGCTCACGGATGATTTCCTCCTCCGCTCCACGGAGCTTTGGAAGCAGGCGGAGGAGCTCGTCAAGGACGACCCCATCCTGCGCTACAATGTCCGCAAAAGCTCCATTCCTGTGTATTATGCTCGCTATGAACGGATTCCGAAACCGCTGAACCGCTTTTGGGAAGACGACGGAATACATTTTGACCCCGCCCAGCAGGCCATCGTGCGGGAACTGCTGACCCGCTTTGACGAAGTCGGCCCCGAAGGCGTCGGCAAACTGAATATCATCATCCGCGAAAGCGGAAACGCCGAACACACCAACTGGGTGCAGGAGGCCGCGGACATTCCCGTGGTCAATCTGAAGTCCGGCAGTCTGAAGGCCACTGTCGCCCCGTCCCTCGGCGGACAGGTCGGCATCCTGAATGACAAAGACGGCTTCAACTACCTCAACGGCAACAAGGGCGGCGCGCTTCTCGTCGTCGGCCCGTCGACCACGCAGGAAGTGAAGGACATCTACAAGGTCGTCGAAGCGACGGACTCGGCCCTGACCATGGTTCATGAGACGAAGGAACTTGCGGCGACACAGAATATGTCATTGATAGGCAATGACTTACAAATGGAGTTGAAGATTCGCAACAAGACCCAGGAGGCCAGACAGCAGAAATACTCCGCCTATTTTGCCTGCAACCTCGGCAAAACGGCCTCCTATTGCTGGAAACTGGACAACGGGCCGTGGAAAGTCTTCACGCCCGAAGCCGGCGCCATCAACGACTTCGTCTCCATCAAATCCGCAGAACTCACTGGAAAGCAAACACTTACCATTGCCTCCGCCGCCACGGGAAAGGCGATGACCCTCAAGATTCCCGAACTTCCGGAGCGCCTGTTCCTCCAAATCTGGAACCGCTCGGGCAACATCGACATCGCTTTCTTCGGCGCCGCACAGGAACTGGCCGCCAACGCCACGCTATCCCGTCAATTCGTGCTGACCCCATCCATGGCGACGGATCTGCCGAAGGTCTCCGCGCCCGCCGCGCAGGGGGATGCCAAAAACCGCGTTCTGTTCCAAGACGCCAACATCCCCATCAACCGACCGGGCTTCTGGGGTGACTACGTCATTGATCAGGAGGCTACTGACCTCGCGGCCGTGAAAATGTTCAACACCCACTACGAATGGTGCATCCAGTTCAAACCCTGCTTGCTTGACCGTAGCCTCGTGGAAAGCGGCAAGACCTACCGCGTCCGTGCACGGGTCCGCATCGACCCCCGAAGCGCGGAGGGCGAGGCCTTATGGGGCGGCATCTACAATCCGGCCACGCAAATCTATGTTGCCAACATGTCCGTCAGCGTAAAGGAGGCCAAAAGCGGCTATCAGTGGGTCACCATCGCTGAACATTGGAAGCCCGACCCCATCGACGTCATCTGGATGGGCCCTGGACGCTTCGGCAACGGCACCCCCTCCGCCATCAACGGCGTCTATCTGGACTGCGTTGAATGCACGGAAGAATGATAGACATCATGACTCCCGCCAGGTCCATCATCGCCGCCATCGCCGCCATGGCCATGATGGTGGCCTTGGCAGCGGATTCACAACCCTCTGTTGCGCAGAGACTTACAACGGACGGTGCGGCTGCGGACCCGCGCACGGGCCGACCGGAGGTTCGCGTCGCGCAACTGCGGCCCTCCGACAATTTGTGGGAAATGAACTATCCGGGGGCCCTGCCCTCCCTTCTGACCCATGTCCGCGAACAGACCACCGCCAACATTGTCCCTGAGCCCATCGTCATTCGCGACTTTACCGACGAACGGCTGAACCAATGCCCTTTCGTCTACGCAAATGCCGCTGACAGAAAGGATTGGACCTTCAGTCCCCAAGAGCGGGCTTCCCTCAAGGCCTATCTGGAAAACGGCGGATTCCTCTACATTGACGCCGGCATCACGGCGTCTTTTCTGCGGGAGCATCCAGAAGTCGCTCAGCACCACAGCTATGCGGAATGGGACGCCTCCCCCGAAATCAAGGAGGCCTTCGCGGACATCTTCCCCGAACACCGCTTCCAGCCGCTGCCACGGACCGATCCCCTCTTCCGCAGCTTCTATCAGGGACTTCCGGACACCTCTCTTCTTCCCGCCACCGTCCGCAGCTACACGGAAAAGGAGAAGTTCCCCGACGGCACCTACTCCGCCGCCGCCCTGCGACTCCATGGCCGCATCGCCGTTCTCGTGACGCCCATCATCGCCATGGGATGGGCCAAAAATGCTCTTGGCCAATGGGTTACCAGCATCCAGTTCCGCGTCTTGGAAAGCACGGACGGACTCGGCGACTATCTCAAAAACGCCGCCTACGGCGGACCCAAATTCGAGGTGACGCGAGAGGACCAGGCAAAGGACATCATCTATTGTCAGGACAACGCCATGCCCGCATGGGCCAACGAGCCCGGCAACGTCTGGCGGGTCTTCCGCTATTATAACAGCCGTGAAATCAGTGACTTCGCCCATGTCTTCTACACCCGGCTCGGCACCAATATCCTGGTCTATGCGCTGACTCAATAGAGGCGATGGCGACTTGCGTTGGGAAGCTTAGCGTTCAGGGCCTCGCAAAACCCATGCCATGGCAGATCCACTAATTTTACACATGGACAATTTCTATTTCCGTCTGCGGATTGTCTTCACGGGCCTTGCCGGACTCCGCCATGCATCGCGCTCCGTTCCGAACTTGAAACGGGGCGCCTTGTTTTTCGTCAAGCCGGTTTCCGTGCTGGAGATGGGGCGCTGTCGGGGCGGCTTCTTCGCCGCGACCGCCACCACACGAAAGCCCACGCGGCCGTCATGGCTGTCTGCCCGCCGGCTTTCCCCCCGGTTTGTGCAGGTGCAGACGGAAATGTCATCAGCCCAAGAGCCGCCGCGCACCATGAAGATCGTTCTAAATCGTTTTCCCTCAATGCCAAACGGCGTGCAAGTCCACTCCCACACATTGCCGACCATGTCATGGCATCCAAAGGGGCTGACATTGCGCATGTAGGCATTGACGGGAACCGTGTGGCCGCCATTGGCCAGCAGCCCCGCCATCAGATCCGTCTCAAGGAAACCCGGCCGCTCCGCCGTCGCCTGCCATCCAGCCGCCCGCCCATCGGGAAGGATGGAAATCAGCTCCTTCAGCGGAAAGCGCTGTTTATGGAAAGGGGAATTGGGGTTGATGCACAGAAGCGGCTGCTGCGGAATTTTGGACAGATAAAACAGCGTGGCCACACTGTTGAAATTGCACTGCGTCAGCAAGGTCGTCCCGTAAACAGACTGTCCTGCATGGTCGCCCCACGGATACTCCCTCGCGGAATCTCCGCAGGCGGCCCGCTCCCACTCCAGCTCCGTCGGCAGGCGGATATGCCAGTGGCGGCTCATCTCATCCAGCCAGTTGCAGAAATCCAAGGCGTCCTGATAGGAGACTCCCGTGACCGGATGCCTCTCCTTGCCCTCTGGAACACCTCCGACAGGCCAGTACGACGGTGCCGCATGTCCCGTCGCGCCAACAAATTCCATATATTCTGCGTTGGTGATGGGCCCTTTGCTGATGAAGTAGGGCTTGAGGATGGGAACGACTTCCCCCTCCCCCGGATAGTTGGCCACGGAACGGCCATAGCGATAGCCCTCCGTGGGAGGAATCTTGACATAGACAGGCCCCGGCGGAACATCGTCCCCCGCCTGAACGTGTCGTTGGACGCCGTGCCAGATGAGCAGCAGCGCAATGAGACGGCAAATGTGGTGCTTCATGCTGAGCCTCCCAAAAACGATGGAAGAGATAATTCATAACGGCACATCATGAAATATACCTTATATTATATAGGATGACAAGATAAAACCCATCCCTTTCCATTCGCAAAACCAACACACCATGATGAACGAAACATCTCAACTTATTGTCCAGCAACTATTTGACTATCTCAATGCAAGCCCGACCGCCACCCATGCCACCGCCAACGCATGTCATTTGCTTGAGGAAAAGGGCTTTCTCCCTCTGGATGAAGGGGAGCCTTGGAACCTGAAGCCGGAGAAAGGCTACTATGTGCAGCGCAATCAATCTGCACTGCTTGCCTTCCGCCTTGGCAATGATAACTCACAATATATTGCAAATCAAGGATTTAAAATTATAACAGCCCACACGGACAGTCCTGCGCCCAAGCTGAAGATGCACGGGGCGGCCATGGTGGCGGGACAATTGCGCGTCCCCGTGGAAATCTACGGCGGCCTCATTCACGGAAGCTGGCTTGACCGACCGCTAAGCATGGCGGGGCGCGTCGCCTGCAGCAATGCTGAAACCGGCCAGCTCTCCCTTCGTCGCATTGATTTGAGGCAGCCCATCGCCGTCATCCCCAACCTTGCCATCCATTTGGGAAGGGACATCAACCGCTCCAACGAATACAATCCGCAGCAGCATCTGGCGGCCGTCTTCGGCCAGGCAACTTCGGAAGCCCTTCTGCTGCAAATCTGTCACGCCGCCCAATGCGGCCTTGGCGACCTTTTGGACATGGATCTGTTCCTCTACGACAGCCAACCCGCCACGCGCTGCGGCATCGATGGTGATCTCATCAGCTCTCCGCGGCTGGATAACTTGAGCTCCTGCCACGCCGCCTTGACCGCCCTGCTGCAAGCCAGTCCTGCGGATTCCATTCAAGTCATGTTCCTTGCGGACAACGAAGAGGTGGGCAGCCGCTCCGCCCAAGGAGCCCAATCCTCCTTCCTTCGCACCACGCTGGAACGGATAACATCCTGCATGAAAGGCACTTCAGAGGATGTCTTCCGCGCACTGGCCCATTCCGCCATCGTGTCCGTGGATTCCGCCCATGGACTGCATCCCAATTACCCCGAAAAGCACGACAGCGGCTATGCTCCTCTGCTCAACCATGGCATCGTCATCAAAAGCAACGCCTCGCTGAACTACAGCTCCAACGCCGCCACCGCCGCCGCATTCCGAAACTTGTGCAAATGCCATCAGATTCCCGTGCAGGACTTTATCAACCGCTCCGATATGCCGTGCGGCTCCACCATCGGCCCCACCTGCTCCGCCCTTCTCGGCGTCCCCGGAGTGGACATCGGAACGCCACTGCTGGCCATGCACAGCTGCCGCGAACTAGGCGGCGTGGACGACCATGTCAGCCTTATCCGCGCCCTGGCCGCCTTTTACGGCAGCCGATGACATGGGATTGTTGTCCTGAGGCTTTGACATAAAGCCGTTAGCAGGATACATTATATATCGTTGAGCCCGGGTAGCTCAGTGGATAGAGCAGAAGTTTCCTAAACTTTTGGTCGGAGGTTCAATTCCTCTCTCGGGTACCATTTTTTATGCCGAAAAGCCTTGTTTTTAACCATTTATGGTAATCAAGGCTTTTTTTGTGCAAACCCAAGTTGTACAGAAGACACTGACGCCTCCCTCAGGAAAACGACGACGTTTTTATATGTTATTTATCCTATGAAGAATCAGTTATGCATTTCTAGTGTTCCAAGAACAGTTCCTGAAGGCGCAAGATTTCATTGTCCGTGATGCCAATGGATTTCCAGTAGGCAATGGCCTTTGCCTGCATATCCTGTCCGGGGGCAAGGGATTCCAGAAGTGCAAGCAACCCCTTGAACGCCTCAGTCTCACGGGAGCGGACGCCCCAGATGGACAAAGATGTCAGCTCATAGTCACGGATAAGGTCTTCCTCCGGAACTCCCAAAGCCCCATTGAGCAGGAAAATCATGGTTCCTGTGCGGTCGGCGCCACCCCAGCAGTGGGTGTACAAAGGAAGATTCGTTGGCTCTATGATAATACGGAATGCATTGGCATACAGTGATTTGTAGGAATCGGAGCCACATGCAGCATAGGCGGCGATAGGCGTGTTATGCCAACGGACAGAGGCCGTCAGCGCAGAGCCATGAGTGGGGTCCACATCTAATTCTCCCTTCCCCCGCAAATCCAACAAACTCCTCAGACCAAGTTCCTGCTCCACAAAACGAAGGCCTTCTGCGGTGGCAATCATATGGCAACGCATCTCCCCTCCTCGAAAGACAAGACCTTGACGCACGCGATGGCCGTCTTTGGTGTTCCAGCCACCCATGTCTCTAACGTTGGAGACTCCATCCACCCGAATCCAGCGGGGAATCTCATCAGCAGTTCTGAAACAGGAAACCGCAGAGCTAAGGGGACGTGCCTGACTGTCTGTTCCGATCACACGCCAATAATAGGTGGCATTCGCCTTTAGGCTGTGCACCAGCGCCTCGTTCTTTCCTGGCTCCACAATAAAATGAAATACAGAGACTTGGAACTTCGGATCCTCTGAAATCTCTATTTGATGCGCCTCAATGTCGCCGTTTTGGCAACGCCAGCTGAAACAGTTCGTCTTGGGCAGAGAAAGATCCCCCTGCGCTTTTCGGCGAGGAGCCAGCCAATCCTCCTGGTCTTGGGCTTGAGGAGCATCATCTTCCAAAAGATGACTGAACGCATCCTGTTCCTGAGTGTGCTGAGTGATGACGGCATCCTGTTCAGGGAAGAGAAGAATGAAGGGCTCCGCTTGGCAGGAGTAATTCGTGGAGACGGTTCGGCAGGATAGCATCGTCATGGCTGGAAGAGCAAAAAGGGTTAAAACCGCAATAATGTCAATCCATCGAGAGCTGTGGTTTTTTCCACAATCCATTTGTTTTGATAATGATACATGATTGCAATTCATCTTCTTCATTCTCCTGATGCCATTGGCCCACACGACATGACACCTTATAATATGCATTCCGACAGGGCAAATGCAACTCCTCTGCTCCAAATCCATGAGACGAAAAAGGCCCCCCGCCCTGCGAGAACTCGCAGGGCGGGGGGCCGAAGAAAAAGGCTGGCGGCGCGTTACGTTCCCGCGCTCCTGGGCGCAGTATCATCACCGCGGGGGACCTTAACGGCCGAGTTCGGGATGGGATCGGGTGTGACATCCCCGCCAAAGCCACCAGCCAAAGGGGGAAAGCCCGGCAGCG
>JAEEYQ010000055.1 GCA_016288215.1 Lentisphaeria bacterium | reverse complement strand
GGAGTTGCTCTTGAGCTTCTCGTAGAAGTCGTGGAGGACGGAGCGCACGCGGTGGAGCGTGGGGAGGTCGTCCAGGAACTTGGCCACCGGCTCGTCGTACTCGTCGATGAGCACCACGATCTGGCCGGTGGGCGACTTCTCAGCGGCCGCCTTGATGAACTTGTTGAACATTCCGGCAACGCCCCCGCCCTCAGGAACCGGAAGCTCCGCCTGCCGGAACAGCCCCGCCACCAGATCCGCCAGCTGATCCATGAAATCATCGTAGGTTTCCCCAACGGTGTCGGACATGGTGAAGCTGTAGACGGGATGGCGCCGCCTCTCGTCCCAGCACTCCCATGGCAATGTGTCTAGGGCAAGGCCCTTGAAGAGCTCGCGCCGCCCCTCAAACATCGCCTGCAACGTGCTGATCATCAAGGATTTGCCAAATCGCCGCGGCCGCGAGATGAAATACTGCGCGTCCGTCTTGGGCGTGGCCAGCTCGTAGAGCAGCGCCGTCTTGTCCACGTACTTTCCTTCCCCTTCAAGAATGAGCTTGGGAAAGTCGTTAGTCCCTGTGGTGAGCTGTTTTATCGCGGGCTTCTCGTCCATGTCGTGCCTCCTTGGCGTTGTCGGCCTATTGTCTAACGCCAATGTTACTATAATGCAATAAAATGAAATCTCCAGCGGAATGGGAAAAATAACTGAAATCTTTTTCATGTCATTGATTGCAATTATGAAAATATTGCATACATTAAAGGAAGTATCTTGCAATCTATTTTTCATTTTTTGCATCAAGCGAAAGGCACCCCATGAAAAGGCACTTCACTCTCATTGAATTACTGGTTGTGATCTCAATCTGCGGGATTTTGTCATCCATTCTATTGCCCGCCCTCTTCAAGGCCAGACTGAAGGCCATGCAACTCACCTGCATCGGCAATCTGCGGCAGCTCCATCTGGCCTTCACCCTGTATGCGGGAGACTGGAAAGGCTATCTTCCCCCCTATTCAAGTCAGAAGCTGGTCCATGGTGGTGCAAACTGGGCCTGGCTCACCTTCACATACCATCAAAACACAGAACTGCTGGACTGTCCCGTCAGCCCGGATGGCCCCCCTGCCGCCACCCATGAGTCTTTACATCTCTACGATGGCAACTACGGCTGGAACTTTGACGGCTGTCAAGGCGCCCGCGGCAAACTGACTCAGCTGGTGGACGAACCGTCCCATGGCTATCTTCTCTTCGACAGCGGAGACCCCTGCATCATGTACGGCGCCAACACCTGGGTCAATCTGCTGGAAGAGCTGGACCTTGACTGGAACAGCCATGCCGAAGGAGCAAACCGCCACATGAAAAACGTCAATGTGGCTCATGTGGATGGGCATGTGATCGCCATGTCATTGTATCCCTTCCTCGGGGTACCCTGCGAAAGCTACGCCCGCCCTTGGTTCATCGAATGGCGAAGCTCCCCTCTGCTCCCCGGTGCCATCCCCTATCCAGACCACTGATGCGGCAGCCAGCAATTGAAGACTCGCGTGGCTCCTATATATAATAAGGTATATAGGTCCCATGTCACCTTGACAGCCCCCAAATGGCATGGCCATATCCATTGTTGAGACAATGCGGAATTCTTCCGGAGAAATCGCAAAAAAAGGGGCCTTGTCAGTTGCATTTCCTCCATTCCACGATACAGTAATAGAGTTATGCGGGTGTAGCATAGTGGTAATGCTCCAGCTTCCCAAGCTGGCTAGGAGGGTTCGATTCCCTTCACCCGCTCCATGAAATTCAGAAGCCCAGCTCCGATTGGAACTGGGCTTTTTTGCAATCGAATCACCGTTGTCGCGACGGCGACTTCTCCTATTCCTTCCGGCCGCCGGTCAGGGCCTTCAGGACGGCGAGGCGCTTTTTGCCGTCGTCGCCTTTGGTGTAGTTGAGGGTCTCATAGAGCTCCACCTCATCGATGTCCGGATTGTCATAGAGACGTTCCGCGTCCGCCTTGAAATCATAGGTGGCATGGTCGTAGGCACCACGGTCTCCGGGGCGTTCGCGATAGAGGCCGATGGTGATCTTGCGTCCGCCCGTGATTTCCGGCGTGAAGACTTCGGGGAAGTAGGCGCCGTTCATCATGATGCCGTCAACAGACTTGTCTTCAGCAAGATAGCGCTTGTAGAGCCATGGAATGTGCGCGAACATGTCCAAGCTCATGCCACGGCATTCAATCTGCTTCAAGTCGCCGCCGAGCTTGCCGCAATGGGGCGCCTTCTGCCCACGCGGAACAGGCTTCATGCCCGTGATGAAAAGCGGACGGCCGTTGATGAGCTTCTTGCAGCCGGCCAGGAAGCGGGCGATGCCATCGGCGCGGATGTCATTGAAGCGGACGGGGTCGGCGGCTTCCTTCCAGATGTCCACGCCATATTTCTGCAGATAGATGTCCCGCACTTCGGGGTTGTAGCCGTATTCCTCCGGATGGGGGTTGCGGCTGTGGGTACGATAGTTCATCATATAGCCGTCAAAGGGATAGGCGGCCAATTCGGCGAATCGGGCCAGCTGATGCTCCATGGCCTGAGGGCAGTTGAACTCGTAGGTTCCCGCGAAATAGCGGAGGGACTCATCATCGGCGACGCCGCGCATGAAGCCCGTCTGATAGAAGGTGTAGTCCCAGCCGGCGGCCTCGAATTTGCCAAAATTGAAGCCGCTCTTCTCCTTCTTCGCGTTGGAGCTGTAGAGGTTGCCCCACGTGGTGTAGATTTCATTGCCCTCTGCGTCATAGGCCTTGCAGTCCCCCACCGCGCGGCGCACCGCCAAAGCCCATTTGTCGTCCTTGTACTCGGGATGGGCCAGTTTCACGTAGCGCTGCGGGATGGCCAGGCCCGTGATTTCCACGCAGCTGCATTTGGCGTTGTTGACGAACGTCTTGCAGGAGAAGGGTTTAGCATAGCGCACATAGGTTTCATTGTCGTCGGAGACGTAGATTTCCACCTCTTCAGGCTTGATGCGAGGCATCTTGCCTGTGGCATTGGAATCCACCACCACAATGCGGGCGACCTCACCCTGAGCGGCCTTCCGGTTGATTTCATCCCTCTTGTCCTTGGGCATCATCAGTTTGGGATCCCGCCACGCATAGTATTCGGGATGAGCAACATAGAAGGGATCGCAGAACGGATTCCCCTTGTGCTTCTTGAAGAACTCCGCGAATTTCTCCGACTTGGGCAAATCCGAATAGCCGCGGCCGCCGCCGTCGCAAAGGCTTTCCCAACACCATGCCTCCATGCCGTATTTGTGGCAGAGGCGGATGGTCTCCTCGCACACATTGTAGGTGCGGATGGTTTTCATGAGGCGCTTAGACTCCATCTCGCTGTTCCAATGGAAGCGACCGTCCTCGCCGTACATGATGGCCACTTTGGTGGGATAGAGGGTGAGGCCCAGACAGTTCACGCGCAGATAGACCTTCTTGATGCCTGTGTCCGCGCATTCCTTCAGGCGCGACTCGTACACCTCCAGCGGAAAGAGCTCCTTGCCGCCCTCCAAATCATAGAAACAGTAGTCAAGAAAATCCAAAGTCGTGGAGAACATGGGATGCTTTCCCTCCGCCGCCTGCGCGGAAAGCGTCATCGCGAGAGGGCAGCACAGAAGCGCCAGGGCGGAAACGATTATTCTTTTCATTGTCACTCCTTATACAATATACTACTATTATATAGAGGCGTCGCGGCCTCATGACCCTTTTCCTTATAATAACCCCCTATGGCCAAATTGCAAACTGACATCGGCCGCAATTGACGACAATGGAATTTAGCGGCTGTACAGCGGCGATGGATATGGCGATGCCATTGGGGAAGATGCGGTCTGCCATGAGACATGAAAAGTGAAAAGTGAAAAGTGAAGAGTGAAGAGTGAAGAGTGAAAAGTGAAAAGTGAAAAGTGAAGAGTGAAAAGTGAAGAGAGAAGCGAGAAGAGTGAAACCACCAATCGCAGAGAAACAACAAGGTTCTATAATTTCAAAAACGTGGTGGAACACAACTTCTACATGACGCCGCTGATGTAGCAAGAAAACACAAACGGAGCCCGACAGTGATATCACCATCGGGCACCGTTTTTATAACTTACTTATAAATAACAACTTATAGCACAGCCTTTGCGGCGGCGACGGCATCTTGAATCATCTTGTCCGTCTCCGCTTCGCTGCGGCATGGATGCATGCCGATGAGGACGGCGCGGTTCAGCAGGTCCAGGCTCTTCGGGAACTGGTCCTTTCGAAGCTCCTTGCGGCATTCCGCGTTTTCCTTCATGGTGTAGGGATTGAGGGCGGGATGGTGGGCGCCGCGGCCCGCCAGAATCGGATCCCATTCCGTGTAGACATGCCGTCCCGTCTTGCCAGCCACCATGCAGGGGAAACTGGCGGCAAAGGCGTCCGCCTGCTCCGCCGTGGGCAGGAAGAAGCCGGCATAGGCTCCGCATTCATCATCCAAGCTATTGCTCTTTACGGGTTTAAGGATACCGCCCAAGGCCTCGATGAAGCGCTTCTTCTGACTGCGCATGGCGGTGATGAAGCCATCCAGACGATCCAGCTGGCAGTTCAGCATGGCCCCCTCCAGCTCCGAGGCGCGGGAGCCGTTGCTGACAAAGAGCGAGGACTGATCCGTGCGGCCGTTCCAGTAGAAACTGCAGCAGTCGATGACGCAGCCCATCCGCTGGAAGGCTTCATCGTCGTTGGTGACCACGGCGCCGCCTTCTCCCGTGGTCATGTTCTTGTAGTAGTTGAAGCTGAAGCCACCCGCATTTCCCATGCTTCCTGCCTTGTGGCCCTTGTAGCCGCCCCCCACGCACTGGCAGGCGTCCTCCACAATCAGCAGGCCATGCTTCTTGGCGATGGCTTGCAGGGCATCCATGTCACAGACCATGCCCCACAGATGGACAGGCAGAATCGCGCGGGTACGGGGGCCGATGGCGGCCTCAACGGCTTCAGGGGACATCATCAGCGAGTCATCGATGTCCACGACCACGGGAATGGCTCCGGCGGCCAGCACGGCGATGGCGGAGGCGATGTAGGTGTGCGAGGGCACCAGCACTTCGTCCCCCGGGCCGATGCCCACGCCAACCATGGCGGCCGTCAGCGAGGCGGTTCCACTACTTGTCATCAGAACATGCTTGACGCCAAGGTATTCCGCATAGCGCTCCTCAAAGCGTTTGCACTCCCCGCCAATGCCATAACGGAACACTTTTCCGCTAAGCAACACCTTCGCAATCGCATCAACTTCTTCTTGTCCAACAACGTACATTGCCTTCTCCTGATCTGTTTTTATAACCTATTGCAACAGAACAACTTATGAAATCATGGCCCAATATGGGCGTCAACTTCCGCTAAACGCCGCCTATAATATATTCCAACATTCACACCCTGCCGCCTTTTCCATGACGGAAATTTGCACCAGCCACGGAATGTCCGAAAAAGATCATGGACGGTGGACGGGGTGAACGGGAGACGGGAGACGAGGGACGGGGGGCAGGACGCGAGACACGAGACACGAGACACGAGACACGAGACGCGAGACACGAGACGCGAGACACGAGACGAGGGACGCGAGACGCGAGACGAGAGACGGGAGACGAGGGACGCGAGACGAGGGACGGGGGACCTATATATACCATATTATATAAGAGCCCCGCACCGCGCCCCTCCAATTCCTAATTTCTCATTCCTAATTCCAAATTCCCTCCCAAATTTCTAATTCCTCATTCCTAATTCCTAATTCATTCAACGACTTGCTTCAGTTCCTCCTCCAACGTCAGCTGTTTGCGGAAGACCAATTCCAGCGCGGCCTCCACGGCAGTGATGGCGCGGCGATAGGCCAAGGGGATGCGGGCCAGCCGTTCGGGATAACGCGATTTGAAGAGCGGCGGCAGATGGCGGAAGATCACGGCATCCGTGGCGTACTCCGGATGGTCGGCCAAAAGGACTCCGAAATCATGCTTGTAGCGGTTGATGGCATTGGCCAGCTCGTCGCTCAAATCGGTCATCAGGACGTTTTGGCGGCGGTTGAACTCTGTGAAGAGCCATTCCGCCTCCCGGCGGGCACAGAAGGCGAGCCGATCCATGATTTCGGCGACCAACTCCCCATGAACCGCGACGAACTCCGCCTTGTCCAGCAGAATGCCGCTGAGGATCTCATATGCGGAAGTAATGACGCCGCACTTGTTTGCGGAAGCGTCCTTCACAATGACAACCCCCTGCTTCTGGAGAATCACCCGCGCCTCCGGGGTCAGGAAGGAGTTCGCCCCCTCCACGATGGCGCGGGACGACGGGACGCCGTTCGGGGCGTAGGCGGCCACATTGGAGGCGTTGATGGTCTGTGGGCGGCCGCCGCAGGGGATGAACACATCAGCCTCATGGCAGATATTGTCCTGGAAGAGGCGCATGAATTCGTCCCGTGGGATGCGACGATGCTCAAGTGCCCCATTGACAACCACATCCATGGGGTAGTTGCCCTCTTCGTCACTCCGGTTGAAGAGCATGTAGGCCCCCTCGCCCTTGAGCCGTGCGGAGTCAAAGCCATCCAGATTCGCCTTGTGGATGAGGCGGGACAGCTCCTCGCGGTCGATGCCGTCAGGGTCATAGACGGCCGCCGGCCCGTCCGTCACCGCCACGATGGATAGGCGGGGCAGCACATAGCCGCCATCTTTCCCCTTGGCGTTGAGGAGCTTCAGCATGTTGCCGGCCACGTCGCCAAAGGGGCCGCCTGAAAGCTTCACGCGACAGAGATCCCGCTGAGGGTCGATGCCCAAATGCTGCAGCGTGCGCAGAAAATACTGATAAACGCCGAAAGATGTGACGCCGTAGTGCTTATGATTGATGCCGGTGTCTACCTTGCCGGAGATGACGCCTGAGCCAAGAGTGTAGCCGGCCTCCTCCGCACGGTCGCCCATCCAGGTGATCATCTCGTCGAACATGTTCTCGTCCGGACCGATTTCAATGATGTCCCGCCGTCCCGTGTCATCGACGATGTTGCCATCGCGGAGGGCGCCGTCGTCTCCATAGTTGATGAGGGAGAGGAAGGCCTCAAAGATGGCCCGCTGGGCGCTCCACAGCTCCGTTTTGAAGTCGAAGTCACCTGCCAGACGAAGAAGCGTGACCATTTTCGAGCCACCCTCGTAGATGTCTTTGTTCTTCTTGTGCTGTGTGTTAGCGAGGACGAAGCACTCGCGGAACAGTTCGCAGCGGGCCTGTTCGAAGGCGTCTCCCCGCTCCAGAGGGGATTTGGCGGGACGTGGAGCCACCGTGCGCCAGCCGCCACGGGCGATTTCCGCAAAGCGGATTTGGAAGCCACTGGCGTTGCGGTGCCAGAAGAAGAAGACCCCAAAGGGCCGTTCCGGCGGGAAGGCGGCGGCGTAGTTGGGAGACAGCGCCTCATAATGCGCCATGAACGCGGGGTCCACCCCAAAGGCAAGAGCTGTCTTCCGCATGGAGAAGTAATTGCTCTTGCGGATGCAGCGGAAGAAATTGGCCACCGCGCCAAGCACGGTGCGGACTTTGGCGTCCTTCTCCGCCATGCCGCTGTTGATGAGGGCGGTCTCCGCCTCCGCCGCGGTGATGGCGGCCGCATAGTCCGACACACTGCCGCGGACAGACGGGTTGAAATGGGCCTCAAAGGCGTCCACTAGCGTCCGGAGGATGGCGGGATAGGTGGCCATGAAACGCTGTATCTCCGGCAGGGTGAAGGCGTTACGGTCAATGAACGCCAATTGGGAATGGACGAATTCCGCCGCCGCCCGCATCAGATTGACGGAGGCGTAGCAGAAACCCTGACGTTTCAGCAGCTCCTTCTCGAACAGGTCATCCCGTGCGCTCCAGGACAGTTCCGCCAATTCTCGCCGTAGCCCCTCCAAGGACTCCGGACTATCGCTATCTTTCTGCACGGGAATGACATACAACGTGTGAATGCGAACCGCCTTATGATTGAAATCCTCTTCCGCGCCTCCACGCAGGAAATTCCGCAGATAAGAACGAGTCACCCTAAATCCTTTGGCTTCAAGGAGTTCCAAAGTCCGTGCATAATAGCCCTCGTTTCGCGCCACCACCGCTGTGGCCATGGTGATGCGGTACTCGCCATTGTCCAGACGCTCAAACTCCGTCAGTGTGTAGTCCCGTCGGGTCACCTCGCAGGCGAAGCGCAGCCGCTGCACAATGCGCGTCAAATCCAGCTCCCCGATGCCATCCCGCCAACAAAGGGCGGACACCGCCTCCGCAAAATTGTCGGGCACCGCCCCGAAACGCCGCGTGTACTCTTCCGTCAGCTCCGCCAACGTGTAGCGGGGAGGCACCTCCTCCGTGGCCGTTTCCTTCACAACCTGTTCCACCACAAGAATATCCCCACGCTCATTGATGGAAGACGACTGGTGGACGACGGACTTGAGGATGCGCTTGCCCGCGAACTGTCGGCTGGTCACCACGGGATTGCATTCCGCCCCAAGGAGATAGACCATCAGGATGCTCTCCGGCCTCTCAATTTTCTGAATCCCCTCTTTGTTCTCGATGTCCATAGCCATGAGGATGATGGAGGAAAGCTCCGCCTCGCTGACGCTTTTGAAGAAATAGGCTGGCATGGTCCGCTGCAAAAGCTCCGCCGTCTTGGCGAAGGCGCTGGCCTGGGAGTGGAACATCTTTTCAACCGTCTGACTCGTCATTTCAATACCCTCCTATGTTTTTTGGAACTGATGACGTATATAAAGAGGATAATATACATCGTTTTTCTACAATTATGCCATGGAAACAGCATTTCCCTCAAAAAAGTCCCAAAAGCTCGAAAGCCACGACGGAAACAGGAGACTGGAGACAGAAAACAGGGGAATTGGGGAAGGCAATTCTTCATCAATCAGAGAGACATTGCATTTTTTTTGCAAAAAATGTGATTTTTTTAGCAAAACTGGCTTGCAAAGTGTGAGAGAAGGCATAATTTAATGGGAGTTAGGGGCAAAAAGTCATAAAAAGTGGCGTTTAGGGGATTCTAGAAGCCAATTCCGTCAAAAATCCGGATTTTGACACGAAATGGAAGAAAACAGCACACAATCACAAGATCGCTTCTTCACGGATACCTTCAAAGTGTCCGTGGACGGGCAGCATCGTGCCGTTTTCCCCAAGGCCTGGCGGCTCCCCTCCGACACGGAAGAGACCCGCTTCTATCTGGTGCCTGCCCCGGACAAGTCCATCCACCTTCACACCTCCACTCAATTCAATATCATTGTGGACGCCCTTCGCAAACGTGCCTCCTCCAACGATGTGATGGCCGCCCGCTATCTGGCCGCATTCGGCGGCAACTCTTCGCAAATCACTCTGGACAAGCAAGGCCGCTTCCAGTTCAGTCCCGCGCTGTGCAAACACGCGGAACTTGGCGACAAGGTCATGTTCATAGGTTCCATCCTCTACGCCAAGATCATCTCCGAAGAGAATTGGAACAAGATTTCACCTGAACTGGAAGACAGCCTGAATTTCATCAAAGACACCGAACTGGCCAACAACGACATCATTCTGTAGCCTCCCATGCCCTTTTTGCATCGACCAGTCCTTCTTGAACAGACCGTCAGCGCCCTGACGTCCATCCGTCTTGCGCGCGTCATCGACGGGACGTTGGGCGGCGGCGGCCACACGGAGGCGTTGCTCCAAGCCCAGCCCGACTGCCAAGTCCTTGCCATCGACAGAGATGCAAATGCGCTGGCGGCCGCCCGCGAACGCCTGGCCCCCTTTGGGGAGCGAGTCCATTTCCACCATGGCACCTTCTCTCACATGGCGGAGGCGGCAAAGGCCATCGGCTGGAACCAGGTCGACGGCATTCTTCTGGACATCGGCGTCTCCTCCCCCCAAATCGACACGCCCGAGCGGGGCTTCTCCTTCCGATATGACGCGCCGCTGGATATGCGCATGAACCAAGAGGACTCCCTCACGGCAGCGGACATTCTCAACACCTACAGTGAAGCCCAGTTGGGCGACATCTTTTTCCGCTATGGAGAGGAACGCAAGTCCCGCGCCATCGCACACGCCGTCGTCGCCATGCGCGACAAAACCCCATGGAAGACCACGGGGCAGTTCGCCGCCCTTCTGGAGCAGATTGTGGGACGAGCCCATCAGCACGGGCTGCCCCCCGCCACCCGCTGTTTCCAAGCCCTCCGCATTGAGGTCAACCATGAATTGGAGGAGCTGCAGCAGGGACTGGAGAGCGCCGTCGCCCTATTGGCCCCCGGCGGACGCCTCGCCGTCATCACGTTTCATTCTCTCGAAGATCGTCTGGTCAAGTTTTACTTTAGGGAGCAGGCCAGTTCCTGCACCTGCCCTCCTGGCCTTCCCGTCTGTGTCTGCGGCAAAGTGGCCACGTTGGACATCTTGACTCACAAACCCATCATGGCGACTCCAGAGGAGCTGGAGGCCAACCCCCGCGCCGCCTCCGCAAAGCTGCGCGTCGCCGCCAAACGACAATCCGCGGACACGCCGTCGTCCGCCCTCAAATAAGCTTGAAAAAAAAGGTCCGCCGCCATGTCAACAGCCTGTAACTCCAGAGACTTCCAGAACTGCCACGAGTCCGTGGACTCGTCGGTGCGTTTCATCACCAATTTCCTTTTCATGGTGTTTGTGGTCGGCTCCATCGGCTTCATCTGCGTCAAATACGTGGACAAACGCAGCCAGATGCACGAGTTGGAGAACCAGATTGTCCGGCTGAATGCGGAAATCAACAACAAAGACATTGAAATCAACAACTTAATTGTCTCTCTGCAGACTGAAGCCCTGGCCCGGATCAGCGACTCCTGCCACATCTCCCAAATGAAATTGCAGCAGCCCAGCGTGGGCCAAGTCATTGTCATGGACAAAGATACCGTCAACAACGCGCTTCCCGAATGTCAGACCGTGCAACTTGCCGTCCGTCCCTCCAACCATGACTACAAGCTGGCCGGCGGCTGCCTGCCCTATATTCCCACCCGACCGGTGGACACCAAGCCGGGTTCCGCCCGCTTCCAGACGCGTCGGCCAGAGGCCACTGCCATGTCATCAACTCCAAATAATTGATAATCAATAATTTACAAAAAACTCCTCCACCATGTCACGCTTTCATGCCATCACCATTCCGCTTGCCCGCCTGAAACAGGCGGTGGGCCGCATTTCCATGAAATTCAGGCGGAACGGCAAGTCCCAAACGGGCTCCGGCCGTCTGGTGAAGGCTCTGCACACAGTCCAGACCTATTCCTGTCCACGGGAAGAGAAACTGGACGCCAACGAATTTTCCGTCCTCCATGTCCCCTCTGTATGCAGGGCATGGATCATGGCCATCGTCCTTTGCGGCGTGGCCGGCTTTTTGGCGCGGCATCTCTATCGGCTCCAAATCCTTCGTCATGAGGAACTTGCCGCAAAAGCCACCCAAGTCCACCTGACCAGCCAGTCCCCCGATGGGCTGCGGGGCCGAATCTTCGATTTGAACGGCATCCGTCTGGCGGACAACCTGACCACCATGAGCGTCTTCGCCGAACCCAAGCGGATGGAAGAAGAGGACAGAGAGTACGTATTGGAACAGTCCGTTCGCCTTCTCAATGTCAAACGCCCCTTGATTGAGAACCGCTTCCGCCGTGTCTTCAGCAAGGACCACTGTGCCTGCATGATTCTGCCTCTGGCCCCCCGCACCGCGTTGGAAATCGCCGGCCGCAGCCTGCCAGGGGTCAGCATCGAGTCCGCTGGACGGGAGACCGACGCCAAATCCGGCAAGAAGGAAACCTTCGGCGAGGCGCCGACTGGGCAGTATTTCTACAAACTGTCCCTTGCCCAAGCCAAGTTCAATGGACGTAAAGAAGACATTCTCAACGAGTTATCCAAACTGACGGACATTCCCGCCAAAGAGCTGGAAGACTGCATCACCCAAACTCTCAACCGCCCGCGGGAAATCGTGGTGGCGCGAAATGTGGACATGGACAACGCCATGGAATTCAAGCACCTCATGGAGCAGCGCAAGATCAAGGGCCTCCGCTTCACACATTCCAGCCAGCGGGTCTATCCCGCCGAACGGCAGCTGGCCAACCTCATCGGCCATTTGGGGCATGTCACCCCCAATCCCCTGCCCCCCGCCACCGCCGCCAAACGCAAGATTCCAGAGCGGCTCTGCGGCATCAGCGGCATCGAAAAGGTCTTCGACACCATGATGCAGCCCCAGTTGGGCAAGGTCACCTATTCCCACAACGCCTCTGGCGTCCTGCTTCCCCAAAGCGATCTGCAGTTCATCCCCCCAACCAACGGCGCCGACATCTATCTGACCATCCAGATGCCCATCCAGCGGATCATGGAGACCGAAATGAACGCGCTCATGAAGCAGGTCAACCCCCAACGGGCCTATGCGGCCATGATGAACCCCGCCACTGGCGAAATCATGGCGCTCTACCAGTTCCCCAGCTTCGACCCCGCCGCCCCCGCCAACCTCTGCGAAGGGACGGAATTCATCCGCGGCAAGGACAGCGCCGAACCCCATGCCTTCACCCTGCCCTATGACCCCGGCTCCATCATGAAGGGCATCTCCATCGCCAGCGCCATCGACTACGGCGTCTGCGATCTGGACACCATCTATTTCTGCGAAAATGGCCATTGGCTCCACGGCGGCAAGGTGTTGCGGGAAAGCCACGGCGCCAAATATGCGGACATGAACATCATCGAGATTCTGAAGAAATCCAGCAACATCGGCTCGGCCAAAATCGGACTGGACTTGGGCAAGGAGGCCCTCTACGCCTCTCTCCGCTCCTTCGGATTCGGCCAACAGGTCAAACTGGGCTTCATTCCCGATGAGGTGGAAGCCGTCACGGAGCTCAACGGCGGCCATCCCCTCTATTTTAGCAACGAGACAAGGGGCCGTCTCCGCGCTTTGGAGAGTTGGGATCCGGTCACGGAAACCCGCATTCCTATCGGCCAGGGCATCTCCTGCTCTCTCTTCCAAATGCTTCAGGCCTACGGTGCTCTCGCCAACAACGGCTACATGATGCAACCCTATCTGGTGGACCGCATTGTGACGCAAGAGAAGACCTATTACTCCAAACCTTTCGTCAAAGGGCAACCCATCCAGCCCGAGACCGCAAAAAAAATCGTCACTGCCCTCAAAGCGGTCACGGGCCCCGGCGGCACAGGCCGCAAAGCGTCCGTGGAAGGCTACGAAGTCGCCGGCAAGACCGGAACCGCCCAAAAATGGATCTCCCCCAAGCTGGACAAAGAGACGTTGGCGGCCATCGCCGCCGCCAAGGCCGCCAATCCCAAACGCCGCGTTCCCGTCCCCAAAGGCTATTATTCCACAAGAGAGCACTACTCCTCCTTCGTGGGCATCGTGCCGGCGGACAATCCCGCCTTCGTCATGCTCATCACCGTGGACGATGCCCAAGGCATGACCTCCGGCGGCGCCGTCTGCGGCCCAACCTTCTCCCGCATCGCCGAACAGACTCTGCGTCTGCTTCAAATCGAACCATCAACGCCAGAACAGGACAAAATCGGAAACAACACCGCCACTGCACACGCCTTCCCATAATCCTTTAACATCTTCATTATCAAGATTTTCCCTGCCTGGGGCGGGTGAGGAATCTTCCTCCACACAGAACCGACCAAGTCAGTTCTCAGGAAAAACTGTCAGGGTTGCCGACACCATTTTGTTGGACATGCAAAGCCCTTTTCGCGGAACGGTTCTTCTGGAGGAGCTCCTCCCCGCCCCGGCCCCTTTTTTGGGGTTAGTAGTCAGCAGTTAATTAGGAATTGTATCTATTCAGAACCCTGATGGAAAAGAGAGCAGTTGCCATGGTTCAATTCAGCCCCGTTGGGGCTGTGAATCGTGGGGTGATGCCTTGCCTTAGGGTTTCGCTTCGCTCAACCCTAGGTTACGTAAATTAGGCCCCTTCAGGGCCTTGCAAACCCTGTGCCATGACAAATTCACATGCCATTGTGGCCTAAAAAGAGCCGCGTAAGCGACTCAATAGTGGTAACCCTTGGTCGAGCGAAGCGAGACCCGGGGGGAAGTGCCTCCTTGGGTTTTACAGCCCCAACGGGGCTGAATTTCAGTCACGAAACCTGCTTTGCAGACAGGTTCTGAATGGTTACAAGAATTGGGAATTAGGGAGTCTTTCGGACTTCAAGACGGCACAGAATGGAAAAACCTGCCTAAACGAATTGATTTCCTCCGAATTTTGGATACATTTATGAAGCTGCCGAAAGAAGAGCATGTCTCGCTTTTGGAAGTCCGTGGCCAAATGCCACGGGAATCATTGGTTTTCATCCTCTGAAAAGAGGAACAACGGAAAGGCCCGCGCGAATGGCGGATGGGACAATTCCATGCAAATATCGCCACGGCATCTTGGATGCCGTCAGTGCCCACGCTCTTGTGGTTCTGCGCCTGCTGTTCTGGCATGAGTCAACCCACGTGATGCTGCGGCACTGGAAGCTTGACTTGCCGAACTGGCAGCCGAAGGGGGAGGCTCCCGTCCGCATCGCCCTTCTGGCGGATTTGCATCCCACCAGTTGGGGAGCCGTGACCCGCTGCCGCAAGGCGGTGGCCATGGCGTTGGAGCAAAAGCCGGATTTGGCCCTCATCGCGGGCGATTTCGAGTTGATTGAAAAATATAGTGGAGGGGTACAGGAGGCCCTGCAGCCCCTTTTGAAGGTCCTTCCCGTGTTCGCCTGCCTCGGCAACCATGACTACATCCCCGAAAAGGCACGGCGCGGCAGGATGAAGATGTCGGAGGAAGACAAACTGGCCACCGCCGCCGCCCTGCGGCGACGTCTGGAGAGCTGGGGCTTGCGGATATTGGTCAACGAAAAAATCTCCTGCCAAGTCCGTGAGCGGGAGCTGGAGGTGGTCGGCCTAGGCGACTGGTGGCAGGACGACATGAAACCCGCTCTGTGCATGGATGCCGCGACAGACGGCCCCCACGACAAACTGGTGCTGCTGCTGTCCCATAATCCGGACACCAGCCGCCTCCTGCTGCCCTACGCATGGGATGTCCAGTTCAGCGGCCACGCCCACGGCGGCCAGCTCAAACTGCCGTTCTGCGAATGCTATCCCTTCGCGCCTTTGGATGACAAACGGCTCGCCCGCCCCGGCCTCCACGAAATCGCCCCTGGACGGTTTCTATGCGAGACAAGCGGCGTGGGCGGCTTTTTGGGCATTCGAATCAACAGCCCGCCAGATGTGACGATTTTGGACATCAGTTGACTATAGCAGACAAACAAACGAATAAAAATGCAGAATAATGCAAGTTAATGCAAAACTTTGCAATCAATAGAAAGGAATAAAGCCATGTCAGAATTGACGGTTGCGGGATTTGGGGAAATCATGCTGCGGTTGTGTCCCGAAGGGCGCAAGCGCTTCTGTCAAGCGTTTCCTGGCCGCCTGGAAGCCACGTTTGGCGGCGGCGAAGCCAATGTCTGCGTCTCTCTGGCCTGCCTGGGCATGAAGACACGCTATCTCACGGCGCTGCCGGACAATCCGGTGGCCACCGCCTTCTGCACCCAGTTGCGGGGGCTGAAGGTGGATGTGGACCACATCACCGTCAAACCCTTCGGCCGCATGGGCGTCTACTATGCGGAGCATGGGGCGGCCCAGCGGGGCTCCAATGTGGTCTACGACCGCGAAGGCTCCACCATCTCCCAATGCGCCCCCGCGGACTATGACATGGACGCCATGCTGGAAGGCGTGACCCATCTCCATGTGACGGGCATCACTCCCGCCTTGAGCGAAAAGGCCTTCCAAAGCACGCTGGCTCTCGTCAACGCCGCCGCCACGAAAGGCCTAACCATCTCATGCGACCTGAATTACCGCAAAAAACTGTGGAAATGGCGCAAGGGCACCGCGCAGAATGCCCTCGTGGAGGAATGCATGGGACAGATTGTTCCCTTCGCAGACTATATCATTGGCAATGAGGAAGATGCCGCCGATGTGTTCGGCCTGAGGGCGGAGAATTCCGCCATCGAGGCGGGCAAACTGTCCACCGCCGGCTATGAGCAGGTGGCCCGAAAGCTGGCCAACCGCTTCCCCAAGGCGAAGGCCGTGGCCTTCACCCTCCGCCAAAGCATCTCGGCGGACCACAACAACTGGGGCGCCATGCTGCTGGATGTGGCGAAGGACCGCTGCTTCTTCGCGCCACTGACGGACGGCGTCTACCGCCCCTATGAGATTCGAGACATCGTGGACCGCTTCGGCGGCGGGGACTCCTTCTGCGCCGGCCTCATCTATGCCCTTCTCCACGAGGAATTTGCAGAACCACAAACGGCCCTGGCCTTCGCCGTCGCCAACAGTTGCCTGAAGCACTCCATCCCCGGCGACTTCAATTTTGTGTCCCTGAAAGAAGTGCTAGCCCTCATGGGCGGCAATGCCAGCGGCCGCGTGGCCAGGTGACAAAAGCGAATACGCCTTGCAACAAGCGACAATTCAAGGACATGGAATGACAATGGAAGAGACGAGCGCCATTTTCAACATGAGGGACCACGAACATTTGTCCTGCCGTGGCCATGCGGTATGGAAAAACCAGTCGGGGCAGCCGGTCCCCTGCAAAATCGCCCTGACCTCCGAGCGACTGGTTCTTTTGGAGAACGTCTCCAATGTCATCGGAGACGTGGTGAACAAGAATTTGGGCAAGCTGGCGGTCTTCTGCCTCGTCCTGATCTGTGTCCTCCTGTGCATTTCCAACTGCAATGTGCGCTATACGGCGTTCGCCTTTCTGGTGGCCCTGCTCCTTTTCTGTATATATATATGGAATAGCATTCGACGCAGCCGCCACGCGTTGAGCGGCTGCCGCATCCTGTTCGGCGGCGAACGGAACGCGTTGGAGGGCATCCACATCGCCATGGAGGACAGCAAAGCCGCCAACGGCCATGTGCGGATTGTGTGCGTCGATGGAAGCTCCACGGAGGCCGAGGTGGACACGGAAATGTGCAAGGCATTGAATAGAAGCCATTTGAAAAAACTGTGACATGGAGTATAGTATATAGCTTGCTTATCCATGTTTTTTCAGGACACGACAATGTTCAGTTCGATAGAGGAATTGGCCGCCGACTTGTCGGCCGGCAAGATGATCATCATCACAGATGACGCCCAGCGGGAGAATGAGGGGGATCTGGTGGTGGCGGCGGAGAAAGTGACGCCGGACGCCATCAATTTCATGGTCACCCACGGCCGCGGGCTGGTCTGCGTGCCCATCACCCAGACCCGCGCCACGGAATTGGGGCTCCACGAGATGACGCAAAACACGGATCCCCTGGGCACCCGCTTCACCGTCAGCGTGGACTCCGCCGAAGGCACCACCACGGGCATCTCCGTCTATGACCGCGCGAAGACGGCCCATGATCTGGCCGACCCCCGCAAACAGTCGGAGGACTTCCATCGGCCAGGCCACATCTTCCCGCTGATCGCGCGGGAAGGCGGCGTGCTGGTTCGGGCGGGCCACACGGAGGCGTCTGTGGATCTGGCTCATCTGGCGGGACTTACGCCGGCGGCGGTCATCTGCGAAATCCTGCGCGACGACGGCAAGCCGGCCCGCATGGCCGAACTGGAGGAGTTCGCCGCCGTCCACGGCCTGAAGCTGGGCTGCGTGGCGGACTTGATTCAGCATCGCCGCCGCACGGAAAGCATCGTGGAGCGCGTGGAGACCGTGAAACTGCCCACGCCCTACGGCGAATTCACCCTCCATTGCTTCGTGGCGAAATGCGACAAACGGGAGCATCTGGCGTTGGTCTACGGCGATGTGGCCGGCAAGGAGGAGGTGCTGACCCGTGTGCACAGCGAATGCCTCACGGGAGACGTCTTCCACTCCCTGCGCTGCGACTGCGGCCAGCAGCTGGACGCCGCCATGCGCCGCATCGTGGAGAACGGCTCCGGCGTCATCGTCTATATGCGGCAGGAGGGACGGGGCATCGGCTTGGCCAACAAACTCCATGCCTACCACCTGCAGGAACGCGGACTGGACACCGTGGACGCCAACACCCGCCTCGGCTTCGCCCCTGACTTGAGAGAATACGGCATTGGCGCCCAAATCCTTCTCAACTTGGGCGTCGCTAGCATCCGTCTCCTGACCAACAACCCCACCAAACTGGTGGGTCTGGGCGGCTACGGACTGAAAATCTGCGGACGGGAGCCCTTGGTCATCCCCCCGCAGAAATTCGACGAGGCCTATTTGCGCACCAAGCGGGACCGCATGAACCATATTTTGTAAGTCATTGCATATAAATATGTTACATAATAACATCCAGGAGCAACCATGAACGCTGAAGTCAAAACCTACGAGGGATTGTTAGACGCCAAGGGAATGCGCTTCGCCATCGTCTGCGCGCGCTTCAACGAGTTTTTCGTCTCCCATCTGCTGGGCGGCGCGGTGGACTGCCTGCTGCGACATGGCGCGGCGAAAAAGGACATCGAGACGGCCTGGGTGCCCGGCTCCTTTGAGATTCCGCTGGTGGCCAAACGCTTCGCGACTTGCGGAAAATTTGACGCCGTCATCGCGTTGGGCGTGGTCATCCAAGGCTCAACGGCCCATGCAAGTTACGTGAACGCAGAGGTTTCCAAAGGCCTGGCCCAAGTGTCCGTCGAAAGCGGAATTCCCGTCATCTACGGCGTGGTGACCACCGAAAACATCGACCAGGCCATTGAGCGCTCTGGCTGCAAGGCCGGAAACCGGGGCAGCAGCGCGGCGGAGACGGCCATCGAGATGGCCAGCCTGCTGCGGCAACTGCCGTAATGGAGACAGAGTGGGGCGATGGACATGGAGACGACTGACACCACCCTTGCGGCACAGCAGTTCCGCCAGAGGCGATACCTTGCCCGCGTCTGCGCCATGCAGTTCCTTTATGGAATGGACCTCCAGAAGGAATGGACGATGGAGCAGGAGCCGTTTCAGGCCTACAAGCAGATGCTGGACGAGGGCCTTCTGGAGGAAATGGCCTGCACTTTGTCGTTGAAGGAATGCGAAAAGGCATGGGAATACAGCCGCTGTCTTGTCAAAAACGCCTGCCGTGAAAAGGATTACATCAACGGTCTCATCATGGAGGCGGCCGCCAACTGGTCTCTGGAACGCATCGCCCCCGTGGACCGCGCCATCATGCGCATGGCCATCAGTGAAATGGCCTATGTCACAGAGGTTTCCGCCGCCATCTCCATCAACGAGGCCGTGGACATCGCCAAGCAGTTCGGCCAGCCGGACTCCGCCCGCTTCATCAACGGCGTATTGGAGAAAATCAGGAGGCTGATTGCGGAAAGAGGCGTCCCCCCAAGGACCCCGCTGTATTCTCCCGCCGCCGATGAGTTGGCGACAGACCATGAACTGAATCCCAAAGAAGACGACGCCATCGCCACAGAAGACGAGACGGACGACGACATCGCCACTGAAGACGAGACGGACGACGACATCGCCACTGAAGACGAGACGGACGACGACATCGCCACTGAAGACGAGACGGCGGCGATTTCTTTCGAAGACCAAGGGGAGCCTGAACGCCCATGAGTTCCATTCTCCAATTTTTCCAAAGAGGCCTGCAGAAGACGAAAACCTCTCTTCTGCGCAGCATTCAGGGTCTGTTCAACAAGGATCTGGGGAAATGGACAGACGAGACCTACGAGGAGCTTGAGGCGGCTCTCATCCGCACGGATTTGGGGTTTGAGATCACCCACGGCCTTCTCGCGGAAATTCGGGACCGCTATGAGCGGGGTCTTATCGCGACGCAGGAGGACATTCTGGCCATCGGCCGTCAAACCGTCTACGCGAAGCTGACCCAGAAGCCGGATCCGCCCATCCGCTGGGCGGAGGAAGGCCCCACGGTCATCCTGATGGTGGGCGTCAACGGCAGCGGCAAGACCACCAGCATCGCCAAACTGGCCAACTACTACATGCAACAGGGCAAGAAGGTCCTGCTGGGGGCGGGAGACACCTTCCGCGCGGCAGGCGTGGAGCAGCTCTGCATCTGGGCGGAACGTCTCGGCTGCCCCGTGGTCGGCGGCAAGCAGGGCGGCGACGCGGCGGCCGTGGCCTTCGACGCGGTCCGCTCCGGCCGCCAAAAAGGCGTCGATCTGATTCTCATCGACACCGCCGGAAGGCAGCACACGCGGGTGGACCTGATGGGAGAACTGGAGAAGGTCAAACGCGTCATCAGCAAGGAATATCCGCAGGCGCCCCATGAAATCTGGCTGACGGTAGATTCCTCCATCGGCACCAATGCCTTGGTCCAGGCCCGCGAATTCGGCCGCCTCTTCCCCATCTCCGGCCTCATTCTGACCAAATTGGACGGCACCGGCAAGGGCGGTGTCGTGGTGGCCATCAAGGACGAACTGGGCTATCCCGTCCGCTTCGTTGGAATCGGGGAACAGAAGGACGACATCCAACCCTTTGATCCCGAAGCCTTTAGCCACGCCCTCTTCGAATGAGGCCGCAGCCGGCAAAATCCCCCGCCTAGAGGCGTGAGAGAAGCTCTAGACGCTCTAGATATCTAGAGCACAGCTGCCTTGCCTAAAGACCTGATTGCGGCACGTAGGGTCGGCAAAATAAACAGGACAAAACAGGACTCGCAGGATTGATGAAAAACCGTCCCACGAGTCCCATCGCGTTTTCTTTCAGATTGTTGCAAAATATTGCATTTATTGCAAGTTTTTGGGTGATTTGGCCTTGGCGGCGGCCGTTTTGCCGTTGAGATGAAAAGTCGCCGCCACGGGCCGTTTTTGACCCCTTTTTTGAGGGATGATGGCCAATATGGCCACAGGGGTGCGTTTTAAGGCACATATCCTGATTTTAGGTATATTAATACCTAAATGGCATAACGGCCCTTCCAGGGGCCTCTGGATGCGTTTCTCCTGTTTAGAGGAAAACCGTCCGTTTGGCCCCTTTATATTGCAAAAAATGCAACATGGAACGTGACGGCCGCAGGGACAGTCAACGGTCTGCCCTGCCCCTCCAGTTTCGGCAAGGGGATGTGTTACATCAGAATCCGAAGAGCTGTTTGGGGCGGCCATAGGCCAGCCAGGCGGCCAGCCGGTCGGCGACGGACTTGGGCATCTGGCCCCGATCCACCATGCCGCCAAGGACGTTGGAGAGCGTCCGGCGGAACATTTCATGGCGGGAGCCGTAGGAGAGGATCTTGCGGGAGTCGGAGACCATGCCGGCCATGTTGCTGAGCAGATCCACGCTGCCGGCATACTCCAGCTGAGTCTTCATCCCCTGATAGGAGTCGTTCATCCACCATGCAAGCCCCAAACTGACCGTGTATCCGAAAGCCCGAGTCAACTGCGCCAGCGTCGCGTTGTGAATCGGGTTCATGTTGTACAGCACCGTCTTCAGCCGACCGTCAAAGCGGTTCAGCAGCGGCAGCAGCGGCGAAAGATAGTCCGTCAGATGGTCGGAGAGATCACCGCCGGCGTCCGCGCCGATTTGCTCATAGAGGGAGGCGCGGACATCCCGCACGGCGCCGATGTGCATCTGGAAGACCCAGCCCTTCTCGGCGTCCAATTCCGCGAACTCGTTCAGCATGAACGCCATATAGTCTCGCGTCTCCTGTTCGGAGAGGGCCTGCCCCGCCATGGCGCGGGAGAAGATGGCCGCCGCCGCCGCAGGAGCCACCTGGTGGGCGTAGGGGACGTTGAGGCCGTGGTCGCTGGCGCGGCAGCCGAACTGGGCGAAGAAGTCATGGGCTTTCCGCAGCACGGCGAGCAAGTCCTCAAGACGGCGGATCGGCGTGTTCCATCGGCTGCCCAGCCGCTCCATGTAGTCCTTCCAGTCCGGTTTGAAGATGTTCATCGCGCGGTCAGGCCGGAACGTGGGGCGCACCGTGCTGCCCATGGTGGTCTGAAGGGCCTTGTGGTGCTCCAACGTGTCCAATGGGTCATCGGTGGAGCACATGACCTCCACCTTCATCTGGCGGATCATGGACTGTTGGGCCATCTCCGGCTTCTGGAGGATTTCCATGGACTTCTCCCAAATGACGGCCGCATTCTCCTTGCAGATGAGCTCGTCAATGCCCAGACGGCGCTTCAGATCCAGATGAATCCATTCGTAGGTGGGGTTTCCCGCCAGCCGGTCGAAGGCCTCCGCCATGGCAAACCACTTCTCCCGATTGCTGCGGCTGGAGCCCGTGATGAACTCCTCCGCCACGCCCGCCTTCCGCATGCATTCCCAGACATAATGGTCCGTGGCGCCTTCGGCCTCCCACAGGTCCGTAAAATGCCGGTTTTCACTTAACGCCTTCACATCACAGTGGTTATGGGCATCGATAATGGGCAGATCGCGGATTTGTCCATAGATGTCCTCCGACGTCGCGCCGCACAGCAGATAATGGTCATCCAAAAAAGCCATACTATCCTCCGGTTCCTCAAACTTGCCGTTTCATCATGACAGGATTCAGCGAACCCGGCCCTTCCATGGGCGGGACGGCTGTCTGCCGCCACATGACCGAAGGACCGGGTTCCCCTTTTTCTATACCTTATATAATATATACAGCGTCTATCTCTTCACTTTCTTCGCCGCCGCCTTCTTCGCCGCGGGAGCCTTCGCCGCGGGAGCCTTCGCCGCGGGAGCCTTCGCCGCCATCAACGCCGCCGACGGCACCACCAGCGTGTTCTGCACGTCCACGATCCGGCCCGTCTTCTGAGACTCCATGCAGGCCACCACGGCGGCCAGGGCCTTATAGCCCTTCACACCGTCGAAAGGCGGATCAAAGTCGTCCAAAATCGCGTCGACGAAGAGGTCAGGAATGCCGCTCTTGACCTGAACGGTGTTCGTGGCCACGGCTCCCACCTTGTATTTGATCTCTTCGCCATTGCCCAAGAAGACCTCCACGGGATAGTCCGGATTGGCGCCCAAAACCATGCGGCCCTTGGTGCCGATGAAGGTGGTCGTGTTGTCCTCTCCGCCGTAGTAGGTCCAGCTGGCGGTCAACTGCCCCATGACGCCGTTGGCCATGCGCAGAATGCACACCGCATTGTCATCCACCGTGATGAGTTTTCCCTTCTCGTCCTTCTTGTCGAAGGTGCCGATGAAGGCGCCCGCCGACGCGATGTCCGTCTTCAGCAGCCACGGGATGAGATAGGCCTTGTGGACGCCCAAGTCGCCCATGCTTCCCACATAGGCCTTCTCCTTCTTGAAGAACCACGTGTGGGGACCCTTGTCCTGCGACCAATACTCCGGCCCGCCGTGGCAGAAGGAGGAGCGGAAGGCGATGACATTGCCGATGACGCCTTCCTCCAAGAGTTTACGTGCCTTCAGATGAGGCGGCATCAGGCACTGGTTATGGCCAATCATCAGCTTCTTCCCCACCGCCTTGGCCGTGGCGATCATGGCCGACGCGTCCGCCAGGCTAGTGGCCATGGGCTTTTCGCACAGCACATGCTTGCCGGCGCGGAGGGCCTTGATGGTCAGGCGGGCATGTTCGCTGTTGGGCGTGCAGACAATAATCGCGTCAAGGTCTTTGCGACCAATCAGCGCGTCCTCGCTGTCCATGATTCTGCCGCCATAGAGGCTGGTCAGATACTCCGCCCGCTCCGGCCGGGGATCGTATACCGCAACTATCTCCGCCGCAGGATTTTCCGCCAATTCACAAGCATGGCGGAACAATGCGATGCTGCCACAACCCAAAATTCCGACTCTCACCTTCTCCTTCGCCATGGTCCGACTCCTTTATCCGTTTTCTGTTGCCGTGCAGAACGGCTCCCGACGGGGCAGCCCTTCCGCCACCTTTCCCCGACAAGACGGCGATGTCATCGCCAATTCCATCGAAGACCTTTTGGTTTTGGCATTATCATAATGGACATTCATCATAAATCAAGCACGCCCCATAAGGAAAATCGCAAGAGTCCACAGAACACACAGAATAATCAGAAGCGTTCCGCCGCATTACCGCGGCAAAATGCGGCAGAACACGGATTCATTCTTTTTATGACATAAAAGAACCGTGGACTGCCGTTCGTTCAGGCGGCAGGCCACTTCTGTTTATTCCGTGTATTCTGTGGACTTTAATCAAGTTCTGAATAGACAAGGGAAAATGGTCGTAAATAGATGACAAATGCCTTTCCCGCAGACAGTTCGGAAACTGGTTGAAAGACGCCGCCCCGCCATTCCCACATTGCCGCATCAAAATCCGGCTTCCCATCCGTCATGGCGACAATCCAGTTCCATCCCCAATGCAGGGCCTGACTCCATTGCTCCGGCTGACGGCCATGGCAATGCCACCGCATGGGCTTCTCACAGAACACCCAGCAGACCGTCCCCGGCGGGAAATCCGCCGTCACCGACCAAACCTCCTTTTCAAGGGAAAATGGTCCCCATGACCTCAATTCCGCGGCGGAACGGCGATGCAAAAGCCTGTCGACGCCAATGAGATTCCACCCCGCCTCCAGCTCCATGACCCGAACGGCAAGAGAAGGAATAACCAATTGAACATCAAATATATGCAATCCACCGCCATGAATTTCCATGCGGGTGGTTTCCATCATGTTTGCCACCAGCACCTGCCCCTTTTCCGACAAGGTGGCCGTCATGTCCGACGCCACCGACGAGACCACCCAATCCAGACTGACGGCGCCCTCATCGGAGGGGCAGACCAGCTCCAGCGTCCACGTCGTCGTCTCCTGCCATGGACGGCAGTCCCAGCTGGCAAGTTGGCCGTCGGCCAGGCGGGAGCCGCCCCACCCTTCCCCCGTCTGCAGCTCCAAAGGCAGAAGTGTATCCTCCACAGGGACATAGCCTTCTTGAGCCGCTGGCGCCAACTCCAGCACCACCACGCCCCGACGACCGGCCCGATCCGTCATGGAAAAAACCATGGTGAATTCCGTATCTGACTTTGCCACACGATGATAGGTGGCGTAGACCGTCCGATACTGCCCATCGCTGAGAAAACGCACCGTCCACGGTTCAGGGGCCTGCCATCCATCCACAGACTTGAATTCCACCTTCCGGCTGCCCAGCCCCAACGCCGCCTTGCCGCCGGAGGGCATCCACGCTCCACTGTCCAGCCGCCAGGCCGCCCCCGCCGCATTCGCCTCCTCCGGCTGAATCATCACCTCCAGAACATTGCCGCCCCACGCCAGAACGCCCATCAACAGCAACACCATCGCCCATCGTCCCATCGCTTTTCCCATCGTCCATCTGCTCCTTTCTCAACAAAAAGTTTTTTCTATTCATAAAATATCCCCTATTGCAATATTTTCAAGTATTTTATTGCATTTTATGAATTCATATGAATTGCAATGACTTTCAATGATTTGCCATGACTCAAAGGAGCCGATGCCCTAAACAGGCCAACCGGGCAAGCAAGCGGTTCCATCGTCGAAAACCCTGCGTCCCATCCAATTTTTTCCTCTTCAGTCCGTTTATATGAATAATGTATAGCAAACAAAGAAGACGGCGCCTGTGAGCACGGGAAGACAATTGCAGGAACCGCCGCGTTTTTTGTTTGCAATGGCTTGCTACGCCCTTCGGGGCTTCATATATGGAGTAGTCGATGTCAATCCGTTCCATCATCCTTGGCTTTTTGGGGGCCGCCCTGCTCTGCGGTCTCGCGTTTTTCAACGACATGGTGATACAGGGAACGTTTTTGGTCGGCCACTATCTTCCCATCAGCGTCGTCAGCACGTTGCTTCTCTTCGTGCTGCTCATCAATCCCCTGCTGTTTCGGATTCGCCCCAAATTGGCGCTCAGCGGCAAGGAGCTGGCGGTCATCTTCTCATTGGTGCTCTTCTCGTGCTTCATCCCTGGCCGAGGGCTGCTCCACCACTTCAACAACGTGCTGATGTTCCCCCATTACTATGGGCGCACCAACACCGCATGGCAAGGGGACTCCCCCCACCTCCAAATTGGCAACGTCAACGACTGGAAGCACCTCGGAAACATTCTGCGCAGCGCCGACCCGCAGGAGCAGACGGCCGTCGGCTGGGTTCGGCGCCTGCTGCCGGAAGCCGTCGTCGCCAACGTGACGGAAGCCCCTGACGGCATTCCCGAACTGGACACGCAACTGAACTTCTGCAATGCGGTCAACCAGCTTCTGGACGATGGCAACCTGATTCCCCTGCTGCGGCAGCATTCCATTCCCCTTCCCGCCTACGCCCGCCATCTGCTCGCCACATCCGATGACCTGATGACCGACGATGAAAGACAGGCCATCGGACGCGCCGTGGTGGACATCGCCTTCGAGGGCGCCATCCGCCAGCGGAAACCCGACGCCGTGTCCCTCGTGCCACCGCCCATGCTGGCGGACCTTCATCAGGACAGCAACGCCATGGACGGCTTCATCAACGGCGTGGGCATCGGAGACGCCCCCATCTCCCTCATCCACGACATCCCCTGGAGAGCGTGGCGTCGCCCCCTCTGCTTTTGGCTCCCGCTGATTCTCATCGTCAGCGTGACCGTCATCGGCCTCAGCTTAGTCATTCATCGCCAATGGCTTAGCTACGAACATCTTCCCTATCCCACCATCGAATTCACCCAAGCCCTGCTTCCGGAAGACCGCACCGGCTATCCTTCCATTCTCCGCAACCGCTGGTTCTACATCGGCCTGTGCCCCGTCTTCCTCATGTACATGAACAACTACATCGCCGTCTGGTGGCCGGACTACCTCATTCCCGTCAAGACCCGTCTCGAGCTCTACCCCCTGCTGAAGATCTTCCCCTCCTTCTATCGCGCTGACATGAGCATCTGGGAGCTGTTCGGCCCTTACATCTTCTACATGGTCATCGGCTTCGCCTATTTTCTTCCCACCGACGTGTCCTTCTCCCTCGGCCTGTCGCCAATCGTGTACGGAATCGTCGTGGGGAAGCTGGCCGCCTACGGCATCACCATGGGGCAGCCCCATCTGTTTCCTTCTCCCCGCTCCTTCGCCCACGGCGGCGGCTATCTGGCCATGTTCGCCGTTCTGCTCTACACGGGCCGCCACTATTATCTGTCCACGCTGTTTCAGGCCTTTGGCATCAAGAAAGGGGATCCTGTGGAGCGGCATGCCGTCTGGGGACTGCGGCTGGCGCTGGCGGGACTCGTCGCCTTTGTTGTCTACACCTCCCACTATCTGGGACTCCAATGGCAAATTGGACTGCTCTACGGCATGTTCCTGCTGATTCTCCACACCGTCATCAGCCGACTGGTGGCGGAATGCGGGCTGTTTTGCCTGCACCCCCATGTGCTTCCCTGCGCCTTGACTTGGGGCTTTCTTGGCTCACAAGCTCTTGGAGCAGAACAACTTCTCATCATCGGCATGATTTCCTGCACCATTTTCATCGACCCCCGCGAGTGCTTCATGCCCTTCGCCGTCCAATCCCTTTGCCTGACGGACAAATACAAATGCCGCCTTGGCCGCGTGGGGCTTTTGGGCTTTGTCGCGGTGGTCATCGGCCTGGGCATCGGCGTGCCCATGACCTTGTACTTTCAGCACAAGGAGGGGGCTGTGGTCACCAGTGACGGATGGACCAGCTGGACGCCACCCGCCGGCTCCATCAGCGCCAACATCACCGTGCGCAGCAACCTGCAGTCCCAAGGCATGCTGCCCACGGCAGACACGCGCAGCGGCTTCCGGCGGCTTTGGGAGATGCGGCCGGAGAAGCCAGCCATGGTGGCCTTCGCCATCACCTTCGGCGGTGTCCTGCTCTGCACGATGCTCCGCCATCGCTTCAGCGGCTGGCCCATCCATCCCGTCTTCTTCCTGACCATGGGAGCCTTCCAAAGCACCTACACCGGCGGCTCCTTCCTCATCGGATCTCTCATCAAATATCTCATCACCCACTACGGAGGCGGCCAGCTCTACCAAAAGCTGAAGCCGCTGATGATTGGCCTGGCCGCCGGCGAATTTCTGGCGGGAGGCATCGCCATGATTTTCGGACTGCTCTACTACCTGACCACCAACCAGCCTCCCAAACCCTTTGGCATCTTCAGATAAGGCACCCCCATGTCACTCACCCCCATGAAAATCTCCCGCATTCTGCTGCTTTTCGTCTCCGTCTGCCTCCACGCCGCCGTTCCGGAGGGATGGACCTCTCCGCTGACCGCCCGAAAAAGCGAAGGCAACCTGCAATTCACCTCCTCCTGGCGGGCCACGGACACCCTGCGGCTCCTCGTCCATCAGCCGGAGACCGACCGCAGCGTCCGCATGGACATCTGGCGCGGCGGATTCAAGCTCACTGAACTGCTTCCTGACGGCTCCGAAAAGGAACTGCCCGCCGGCTGGTTCAGCCAGCGGGACGACGCCGACGAGCCTGAAGAGGGGGAAGTCACCATCAAATTCCGCGAAGACGAATGGACTTTCTATCTGAACCACGAGATTCGAGGCAGCGTCGCCGCGCCGCTGAGCCTCCCCGGCAGCATCTACTGGCCGAAGCGCATGCGCTGCCGCGTCCACAACGACGTCAGTTTCCATCCCGTGGCCCGCGTCGGCTTCACCACGGATTTCATGATTGAGGAAGGCGCCCCCAACGAGCTGTATCCATGGGTCATCCAATACGGCACATGGCACATCCACACCGCCCAACAGGAGGCGGTGGCCCGTCCGGAGACCAATCAGCAGCGCGCCAAGGAAGCCCCTCTCACCGCCGACAAAAGCCCCAATTTCTACTCTCTGAAAGGCGGCGGCGACGAAGTGGACTGCGTCATCACCACCGGCTATGACATCTATGACAACTACAGCCTCACCGCCTCCCTGCAGCCCGTCAAAGGGGAAGCCGGTCTGGTCTTCTTCCATCGGGACGCCAAGCCGGAGCTCCGCGAAGGGGAGACGGAGCCCATCGTCGACCCCAAACGGGCCAGCTTCTACGCCCTGACCCTCTGCATGGACGACGAGAACCCCGAGCAGCGGGAAGTCCGGCTGTGGCGGCAGATCGACGGCCAGCGCACCATGCTCGCCCGCGCCCGCGTCGCCCTCTTCGACAACCAATGGTACCTGCCCGGCGTCAAGCTCCACGCCAACACCATCATCTGCGAACTGGACCATCTCGAGCTGTTCCGCATCAAGGAGGCCCTGCCCGAAGGCGGCAAATTCGGCCTGTTCGCCAACACGCCTGAACAGATCCGCTTCGACGACGTGACCGCCAGCCATTTCACGCAAGTGGATTTGACCACCACCAATAGCCTCGCCTTCAACGCCCTGAACCGCCCCAACGGCAGCACCTTCAACAATGACGCCGTCACTCTTTCCTCTTCGGAAACTCCTTTGCTGCAACTATTTGGGCGACGCCATAATCTCAAGCGGGTCTTCTCCGCCCTCGCGGTCCCGCAAGGCGACAGCTGGGACGTGGGCATCGTCGGCGGCTGGCAGGGGGAGGACAGCCCCTATCTCCTCTTCCGGCTGAAGCTGGCCGACGGCGTCCTGACCAGTTCCCTGCAGGAAGTAAACGGCGAAGAGGTCACAGGCATCGACAGCTGCGCCCAACCCACCTTCAATCCACAGGAGCCTCTGGAGCTGATGATCGACGCGTCGGAGACGGGCCGGGTCCGCTGCTTCATCAACGGAGTCCTTGTCCATCTGCTTGAGCGGGAAGGAGATCTGAAAGGAGCCAACGGCCTCTGGAGCGGCGGCGGCACCGTCACCTTCAAACAGATTCGGGACGTGGAGGACCGCGGCATTTTCCGCGAACTGGTCCAGAAGAACCTGGTCTTCCAGAAGGACCCCTTCATGCGGCATTGGTCCTCTCCGGAAGGACAGTGGATCGCGGGCAAGTTCGACTCCATGTGGCACAAAGGCGACTTCTTCGGCGATTATGTGCTGCGCATGCCCTGCATCCCCGGCTCCGACCTCCACACCGCCATTCCGGAGGAGCAGGAGAACGGTGCCCTGTTCGTGGAAATCCGCGATGCCCAAATCCGTCTCGGCTTCCGCGATCCGACTCAGGAGGAGCCCGTGGTTCAGGAGGCCACGCTGACTCCCGAAGAGGGCAAAGGCGTGGAGACCTTGGACTACTATCTCCATCATGAAGGCCAATGGGCCTGGGTGGAAGTCGGCGGCAAGACCCTGCTCCGCCAGCGCCTGAACGTCACGCTGAAGGACATCGGGACTCTGACCCGCGTCAAAGGCATGACTCAGGAGCATCTGTCCCGCACCAAAGTCACGCGGGACAACATCATCGACGAGTTCTTCAACGAGTCCCCCCACGACTGGCTGGCCAACGGCGGCGACTGGCAGATCATCAACCGCTTCCAATGCACCCCCAGCTGGTCCCACATGATCGCAGAGGCCGTCACCGGGCTGGGCGCCTTCTGGCGGAAACAATACTTCAAAGGGGACATGACGCTGGAGTTCTACGCGGGAACCCGCCACGAGCACTATGACGAAAGCGGCAACCTGAACTGCACCATCATGGCCGCCGAGACCAGCCCCGGCTCCGGCTACACCGTCGCCTGCACGGAATGGGACCAGAACCTCTCGCAGAACTGGACCTCCATGTACAAAAACGGCAACAAAATCGACACCACGGACGCCTATACCGTCCCGAGAAATCGTAAAGGTCTGGTACGTAAGATTTTAAATCCGCTCATCTCCCAAGGGCGCCCCTACCACGGCGCCTGGTTCTACATCAAGTTGCGCAAAATCGGCGACAAGCTCGAATACTACTTCGACGACGAGCGCCTCTTCCAGGAGACGGATCCGGAGATGATTCGGGAAGGTCTCGTGGGCATCTGGACCTTTGTCCACAGCATGACGCTGGCCCAAATCAAAATCACCTACGACCATGTGGAGCCCCGCCCCTTCCCCGTCAAGCGGCTGGACACCGTGGACATGGCCGCCGCCGTCTTCCCGCCAGACCCGAACACGGAGGAAAAGCAAACGGCGGAAGCCGCAGCCTCGGAATCGGAGGCGCAGCCAGAAGCCGCTGACAATGAAGGACATGAAGAGAATCAGCAAGAGGCCGTGGAGGAACGCGAGCCACGGGACCTCACCTGGTACGCCACCATCGGCGGCTTCCCGCTGGACGCCCTCTCCGAACGCTTCTGGAGCTATGAGGACACCGTGGGCCAGAGCCGCCTCACCCCATTCCTCCTCAACTCGGACGGACTCGTCTACCGTAACCTCTTGGGCTCCGGTGACATGGCCATCCATGCCCAACTGCCCGCCACTCCCATGAACAACATTGCCGGCTGGCGTTTTCTCATGAAGCGAAACGCCAAGGCCAGACTCAACTTCTTCTACACCGTCGGAAAGCTGGAGGGAGAGAAATACTCGCCTCATTTCCGTCTTTATCACCACATCAGTGGCGACACCTTCAGCGATGGTCAATGGCGGATGGCTGGAAATACGGAAGTTGTTCCAGTAGAGGAAGTTACAACTTCAAACACAGAATGGGCCCCCGTCACGGTGTGGATTCCCTTCCGCTTCCATCGTCCCAAGGACGATGAAAACCACATGGTGGCATGCGTCGAAGGCTTTGGCATCGAGCAACTTGACGCCATTTCCAACGGCATTTGGGGCAATGGCCCCGGGGCCATGTATGCCGTCACGTCGCTGTCCCCCATCTTCTACGGCGTGCCGGAGCTTGATCTGGACGAAGGGTGCCAAATCTCCCTGCGAAGCAGCCTGACGGACACCGAACGGCTCCTGCGCACCACGGATCCCGCCGAACTGACCGAATTCCTCAACGCGCAGACGGAACCCGGCCTGCATACCCTGTATCTTGAGCTGCGCAAAGGCGGCAACAACATCATTCAGGAGCTGAACTGGATCGTCCTGCCGGAGAAGGTTCCCGTCACCGTCTCATGGGATCCGGAGCGGTTGGACACCGTCCGCATGACCCACGACGCCAACTACGTGGACCGCCGGTTTAGCATGTCCAACCTGATTTTCGACAGTAAGCCGATGCCGCCCCGCCATGGAAACATGGCGGACGACTATCGGCTGGGCATCCTGCCCCGCACCGCCGCCGTGGCAGAGGCCATCGCCACCGGCACCCTGAAGATTTTCGCCAACACAGGCACGGAGACTCTGGAATTCACCCTGCCCGCCAAGGAGGGCCGCGTCAACGGCGCCCCCGTGTGGATGGCCGCCAACGGCCTCTCCCCCTATGTGCTCACCTTTGAGGACGGTCCCCAGAAGCCGCTGGACTTTGCAGGACCGCCTCGCATGGTCGTTCGACAGGATGCCGTGGGCACCGCTGGCCAGGACGCGAACCCCTCCAGCTACCTGGTCGTCCGCAACACCGCCTACGGCCAAGTGCTGAACACCTCCTTCGGCACCGGCAACTTCAATATCGCCCAATACCCCATCCTGCAGTTCCGCTACCGCGCCTCCGACATGTCCTACATCAGCGCCATGATGCGGATTCAGGGCAGCGGTTCCAGCTACGCGCAGGTCGCGGCGGGGGACTACAGCGCCGCCGTCGCCTGCCGCGTCTCCCCAAATTTCAAAATGGATGAGACATGGCACACCTGGACAGGCATGATTCCAGACGCCATCCAGCTGGAGAACTTCTCCCCCAACCGCTTCACCATGTCCGAGCTGCTTCTTCGCTCCGTCGGCTCTCCGGACCAGACGGGCCGTTACAGTTGGATCAACTACGACGATCTGGTCATCGGCCCCGCCGTCCACAGCGCCGAACAGCTCAATCTGACCCCCACATTCTATGACCTCGACGGCGTCCAGGTCGTGCTCTGCGCCGTCTCCGCTAACGAAACGCCCTATCCCGACTTGACGGATGAACAGCGTAACGCCCTCTCCTGGAAGGAGTTCGCTCCTGGAGCCACCGTCACGCCCGAATTGGGCGAACGGACCGACGGCGTCTATCAGCTGTTCATCAAGGCACGGGACACCCAAGGGGCGGAAAGCTTTCCCATCTCACTCCCCTTCCTCTTGGACCGCAAGCCGCTGGTCACCAACTTCCATGTGGAAGGAAGCACCACGCCGCAGCTCAACGGCACGGAACTCCAAATCGACTTCACCAAAGCCGACGGCATCGGCGCCCCGTGGCGAATCGACCAGGCCACGTTCCATGTCAACGGCGAACAACTCAAGAGCCTCCTCCCCTGGTCTCATCGCCTCATCCACGACAAGAACCGCGAAACCATCGTGCTGAACCATCCGCTGGTCTTCCGTAAGCTGCTTGACGCATCCAAAGACGGCGACGAGTTCGAGTTCGCCATCGACAACATCGTCGACGGCGCCGGCAACACAATTCCACGTGCAAGTGGCTCTTTCAAAGTGGATTACGCCTCCGACAAGACGGGCCCCGCATGGTACTCCACCGCCTTCTCGCCAAACGTGCTGAAGGCCGTCACATGGGACGGCACCACCGACACGTCCCGCGTCTTCAGCGCCGGCGGCCACAGCAGCGCATCCATCATCCACAAGCACGGACAGAACGCCCACTTGTACCATACCTCCTATTATGGAAGCGGCATCCTGTCTCTGGCCACGAAATGGAAGCCCTCCACGCATCCCTACCTGGCCTTCCGCATCTCCCAGACGAACATCCGCAACTCCCTCGTGTTCAACCTGACGCTGACGGCGGAGGACAAGAAGACCTACGTCATCGCCCTGAACGCCAAGCCGCCGAAGGGCGCATTGAACGCGGAGCAAAAGATCGAATGGAAGTCCGATGTGCCTAACCGACTGATATTCAACGTGAAGGAGCTTCTCTCCAAGAGTGGCGTCGCGCAGGAGGATTTGGACAAGATCATGATCACCAGCCTCATTTTCGAACGCGGCGGCACGCAGCACGGCGACCCTCTGACCATGGACGACTTCTACATCCTCGCGCCACCGGAGAATTCCGCCGCCGATGACCCGCTCACGTGGGTTGCCTATGACGCCAGCGGCGTCGGAGGTCTGGTGGCCACCGCCATCAATCCGGAGAATCCGAAGGAGAAGCTCTGGAGCCACGAATTCGCCTCCACGGCCCCCGCCGACCTGAAGACCCTTCGGGAGAAGATGGGAGACGCCGCCGTCCAATGGATTCAGTTCCAGGCAAAGGACAAGGCCGGAAACCTGTCCCTGCCCTTTGAGTTCCCCCTTGTCAAATAGTCCAATGAATACATAAATTATTCTGTATCAAGCAGTTAGAATAAACATGCCATGACCCACAAGTCCATTCGACAGGTCATCACCTGCATCTGCGCCGTCCTTCTCCTCCTGCTGGCCAGCACGGGAGGCGGGCGGCGCATTGCCATCAGCATCAGCGCACCGTTTGCGGGAGCATGGCGGCGCATTGAGGGGCAGGTTCGTCGCACCGTCCGATGGATATTCCCCCGCAAGCCGCAGGAGGAGGAGCAGCAGGAGATCGACGACGCCATTCGCCTGCGCCGCCTCGAGATGTCTCTGGCGGGTCTTTCGCAGCTGCAGGAGGAGAACGCCCAACTGCGCCGTATGCTGCAACTGCCAGAAATGCCTGGCTGGAAGATGGTTCGCGCAGAAGTGCTGCTGCGGGACCCCGTGCTGTGGAATCTGGGCTTCACCATCACCCATGGCTCCCACGACGGCATCAGCGTCGGCGCCGTCGTGCTGGCGGATTCCGCTGTCATCGGCCGCGTCAGCCAAGTCTACGCACACAGCGCGGAAGTGGAGACGCTCGCCGCCCCCGGCTGCCGCTTCAGCGTCGTCATCAACGGAACCCCCTACACGGGCGTCATCCATGGCAAAGGCGGCCCCCCTTCCCGTGATAAACCCTGCTGTCAAGTGGATTTTTTGCCAAAGGACATGGAATTGTCTCCAGAACAGCATATAGTAACGTCTGGACTCGGCGGCTGGCTGCCCCCCGGCCTTCCCGTGGGCCTCATCAAGCCAGATGCGCAGGGACGGCTCTTCCAAATCGAGGACGCCTCCCGCGCCTGTCTCCAGGTCGAGCCCTTCGCGGATTTTGGCATCATCCATTTCGTCACGGTCATCTGCCCCCTGCCGCGGCGAGAACTCGTCAATGAGGGGCAATAACTGCAGAAGGAATATCCCATGATGAAAAAAGCCGTCGTCGCAGGACACATCTGCCTGGACGTCATCCCCGCCGTCGACCATCACTTTGACCTGATTCCGGGCCGTCTCTACGAAGTCGGCTCCCCCACGCTGGCCACCGGCGGCGCCGTCTCCAACACGGGCCTCTCCATGCACATCCTTGGCACGCCCGTCACCCTCATGGGCAAAATCGGAGACGACTCCTTCGGCAATTCCGTGAAGGACATCATCCGCCGCCGCGCGGACGGCATGGACAAGGGCATGACCGTCGTCCCTGGCGAGGTCACCTCCTATACCATGGTCATCAACATCCCCGGCATCGACCGCATCTTCCTCCACTGCCCAGGCGCCAATGCCAGCTATGTGGCTTCCGACATCAATTGGGATTTGGTCAAGGAGGCCGACCTCTTCCATTTCGGCTATCCCGCCTTCATGGCAGGAACCTATGCGAACGAAGGCCGCGAACTCATCTCCATGTATCGTCATGCCAAGGAGTTAGGACTTACGACATCCATGGACCCCGGCATGCCTGATGTGAAGGGCCCCGCCGGCAAGGTCAACTGGAAGAAGCTTCTGTCGGAAGTGCTGCCGTTCGTCGATGTCTTCATGCCCAGCTCGGACGAGTTGCTGTATATGCTTTGCCCCGAACGCTTTGGAGAAGGCGACAACCTGTCCGTACAAGACTTGGAGAAACTGGGGGCGGAGCTGATTGACATGGGAGCCGCCGTCGCCGCCATCAAACTCGGCAAACGCGGCATGTACATCCGCAGCGCCGCCGACAACCGCATCTCGCAGATGGGACATGCCCGTCCGGCGGACATCACGGCGTGGGCCAACCGCGAAATGCTCTTCCCCATCTTCAAGGAACGGGTCTTCAAAGGCGCCACTGGCGCGGGCGACGCCTCCATCGGCGGCTTCCTCTGCGCCCTGCTCCGCGGCCTCTCCATGGAAGAGGCGGGCCTCTTCGCGGGAGCCGTCGGCGCCTGCAACGTGGAGGCGCCGGATTCCCTCAGCGGCGTCCAGAGCTGGGACGCCACTCAAGCCCGCATCGCCGCCGGTTGGGAGAAAATCCATCTGGACATCGCGGCGGACGGCTGGACGCTGGACAGCCAGTCCGTCTGGGTCGGCCCCTGCCGCCACTAAAACGCAACACCATATATATATAATATGGTATAGTCTCCAGAGTCTTCTAGATACTCTAGATACTCTAGATACTCCAGAGTCTCAAGTAAAATTCCTAATTTCTAATTTCTAATTCTTAAATATGAATGCTATCTCACAAAAATTTCTGAATGCCTGCGCGAAGAATTTCGCCGCCGATTCCATCAACGGGCTACGCATGCGGGCCGTCGTCAAAAACGGCCTTTCCGCCGCCGCTGAAAACCACGTGGAGCGCATCGACAATCCCTTCGTCTTCTCCACGGAGCTGACCACGGGAGACATCACCTCCCAAAACCAGTCGGGCCGCTGCTGGCTTTTCGCGGCCCTGAACACCATGCGCTACACCATCATCAAGAAGCTCAACCTCAAGAACTTCGAACTTTCCCAAAACTATCCCATGTTCTGGGACAAACTGGAAAAGGCCAACTATTTCCTCGAGAACATCCTCGCCACCATGAACGAGACGACGGACAGCCGCATCATCATCCATCTGCTGACCGCGCCTCTGCAGGACGGCGGCCAGTGGGACATGTTCTGCGCCCTCGTGGACAAATACGGCTGCGTGCCTAAGGCCGTCATGCCGGAGACTTTCCACTCCAGCAACACCAACCAGATGAACGCCCTCATGACCCTGAAGCTGCAGGAGGACGCGAAAATCCTCCGCGATGCCCATGCCAAAGGGGCCACCATGGCCAAACTCCGCGCCTGCAAGGAGAAGATGCTGGAGGAAATCTACCGCATCCTGTGCATCTGCCTCGGCGAACCGCCCAAAACCTTCACGTTCGAGATTCGCGACAAGGACCAGAAATACATCCGTGAAGAGAACCTGACGCCTAAGTCATTCTACGACAAATATATAGGAAAAGATTTGGACGACTATGTCTCGGTCATCAACGCCCCGACGGCCGACAAGCCCTATGGCCGCTCCTTTACCGTCTCCATGCTTGGCAACGTCATCGGCGGCCGCCAGATCAAATACCTCAATCTGCCTGTCGATGAGCTGAAAAAGCTTGCCATCAAGCAACTTAACGACAATGAGCCCGTCTGGTACGGCAGCGATGTCGGCAAGATGCTGCTCCGTGACAAAGGCATCATGGGCACCCATACCTTCGACTATGAAAGCCTGCTGGGCGTCTCCTTCGGACTGGACAAGGCCGGCCGGCTGGACTATCGCAGTAGCTGCCTCACCCACGCCATGGTCCTTTTGGGCGTCAACATGACCAATGGCAAGCCGGACCGCTGGAAAGTGGAGAACAGCTGGGGCGAGAAGAACGGCGAACGCGGCTTCTACATCATGACGGACGACTGGTTCAGCGAATACGCCTATCAGGTTGTCATTCATCGTAAGTATTTGACTGCCAAACAGAAAGCCGCCTACGACGCGGAGCCGATCGTTCTCGCGCCATGGGACCCCATGGGCTCCCTCGCCTGACCCTCCCCTTCTAGAGCTTCTTCGCGACGGCACTCCCTCCGGGCTGTGCTCCGCCGCCACTGAAACACGACACCATATATATATAATATGGTATAGTATCCAGAGCCTCTAGAGCTTCTAGTTCATCTAGATACTCTAGAGCTTCTAGTTCATCTAGTTACTCTAGAGTCTCTAGTTAAATTCCTAATTCCTAATTTCTCATGACAAATTTCTAATTCCTAATTTCTCATGACAAATTTCTAATTCCTAATTTCTCATGACAAATTCCTAATTCCTAATTTCTAATTCCTAATTTTACAAAAGAGGTACTTATGACCCTTCCCGCCATCACGGCATTGACCCTTCAGGGGCCGTTGGGCAAGGCGCTGAAGAACTCCTGCGCCAACCGCCTGAAGAAAATCGACTATGACAAGCTGGTGGAGCCCTTCCGCCTGAGATACGAGACCAACGGCGCGTGGCGCTGCGAGTTTTGGGGCAAAATCGTCCGTTCCGCCATCCTGACGAACGTCTATGTGAAGGACCCGGAGCTGGCGCGGATCATCGACAAGACGGTGCAGGACATGATGGCCACTCAGACCGCAGACGGCTGCATCAGCAGCTATCCGGCTGAAAAGCAATGCACGGGATGGGATGTCTGGGGACGCAAGTACGTGCTGCTCACACTGTTGCGCTACTACGACCTGGTCAGGCAAGACCCCGCCGTGAAGGAATGCTGCATCCGGCTTCTCGACCATCTGATGACCCAAGTCGGCGAAGGCCGCCTGTCCATTCTGGAAGTCGGTCAGCACGGGGGACTTGCGTCATCCTCCATCCTTGGCGCGGTCGTCGGCGTCTATCGCATCAGCGGCGAAAAGCGCTTCCTCGACTTCGCGGAATACATCATCGCCAGCGGCTGCTCCACCAAGCACAACATCTTCCAGGCGGTGGAGGACGGCGTCCTTCCCATGGACATCGGCAACGGCAAGGCCTACGAGATGACCAGCTGCTTCCAAGGCATGGCGGAACTGCTCCAGCTCGTTCCGGACAGCCGTCGCCAAGCGTTGCTGCGCCGCTATTTCGAGGCCGTCTGGAACCACGAAATCATGATCACGGGCGTCAGCGGCCTGATGGACCCGATGGGCGAATATTGGTTCGATGGCCGCTTCAAGCAGACCCGAAACGACAGCGGCGCCCTCGGAGAAACCTGCATCACGGCGACGTGGCTCCATTACTGCGACCGCATCGCGCGCCTCAGCGACGATGTGCTGCCCTACGAGGCCGCCGAACGCTCCCTCTACAACGCGATTCTTGGCGAAATCGCGCCTGACGGCTCCACATGGATTCACGCGAACCCCACCCCGCTGACCGGCGGCGGCTGGAAGTGCCCCGCCCCCGACCAGATGCTGCAGTGCTTCGGCGAACCCTTCGACGGACATGACTGCTGCAAGGCGCAAGGGCCCGAAGGTCTCGCCATGGCCCCCCTCTTCGCCGTCACCACCATTGAGGGCGGCGCCTCCCTCAACCTCTTCGAACCCCTCACCGCCGATTTCTCCGACGGCACCCGCCTCTGCGTCAGTGGCGGCTATCCCTACGGCAACGAAACCCGCATCCGTCTTCAGTCGGCGGCGGACTTCACGCTGCGCCTCCGCATCCCCGCTTTCTGCAAGTCCTTGACCCTCAATGGGAAACCGCTGAACATCACGCCGTCCACCTTCCTCCCCATCACCCGCACATGGACCGAAGGCGATGAACTCGTCATGACCTTCGACCTCTCCCTCAAGGAGATGGACGCCCCCGACGGCTCCCCCTACACCGCCGTCATGCGCGGACCTCTCGTTCTGGCGGAAGACTCCCGCGGCGCGGTTCCCGACGCCCCCGTCTCCGTCCAATGGAAGGGACGCACGCTGGTGGACTACGCCACCGCAGGCAATCTCATGCGGGAGGACAACCCGTTCACCGTCTGGTTCGCCAAATAAAGGAAAACGCGCCTCATGACCATCCGCCGCATCGCCATCGTCCATCACTCCCATGCGGATTTCGGCTACACGGATCATCCGGAAGTCTGTATCCGCATGCAGGCGCAGTATGTGGCCGAGGCGCTTTCGCACATCCGTGAAAAGACGGGAGACCGCCAGTTCCGCTGGACCTGCGAAGTGTCCGAGCCGGTCAGCGCCTTCTGGCGGCAGGCGTCTCCTGACGAGCGGCGGCGCCTTCTTGACGCCCTTCGCGACGGCAGCATGGAAATCGGCGCCCTCCCCTTCAATGTGACGCCCTTCATGGACGCGCAGGAGTGGGACGAGGCCTTCACGTGGCTTCCGGCGGACATCATCGCCGCGCGGCCTCCAACCTGCCTCATGCAGACGGACGTGAACGGCATCCCCCGCGCCGCCCTGCGGCGGGCCGTCGACCGCGGAGTCCGCTTTGTATGGACTGGCCCCAACAGCTGGCTGGGCGGTCCCCCCTTTCCTCCCTACTCCTATTTCCACTGGCGGTTGCCCGATGGCCGCCAAGTCCTTGTCTATCAGAACAATGGCTATAACAACGGCTTTTATCTGTTCAACGACAACTGGCGGCTGGGCCCCGTTCCCGCCGCCTGCGACATGAGCTACCGCCGCGCCACGGGAGCCGACTATTTCAAGACCGACCCCGACTCCCTTCACGCCGCCCATGAACACTGCCTCCGCATGCTGAAGTCCATTGAAGGCGCCAGCGGCGGCGAGGCAATGGACACTGGCGTCAACGCCTACGCGTCCGCCGGAAGCTATGCCTATGATGTTCTGCCCGTGTCAGTTACAGGTCAATGGCGTTTCGACAACGATCCCCCCTTCCCCGCACTGGCGGATTTCGTCCACGAATGGAACCGCATGGGGCTGACTCCCGCGCTGGAGCTGACCACGCCAACCAACATCTTGGATGAGATGGAAACCCGCTTCGGCGACCAGTTTCCAACCGTGGAAGGGGACTGGCCGGACTGGTGGGCCAACGGCAGTGCCTCCACTCCGCAGCCGCTGGCGGCCAGCCGTCAGGCGAAGCGCGACCTGAAGCTGCTGCACAAGGTCGCCGCCGACTCGCCGTCCGTGGCGGCTCTCCGCCGCGAATGTCTCCGCGACCTGATTTGGTTCGATGAACACACATGGGGCAGTTGGGGCTCCATCGGCTGGCCGGATTCCCTCGCCACCCACGCCAACGCCGTGGACAAATTCGACCACGCCTTCCGCCCTCAGGCCCTCGCCGCATGGAAACTGTCCGACTGTCTGCGCCCTAAACTCGCCATGGACGAAAAGGGCATCGTCGTCGGCAACTTCACCGACACGATGCAGGACCAGTGGCTCGTCATGGAGGCGGAGGCTTTCCGCAACGGCGTTCCCGCCGCTTTGCAGGACGCCGTCACGGGCCGGCGAATCCCCCTTCTCCGGCGGCCTGGCCCCCACAACTTCGCCGTTCCCGCCGAGTCGGAATGCAGCATCGAAAACCACAGCCGCCAGTTTCCGGATTTGGCTCCCGACCGCACCGTTCTCTTCCGAACCGGGCCAGTTCCGCCAAACGATACTCGTAAGTTGTTGTTCTCCAATGACTTACAATACGTTCAGCCAAAAGCGGCCCCCGCTCTGCAGATTGAAACGGACGAAAACGGCTGGCCCGTCTGTTGCCGCACAGAACACGGCATCGGCTGGTTCCATGGCAATTTCGGCGCCTTCATCGGCCACGCCATTGAAGACAGCCCTTCGCCTCGCCGTGAGTTTGCCCGCATCTTCAATCTCAACGATGCCCAAGAACGCATGGCGGAGTCACTTAAAAAGATGCCGCCGATTTCCGCCATCTACAAAAAGGCGAAACGGCTGGATGACGGCGATGCCATGGTCTTCGAACAGGAATTCTCCCATCCCTTCCTGCTGTGCGGTACCCGTCGTCTGGAGCTCTACCCCGAACTCCGCCAGCTGCGGCTTCAGCTCCATCTCAACCGGAAGGAAAGCGCCCTTCCCCAAATCTGGTTCGCCCAATTCTGTCTCGACGCCGATGCCGCCATCCCCTTCCTCTCCGGCGGCGGGGACCTCTTCCAGCCATGGCTCGACCAGATTGACGGAACCTGCCATGACTTCTACGCCATCGATGGCCCCGTCGTCTACCGCGGCGTGGACGCCGTGCGCGTCTGGAACAGCCGCGACGCCGCCCTCGTCACTCTCGGCACGCCCCTCATCAACGAAAAGCGCACGGCAAAGCCGGAACGGCCGGACTGCATTAACGCCATGCTGTTCAACGACTTCTGGGACACGAACTTCGCCGTCGGCCAGGCCGGTCCGCTGGATTTCGCCTTCCAAGCCGCCCTCCTCCCGCCTGACACGACGACGGCCATCGCCATGAAAACCGCGGAGGATATGGGCACCGGCCTCCATTTCGCCCTGCAGCAGTAATGAGGGGGCAAGGACGCGCTCCTGCGCGGTCCGCCCCACTCGCATCAGATGCACACGGCGCATGTCATCTGGGGGATGGGGCAGCGGTCATTCAAGATGCTTTATGCATTGAAAATCCTGACCAAACGCTTATATTCTATCGTGCATTTCACAAATTGGCCTTTGGAAGACCTTTCGGCAAAGACGACAAGATGACACAAAAACGCATCACACATATGAAAATGCCCGACGGCACCCTTGTCCCTGTCAAATATCTTACAGAGGAGTCGGAGCAGCCGGAATATGTTCGCAGACTGGCGAAATCCGCAAGGGAAGCCAGCCGTGACGCCATCAGACGTCTCCTAAGCAAAGGCATTCCCGCCTACTACGTCAAGAATGGAAATCTCGTGCGCCTGAATCCGGATGGACATGAAGACATCATTGAGGAGAATCTTATCAAATGATTGCCCGGATGCGCATCTTCGCAGGTCCGAACGGCTCTGGCAAGAGCACGCTTGCACATTGGCTATCAAGGGATTACGCGGTCAATCTGTATCGGCACATCAATGCGGATGTCCTTTTCGCCGAGATCAGCGAAAGCCAAAGGACGGCGTGTCCGTTTTTCATGGACACGGCTTCCCTTCTTGCTTTTGTCCGGGAAACCTCTTATCCAGACGTTCAAAAATCGCATTTTTTGAACGGGGAAATTCGACTGGAGGAAGAAAGCGTCATTTTTTCAAAAGAGGCGGTCAACTCATATACCGTTGCGCTGCTGGCGGACTATTACCGTCATGAATGCATCGCGCGTGGCGAAAGCTTCTCCTTTGAAACCGTGTTTTCGCATCCGTCCAAAATCGAGATTATTAAAGAGGCGAAGCGCAAAGGGTTCCGCACCTATCTGTATTTCATTTCCACGGACGACCCCAAAATCAATCTGACTCGAATCTCCAGCCGTGTGCAGGAGGGCGGCCATGATGTGCCGCCTGACAAAATCATCAGTCGTTTCCCGCGCTGTCTTGAGAACGTGGCTCCGGCTCTTCCTTTCCTGAATCGCGCATATTTCTTCGACAATACAGGAACCGACATCCGTTTCATTGCCGAGATGAACGAAGGGGAATGGACTTTTTATGCTCCCGTCCTGCCGCAATGGTTCCACGGAGTCGGCCCATCCACAAACGTCCAATGATGACTGGCTTTCTCCGGCCATCAGGAATCTGAACAGTTCAGACCGATTCTGATGGAGGCAGTCGGGTGGGTCTTCCCGTCATTCAGAACGGATTGCAGCTGCCGTCTGGGGCGATGCGGATGTTCGCGTCGGGGTCGGGATAGCTGGCGCTGGATGTGGAACTGGTCTTCCAGATGGCCGTGGAACACTTCGCCGAAGCGCGCCTCCTCTGGATTGCCCATCCCGCAATGTCCATATATATTATATATGGTATAGGGAAACGGCACACCGTTCCATCGGATCCAATCCACCCGAAATGACAACAGCATGAAGCTAGCCAAATCCATCTCATCCACCGTCTGTCTCGCTCTGGCCGCCGCCATGGCCATCGCCGTCGCCTCCTGTCGGTCGCCTCATGGCAACCTAGACGACCACCCCGTCCGTCGCCGTCAGGCCTTTCGCGCCGCAGTTGCGGAGAACCCGTCGCTGATTCGAAGCCATCTGGACGATTCGGACGAAGAGATCCGCCGCTATGCGCTCTACTGCCTCGTGAAGGCAGACGGCACGGCAGCGCTGCCACAGCTGCGGAAGGCCCTTGCGGACTCCGACCTGCTTGTCGAACTCACCGCCGTGGAGGCGCTGGCGGGACTGGCCCCCCAGTCCGCCGAAGCCCGCGCCCTGCTGACAGAGGCCCTGCCGACCCTGCGCACCGCCGCCGCCCGCGAGACCGCCGTCAAGGCGTCGTGGCCCTTCCATCGGGACATCAAGCTGCTGCGAAACGACGCCAGCTGGGACCATGAAGTCACCGTCGTGCAGAAAATCGACCTTCCCCTCAAGGGCTGGCGCTTCATGACGGACCCGCAGCAGGACGCCCACACGAAAAACGTCTTCGGAACCGACTTCGACGACAGCGGCTGGCGCACCATGGACATCGGCTACTGGGAGTTTCAGGGCGTGGACGACTACAACGGCATCGCGTGGTACCGTATCCGCTTCACCCTGCCTGACAAAATTGACCACAATGCGGTCGAAATCCACTTCGACGGCGTCGACGAGTCCGCATGGGTCTGGCTCAACGGCATTTACCTCGGCTGCCATGATTTGGGCGAAATGGGCGTGGACATGCCCTTCGCCATGGACGGCACCCAAGAGGCCCGCTGGGGCGGCGAAAATGTCCTCACCGTGCGCATTCTGGACACGGGCCGCGCCGGCGGCATCACCAAACCCGTCCATATCGAGATTCTCAAGTAATTGCAGGAGAATAATATGCGAAAATCCCTCCTTCCCCTACCGCTGATTCTCCTCACCACCCTCTGCTTTTCCATTAATGCACAAGTTGCTCCAGGAAAGATACTTGCACAATGGGACTTCAGCGACTCCGCCATCGGGGAACAGCTGGAGCTCCGCGGCGGCACGACCATCATCGACGGCGCGTTGGTCAACCTCAACGACGACACCAGCAAGCCCGGCGGAGCCGTCGAAAAGAAACGCGATCCACGCCACACGCCGCCCGACGCCTTCGATTTCGAGGCCGTCTTCTCCCTCAGCGGCGCCTTCAAACGCAACCAATCCACCCCAAGCCTCTTCTATGACAGCAAATACGTCGTCGCCCCCAACCAAGAGGAAAAGAACCGCCCCTACCATTCCGGCTTCATGGTCGGCCTGAAGCCCGCCGGCGCGGCCACATCCACCTACCGCATTTTCGCCGTGTTCGGCTATGGACAAAACAGTGCCTCCGCCGAGAGCCACGTTATCCAAATCCCTACGGACACGGAACATACGGTGGTCATGTCCTTCAACGGCACGGGCCGGGTCAGCTTTCAGTTCGACGGGAAGGCCGTCGGCGTCGCCACCATCGCGCCGGGCGTCGTCTCCCCTGCGCAGCTTCCGGTCTGCCTCGGCGACCGCATCGGCTCCGTCTATCAGCCCTTCGGCGGCGCCATCCGCCGCATCACCCTGCGGCAGGCGGAATATCATCCCATCACCATCATGCTGCAACGCAAGGTCTTCGAGCGCGGCGAAGGCAACGGCACCCTGCTCCTCCATCCCACCCTCTACAACTTCACGGACACCCCCCTTGAGAACCTGTCCCTCGCGGCGACCTTCGCAGGGCAAGAGCTGAAACCGAAGACACCCTCCATCGCGGCCCATGGGCAGATGGAATTTGTCTATCCCATTGACTCATGGGGACTTGAACAATCCTATCCACTGGAGATGACCCTCCGTGACGAAAATGGCGAAGTCCTTGCCGCCCAGACTTTTGACGTCACCATCGTGCCCGCCTACGGCGACTTCATGACCGTCCTGCTGTGGGGCTACGACCCCGACAACGCCCTCATCCACGACATAGGCTTCACCCACCAGAGCTGCGTCGGCTTCACCGCCAACGGCCCCTATGACCCCAAAAACCGCCCCGCCGACATGGAAAGCCTGGACACTCTGCTCAAGGCCGGCCTCTACGGCTATTGCGCCGCCTCCACCAAATACCGCTTCGAAGGCCGCAAACGCTTTCTGCGCACCGACCGCCAAGGCGTCCCCTACCCCCGCCTCAACGCGGAGGCCAGCAACCCCGCCCTTCGCGACGAATATGCGGCGGACGTGAAATCCTCCGCGCTGGCCCTCGGCGACCACCCCGCCTGGGACATGGCGCTGATCAACAGCGAGGTGCGCGACGGCACGCGGCCGTCCTTCGGCGGCACCGAACCCGCTGATTTCAAGCAATTTGCAGGATATGACATTCCTGAGCAGGTCACCATGAAATACCCCATCTCCCACAGAAGCCGGCCAGACTTCCCATGGGACCGCATCATCGCGGCGGACTCCCCCGAGCAGGTCTTCTACCATTGGTTCTGGCGGGAGGGCGACGGATGGAACACGCTTCAGACGCTGCTGAGCGACACGCTGCACCGCCACATCCACCACCATTTCACCACCTTCTTCGACCCCGCCGTGCGCGTGCCGCCGCTGTGGGGCTCCGGCGGCCATGTGGACATGCTCAACCAATGGACCTACGCCTACCCCGACCCCATCAAAATCGCGCAGGCCACCGATGAAATCGCCGCCATGGCCGCCGGCAGACCCGGCCAGAAGCTCTCCAGCATGACGCAGGTCATCTGCTACCGCAGCCAAATCGCCCCTCAAAACGTGGAGGTGGCCAATCCCCCCAAATGGCTCGAAACCGAAAAGGACGCCGCCTTCATCACCATTCCGCCGGACATCCTGCGCATCGCCTTCTGGAGCAAGATCTCCCGCCGGCTAGACGCCATCATGTACCATGGTACCGGCTCCCTGCTTGGCCCGTTGCCCCACAGCTACCGCTACACCAACGGCGACACGAAAGTCGCCCTCAAGGAGCTGCTCAACGGCGTGGTCAAGCCCCTCGGCCCCGTCCTGAAGAAAGTCCCCGAATACACGCCGGAAATCGCGATATTGGAAAGCTTTACGGCAAATCTGCATTCCCCCGCCCTCTTCGCCGAAGGCTGGAGCGTCAACTGGGCCGCCGACCTCCATCTCGCCCTCCAATGGGCCGCCCTGCAGCCGCGCATCTACTACGAGGAGCATTTTCTGCAGGACAAGGTGGCGAAGCTTCCTGCGGTGCTTTTTGTGCCAAGCGCGGAAGTCCTTGATGATCAAATACTTGCAAAATTACAGGAACTGCAGCGCAAGGGCGTCGTCCTGGTGGGGGACGAATACACCACGCCCGCGCTGATGGTCGATCTCCGCATCCATTCCGTTCCCCGCGTCAGCACCGACCCCGAAGGCACCAAAAAGGCCCTTCAAAAGTTGGGCAGCGACATCGCCGCCATGCTCAAGGGCATCTACGAAGCCCCCATGAAGACGGACAATCCAGACATCGTCCTCTATCGTCGCGGCCGAGACGGCGCCGACTACTGCTTCGCCCTCAACGACAAACGCACCTTCGGCGACTACGTGGGCCAATGGCGCCGCCTGATGGAAGACGGCCTGCCCAACCACGGAACAGTCACCATAAGTCACGGCACAAAAGCCGCTTACGACCTTGTCAATCACCGTTCGGTCCCCTTCCGCAGCGACGCCGCCTCCACCGTCATGGACCTGGACTTCGCGGCGGCGGAGGGCAAAATCATCCTGCTGCTGAAGGACCAGTCCATCCACGACCTGACCTTCGCCTGCGAGCCGTCACAGCCCGCAAAAGGCGAGTCCTGCGAGCTGATCTTCCAGATTGTGGACGACAATGGCAAGCCCGTCAACGCCATTCTGCCATTGGAGATTGCCATGACGGACGCAAACGGCAACCGCCTGCCGCCCAGCGGCTTCCATGCGGCGGTCGATGGCACGCTGCGGATTCAGGACGTGGTGCCGCCCAACATGGCCGCCGGAACCGTCAACGTTCATGTCCGCTGCCTCGCCAGCGGCCTCCAACGCGACTTCCAACTCACCGTGAAATGAACCCAATGTGACCGCCAACCGCCAATTCATAAGGAACGATTCAAAGCCCCTTCTCGCTGCCCTTCCCTTATTTTGCAGAATAGCCGAAGATAACTATACAATGAATAAATTTCAGATGAATACAATGGCTTTGTTGCTCTTGACGATGGCAATCTCCTTTTCAAGAGCAGCAGAGAACTGGTATTTCCTGCCCAATTACACGTTTGATATCAGGGGAATTGAGACGTGCACGTCAGGAGATGGCCATTTTTATTCGTCAGTTCCGAAGAACCTCAGGAGTCCCCCTGGAACAGGGTGCTGGAGATGGCGGTGTCATGGGCCGAAGGATTGGTACGCCCAATATCATGTTTGACGATTATAGAGGAAAGCTTGTAGATCCTATTGATGAAAACTCTGTTCAGAGTTCATCCGTCCCCTTTTATCCAATCCACTAATGGAGGGATATGCAATGATAAAAAATTTTTTCCCAAGTGCATTTTTGATTCTTGCAATAGGAATCATGATTAATGTTCAAGCAAAAGAAGATTCTACGCAGTCTTTTATTGATGATTATATCGTGCAATTAAAGAAAACATGTCATTATGAGGATAATGCACTCCAAGTAGATAACAAGAATATTCAGGTTTTAAAAATTCACAGCGATATTTTTAATAATATCTATACCTATGACAAATACGAATCAAATAACAAAAATGAAATCATTTTCAATAATGTCAAATTTAAAGACAAAGACAAAATCAAATTTATCAATATTAGATTATATAATTCGAAAAAAGATGCAATAGAAGCGTTATTCGCAAATCTTGCTCATTATCAATTGCTTTGTTCACATCGGACACAGGTCCGATTATTGGAGAAAGACAATGGCTTCGAGTATGGCGACTATGCCGTTTGCGTCGATGATAGAGCTCTGTCATTTTCAAGAGCCAATGCATGTTTTTATATCTATTGCCCAAAAGGTTCTATCGACAACGGTTATCATGAACTCTTTAAATCATTGGATGAACTATGCTGCAAGCAGATTCAAACTGAAAGTGTAGATAACAACAGACTAGCTATCATTGTTTCTTCTCAACATGACAATCTTAATTCGGAAACAAGCATTGAAACACAGGAGCCCAAAACAACATACAAACGGAAAAATGGAGATGACGAGAAACTCGAGCAGGAGTTGAAGTCCATGCCGAAGGAGGACGCCTGGAAGCATTGCCTTGAGAAGGCGCTGGCGCTTTCGGAGTCTCCCGACGACAAGCCCGAAGAGCTCATGCTCTACCTTCGCGGGCTTCCAATGCCCGAGGCCGACGGCACGGCGAAAATCCTGCACCGCATCGGAGCCAATTCAAAGGACGCAAAACTCCTCTCTGCGGCGGCGCAGATGCAGGGCAAGTGGCTTTCGACCTTCTCCGAGACGCAGCAAGGCTTCATCGGCGATTTGGCAAACGCCCTGAAATCGGACGACGGCGCACTGCGGAGACGCGCCATTGAATCCCTTGGCAGAAGCGGGTCGCTGGACGCGCTGCCAGTTCTCCTAAAGGAACTTGAGTCCAATCCGGGCGATCCGGACGTTGCCGCCGCCGTCGGCAAGGTTCTCGGGCAAAAGCCTTCAGGCGGTGCCATGGACGAAGGACGTGGCAAGGAGCTGAACAACGCGGCGGCGGACTTTCTGCGGTCGCTTGAAACGCTGCGTAAATTCTATGATGCTCAATGACAACAACCTCTTATTCCATAGCTAGCTCAAGAGCCTCTAGAAGCTCTAGTTAAATTTCTAATTCCTAGTTCCTAATTCCTAATTTCTAATTTCTAATTCCTAATTAACCAAGAAGGGTCCTCATGAAAGCAACTCACATCTTTTGTTCCGCCGTACTCGGCTGCCTGGCCGCCATCCAAAGCATGGCGCTGGCCGCCGACCTCACCCCTTCCTATGTGATTGTCACGCCAGACAATCCGCCTGTGGTCATCCAGACCGCCGCCAAGGAGCTGGCCGACCACATGAACCAGTTCCCCAACTCCCATTTTGACATCGTGGCGGAGTCGCAGCGCCCCGAAGGGCGGCGGGCCATCCACGTCGGCCCCACGAAAGGCGCCGCCGCCGTCTTCCCCGACCCCACCTTCGCCAACGCCAAGCCGGACACCATCTCCATCCGCTTCGTGGACGGCGACATCTACCTCAACGGCCAGATGCCGCGGGGTCCCCTCTACGCCGTCTACACCTTTTTGGAGGAGTTGCTGGGCGTCCGCTGGTGGACTCATGAAGACACCTATATCCCCTCCAAGCTTGTCATCCAGAAGCGGGACATCGAATACGCCCCCACCTTTGTCTGCCGCGAGACCTTCTATTGGGAACTCCATCGGGACACGCCCTTCGCGGCCCGCCTGAAGGACACAGGCCATTTCTCCGGCATTCCGGAGGAATACGGCGGCCACCGCTCCATCATCGGCTGGTGTCACACCTTCTATCAATGGCTGCCGCCGCAGACCTACTTCGAGAAGCACCCCGAATGGTACAGCATGAACGAAAAGGGCGAGCGTTTCGGCGATTACGGCCAGCTCTGCCTTACCAATGAAGAGATGCGGAAGGAATTCGTCAAAGTCTGCCTGGAGAAGATTGCGCAAGACCCCACCGCCGGCATGATCTCCGTCTCGCAGAACGACTGGAGGGGAAACTGCCAGTGCCCCGCCTGCAAGGCCATCGAAGAGGAGGAAGGCAGCCCCTCCGGCCTGCTGCTGCGCTTCGTCAACGCCGTCGCGGCGGACATCCGGAAGCAGTATCCGGACTTCTTCATCGAAACCCTTGCCTATCAATACACTAGACATGCCCCCAAAATCACCCGCCCCGCCGACAATGTGGTGGTCCGACTCTGCAGCATCGAAATGGACTTCTCGCAGCCGCTGGAGGACGGTCCTCAAAACGCCAGCTTCCGCAAGGACATCGAGGACTGGAGCGCCATCGCCAAGAACCTCTACATCTGGAACTACATCACGAACTTCAGCAACTACATGCTGCTCCAGCCCAATTACCGCAACCTGGGCAACGACCTCCGCTTCTTCGCCAAACACCACGCCATCGGCATCTTCGAGCAGGGGGACGCGGGCTGCAGCACGGGGGACTTCGTTCGCCCGCGGGCGTGGATCGTCGCCCATCTGCTGTGGAACCCCAACCTGGACGAAAAGGCGCTGGCGCAGGAGTTCTTCAACGGCTACTACGGCGCCGCGGGACCGCTGCTGCTGAACTACATCGACTTCCTCTGCGACTGCATGGAGAAATCCGGCTCGCGGCTGCCCTGCTACAACGACAACGTTCAGCATTGGCTGACGGGCGCCGACCTCATCAAGGCCCGTGCCCTCTTCCAACAGGCGGAGGACGCCGTGAAGGACAACCCCGTCCTCGCGGAGCGCGTCCACCGCGAGCGCATCTCGTTGGACGTCTCCACCCTCCTCAGCTATTTCAACATGCAGAGAGAGGCCTTCTTCAGCACCCAGACCGTCGACGCCCTCATATCCCAAAACGCGATCACAGCCATCAAGGAGGACCTGTTCCGCCAGTTCGACAAATGGAATCCGGCCACCTGGCGGGAGGGCGGCCAGAGCATTTCCTCCTACAAGGAGCAGTTGGAAGGCCTTCTCAAGCCTTTTGAAGTCCGCCGCGACAACCTGCCCGAAGCATGCCGCAACCTGCCCGACGGCACATGGGACGTGCTGTGGCCACAGACCTTCAACATCTACTTCCTTGACAGCTTGGTCAATGTGGTGGACGACCCTGCCGCCTTTAGCGGCAAGGCCATTTGCATGAAGGCCAACCATAACCAATGGGCCATTCAAAACCACATCGGCTCCTACTACGGCGTGGGACGCAAATGGAAATATCTCATCCGCCTGCGCTGCGATGCGGACGCGAAGGACGGTGTCGCTGTCCAGTTCGGCGTCTACAATGCCGGAAAAGCCGGAAATGACTATCTCAGAGATATTAAGGTCAGCGAATGCGCGGGCAAGGACTATGTCACCATCGAGACGGAGCCCGTCCCCTTCGCCCTCTCCCAATACCTCTGGCTGGCTCCCGTGAATCGGCCGCCGGAGGAAGTCAAAGACATCACCGTGGACTCCATCATCATGATCCGCGCCGATCAAAACGTGGGGAACTGAACCATGCGAAACATCCTTTTTGCCATGACCGTTTCCCTCTGCGTGGGCGTCGCCACCGCCTCCGCCGCCAATCCCTCCGCGCGCCATATCCAACGCTCCATGAAGATGATGGAGGAGTCCACGGCGGAGCATCCCGCCACGCTGCGCGTCTTCTTCTACGGCCAGTCCATCGTCGCGCAGCCGTGGACGGACACCATCTGCGCCCAGCTGAAGGAACGCTATCCCACCGTGAATTTCGAGTTCTGCAAGCGGGCCATCGGCGGCTTCGAGGCCGACAACCTGAGCCGCACCGCCGTCAACGACCTCTATCCATGGAACCCCGACCTCCTCTTCTTCCACGTCTACGGCCGCATGGAGAAGTACGAGGAGATTGTCCGAACCGTCCGCGAGCGCACAGCGGCGGAGATCATCCTGTGGACCAGTCACTTAAGCAAAGGGCAGGACCCGCGGGCCATGCTCCTGAACCGCGACGGCCGCTCCCGTGACATCATGGACATCGCCCGCCGCTACCGTTGCATGGTCATCGACCTTAACCAGAAGTGGTGCAACCATCTGCTTTGGGAGGGAATCGCCGTTGAAGACCTGCTCAACGACTCCATCCACCTCAATCCGGAGGGACTCAAACTCTACGCCCAATGCATCGGCGAAGAATTGGTCCGCATTCCATCGTTGGGAGACAACCCAGAGTCATCCGGAACGATTAACCTATTGACTATCAATGACTTACAAACTGACGCCAACGGCAATGCCATCCTGCGCTTCACGGGCAACCGCGTCGTCGCCGTCTCCAATGGCGACGGGAAGCCGGACCTGAAGGCGGAGCTGCTTCTGGACGGCAAGCCGCTGACGGACTATCGGGAGCTGTGGGGGCTGACCCGCACCTCCACCGGCCCCTTCATCTGGATGCCCGCCATCAAAAACGTGGACTTCACGGTCCCCCTGCAGGCAGAGCATTGGGAGCTCAAATGCCTGCCGGACTCCACAAAGGACGGCACGCGCCTCCATTTCCGCGTCAAAGGCAGCAAGACGGGAGACGACGGCGAAGGCACCAGCGACGCGGACTTCGCCTCCCCCTCCGGCCGTGTCGTCATCCTCAAGTCGGACTGGCATGTGGCATGGCCTCTGGCCTACACCAAACACGAGCTCCCTGACGGCTATACCGTCACATGGGACAGCTATCCCCTTTTCACGACGCCATTTGCGCCACAGCCCGCCGGAACCCGCACCCTGCTGCTTCAGGGCTGCTCGCCCGAAACACACACGCTGACCTTCAAAGGCGCTGCGCCGCAGGAGCTTGGCATCACGTCCATTCAAGTGAACTGTCCCCCAAAAACCATCCAACAATAGGAGAACATCATGAGCAACGCATTGGTAAAAGACCCCAACGACATCCGCATCGGCATTCTCGGCATGACCGAAGGCAACGGCCATCCCTACAGCTGGAGCGCCATGTTCAACAAATTCAACCGTGAGGCCATGCCAAAGGAATGCCCCTTCCCCGTCATTCCCGTCTATCTGGCCAAAGAGGACTACGACACCATGGGCATCCCTGGCGCCCACGTCACCTGCATCGCCTGCAATCGGCGGGAAGACGCGGAGCATGTGGCCAAACTCTCCCTCATCCCAAAAGTCTATGACAGGCCCGAAGAGATGATCGGCAATGTGGACGCCGTCATCATCGCCACCGACATCGGCAGCGAACACGTCGAACGCGCCAAGCCCTTCATTGACGCGGGGCTGCCCATCTTCATCGACAAACCCCTCTGCGACAACGCGAAAGACCTGCAGTACTTCACCTCCCTCTTCGAGGCGGGCTATCCCCTGCTCTCCTCCAGCTCCATGCGCTACGCCAAGGAGTTCATGCCCTACCACAACGGCGGCACGCGGGAAGTCGGCGAGCTGCGGCTCATCGAATACGGCATGCCCAAAAAGTGGGAGACCTACGGAATCCATTCTCTGGAAGCAATTTATCCCATCGCGGGGCCCGGCTTCCTCAGCCTCCGCAACACGGGAAGCGCCCGCCGCAACATCGTCCACATCAAGCACAGCAAAGGCTTTGACGTGGTCCTCACGGGCATCTACGACCTCTCGGGCAGCGCGGGTCTCATCATCGGCGGCACCGGCGGCACCGTCGTCGCACACTCGGCGGACAGCTATTTCAGCTTCCGCACCCAGCTGGTCAAGTTCGTTGATTTCCTGAAGACCGGCGTCCGTCCCTTCCCATGGCAGGAGACCGTGGAGTTGATGAAGCTGGTCATCGCCGGCATTGACAGCCGTGAACAGGGCGGCAAGGAAATCTTCATCCAATAGTGCAGCCAACGGATTGCCCTCTTCATCGGAGGGCAATCCCATAACGGCCTGCTAAGGGGGTATTTTTTGATAAAAACGCAAAACTTACCCCCTTAACTGCCATTTAACGCCAATTGGAAGGCATTTCCGTCCCCCTCTCATCCCGCTCTCTTCACTCTTCACTCTTCACTCTTCTCTCTTTACTCTTCTCTTTTCACTCTTCTCTTTTCACTCTTCTCTTTTCACTCTTCTCTCTTTACTCTTCTCTTTTCACTCTTCTCTTTTCACTCTTCTCTTTTCACTCTTCTCTTTTCTCTTTTCTCTCTTCACTTTTCACTCTTCACTCTTCACTTTTCACTCTTCTCTTTTCACCTTCCGCGTCCCGCATCCCACGCACTTCCGTTCAAGGGCGGCAGTGAGTATCAAAAACGGTGCATGTCAATTATGTCCCTTTTTTATTGGAGTCCCAAATGGCAGACACTGAAAAATACATTTCTGAATTTGTTGGACAGGATTACGAGTTTCTAGAAAAACGGCGGCCTGTGCCGATGTATGTCCGCGAACCAGCCGCCGGATGTGATGAACACACCGGAATCATGCTGCTTGTCCATTACTGGACAGGCACTTACGATATGCTGTTCGAAGCATGCGACGATTTTTGCGACCGCTACAACGTTGTAGCCATCAACGTGAATTACCTTCAGAGCGGTCATGACGACCAGGACGGTATCCCGTACGATCTGGCGTTGATTCAGACAGTTGATTGTCTGCGCGCCATCTATCACGTGCAGAACAAGTTGCGTGCAGAAGGCAAACCATTCGACAAGCGGCGGCTGTATGTCGCAGGGCAGTCCGGCGGCGGCATCATCGCGTTGATGTGCGCCAAATTGGCACCGTGCACGTTTTCATGTGTTTTCGATTTGTGCGGTTGTTCCGGTCTGACGGACCACCATGCCTTTGACATGAAAGAGGGCGGATGGTCCCGTGATCCGTCATCGCCATTCTACAGGACGCCCGCCCATCAGGAAATCCGCAATCCAGGCAACATGACCCATCTTTGCAAACAGTTCGAAATGAACCCAAAGGAAAAGTATCTCATCGTCCACAGCCTGGATGACACGACATGCTCCGTGTTCGATAAGATCGCCGTCTTCCGCAACATGGTGGAAGTCGGTTTCCGTCCGTCTGCCGTCTTCGTGACGCCGCAGGATGTCGATGGACAAGCGGTCACAACGACCGACCATCCCATTGGCAACCCACATCTTATATATATAAAGTATGGAGACGAGTATTTCAAACAAGACGGGAAATTCGCTTGCCGCCGCGACAGTGAGACGGATTTTGAATTGCGCCATCGCATCAGTTACGATGTGACAGGCGGCATCTGGACGATGGATTATTCAGAGCTGCCGACGATTTCCTTCCAAAAGACGTGAAGGAGGTATCATCGGCGTTCCGTCGTTAATTAGGCGCAGGCGGGATGCATGCGTCCGTTTGGCGGCGTTTGTTCATATATTATAGTATAAGGTATATATAGAAGGATGACATGGCTCCGCAGAGGAAACTGCCCCCGCAGCGCCTCTTCCGTCACGACAATCTGCTCCACAAAGGATGACTTCGATGAAACGATTCTCTCTTCTGACCTGCGCAGCCACCATGGGGCTTGCCGTGTCGGCTCTTGCCGACGGCCCCTACCCCGAGCTTCTCTGGGACATGGAGGCCATCAGCAAGATGACCGGCGGGGCGGCGCTGACCCTGCATCAGCCCGAGTTCCGCGAGGTGGTCATGGTGTACGACGCGCCGTGGGAAGGCAACGACTGCTGCTACCATACCGTCTTCCATGACGGCCGCAAATACTGCATGTACTATCGCGGCGGAGCCTTCCACATGCCCGGCCGCCCCGACCACGAGTCCACCTGCTACGCGGAAAGCGACGACGGCATCCACTGGAGAAGGCCCAAGCTCGGCATTTGGGAGTTCGATGGCTCCAAAGAGAACAACATCGTCTGGATGGGCGATGAAGCCTCCCATAATTTCGCCCCCTGCTATGACTCGAACCCCGCCTGTCCTCCGGAACAGCGCTATAAGGCGGTCGCCGGCTTGGGCAAGGGGCTTTGCCTCTTCTATTCCCCCGATGGCATCCATTGGACCAAGGCGCAGCCGGAGCCGATCCTCACCAACGGGGCCTTCGATTCGTTGAACACCATCTTCTACGACGGCATCCACAACCGCTATGTGGCCAACTCCAGATTTTTCCAACAAATGGAGAACGGCATGGTGGTCCGCGCCATCCAGCGCCACCTCTCGCAGGACGCCGTCCATTGGGCGGATCCGGAGCCTCTCGACTATGGCCCCGACGCACCATACATCGAGCTGTACACCAACGGGATACATCCCTATGTCAACAATCCGACCGTGTACATCGGCCTGCCAAAGCGCTTCATCAGCAACCGAGTCAGCATCCATGACATGACTGACGCGGGCGGCCTGCCCGGCCTTTCGGACGGCGGCTTCATGAGCAGCCGCGACGGCATCCATTTCAAGCGTTGGGACGAGGCCTTTGTTCGGCCAGGCCTTCAGCATGAGCGTTGGATCAACCGCAACAACATGAGCGCCCAAGGCGTGGTGCTGACCAAAGCGGACCTGGAAGGCACGCCGCCCGTGCTGACCATCTTCTCCACGGAAGCCTACGACGGCCCCGAACCCGACCGACTCCGCCGCCTCACCCTGCGTCTGGACGGCTTCGTCTCCGTGAAGGCCCCCTATGGCGGCGGCACATTCACCATGAAGCCCATGACCATTGTTGCTTCGCAAGAAGACATTGACGGACAAGAGGTTAACGCTAATTTCACCAATGCCAAAGGCAAAGTCATGCTGCTGCTGAACGCCTCCACCTCCGCCCTCGGCGAAATCCGCTGCGAAATCCGCGACGAACAGAACAACCCCATCCCCGGCTACTCGCTGGAGGACTCCGTTCCCGTCTTCGGCGATGAGTTGGACCTTCCCATGATGTGGAAGAATGGCGCGGAAATCAGACCACTGGTCGGCCGCACCGTCATCCTGCATTTCGAGATGAAGGACGCGGACGTCTATTCCCTCCGCTTCGGCCAGCCCAGAAGCTGGAAGAACTGACCCCGCAAGGCCTCGCCGATGGGTGTCTATTAACCACAGAACACATCGAATACCCCAAAGCGTCCCACCGCGTCCACATCCATGTCCCGCTTTAAGAAAAAAGGGAGTTAAGGGGGTAACTTTTATCAAAAATTCAAAACTTACCCCCTTAACTGCCATTTAACGCCATGGGCAGGCAAATCCCCCACAAAAATGCCCCCTGCCCATCAGTTGACCTCTGAATCCATTGCTCACTGCTTTGGATTCAGAAGCTTTGATTCTCTTTCATGAATGGCGCGATATTGGCATGGATGATGCCGTTTCTGCGCTGAATGGGATCATTTCTTGTCATGATGTACTTTGGATAATTGTCCCTGATGCTCTCCAATGAGCGGTATTCTCTGTCTTCGGTCTCCCTGCTATCCATCATGGTCATGGCCACTTGGACATATGAAAACTCATGGTCCTGCCGATGCAAAATGAAATCGCACTCCAGTTTTCCAATTCTTCCAACGCTGATTTCATAGCCTTTTGACCGTGCATAGACATAGACAACATTCTCCAAGACAGGCCCGTAATTGATGCGTTTGTCCGTGTTCATGGCAAAATAGAACCCCAAATCGGCAAGATAATATTTCTGCTTGCCGGCCAATGAGCGACGCGACTTCAAGTCAAACCGTCTGCACGGATAAAGGATTTTCGCATCCTCAAGAACTTTGATGTAGTTGTACAAGGTCTCCCTTCGCGTGGAACAACCTTGCTTATGAAGGTCATCCAGAATATTCGTCAGACTCATTGTTGCGCCAAAATTGTTGATGAGATAGCGTTGAACCGTCTCGAAACCCCATCGATTTCTTATCCGTTTCCGCTTGCGAATGTCCTTTTCAAAGATTTCATTGACAATTCCACGAATATACGCCTGCTTGTCTGCCCCATCATAGCGAAGTGACTGGGGGAAACCGCCATCCATCAGGAACTGGTCAAATTCGCTCTGCAGATCAGACGACACAGGCTTCCCCAAAAACGCCTTCATTCCAAGATACTCCCTGAAATTGAGAGTGTACAACTCGAACTCCAGATACCTTCCTGTCAACTTGGTCGCCAATTCACCGCTGAGAAGATAGGAATTGGATCCGGTTATGAATATGGAATACTCCTCTTCCTCCCGATAGCCATTTAGGACCTCCTCAAAACCGTTAACATTTTGAATTTCATCGACAAACAGGTACTTTGTCCCCACGGCTCCGGATTTCTCCTGTATGAGCGAATCCAGTTGTTCAGGTGTCTTGATGCCTCGATAGTTCCTTTTATCCAAATTCAGAAAGATGATATTGGCATCAGGAATGCCTTCGCCACGCAACTCTTCTGCGATGATTTCCATGAGACAGGATTTTCCGCAACGCCTCACTCCGGTTATCACCTTTATGATTTGGGTGTCATGGTAGAATCCACGCAGTTTCTGCAGATAGTCTTCTCGTTTGTACAATTTCATCGAATGACCTCCTCGTCATGCCATTAGTATATATCAGCATCTCGTTATTGGCAACTTAAGGAGGTATTTTTTGATGAAAATGCAAAACTTACCCCCTTAACTGCCATTTAACGCCATGGGCAGGCATTTCCGTCCCCACCCATCTCGCCCTTTTCACTTTTCACTTTTCACTTTTCACCTTTCACTTTTCACATTTTGCGTCCCACGTCCCCTGTCATCTTCTTCCTTAAGAGTCACTCCATATCCCCTCGCCAAGAGGGATTTCCACTTTTTTTATCATTTTGTATTTTTTTTGATTTCTTTCACTTGAATTCTTGTAAACCGTGGTATAATTTAAACAGGTTTGTGTATCCTACTGATTCTCAGAGGGTATAAGAACACGGTTTGGGCCACTGGAACATTGGCCTCTTTCATAAACAGGGATCCTGAAAGTAAAAAAATGGATCCGGTTGCCTTAGTTGGAGATTAAAATGGCGAAGAATTTGTATGTTGGAAATCTGAGCTACAGCGTCAACGATGCTGAATTGAATGAGCTTTTCGCTCAATTTGGCAAAGTCGACAGCGCCCGCGTCATCACGGACCGGGAAACTGGCCGTAGCAAAGGTTTCGGTTTTGTCGAAATGCCCAATGATGACGAGGCTCAGGCCGCCATCAACGCGCTGAATGAAAAGGAACACGTGGGCCGCAAACTGACGGTCAACGAAGCCAACCCCCGCGAACCCCGTCCCCGCTTCCGTGACCGCGGTGACAGACGCTAATCCCGCTTTCTTCGCCGTCCTTCGAATCTCCTGATTTTGAGCTTCGCCCAATGGAATCCCGTTTGCAGGATTCCATTGGCGTTGGGTTCATATCTGAATTTTGAGGCAGTGGGCAGTTCCCGCTATTGCGGTGAACTGCTTTTTTTGTTGTCAACAAGACCTCTGAGCTCTCTGAACACATACGGCGGGAAATCCGCATCACCTTGTTGCTCATACCTTTAGGTCTTGCCTGGAGTCTGACTCATGGCCTGCTTTCACATCGTATTGGTGGCACCGGAAATTCCTCAAAACACCGGAACCATCGGACGCCTCTGCGTCTGCACCGACGCCGACCTGCATCTCATCCGCCCCCTCGGCTTCCAGCTGGACGAAGCCCACTTGCGACGGGCCGGACTGGATTATTGGCCCTTCCTCACCTGGAGCGTCTATGAAAACTGGGAGGACTTTCTCGAACGGAACCACCATCCCCAACGGCTAATCTTCTGCAGCTCAAAGACAAAGCGCAGCATCTACGATTTCGCTTTTCAGGAAGAGGACTGGCTGGTGTTTGGCAATGAAGGCCATGGGCTGCCGCCCCATTTCTACGAACAGTACCGAGACTCCCTCTACACCATTCCCATGCCTGGCGTTCACGCCCGCTGCCACAATCTGGCCAATGCCGCCTCCATTGTCCTCTATGAGGCCCTGCGCCAAACCCGCTGGAGCTGCAAAGCGGCTCAATTGAAGTAACCCCGGATGGAGGAAAAGCGAGACCCAGCGGCAAGGCTTTTATCCACAGAATGCACGGAATAAACAGAAGCGAAATGCCGCACTTGAGCGGCACTGCGCGTTTTTTATTTCAGGGGCGAGGGTGCCATCGGCCATTCCGATGTGGGTAATGCGTTCTTTTGCCATGGAAATTACCAGCAGCAACCATACGAGGCAAATGCCTGACTGCTCATCGTCAGGCATTTGCGTTCAGGACCACGTCCGTCCGGCGGCAGAGTGAACCACCGCACAGACGGACGGGATACGCCGTTTACCAATGGCGGGGTCCAGGTCCCGGATGGGGGCCGTGATGCGGGCCAGGTCCCGGATGGGGGCCGTGATGCGGCCCACCGTGATGGGGGCCGAAATGCGGGCCGTGATGGAACGGCGGTGGAATCACCACGGGAGCGGGACGCACAAACACAGGAGCGGGCTGCACCACCACGGGCGGCGGCGGCGCAACCACCACAGGAGCCACCGGCGTCACCACCGCGGGCGCTACAGGCGTCACCACTGTGGGGGGCACAGGCGTCACCACCGTGGGAACCGCCGGCTGCACCACCACAGGAGCGGGCGTGGGCGTCACCACAACCTGCCCGACAGGCGTCACCGTCACCGGCGCGGGAGCGGGTGTCACCACCACAGGAGTCGGCGGACGCACAATGTCCACCACATCTCCGACCAGATGGACGATGCCAGCCGCCAGATGAAGACCGTCATTGTGATGATGGTGATGATGATGGCCCGGTCCCGGCTGTGCCAACACCGTCGCGCCACCCAACACAACAAAACCTGCAAGAATCCATTTTTGCGTCTTCTTCATGTCTGTTCTCCTTCTTCTTGTCGTTTCACGTGCAGGCCCCGACACGTCATTTCGCTGAATTTCCCACCGCAGCGGAAGCCGGACCCATCCGTCACCATCGGATTCTCTCCCGCCGGAACCAAGCAGCCGATTCAAAACTTTGTTTGAAATCGTTGTTTGATTACCCATATAAACGAATCCATCCATTGATTATTGTCTTTGGATTAAAAAATTTTTCAAACAACCATTTTGTCGACCGCAACGCCTTCATTATGGCGACCGTCGCGCCGAAAAACAAAATACTATACCACCATATCCCATAAAAAGCCATATGCCATCAAAAATTTCCTCTTCCCTCCAGAAACGCCATAATCCCTCTCTCGATGGCATCGCCATCTCAATTCCTAATTCCTAATTCCCAATTCCCAATTCCTAATTCCCAATTCCTAATTCCCAATTCCTAATTCCCAATTCCTAATTCCCAATTCCTAATTCCCAATTCCTAATTCCTAATTCCTTGCAGAAGCTCTTTCCTCCATTATATTTAGAGAAATGACAAGGGGTTTTACCCTCCCTTCCCTCCGACATTCCATGAGCTACCATCCCCTCAATCTCAAACAGGCGTCCGACCTTCTTCAAATGGACGTCAGCGACATCCGTTCCATGGCGTTGAACGGCGAATTGCCGGCACAACTTCAAGGGAATACATATCTCTTTGATGAACAAGAACTTAAGACTTGGCTAAGTCATGAGATATTGCGCAGGAGCCGTTGCGCCGCCTCCATCAACACGACCACCGCCCGCTCCGCCGGATGTCTGCTTCCCCTGCTGTGCCGTCCAGAATACATCGAACCCCACATGCAAGGGCGAAGCCAGGCGGCCATTCTCCGCGAACTGACGACTTTGGCGGAGCGCACGGGGGCCCTTTACAATCCCAAAGACCTGCTGGAACAGCTGATCCGACGGGAGAAGATGGCCTCCACCGCCGTGGAAGGCGGCCTGGCCCTCGTCCACCCCTTCCGCAACGACGAATACACCTTCTCCGAGTCCTTCATCTGCCTCGGCGTTCTGGACTCCCCGGTCTATTTTGGCGATGCCCCCGACAATTCGCCCACGGACATCTTTTTCCTTATCTGTTGTTGTGACAGCACGTTGCACCTTCAGGTCCTTTCCCGCCTCAGTGCCCTGTGCCGACAAAAGGACTTTCCCAACGGCCTTCGGGAAGCGGAGACGGCGGCAGAGATGCACGCCCTGCTCATGACTGCAGAACAATCTCTGCTGCAACGAGATGCAAAGGAATGAGAGGGAACTTATGACGGACATGGATTCGGATCGGCATTTCATGGAGCTGGCTCTCCGACAGGCTCAGTTGGCAGCGGAAGCGGGGGAAGTGCCTGTCGGCGCGATCGTAGTCCGCGGAAACTCCGTCATCGGGCGGGCATACAACCAAGTGGAGCTGCTCAAGGACGGCACCGCCCACGCCGAGATGCTGGCTTTGACGCAGGCCTCCTCCGCCGTTGGAGACTGGCGGCTCAACGAATGCACCCTCTACGTGACCAAAGAGCCCTGCCCCATGTGCGCCGGCGCCATGGTCAACTGCCGATTGGGACGGCTGGTCTTCGGCTGCTCAGACTCCCGCACAGGCGCCGCCGGAGGGGCGTTGAACCTGACCTCCCTTCCGGGTGCCCTTCATGCCGTCACGGTGGAGTCCGGTCTTCTGGAGGAGGAATGCCGCCAGGTCCTCCGCCAGTTCTTCCAGCAACGCCGCAAGGAACAGCCATGAAACGAAAACTTGAAAACGAATTCAGCTGGTCGGTCTCCCGCGCCCAGCTCTTCGCCTCCTGCCCTCGGGCCTATTACTATAACTACTATGGTTCGTGGGGCGGCTGGGAGGTCGATGCGCCGGAGCGGACCCGTCAGCTCTACATGCTGAAGAACATAAAGCCGCTGGCCATGTGGGCCGGCTCCATTGTCCATGACACCATCAAAGAGGCTCTTGAGGCATTCGCCCGCGGGGAAGGATTTCCACAACTTACTCAGCTTCAAGAACTTGCGCTAACCAAGATGCGTCAGGGCTGGACGGAGGCCGTCCGCCAGGAGTGGCTCCGCTATCCCAAGCGGACCAACATCCTTGAACTGTACTACGGCAACCGCAAAAACCTCCCTCGAGAGCAGACAGACTCCATCAAAGAGCGAGTCCTGACCTGCATGGACGCCTTCGCCCACTCCGCCACCTTGGCTGAAATCATGCAGACCCCCTACCTGCAATGGAAGCCCGTGGACACCTTGGACACTTTTTTCGTGGATGACACCAAAATCTGGTGCGCCATCGACTTCGCCTACGTCGGCCCGGACTCCATTCTGCACATCATCGACTGGAAGACCGGCTCTGAACACCGCGCGACCCTACGGCAGCAACTGGCCTGCTACGCCCTCTACGCCATGGAGAAATGGCATCATCCGTTGGAGAAAATCGCCATGCACGGCGTCTTCCTCTTTGACGGCGGGCGACGCAGCGACTATCCCGTCGCCCCCGATCTGCTCATCTCCGTCAAAGACCAAATTCTGTCCAGCATCCAGGCGATGAAAGGCAAGCTGACGGATGTGGAAACCAATGCCGCAGAGGAAGATAACTTCCCCTGCACTCCTTCGGAGTTCAACTGCCGCCAATGCCCCTTCCGCGAAGCCTGCCCCTATTTCGAGGAAGTCTGAAAAACGGCCACGCGGCCGCCGCTCTCATGGTCACATCCATGGCACGAACAAAGCGGCGCCTTCCGTAATGACCGTGTCTCCTGTCCATCGCGAGACATGACGACACATTCGGTCCACGGAGGCTTTTTTACCGTGACGTGCGGTGCAAAATCTCCATGCGTAGGTATATTATGGAATATGCCGTGCCGCTTGAAAGGCGGCCGAGCTTTCTGTTTTTACTTAAGTTGTTGATTATAAAGGATTTATGAATGAAGACAATAGCCATGGCAATTGTGGGCATGATATGCTGCACAGGGTCGCTATTCGCCAATGCGGTGGCCATTGGACACCACCGCGACGGCGGCCCCCTGATTGTGCCTCAGCCCCAAGAGCTGAACCTCCGCCACGGCGCCTTTGCGCTTCCGGAGACATTGAGCGTGGCCGCACCGCAAGAGCTGGACATCGCGCCGCTGGCTGAAGTCTACGCCAATACGGTGACGGGCGGCGTTGCGGAGCGCACGAAAGCCATGAAGGGGAAGGCGCTCTGCCGCTTTGAGCTCACAAAATGGCGAGTTCCAAAATCGCCGGAAGGCTACACCTGCGCCGTCACCCCCAAGGGCATCACCGTCCGAAGCCGCGACGTGCGCGGCCTATACTACGGCATGCAGACGCTCAACATGATGCTTCGTCACCGTGACGCGGCGGAGTCGTTGCCATGCTGCGCCATCACCGACGAGCCGGATCTGCAGATGCGCGGCCTGCTTCTGCAGCTCAACAAATGCTGGAACACCCCCTTGTTCGACATGGATCGCGTCTGCCATGTCATTGATGTGCTGGGGGCCCTCAAATACAACACATTGGTGGTGGAATTCGCCGACAATTTCCCCTTCGAAGACTCACCCTTCACCAAACGAAAGGGCACCTACAACCGCCAGGACATCGAGAAGTTCCTTGCGGCGGCGAAGCGCAACCACATGGAGGTCATCCCCTATTTCCCTCTAATCAAGGGATATGCGCTGGAGAACCATCCCGATTGGGATGAATTGCGGGATGGAAAACGGGGCGTCTACTGCCTATCCAACCCGAAAATCCAGCCCTTGATAGAAAAATGCATCCGCGAAACCGCCGACTTCATCAAACCAAAGTGTTTTCACATCACATTGGACGAGATGGAACTTGCTGGCTTCCCCTCATGCCCCAAATGCAAGGCGGCGGATCCAAAGCAACTGCTGCTGAACCACCTCCTGCCCATAAAGAAGATTCTTGAGGAGCGCGGCATCACGCCTATTGTCTATCAAGACCAGTTCTTCGGATGCGCCGAACCCTCTGCACAAAGGGGACTTGACCTCCGCGGCGTGTTGGACGCCCTTGGAACAGACACCGTCATCAACACGTGGGAGTATTGGTGCCACCCCTCCGACGCCATCGGCACGAAGATTCGCAAAGCAGGTTTTAACAACCTGTTGTACATGTCCTTCGCCATCGATTTGGAGAACAGCTGGCGGCTGCCTGTCTTGGCCAGCAAGATGAACGCCATGGGCAATATTCTGACCTATTGGAGCATGGTTCCGCCTGCATTGGATTGGTCTGCAACTCACGCCATGCCAGGATTTTATCCATCCACCATCGCCCAAGCCAACTACTGCTGGAACGCCCATGACGCGCCCTTTACCCAAATTCCCATGGACGGCGCGGTGCTCCTGCGGGAGCTGCTGGACGGCCCCTTGCCCAACGCCTTCCGTGGCGCGGCGGCGCCGTTGCCGCTGACCGGCGCGGTGAACACCGCTCTCCACGGCGATCCCGTGCTGCCCGAACTCGACGCCGCCACCGTTGCGGAGCTTCAGCGCATCGCCGCCGCCGACCCCGCCCGCTTCAATCTTGAAGTCAACGACGGAACGCTGATGGCCACCGTCCTTTCGGGCTACAAATACGATGGCTTCGCGAAAGAGCCCGTGACCATTCCCGTCAATACCATCACCACGGGAGCCAGCTTCCTCATGACGGCGGCGGCCTTCACCACCTTCGCCTACCCAACCAGCGTCTATGAGCTGAAATACATCGACATCGGCGCCCTGAAATTCGTCTACGCCGACGGCACGGAGGAGGAACTGCCCCTTTCCTATCGACGGAACATCAACGAATGGAACAGCTGCGTCGGCACCAATTGCTGCCGTCTTGTGGCCCGAGGCAACGACCGCAACGGCGCCCTTTTCACCCTGTGCGCCATCGATTGGCGTAACCCATTCCCGGAGAAAGAGTTACAGAAAATCATCCTCTCATCAAAGGGCGACACCTTCCTTTCTCCCGTGCTCTTTGCGGCGTCCCTCTCCGACACAGACAAAACGCCGACGGGACTGAATGGCGCGTTGAACGTCCCGCCGCCCGTGAACCGCGCTCCCATCACGCTCCACAACATGGTGAGCTTCGAAAACGGCGTCCCAAAAGGGACGAACGCCCAGGGCCTTGGCATCAAAACGTTCATCTGTGAGACGGTGGACGATCCGCAGCGCGGCAAGGTGCTGGAACTGCGGCTACCTGACGGTTGCCCCTACCTCTCCCGCGCCTTTGCGGACATCCCGCTGGATAATTCGGACGACCTCGCAAGCGTTGTCTTCGACATCAAGATCGACACGCCGCAGGCGGTCTTCCGTCCGGATTTCTACCTGACCAATCGAGATATCTCCAAATATCTGAATGCCACAGGTTTCTATCTTGACGTGGACGACCAGTGGCACACCGTGTGCATCCCACTGTCGCGCTTCGGCAAGAGCGGCGGCGGCGTTGCCCCCAAACAGGCGGAGGCGCTCCGCATTGCCTTCTTCATGCAGCAATGGAATGGACCAGTCACCATCCGCGTAGGGAATTTCAGCTATAGTGATGGCGTGATGCCCTGCCGCGTCAACGTCACCGATCCCGCAAAATAAAATTCATCTCTATACCATATTATATATAAGGAGAACAACATGGGCATTTTGAAGAACATGGGCATCGCCGCCATCATGGGTTTTGTCATCGCGACGGCTTCCGCAGGCGACTTCGGCATCAGCAATCTGGAGCTGAACCATCCCGATGGCATCTACCAAAAGGGCGAGGAGATTGTCGTGACGGGCACCCTGCTCAAGGCAGAGCAGCCCGCTCCGGAGTACAAGCTCCGCGTCGTAACCCGGTGGGAGTCCGTCAAAGCCGTTGCCACGCAGGAGTTTCCATGTGACGGAAAGCCCTTCGCCGTTTCCTATCGGAACGAAACGCCCGGTTGGGTGTATTTCACCTTCCACGTCATCGGCCCCGACGGCGAAGTGGTCAAGAACCCCTCGCCGAGAAATCCGCAATACAGGAAAGACCAACTGGTTGCAGAAATCGGCGCCATGATCGCTCCAGAGGAAATCCGCCCCGCCGATGAACCTCCCGCTGACTTCGATGAGTTCTGGAAGGCGAAGCGCGCCAAACTCGACACCGTCCCCATGAATCCGCGTCTCGAGAGGATCGACTCGGAGACGGAGGGCATCGCCCTCTACACGATTAAGCTGGACGCCGGCGTGTCGCGACCCGTGACGGGCTATCTCGCCGTGCCGCTCGGCGCGAAGGAAAAGAGCCTGCCCATCTATCTCACCTTCCTTGACGGCGTGGACGGCGATGCCTACCGCGAACGTGCCATCAAAATGGCGGTGCGCGGCACGGTGGCGATGATCACCACATGGCATGGCTTCGAAGTGAATCAGAAGCCCGAGTACTACAAAGAGAACTGCGCCAAGCTCGAACGGTGGAAGTCGGCGGCGGACGGACGGGAAGCCTTCTGCTACAACGAGACGCTGACCCGTGCCATGCGGGCGGCGGACTACATCAAGACCCGCCCCGAATGGAACGGCAAGGACTTCCTTGTGGGCGGCGGCAGTCTGGCCGGCGGACAGGCGGCGGCGGTGGCCGCGTTGGACCGCCAAGTCACCATCGCCTTCATCCACACGACGAGCCTCTGCGGCTACAACGGCGATTTGGCGGGCCGCAAACGTTCCCTGCCCTTCCACTGGCAGCAGGATTCGGCCATCACGCCGGAAATGCGCAAGGGGGCGGCCTATAGCGATGTGGTGCATCTGGCCAAATACATCACCTGCGAATGCTACTTCTGCACCGGCTTCGCGGACGAAATCTGCACGCCCTCCAACGTCTTCACCGCCTACAACAACGTGCCGAAGGGCGTCAAGAAGATGATGTACACCAATCCCCGCACGGGACACTACGGCACCACCCGCGATCTGAACGAAGAGCGCCGCATCGAGGAGTTCTTCAAAAAGTGATCCATCCAACCTAAAAATTCTGTAAGTAATTGCAAATAAACATGTTATGACTATAAAGAGCTTTCAGGGCTTTTAGAATCTCTTGCCCTGCTAGCCCTTCTCTACCCATCCTCTCCCGCCGCAAAAAGCACCTTCAACCCATGCATAAAGGGAATCCATGAAACGCGTCGTCATGTCATTTGTAGTCGGTCTGTGTGCGTCAGCCATTTCCGCCGTCATCGCCCCGGATGGGCGGCCATATACGCAAATCGTTGTGGCGGAGAATGTTCCGGATAGCGTCAAATTGGCGGCCACGGAAATGCAGCGGTATCTGAAGAAGATGACGGGCACGGAGCTGCCGATTGTCCACGAGGCGACCCAGAGGCCGGTCATCTGCATCGGCGAGCAGCCTCTTCTTGAGGCGGCGGGCCTCAACGCCAAAGGGCTGCGCAGCGAAGGATGGGCCTGCCGCACGACGAACGACTTTCTCGCCATCTACGGCGAAGACTACGGCGGCCCGCAGCTTTTTGGCATGCGCAATCCATGGCGTTGGGTCGAATGCTACAACGATGAGCTGAAACTGAACGCCTACGGGCCCTCCGGCACCTTGAGCGGCGTCTATGAGTTTCTGCACCGCGTGGCGGGCTTCCGCTTCTACATGCCCGGCGATGATGGCACCGTCGTTCCCGAAGTCCCTGAATTCAAGGTACCTGCGCTGAAATTGGATGGGGCGCCGGCGGTGCCGTGGCGGTGGGCATGGATTGCCATGCTGTCACAGAATAAAGATACGGCCATTTGGTCCAAACAGCTGGGTATCGGCGGCCGCGCTCCCGTCCAAATCATCCACAGCTACGACTTCATGTTGGAATACAAGGACAGCCATCCGGAGTATTTCGCGTTGGTGGACGGCAAGCGGGACTTCACCAACCTCTGCGCCGTGGGCGGCGGCGGCCATCTCTGCCTCACCAATCCGAATCTGATTCAGCAGTGGGCGGACAAAATCATCGCGTGGTTCGACGCCAATCCCATGATGGACGTCTATCCTCTGGCCCCAAGCGACGGCCTGCGCCGCATCTGCGGCTGCCCCAACTGCCAGGCGGAGCTTCATGCGGACTACCCTGCGGAGGAGCAGTTCTCCTACCACATCTGGAACTTCACGCAGAAAGTGGCCGCCAAAGTCGCCGAAAAGCATCCCAACAAGTATGTGGGCTGCCTCGCCTACGAAAAGTACCGCACGCCGCCGCGGGAATTGGACAAGATGAAGAACGTGGCCGTCATGTTCTGCAATTGGCGTGCCATTGCCGCTAACCCGCAGTACCAGAAGCAGATCCATGACGAAATCGACACCTGGGCCAGCCGCGTGGACCGCTTCTACCTCTGGAGCTGGTACTTGGACCATTGGCCGCCGCTGCACAATCTGCCCGTCGTCCAGCTGCACGTCATCCAGAACGAGCTGACCTGGCTTCTGGCCCATCCCAACTATGGCGGCGAATTCATCGAGACGGAAGGCCGACCCAACAACCCCACCGGCTATGCCCGCATGGACACCCCTGGCATGCAGCATCTGGGCCTCTACATGACCGGCCGCATGTACATGGATCCCTCCACCAATGCGGACGACATGCTCAAGGAATACTGCCGCCTCTTCTACGGGCCCGCGGAGAAGCCCATGCTCGCCTTCTGGACCTCCGCCCAAAAGCGGCGGGAGGAAGTCTATGCCGTGGAACGCTCTCCCGAACCGGAGGCTCTGTTCAATCTCGAGTTCATGAAGGCCTTGAACGTCCACATGGAGGCGGCTTTGGCGGCCACGGCGGAGGGCAGCGTGTACCGCCGCCGCGTAGAGGTCATCAATGGCGAATTTCAGGAGGGACTGAAGCGCATAGAACGGATGGTCGGCATGGGGACGCGCAATGGCAAGTTGCTGCCCGTGGCCAACTTCGGCGATGTATCGCGGCTGGACGAGGAGATGTTCTGCGGCAAGGACGGCGGTCCCGCCGATACGCCGAAAACCACCATCCGCTACGGCTGCGACCGCAGTGGTCTCTATTTCCGTTTCATCGCCTACGAGCCGGACATGGACAGCATCGTCGCCAATATAAAGGAAAACGACAATGGAGACATCTGGCTGGACGACTGTTTCGAGATTTTCCTCTATCCAGACGCCGATGAACTGGTCAAGGGCTACCACATCATCATCAACACGGTGGGCAGCGTCTTCGACGGCATCACTATGAACGCCTCCTTAGCCCATGACCTCACTTGGCAGAGCAACGCCCGCATGGGATTCCGCAAGGAGGACGGCTATTGGATCATGGACGTCTACATCCCCTTCGAGTCCATCGGCATCAATGACCCAAATTTTGCGGGCCCCATCGCCGCCAACTTCTACCGCAATCGTGCACGGAACGGCAACATCGGCTATGCCTGCTGGAATCCGACCGGCCGCGAAAACCACAACGAGCCAAAGCATTTCGGTCGCCTCGCCCCCAAGCAGTAAAGTCCACAGAACACACGGAATCGGCAGAATGCATTCGGATGCAAGTATCTGACTGAGAGGGAGTTATAGAATATGAAGACCATTTGCATCATCTTGTGCGCCGTGTGCGCGTTGTTTGCGGCCATGCCGCTGCATGCGTTGGAATGCACCCCTGTCTCGACGGCGCCAAAGCTCGACGGCCGGCTGGACGACGAGGCGTGGGCGGCCGCGCCATGGCAGGCGGACTTCGCCACCATCGGCGTGGAGCCGAAGACGCCCCGCGAGTCCACGCGCTTCAAGGCGCTGCGGGATGCGCAGGGGCTGTGGCTCGGCGTGGAATGCACGGACGCGATGGTGAAGGGGCAGAAGCGTGTCCGCGACGACGGAACCTGGATTGACGACTGCGTGGAGATCTTCATTGCGCCGCATGCGCTCATCAGCCCCGATCCAAATTGCCAGGACTACTACCAGTTCATTGTGAATGCGGCTGGCTCCGTCTTTGACGGCTATAGCATCGGCGGCTCCCTGGATGACACGTGGGAATGCCGTTTCCATGCCGCCACGGCGCGGACGGAGACGGGCTGGAGCCTGGAATTCTTCCTGCCCTTCAGCGCCTTCCAATCCGACAACGAGGACACGTGGCATCTGCTGATTTCACGCGAGAACATCCATGACGACAAGGGAAGCCGCGAGATATGCAGCTTCCCGCACGTTCAGTACCTTCAGGCGACGGAAAAATATGCGCCATTGAAGGGGCTTGCCATTGACAGGACGCGCTTTGGCAGCACGATGGAAAATGTCGCGATGGATGCCCAAATCACCGGCGGCGGCGCGGAGTGCTCCGTCACGGGCGAGCTGAAGACGCTTTTCGCGGGCGACGTCGAACTGAGATGTCAGATTCTCGACAGCGAGGGCGGAGAGGTCGCCGTTGCCGCTCAATGGATGAACACCACGGCAAATGCCCCAACCCCATTCCGTCTTCCCGTGAAACTGACGGAAAGCGGCGTCTACAAAGTCTGGCTTGAGCTTTGGGAGGGACATGGGATGATCTTCCAGCAGGCCACGCTGACGGAGCTGAAGCTTGCACCGTTGTGCATCACCCCCCTTTGGCCACGGCGGAACACGCTGATGGCCTCCATGACCAACCGTGCGGCGCGTTTTGCGTTGGAGTGCAAATTGTCCGAAGAGCAGCTGGCAGGTGCGCAAGTCGTTGTGTCCGTGAAAGATGCAAATAACACGCAAGTCATTCCAGCGCAACGACTTACATTAGACGCTAAGCGGATGGAGGTTTCATTTCCTCTGGAGCATGTCGAACCTGGCAAGGTGAAGGCGAGTTTCTGCATTGAGCGGAACGGCGGGATGGTGGCTTCGGCGGAGGAGACAATCACGGTGCTGCCGCCGCTGGCGGGGACGGAGGCGTATGTGGATGCGCAGAGGCGAATTGTCATCAACGGCCGGCCGACGTTCCTGCGGGGCTTCTACGGCTGCGGATTGGGCGATCCGGACCAGAGCCGCGAAATTCCGCTGCTACGCAAGGCGGGCTGCAATGTGGCCCATTCCTATGTCCTGAACACGGAAGACCTGGACACCGTCCGTCAGCGTCTGGACTGGGCGCGTCAAGGCGGCCTGTGGGTAATGCTGTACCCCTATCCGCACATGTCGGCGACGACTGCCGGCCTTAAAGTTGGCGAAAAGACTTATCTCACTCTTACAGAGGATGTTAGAACTCACATCATTGATTTCGTGAATGCCCTCAAGGACCACCCAGCCCTGTTGGGATGGTTCCTCTTTGACGAGCCGCGTAATGCAGAATATGCGAGGACATTGAAGGAAATCAACGAGCTGCTGCATGAAATCGACCCCGCGCATCTCACATTCGGCAATGACAACGACGGCACCGGTTGCGTCAAGCTGCGCGACTGCGCGGATGTGCTGATGCCAGATATCTATCCTGGGCCAGTCAAAGGCTCTGATGTGGTCCGCACATCCATTGGCGCCATCTACAACCAGGTTTTCGACGTGACGCGCAAGTGTCCGGACAACGCCGTCTGCTTCACGCCACAGTCCTTTGATTATGATAGCTTTGCGGAGCGTCCAAATTCCCACCGCGGCCCCACCTTCCGCGAAACCCGCGCCACCGTCTTCGCCACCATCGCCGCCGGCAGCCGCGCGGGCATGATTCCCTACAAAATCGGCAATCCCGAAGTCAAATATGGCCAACAGCACGCCAACGCGGGCATATTCTGCTCCCCCGAGATGAAACTGGGCTTTCTGGAAGGCGTCATGCCCGAAATGGCAAGTCTGGAGGAGGCGCTTCTGGCTCCCGACGCCGCCTTCCCCGCTGTCTGCTCGCTAAAGGAGGTCAAACTGATTTCGCGTGCTCTCGCCCACGATGGACAGAAATACACGTGCGTCTTCTCCACGAATCTGCTGCCGAAGGACTTAGGGGAAGCCATCATCATCTGGCCCAACGAGAATCCGGTGCGGCTGTTGAGCGAGGCCATTCCGCTGAAGCAGAACGGCCGCGAGATCAGACTGCCCTACGGCAAATACGCCGTCCATATTCTCACCGACGATCCCACTCTCGTCTCCACCGTCTCCGTGGAGGCCCTTGAAGCTCAAATCGCCCTTGAATCCGAGTCCATGAAGAAATCCACAGGCCCCACGGAATAAACAAAGGGGCTGTTGGATTCTGCAAGGCCTTGAAAGAGCCTAATTTACACAAACCCGGGGACAAGATCTTCCCCCATGACCCACAGCCCCAACGGCTTTCCACTTTTCACTCTTCGAGGGACGTGGGACGAGAGACGAGAGACGGGAGACGAGAGGGCTCTTTTCTCTTTGATCTCTTCACTCTTCGTGGGACGGGAGACAGGAGACGGGAGACGAGAGACGGGAGGGCATCTTTGAGTCCCCTTATGGGGCCATTGCAAAGTCATAACTATTTTATTATAAATAACTTACAAAAAAATAGTTCTCTCGCGACTTTTCCGTTCGAAAACCGTCTTTACGATGCCAGCAGACCGGAGCGGATGGCGGCCTTCAGCGCATTGGCGCGATGGCTCATGCCGTTTTTCAGTTCGGAGGGCAGTTCCCCAAAGGACTGCTCATGGCCATCGGGAATGAAGACAGGGTCATAGCCGAAACCGCCGCTTCCGGCGGGAATCAGCGCGATGCGCCCCGTCACCTCGCCTTCCGCCGTGCCCACCCAGCCGTCCGGCCGGGCCACGGCGATGACGCAGACAAAGCGGGCGCGGCGATCCGTCAGCCCCTCCATGACCTTCAGCAGTTTCGCCAAATTGCGGCCATCGTTTCCCCCTTCTCCCGCATACCGCGCGGAATGGACGCCGGGCGCGCCCCCAAGGGCCGTCACCTCCAGCCCCGAATCGTCCGCCAAAACCGGCCGGCCGATGGCCAACGCCCCCGCCAATGCCTTCTTGCGGGCGTTGCCGTCGAAGGTCATGGCGTCCTCCACCACCTCCGGCATGCCTCCATAGGCGGCAATGCTTTGGGCCGTCCATCCGAACGGACATAGTATCTCATTGATTTCCAATATCTTATGTTTATTACCCGTGGCAATGACGATTTCCTTCATCGTAGCCTCATTTCTGTTTCTGCCTGAAAACGACATTATTATAGTTGTATTTTGGAAATTCGCTACCCTGGCTCCGCCTTTTTCCAACGGCGCCATGACTCCCCTCACGGCCGCAGCGCGGAAATTGGCACCACATGGACACCATCCTCCCGCGTGTACGCCAACTCACCGCCGGTGACCACCATCAGGAGCGTCGGCTCCGCTAAGGGGCATTGACTCTCCTTCTCATTGTATTTTTTTATAAGTTCTTTTATTTCAATAAGATGCTTTGCTCCCTCATCAATTTCAAAGGAGCCCAATTTAACCTCTATAAGTGCGTACCGTCCATTTTTGATATGGAGCACAGCATCGGCTTCCAACCCATAGCGGTCTCGATAATAGGAGAGTTTACCGCCCAACGGCATGGAATAGGCCCTCAAATCTCGCATGACCATGCTCTCGAAAATGAAGCCGAAGGTCTTGAAGTCTTTGAGAAAATAGTCCGGCCTTGCGCCGAGAGCCGCCACGGCTACGGAAGGATCGCACATTCCTCTTTTGCGTGAGGCTCTCATATCAGACGCACTTCGAATTGACGGACACCATGCATCAATGTCCGACACCACAAAAAGCTTCTGCAGCGCAGAAAGATAGGACTCAAGAGTCGGCATGGAAATGTCTCGAACATTCAGAATGTCCTTTCGGAGACTCACCTTGGTTGCCGTTGTGGAGAGATTGCGGGCATAGGACTTGAGCAGCGCGAACGTCAGCGTCGGATCCCGTTCCATGTCATCAACTCGCGAAATATCTGTTTCCGAGATGTTTCTCACATAATCCTCCGCCACAAAAAGCTTGGCCTTGTCTCCCCGCAAGTCTAAAGTGGATGGCCAGCCGCCGCGGCATGCGGCAAAAATCAATTCCTCGACAGACAAGCTTCCCCTTGCCCCGTCCACCACACTATTCGGATTTTCAAACAGTTCTGCCAGAGAGACTTGTCCCGATGATTCATTGGATTCGAAAAGAGACATGGGCCACATCTCCAGGCGGGAGATTCGCCCTGTTCCCGTATGCTTGATTTGGGAGTCATCCACAACCGTCGAGCCCGTCAAGATGTATAACCCCTTCTCCTGTAATCGGTCAACGGACACTCTCACGGCATCCCACAGCACTGGCGCAAGCTGCCATTCGTCAATCAGCCGTGGCGTCTTCCCCTGCAGCAGAAGGGACGGCTTGGTCGCCGCCAATCGAATATATCCCTCCTGCAAATCCGGATCCTGCATTTCAAGGACACTCTTGGCCTTCTGCTTCGCAGTTGTGGTCTTTCCGCACCATTTTGGCCCCACAATCAGCGTCGCTCCCATGGCTTGCAACCGCAAATCCAGCTCATCATCGACAATTCTTCGCAAGTACTTCATTTCGTGTCTCCTAGATTTATCATATACCATAGCCGAAATTGTGAAAATTGCAAGCCGTTTTGTGTTTTTGGGGTATTTCACTTTGTGTTTTTGGGGCGTTTTGTTTTGTGTTTTTGGGGCATTTCGTTTCGTGTTTTTGGGGCATTTCGTTTCGTGTTTTTAGGAAAAGGCCTCTCTAGAGCTTCTAGAGCTTCTAGTGCTTCTAGTGCCTCTAGAGCTTCTAGTGCCTCTAGAGCTTCTAGAGCTTCTAGAGCTTCTAGGGCTTCTAGAGCCTCTGCCCCTCTGCCCCTTGTTTCACCTGAATGTTTGCACATGGCCGAAACTCCTATATATTTAGTAGGTGCCATGTCCGTGAGGGCATCGGTTGCCATTGCCGTCCATTCCAATTTTCCGTCAGAACAAGGGCCACCATGACCATACGCTCCATATTGTTGGGTTTTCTTGGGGTCATTGGTGTCTGCGGCTTCACCTTTATCAACGACCGGATTCTGAAGCAGACGTTCTTGATAGGCAACAACTTGCCTGTCTGCGTGTATGGGTCGTTGATCATCATTGCCGTGGCCATCAATCCGCTCCTCAGGCGCCTGCGGCTTCGTCCGGGGGAGCTGTCGGTCGCCCTTCTGATTACCTTGGCCGCCTGCTGCATCCCTGGTTCGGGGCTCATGCGGACCTTCTGCTCCTCCCTTCTGCTCCCCAACCACTACGCCAAGACCAACGCCGCCTGGCGGGAGCAGCGAATCATTGAATACGTTCCACCCCAAATGATGCCTGAGCTGACGGAGGAGAACGAGGACCTGGTCCTTGGGGGCTACATCCAGGGGCTCAGCGTGGGGGCGGACCATGCGTCCCCCCTCTCCGTGCCATGGAAGGCATGGCGACGGCCCGTGCTCTTCTGGGCTCCACTGCTGTTCTTCCTCTGGTTCTCCATGCTGTCCCTGTCGTTGGTCCTTCATCGACAATGGGCGACCCATGAGCACATCCCCTACCCTGTGTCCCGTTTCGTGGACACGCTCATCACGGAGAATCCCCACGAGAACGTCCTGCGAAACCGCCTCTTCTGGATCGGCACTCTCTTTGTGCTGTTCATCCATCTGAACAACTACCTCTGCGTGTGGTTTCCGGACTATCTCATTCCCATCAAGCGACGTCTGGAGCTGTGGCCCTTCGCGAGCAAGTTCCCCATGCTGGTCCGCGGAGGCACAGGGGAGCTGTTCGGCCCCCAACTCTACTTCTCCTTCATCGGCATCGCGTTTCTCATCCCGTCGGACGTGTCTTTCTCCTTCGCCTTGGGGCCGTGGCTGTGGTCGCTCATCACAGGATGCCTCATCAGCTACGGCATTGATTTGAATCAGGTGCTGGAGGGCAGCTATTGGTACACAGGACTCCGCCCGCGGATGTTCGTCCTCTTCGGCAGCAACGTAGGATTGTTTCTGGCCATGCTCTACACGGGCCGCCACTACTACGCCAACGTGTTCAAGGCGGCCTTCGGACGGAAGGCGAAAGACGTGGAACCCCTTTCCGTGTGGGGTTGCCGCCTCTTTTTGGTCTTTCTGCTGGCGTTCACCATCCAACTGATCCGCATCGGCATCGACTGGCAGCTGGCCATCATGTACAGCGCCGTTCTTGTCATCTTCTATGTGGTCATGACACGCACCATCTGCGAATCCGGCCTGTTCCATCTGCAGCTTAACATCTTCCCCTGCTGCATCATATGGGGCTTTTTGGGCGTCGTCAACTTGGGACCGCGAACCCTGCTGATCATGCAATTGGTCTCCCTCATCCTGCTGTGCGACCCCCGCGAGTCCCTCATGCCCTTCGTCATGAATTCCCTCAAGCTGTTGGACGAACACCGCAGCCCGCTGGGCAAGGCCAGTTTCTGCGCCGCGCTGGCGCTCATCGTGGGACTGGCAGTGGCCCTGCCCGTCTCCCTCTATGTCCATTATGACCAAGGCAGCGCCATCTGGGAAGGGTGGGCGGACAACGATGTCCCCAAAATGATGTTCGAAAACGCCATCTCCGTTCAGCAGAAGCTGACGGTCCAAGGCACCTTGGAGCAGGCCAACGCGGTGTCCGGCTGGGGGCGCTTCGCACACATCCACCCCAACGCCATCTGCATGTGGTGCTTTGTCATCGGATTCGCGATGGTGCTGATGTTCAGCGCCGCCCGCCTGCGCTTCTCGTGGTGGCCTCTCCATCCCCTTCTGTTCATCACATGGAACACGCCCCACATGCACATGGTGGCGGGCTCCTTCTTCATCGGTTGGGCCATCAAAGCCTGCATCATCCATTTCGGCGGCAACAGCGTCTACCGCAAAGTCGCCCCGCTCATGATCGGCGGCATCTGCGGAGAGATTCTGGGGGCGTTGGTCCCCAGCATTACCGCCGCCATCTACTACGCCATCACCCACGAGATTCCAAAGGCTTTCTTCGTCATGCTCGGCTGATTCACCTCTCCCGCGCTGCATCGTTCCACATTCCATCAGGAGTCATATCATGAACACAGTCAAGACGCGTCACGTCTTAACTTCAGAGTCCGTTTCAGAAGGGCATCCGGACAAGGTCTGCGACCAAATCTCCGATGCAATTCTGGATGCATGCCTTGCGCAGGATCCGGAGAGCCGGGTCGCCTGCGAAACCTTGGCCACCACCAATCTGGTCGTCATTTCAGGGGAAGTCACCTCTCAGGCCAACGTCCATTGGGAGGCCATCGCCCGCCAAGTCATCCGCGACATCGGCTACACGGAGCCCGGAGCGGGCTTCTCCGCCGACGAAGCCAAGGTCTTCATCTGCCTGCACCGCCAGTCGCCGGACATCTCCCGCGGCGTCACCGCCGAAACCAGTCTCTCCGCCGAACAGGGCGCCGGCGACCAGGGCATGATGTTCGGCTATGCCTGCAACGAAACCCCCGCGCTCATGCCCGCCACCATCTACTACTCCCACAAACTGGTGGAACGGCTGGCCTGGCTGCGCCACAATCAGCCGGAACGCTATGGTTTCCTCCGGCCGGACGCCAAAAGCCAGGTCTCCTTCCTCTATGAAGGGCATAAACCCGTGGCAGTCAAGAACATCGTCGTCTCCCACCAGCACACGGAGGACATGAAACCGCAGCAACTGGAGGAGCTGGTCCACCAAGTCTGCCGCGAAATCTTCCCCGCCGACATGCTGTCTGATGACATCGCCTACTACATCAACCCCACCGGTCGCTTCGTCATTGGCGGTCCCGACGGCGACACCGGCCTGACCGGCCGCAAGGTCATCGTGGACACCTATGGCGGAATCGGCCGCCACGGCGGCGGCGCCTTCTCCGGAAAGGATCCCTCAAAAGTGGACCGTTCCGCCGCCTACATGGCCCGCTATGTGGCTAAAAATCTGGTGTCCGCCAACTTAGCGGAACGCTGCGAGCTGCAGGTTGCCTATGCCATCGGCATCGCCAAACCCCTGAGCATCTTCGTCAACACCTTTGGAACCGGCAAAGTGGATGACCAGGAAATGGCGGATTTTTTGATGCAGGGCACCCTGTTTGACTTCCGCCCCGCCCAAATCATCCACACCCTGAATCTGAAGCATCCGGACACATGGTGCTATCGCCAAACCGCCGCCTATGGGCATTTCGGTCGCGACTGCTTCCCATGGGAACGCACGGACAAAGCGGCGGAGCTGGCCCGCGAATTCGCATAACTTTCTCCGCTGGAGCAACTTATGAGAGACGCCAATTCACCGTCCGTCCTTGGCATCGGCTGCGCCGTCTTGGACGTGCTCGCCCACGTGGACGAGGCCCTTCTGGCCTCCGTCGGCGGCATCAAAGGCGGTACGGAGCAGATTGACGCCAAACGTTCCGCCGAACTGCTGCGGCGGTTACCGCAGCAGCCGTCCGTCAAACCCGGCGGCGCAGCGGCCAACACGGTCATCGGCCTGGGCCAGTTGGGCACCGCCGCCGGCTTTCTCGGCAAGCTCGGCAAAGACAGCGAAGGGGAACTGTTTCGGAGAAACCTGAAGGCCAGCCATGTCCGCACCGACGCCCTCAAAGAGGATCCGCAGCTTCCCACGGGACACTGCATCTCGCTGATCACTCCAGACTCGGAGCGAACCATGCGCACCTTCATGGGCGCATCCGAAACCCTTACGCCAGAAGATCTTACAAAAGAGGATTTCAGAGGCTACAGCCATTGCCTCATGGAAGGCTACATGCTTCGCAATCTTCCGCTGGTCCTTGCCATCCTCCAGTTGGCCAAAGCGGCAGATCTCACCATTTGCATGGACCTCAGTGCGCCGGAAATCGTCAAAAAGTCACAACATATTCTACCGCAATTACTTATAGATTTCGTTGATGTCATCTTCGCCAATGAGCTGGAAGCCACGGCCCTGACGGGACTGACGGAGCCGGAGGCAAGTCTCCGCGCCATGACGGAATTCTGTTCGCTGCCCGTGGTCAAACGCGGCCGCGAAGGCGCCCTGATATGGGACGCCCAACAGCAACGGCCCGTCGCCGTCCCTGCCGTGGACGTGAAGGCCGTGGACACCACGGGAGCCGGCGACCTGTGGGCGGCGGGTTTCCTTCACGCAAGTCTCAATGGCGCAACGCTTTACGAGGCCGGCTGCTTCGGCGGCCATGTGGCGGCGGAAGTCGTCCAAGTAACTGGCACCACCATTCCGCCGGAGCGTTGGGAAACGCTGCGCCAAATGGATCCCACGATTCATCGCTGAAACGGCGGCGAAGGGCCGCGCCTCCGCCGTCCATCCCCTATTCCTCAATACCATGTTACTATTCAGCCCCCATTATAGACCACAAAATAAACAGAAAGGACATGATTTCTGTGTCTTTCTGTGTGTTCTGTGGACTCCTTCTGAATATTTACTATACCATATTATATAATAGGAAAACGACATGATCAAGAATGACCGCTGTTGGATCGCCGACCCCTCCCTTGCGGAAATGGGACGGCAGGAAATCGTCCTCTCCGAAAAGGAAATGCCTGGCCTCATGGCCGTTCAGGAGAAATACGGGCCAAAGAAGCCACTGGCGGGCCTGCGGCTCATGGGCAGTCTGCACATGACCACGGAGACGGCGGTCCTCATCAAGACCCTTGTGGCGTTGGGGGCGGACGTCCGCTGGTGCTCCTGCAACATCTTCTCCACGCGGGATTCGGCGGCGGCGGCCATCGCAGAAAGCGGCGTGCCTGTCTTCGCATGGAAAGGGGAAACCCTGACGGACTATTGGGAATGCACCTACAAAGCCATCAGCTTCCCCAACGGCCATGGCCCCAATCTCATTGTGGACGACGGCGGCGACGCCACGCTCATGATGCACCTCGGCATTGAGGCAGAGGACAATCCCGCCCTGCTGGAGATCAAAGACGGCATGTCCGAAGACGAGCGGGAGCTACTCGCCTGCCTGGCTCGCATCCAAAAGGCGGAGCCAGGCAAATGGCACCGCATCATCGGAGAGCTCAAAGGCGTCTCCGAAGAGACCACCACGGGCGTCCACCGCCTCTATCAGCGCTTCGCCGCCGGCAAGCTGCTGGTTCCCGCCATCAACGTCAACGACTCCGTCACCAAATCCAAATTCGACAATCTCTACGGCTGCCGCGAATCCCTTGTGGACGGCATCAAGCGGGCCACGGACGTCATGGTCGCTGGAAAGGTCTGCGTCGTATGCGGATACGGCGACGTGGGCAAAGGCTGCGCCCAGTCCCTCCGCGGCTTCGGCGCGCGGGTTCTTGTGACGGAAGCCGACCCCATCTGCGCCCTCCAGGCCGCCATGGCCGGCTATGAAGTCGTCCGTCTGGACGATGTGGTCGCCGAAGGGGACATCTTCGTCACCTGCACAGGCAACTGCGACATCATCTCCGCCCCCCAAATGGCCGCCATGAAAGACCATGCCATCGTCTGCAACATCGGCCATTTCGACAACGAAATCAACGTCGCCGACTTGAAGGCCTGGCCTGGCATCCGCCATCTTCCCGTCAAGCCGCAAGTGGACAAATACATCTTCCCTGACGGTCATTGCATCATTCTGCTGGCGGACGGACGGCTGGTCAACTTGGGCTGCGCCACCGGCCACCCCAGCTTCGTCATGAGCTGCTCTTTCACAAACCAGTGCCTTGCACACATTAAGCTTGCCTCCGAAAGCATGCCCGTGGGCGTCTACCGTCTGGACAAAGTGCTGGACGAAGAGGTGGCCCGCCTCCATTTGGAGAAGTTGGGCGTACGGTTGACGGAGCTGACGCCGAAGCAGGCCGCCTACATCGGCGTGCCGCAGCACGGCCCCTTCAAGCCGGACCACTACCGCTATTAGGCCCACACCGCTTCCACGTTTCAACCCACAGGAACACATCTCATGAAAAGTGAGTCCACAGAACAGACAGAAGGACACAGAAGAAACGAAAATCCGCCTGCCTTTTCTGTTTATTCCGTGGACTTTATGGGGGGCTGAATCGATACCATGAAAAAACGCATCGTCCTGCTCATTCTCTATGGGATTCTGACTCCTGTAGCCCTGTATTTCGGCCTCATTCACCTACAGGCCGCCAAAACAGGCTATCGCACCGTGGCAGCCATGCGAAGCGAGATTCAGCGCTGTCAGGCCATTTTGGCAAAGGATGAAACGCATCTGGAAGTTCCTATCCATCTGGAGTTTAGCGATCAATCATACTCTCATGGCATCGTCTTGGAGGTTCGGCTGGACGGCATGCCGGACACCCTGCCCGCCACCCATCAGCAGGCCATGGAACGGCTCAACCTGCAGCCCGGAACCGTCAAATGCCTCAACGGCGACCAGCTGCTTGCGGAGGCGAATCTGGCCGTGAACGTCTCCCTGCCCCTACGCCGCGACGGGCCGTCCGTCTACGTTCCCATCGCCTTCCTTCCAGGCCGCCTGTCCGGAGACTCCCTCCGTCTCGTATTGGATTTTCCACAGCCGCTGACCTTCACCGCGCCCCTTCAGGCTCGCTATGAATTCTGCAGCATCTTGTTGGCCGGCAACACCTTATCCAAATGGTTCGCCATCTTCTGCCTTGCGTTGGCGCTGGTCTTTGCCTACGGCTTCATCCGTTGCTTCCTTCAATGGCATGCCATCCATTCCTATCAACGGCTGCTGCAGAAACCTTCCACCAAAGAGGAAACGGACATCCTCTATCTGCTCACGTCCTATCCCAATGCAAGCGAGACCTTTATACGCCAAGACCTCCGGCTGCTCCTCCAGCGGGGCTGTCGTCTGCGGCCCGTGGCCCTTTGGGCGGGAGACTGCCCCCCCCAACCCGACTGGCCGGACGTCACCATCCTTTCCCCCCATTCGCCCGCCTTCCCCACCGCGTCCGCAACCTGTTCCCGCCAGCTGACGAAATGGCTGCCCCAAACCCTACGCGTGAATCTTTCCCTCATTCGGCATCGTCGGCTGAGAAAACGGCTCTATCAGGAGTGCAAAGCCTGCCGCATCCGCCACATCCATGCGGAATTCGCCGACCTGGCGGCGCTGATGGCCGCCCATGTGGCCAGACGCCTTGGCATCAGCTATAGCATTGGCATTCATGCCTTTGACATCCATCAGCTGAAATATCCTCCCTCCCTTCTCTTCCACAAGGCGGCTTTCGTCACCGTCTGCAATCAGGCCGCCGCCGATGCGTTCACCCGCAACGACCCCCGAGACGCCACAAAATTGATTCTGCTTCGCCACGGTGTGGTTCTTGAAGAACATCCCTTTCAGGAAGAACGACCCGCCATTCAGCCGCCGCGGCTGCTCTTTGTCGGACGGTTGGTGGAGAAAAAAGGCGTCGCCCTCCTGCTGGATGCCTTGGCGCTTCTGCGCAAACAGACGGCTGCTCCGCTCCATTTGACGATTATCGGCGACGGCCCCCTGCGATCCGCCCTACAGGAACAGGCCACCGCCCTGGGCCTTGACGACCTCATCACATGGACTGGCCCCCTGCCCCATGACCACGTCCTCAAGGCCATGGCGGAAGCCACCTGCCTCTGTGTGCCAAGCATTGTCACGGCGGACGGCGACCGAGACGGCATCCCCAACGTCCTCGCGGAAGCCATGGCCGTGGGGCTTCCCGTGGTGGGCAGCCAGGTGGGAAGCCTCTCCGAACTGCTGACTGACGACACAGGCTGGCCCGTGGACCGCATCGCCCCCCACTCCCTCGCCGACGGCATCGCCGACCTCCTTGCCCACCCCGACGAACAGGAAAAGCGCCGCCGCAACGCCAGACGGCTTTTGGAGAAGCGCTTCAATGCCTCCCGCTTCGCCGCCACACGGGCCCGACTGTTTCCATGACGATAATTTCCTCAAAAAATCCGCTTTTTTCACTTTTCACCCTTCACTTTTCACCCTTCACTTTTCACCCTTCACTTTTCACCCTTCACTTTTCACCCTTCACTTTTCACCCTTCACTTTTCACCCTTCACTTTTCACCCTTCACTTTTCACCCTTCACTTTTCACTTTTCACCCTTCACTTTTCACTTTTCACTCTTTGCGGGACGTGAGACGCAGCCTCAAACGCAAGACATGTCAATCGTTGAGGGATTCTCCATGACAAGAGCGTGCGATTAAGAATTTTGAGTTGTCAGGTTTGCATTTGGCCAAAGAAAGATTACGTTTCATTCGTCTATGTGGTGTCAAAATGTTTTCACCGCACCACTGTAAACACAAACCCTTCTCTCACCATGTCTGAAGCAAAACCCAAAACTCTGGCCGACCGCATCATTTCCGCCAGCGTCGTCGTCGGCCTGGCTCATCTCTGTCTGAAATTCGCCGGTCTGATCCAGTCCAAATTCGCCGCCCAATATCTGGACTCCATGACCTATGACACCATCATGGTCGTGGCCTTCACGGGCGTCATCAACACCCTCTTCCTCGTCAGCGAAGAGGTCATTGGCCCCTCCTTCCTCACCTTGTTCATGCGAGAGCGGGACGAAAAGAACGAAAAAGCCGCCTGGGACTTTGCGAATCTGACGCTAACCTTCCAAACCATCGTGCTCCTCTTTCTTGTGCTGTCCGTCGCCGTATGGCCAGATTTCTATATCCGCCTTTTCACGGAATGGACGCCGGAGACCCATCCGGAGCAATACCATCTCCTTCGCATCGGCCTCCGCATTTTGGCGCCGTCCCTCTATTTTCTGTCCATCGGCTCCACCACCTACATCATTCTGAACGGCTACAAGAAGTTCTTTTTGGCCGCCTTTGGAGATGCGTCAACGAAAATCTGCATCATCATCGCGCTGGTGACGGGCATCATTCTGCAGAAATTCATGGCCTTTCCCATCTACTATGCGCTGTTCGCGGGCATTTTGATCGGCAGCGTGGGCAAGGTCGCCACCCATCTGGCAGGCATGCTCCATCAGCTTAAGTTACTGCGACCCAACTTCTCATGGAACAACCCCGCCTTCAAGGCCATGCTGGTTCTGATGATTCCGCTGCTTTTGGGCATCATCTTCGCCAAAGTGCGGGACAACTTCAACAACATCTACTGCCTCTCCCGCCTAAACGAAGCGGGCCTCATGAAGGCCAACGACTTGGGCCGCAAGCTCTTCGCCTCCATCCAGTGGCTGGTGCCCTTCACCCTGCAGATCGCCCTCTTCCCCTTCCTGTGCGAACTGGTCAACAAAAACGACCGCGTGGCGTTGGGCAAGGTTCTGGGCACCTCCTGCCGTCTGCTGCTCTCCTTCTTCGTCCCCGGCTCAATTCTGCTCGCCGTGCTGGGCATTCCCCTCACCATTTTGATTTATTGGGGCGGCCACACGGACGTCAGCCAAGCCTATTGGGCAGGCATCTCCACCTCCTGCTACTGTCTCGTCCTGCCGGCCGCCGCGGCGGAATGCGTGCTGATGCAGGGGTTCTTTGCGGACCAGAAGACCATGGCCGTCACCGTCATCGGCATTCTGTCCTCCGTCATCAGCGTCATCTTCAGCTACATCTTCATCGTCAAGCTGAACGTACCGGCCCGTCAGGCATTAATCGTTGTGGCTCTAGGATTTGTGATTTCCCGCTTTGTGAAGAGCGTGGCGTTGGCCATCTATCTCGGCCGCAGCACCCCCATGTTCCGCCTTGGCGAAACCATGGTCTTTCTGCTGAAGCTGGTCGTGTTGGCGCTTCTGGTGGGCGGTGCCGCCTACGGCGTCTCATTGGCCATGCAGCACATTCTTCCGGACGGTGTGGCGGCAACCATCGCCAACACGAATCCTGACCTCGAAATCGCCTCCAGCCGTCTCCGTCTGGCCCTGCGCATCATGGTCTCCGGCGGTGCCGGCGCCATTGTCTTCGTGGCGGGGGCCCTGTTGCTCCGGCTGCAGGAGACCCAGCAGATGTTCCAGTGGATTCTGGAGAAGGCCCTTCCCAAACGCTTCCGCAAAACAAAAGCCACAGCATAACAATCTCATAAATAGCAATTTACAACTTTAATTCAAAATATCAACTTCAAATTTCCTAATTGGAGCAATACATGCCATCGAAAAAGACCGATACCAAGAAGAAAAGCACCGTCACCCCGTGGAAACATGAACCCGGTTGGGAGAAGCTCGCCGCTGGCGAAGAGAAGAAAATGGAGGCCTATTGCAAGGCATACATGCAGTATCTTGACAACGGCAAGACCGAGCGCATGGCCCATGATGAGGCCCTTCGTCAGGCTGTCGCCGCCGGCTTCCAGAACCTGGATGAACTGGTGGCGAAAGGGAAGCCCCTGGCTCCTGGAACCAAAGTCTACCGCTCTTGCTATGGCAAGACCCTCTTTTTGGCCCGCATCGGCAAAGCCCCTATTTCCAGTGGTTTGAATCTGGTTGGCGCCCACATCGACAGCCCGCGGCTTGACGCCAAACCCAACCCCCTCTATCAGGATGACACCCTTGCGCTGTTGGACACCCATTACTACGGCGGCATCAAAAAATACCAATGGGTGACCATCCCCCTGGCCCTTCATGGCGTTGTCTTCCGCAAAGACGGCAGCAAAGTCACCTTGTCCATCGGCGAAGATCCCGCCGACCCCGTTCTGACCATCACGGATCTGCTTCCCCACCTGGGCACCGACCAGGCCCGCAAGACCTTGGCGGAAGCCATCCCCGGCGAAGCCCTCAACGTGATTGTCGGCAGCAAACCCGTGCCGAAGGACGACGGTGACGATGACGTGAGCGACCGCGTCAAACTGGGCATTCTCCGCATCCTCAAGGCAAAATACGGCATTGAAGAAGAGGATTTTGCCAGTGCAGAGCTGGAAATCGTGCCGGCGGGAAAGGCCCGCGAACTGGGCCTGGACCGTTCCATGATTCTCGCCTACGGACAGGATGACCGCTCCTGCGCCTTCGCCGCCGTCAAGGCCATTTTGGACGCCAGCGGAACGCCCCAACGCACCTGCGCCGCCGTCATTTGCGACAAAGAGGAAATCGGCTCCTTCGGCAAGACCGGCATGGACTCCACCTTCATGGAGAACACGGTCGCCGAGCTGGTGGCCCTCAACGAAAAGGGAGACGCCTTTGTGGGAACCCGCCGTGCTCTGGAGCACTCCCGCATGCTGTCCGCAGACGTCTGCGCCCTCCACGACCCCGCCTTCGGCGATGTCAGCTCTCCGAACAACATGGCGAAGCTGAACCATGGCATCGGCCTCTGCAAATACACGGGCTCTCGCGGCAAATCCGGCTCCAGCGACGCCAGCGCGGAGTTCATGTCCCAAATCCGCACCCTCTTCAACAAGGCCAACGTGGCTTGGCAGATGTGCGAACTGGGCAAGGTGGATGTCGGCGGCGGCGGCACCATCGCCCTCTATCTGGCCCGCTACGGCATGGACGTGGTGGACTGCGGCGTGGGGCTGTTTAGCATGCATGCGCCTCTGGAAGGCTCCGGCAAGCTGGACTGCTACATGGCCTACAAAGCCTACAAAGCATTCTACGAAGCCTAACCCACCCAAATCCTCTATTTCTAATTTCTAATTCCTAAGTTACGTAAATTAGGCCCTTTCAGGGCCTTGCAAAACACATGGCATGCAAGTTCACATGTCATCATGCCTCAAAAAGAGCCGCAACGCGGCTCAATTATGGTAACCTCGGGTTGAGCGAAGCGAAACCCGAGGGCAAAGCCTCAACCATGGCTCCACAGCCCCAACGGGGCTGAATTACAGCCGTGAACACGGCTTTGTGGACAGGTTCTTAATCGTTACATTCAAATTCCTAATTTCTAATTCCTAATTCCTAATTTTGTATTGATTATGTCCGAATTGCAGGAACAACTCCGCGGCGCCATCGAAGGACGCAGCCCGCTGGTCTACATCTACAGCCCCGAAGAGGAACGCATCGTCCGCAACATCCGCCAGTTGGCCGCCGAACTGGAAAACCGGCCCGTGCACACATGGTCCGCCGTCCAGGGCATTGACGGCGCCAACGACGACACCACCGACCCCGTGGTCGCCCTGCAGGAAATCATCCGGCGGCCCGTGGACGGCATCGTCATCCTCAACGACATCGCCCCCTTCATGGACAACCCACGCGTCATCCGCGCCCTTCGGGAAGCCTATCAGGACGCCCGCATCCACTATCAGCGCACCATCTTCATGATCTGCGCCGAGCTGTCCATCCCCGAATCCATGAAAAAGGAGGTGCAGCTTCTGGAGGTTCCAACGCCCTCGCCAGACGAAATCGCCGTCCAAGTCCATGACTACATCACCGCGCATCCGCAGTACCATGTGCCGGAAGATGCTGTCCCCCAATTGATTATGGCTTTAAAAGGCCTAACGGAGAATGAAATCAGCTATGTGCTGAACCGCGCCTGCCGCATCGAAAATCCGGAGACTGACCAGCTCATGGACGAGGTCTTCGCCGAAAAGAAGAACGTGGTCAAAAAGTCTGGCTTCCTCGAATTTTCACCGCCGCGATGGGACATCAAGGGGCTGGGCGGCCTCGACAACCTGAAGGACTGGCTCATCAAACGCCGCCACATGTTCACGCAGGAGTCCGTGGACGCCGGCGTCCCCATTCCCAAAGGCCTGCTGATGATGGGCATCAGCGGCTGCGGCAAGAGCTTGGCCGTCAAGACGATATCGTCCTTATGGAACATCCCCATGTTCCGTCTGGACATGAATCTGGTCTTCTCCGGCATGTATGGCTCTCCGGAAGAGGCCTTCCATCGTGCGTTGAAGACCATCGAGTCCGTGGCCCCCGCCGTCCTCTGGATCGATGAAATTGAAAACGCCCTCGGACTGGATGACTCCGGCCAGCGCATCTCCTCCCACATCTTCTCCAGCTTCCTCACGTGGATGCAGGAGAAGCCGCCGCTGATCTTCATCGCCGCCACCGCCAACAAAATCACCGCCCTGCCTGCGGAGTTCCTGCGCAAGGGGCGTTTCGATGAAGTCTTCTTCTGCGATCTGCCCTCCAAGGAGGAGCGGGAGTCCATCCTCCGCATCCATCTGCAGCGCAATGGCGCGAATCCAGATGACTTCGACTTCAAGATGCTCCAAATCATGACCGACGGCTGGAACGGCGCCGAAATCGAGCAGGCCATTCTCGCCGCCCGCACCGACGCCTATTACGAGAAGCGCCCCTTCAACCAACGGGATCTGACCAATGTGATGGGCCGCATCGTGCCCTTGTCGGAGACCATGGAGGAGCAGATCAAAGCCATCCGCAAATGGGCCTTCTCCCGCGCCACGCCCGCCTCCAAATTCGGCCGGACCGCCGTCCATCACTAGCTTTTTTATAACCAATTGATTATCAATAACTTATAGAATACAGGCAAATATGACAGCCCTTTCCACAATCCTCTCCCGTCGAACCATCCGCTTTTATAAACCTCTTCCTGTCAAGGCGGATGACCTGCGTGACCTGCTCAACGGCGCCCGCGTCACCTCCTGCGCCGCCAATCTGCAGACTCTGCGTTACCGCGTGGTGACGGAACCCGCTCTGGCGGAAAAGGTCTTCGGCACGCTGGCATGGGCCGGCTACATCCGCCCGAAACGCACGCCCGTCTGGGGAGTCAATGCCCCCACCGCCTACATCGTGGTGCTGGCTCCCGACGACAATGCAACCCATCACGCCGACGCCGGCGCCGCCATCCAGTCCATGCAAATCATCGCGACGGAAAAGGGACTTGGCTGCTGCTGGCTGGGCGCCGTGGACCGCAAGGTCCTCGCTACCATCCTCTCCCTCAATGAAAAACAGCATATTCTCTACGTTGTCGCCATCGGCATTCCTGACGAACAGCCCACGCAAGTGGATATCTCTGCCACGGACGACATCAAATACTTCTTGGATGACAACGGCAGACTGAACGTCCCCAAAATCAAGCTGGACGAATTGGTGACTTGGAACTGACCCCTTCCCCAATTCCAAATTCCTAATTCCAAATTCCTAATTCCAATTCCAATTCCTAATTCCTAATTTCCAACATATTATGTATATTGGAATCTTCACTGGCGCCATCGCGGCGTTTTGCCTTGCGTGGGCTTATGTGTTTTCGGGCATGTCCGTTCGACGCAACAAAGACGTGGGGGCCTTTTCCCTGCTATGCCGTGGACATGTGGTTTCGGGCATTCTGTCCGTCATCGGGTTGGCGTTTTGCTGGACGCCTCAAGTCATCTATGGCTTCAGCCACTACATCATTCCTCTGATCTTTTGCATCGGCTTCTATCTTTTGGGACAATTTAGCCTGTTCATGGCACAGCGCACCGTGGACGCCAGCCGAGTCGTCCCCCTTTTGGGACTGAAGCTGATTGTCCTCGCCTCCCTCAACACCCTGTTTCTCCCCTTGATTTTTGATTCGCCGAAGGAAGTCTACGGCATTTGGCAGTGGCTTGGCATGGCATTGACCTTGGGCTCCGCGTTTCTTCTGAACAACGCGGGCAGCCGCATTCCCCTCTGGAGCCTGTTTTGGGTCTGCGCAACCTGCATTGGCTATGCGCTGTCCGACACCTCCATCGCCTTTTTTGTCAAAGCTTTCAGGGAGTTGGGGGAAAGCAGCCAAGATCCCATGCTGGCCGGCGTCGCCCGCCCCTCCATCGTCGCCGCCTTCACCACCTACATTGTCTGCGGCATCGTGAGCGTCTTCTGCCTGCCCCTCTTCAAACTGCCGCCAACGGCTAATCCCCGCTCCGTCTGGACCGCCATCTCCCCCTTTGCCGCCAGCTGGCTCATCTCCATGCTGTTCCTCTACGCCTGCTTTGCCCACATCGGAACCGTCAACGGCAACATCGTGCAGAGCACCCGCGGCATCATCGCCATTCTGATTGGCGCGGCCCTCTCCAAATTGGGCTTCAATGAGCTGGAGGAGAAAATCAACCTGAACATCTTCATCCGCCGTCTCATCGCCGGCATCATGATGATTCTGGCCATCGTGGCCTTCAACAAGACTTCGTGATTCTTCCATAACTCGTTGCAGCACAGCAACATATCATAATCACTTTTCACTCTTTGCTTAAGATAAATGAAAGCACAATTGCTAGAGCTGCGAATCGACTGGGGGGAGCTTGATCTATTGGGGCACGTGAACAACGTCTCCATCGTTCGCTACTGCCAGGCGGCAAGGATTCTTTTTCTGGAATCCGTTGGGCTGCATCTGTTTCCCAAAATGGATTTCGGCCCCATTGAGGCGGCGACATCCCTCCAGTTCCTACGGCAGCTCCACTTTCCGGGCACGGTGAAAATCTACACGACGCTTCAGGAAATCAAACATACCAGCTTCGTGCTTGAACACAGAATCTATGGCAATTCAGACGAATTGGCCGTCCTTTGCACGGAAGTCATTGTCTGCTTCGACTTCAAGGCGCAGACGAAAGTCGCCATCCCCCCGCACATTCGTCAGAACATGGATGCCTACGTGGCAGGCTTCACGGCGGAAAGACCAACGGAAAAGTAGGAATTGGACGAGCTTCCCGTCCCGCTTTTCGCTTTTCGCTTTTCACTTTTCGCTTTTCACTTTTCGCTTTTCACTTTTCGCTTTTCACTTTTCGCTTTTCACTTTTCACTTTTCACTTTTCACTTTTCACTTTTCACCTCTAGCTCATCTAGATATTCTAGCACCTCTAGCACCTCTAGCTCCTCTAGATCTTCACTCTTCCCGTCTCCCGTCCTACTTTCCCCTCCCGTCTCCGGTCTCCCGTCTCTCGTCCCTCGTCCCACTTTTCACTTTTCCCATCCCCCGTCTCCGGTCTCCCGTCTCTCGTCCCTCGTCCCACTTTTCACTTTTCCCATCCCCCGTCTCCCGTCTCCCGTCTCCCGTCCCACTTTTCACTCTTCCCGTCTCCCGTCCCGCTTTTCACTCCTCCCGTCCCCCGTCCCTCGTCTCCCGTCCCGCTTTTGACTCCTTCCGCCCCTCGGCTCCCGTCCCACCTTTCCCTCCTCCTCCCCCCCGCCCCCCTTTCTACTCCTCCCGTTCCCCGTCT